>JAFVWM010000034.1 GCA_017501665.1 Alphaproteobacteria bacterium | reverse complement strand
TTTATTATTAACCTCGTTCTCCGAGTTTTTCATAAAAACTCGTATGACGGCTTATCTCAAAGCCAAAATTTCAGAACGGCGAAATGCTCATGTACTTTTTTTGTACACTCCGCTTTCGCCGTCTTTATTTTTTATTATTAATCTCGTTCTCCGAGTTTTTCATAAAAACTTGTATAACAGCTAAAACACTTAATTTTTATCACTTAAATCTTTGATTAGTGCAATATTTTTCTTGTAGAATCGCATTTATTGATATAAGCTAGCCCCGACAATTTTGTGTCGGGGCTTTTTTGAGTATCCTGACATGCGTTTTAACTAAGCTTACGAAAGGAGCTATATTTACCATGAGTAAATGGGTTTATACATTTGGAAACGGTAGCGCTGAAGGCGATGCCAGTATGCGTAATCTCCTTGGCGGTAAAGGTGCTAACTTGGCTGAAATGAACACAGTCGGTTTGCCTGTTCCTCCGGGATTTACAGTTACAACTGAAGTTTGTACATATTACTATGACAATAACAAAACTTATCCTGCTGATTTGAAAGATCAAGTAAGACAAGCTGTGGCTTATGTTGAAGGTATTATGGGCAAAAAATTTGCTGACGCTAATAATCCGTTGTTGTTCTCGGTACGTTCAGGTGCCAGAGTTTCAATGCCGGGTATGATGGATACCGTTTTGAACTTGGGTTTGAATGATGAAACAGTTAAAGCTTTGGCTAATGCTTCTGGTTCTGAAAGATTTGCATATGACTCTTATCGTCGTTTCTTGCAAATGTTCTCAGACGTTGTTTTGGGTGCAGATATTGATTTGTATGAAGAAGCTTTGGAAAATATGAAAAAATCTAAAGGCTATGCTTCTGATACGGATTTGACTGCCGAAGATTTGAAAGAATTGGTTAATCAATACAAAGCTATCGGTGAAAAATTAGGTAAAGTTGTTCCGCAAGATCCTTGGGATCAATTGTGGGCAGGTATCGGTGCTGTGTTCGGTTCTTGGATGGCTAATCGTGCCATTACTTATCGTAAATTGAACAACATTCCGGGAGACTGGGGTACAGCCGTTAACGTTCAAACCATGGTATTCGGTAATGCTGGTGATGATTGTGCTACCGGTGTTTGCTTCTCTCGTGACCCTGCTACCGGTGAAAATGTTTACTACGGTGAATATTTGGTTAATGCTCAAGGTGAAGACGTTGTGGCCGGTATTCGTACACCGCAACCGATGGCTTCTAAGGGTGATGGTACTTCTTTGGAAGAAAAATGGCCTCATCTTTATCAAGAATTGGTTGATGTAAGAAATAAATTGGAAGCTCACTATAAAGATATGCAAGATATGGAATTTACCATTGAGCACGGAAAACTTTGGATGTTGCAATGCCGTAACGGTAAAAGAACAGCAGCAGCTGCCGTAAGAATGGCTGTTGAAATGGTTGAAGAAGGCATGCTTTCTAAAGAAGAAGCTATTATGAGAGTCGGTGCTGATCAATTAGACCAATTGTTGCACCCGATGCTTGATCCTAAAGCTAAGAAAAATGTTATTGCTACAGGTTTGCCGGCTTCTCCGGGTGCTGCCGTAGGTCGCGCCGTATTCAATGCTGAAGACGCTGAAGCTTGGGCTAACAAAGGTGAAAGAGTTATCTTAATCCGTAATGAAACTTCTCCGGAAGATATCGGTGGTATGCATGCTTCTCAAGGTGTGATTACTGCTCGTGGCGGTATGACATCTCACGCAGCCGTTGTTGCTCGCGGAATGGGTACTCCTTGTGTTTCTGGTTCTAACGATATTACAATTAACTATGCTAACAAAACAATGACAACAAAGTCAGGTGTTGTTATTAAAGAAGGTGATTGGGTATCATTAGACGGTGCCAAAGGTCAAATCATTGAAGGCGAAATTCCGACAGTTAAGGCTGATACAAATACAGGTAACTTCGGTAAATTGATGAGCTGGGTTGATGAAATCAGAGTGTTGAAAGTTCGTGCTAATGCCGAAACTCCGAAAGATGCTCAAACAGCTCGTGATTTCGGTGCTCAAGGTATCGGTTTGGCTCGTACGGAACATATGTTCTTTGATGCAAACAGAATCGGTGATATGCGCGCTATGATTTTGTCTGACAATGAAGATGGTCGTAGAGCTGCTTTGGCTAAATTGTTGCCATATCAAAAGCAAGACTTTAAAGATTTGTTCAAAATTATGGACGGTCTGCCGGTTACTGTTCGTTTGTTAGACCCACCATTGCACGAATTCTTGCCTCACACAGATGCTGAAATGCAAGAATTGGCTAGCAAATTGGGTATCACATTAGAACAAGTTAAAACACGTTCTGCTGCTTTGCACGAAGCTAACCCGATGTTGGGTCACCGTGGTTGCCGTTTGGCAGTTACATATCCTGAAATTGCCGAAATGCAAGCTCGTGCTATTTTGGAAGCTGCTTTGGAATGCCAAGCTGAAGGTGTTAAAGTAACTCCTGAAATCGAAGTTCCTTTGACAGGTTCTAAGAAAGAGTTGGATATCGTTAAGAACGTTATCGATACAACAGCTAACCAAGTATTTGCTGAAAAAGGCGCTAAAGTTAACTATATCGTCGGTACAATGATAGAGTTGCCAAGAGCTGCTTTGATGGCTGAAGAAATTGCCGAATCTGCTGCATTCTTCGGTTTTGGTACAAACGACCTTACTCAAACAACTTTGGGTATGAGCCGTGACGATACAGGTGCTATTTTGGACGAATACAGAGCCAAAGGTGTTTATGTTGCTGATCCGTTTGCTTCTATTGATGTTGACGGTGTTGGTAAATTGGTTGCTCGTGCTTGCTATAAAGGTCGCGAAACTAATGCAGACATTCACTTAGGTGTTTGCGGTGAACATGGTGGTGATCCTAAATCAATCGAGTTCTTCCACAAGGTTGGTTTGGATTATGTATCTTGTTCTCCATACCGTGTACCGGTTGCTCGTTTGGCAGCTGCTCAAGCAACTGTTAAATTCGGCAAAGATCGTACAGTCGGCGGAGAAAACAGCGGTTCTTGCTGTTGCAAAAAATCTGCTTAATGCGGTTGGCTTAATATAGCTAAAAAAAGCTCGGGGCTTATTAGTCCCGAGTTTTTTTATGTCATTTTTGCGAACGAAATGATGTCAGGCATCTTCTATGTTTTATTTAATTTGAAGATCGCTAACCGCACTCCGCTTACGCTCCGTTTAGGCGATGACTCATTTTGTCATTCTTCGCTCAAGGTACGACAGTTTTGTTTGATTAAATTACCTTTATGATATTTTTTTATAAAAAATCGAAAAGTGGAAAGGGATAAGTTTTTATAAAATATAAAAATATTAAGAGAACCTTAAAGTAGTGCTTGACATTTTAAGATAAAAACCTTTATATATCACTTAAATCAAGAATGTGGCTTTTTGATGTTGTTTGTTGTCGGAAAACCGACAATTTTTGAAGAGTCGCTTTTTAGTGTTTTTATTTTAATAAGGTAAGGTTATGGCAAAAATCAGTCCGTTACAGTTTTTTCGTCAAGTTAAACAAGAAGTAAAAAAAGTTACTTGGCCCACAAGAAAAGAAGTTATGCAAAGTTTGGTTATGGTTGTTGTTTTAGTGGCTATCGCATCAACATTTTTCTTTTTTGTTGATCAAATATTGGGCTGGATTGTCAAAACTGTATTTTCGCTTGGAGAATAAGATAAATGAGTGCTAAGTGGTATGTTGTTAATGTTCATTCGGGTTGTGAGAAAAAAGTTGCACAATCTATTAATGAACAGGTTGCTTTGAAAAAATGGGAAGATAGAATTTTAGAAATTTTGATTCCGACCGAAGAGGTTGTCGAAGTTAAAAAAGGTCAGAAAGTTTCTAGTGAACGTAAGTTCTTTCCCGGTTATATTTTGGTCAAGATGGTTATGTCTGATGAAGCATGGCACTTGATTAAAAATAATCCTAATGTCAGTGGATTTTTGGGTGCTCGTAATAAGCCTTATCCGATTACCGAGGCAGAAGCTCAACGTATTATTACTCAAATGCAAGAAGGTGTTGAGCGTCCTCGTGAAGTGGTTAATTACGAGATAGGTGAACAAGTAAGAGTTTCTGACGGGCCGTTTGCTTCATTTATCGGATTGATTGAAGATGTTGATACGGAAAGAGCCAGAATTAAAGTTTCGGTTTCTATTTTCGGTCGTTCTACGCCGGTAGAATTGGAATATTCACAGGTTGAAAAAATGTAGCTTTGTTTTTTTATAGGCGCCGATATTTATTATCGGCGCTTTATCTATTTTTATTATTTTTTTAGGAGAACTTATATGTTTAAGAATTTGGCAAATGAATTTAAGAAATTTGCGATGCGCGGTAATGTTATCGATATGGCAGTAGGTATTATCATCGGAGCTGCTTTCGGTAAAATAGTGGACTCTTTGGTTAAAGATGTAATTATGCCACCTATCGGATTGTTACTCGGTAAAGTTGATTTTACCAATTTGTTTTTGGTTTTGAAAGAAGGTGCAACTCCTGCTCCGTATAATTCTTTGTCTGCCGCTCAAGCAGCAGGTGCCGTTACCATGAATTTTGGGGTTTTTGT
This sequence comes from Alphaproteobacteria bacterium, assembly GCA_017501665.1. Classification (GTDB taxonomy): domain Bacteria; phylum Pseudomonadota; class Alphaproteobacteria; order RF32; family CAG-239; genus CAZU01. The sequence goes on along the minus strand of JAFVWM010000034.1, from coordinate 110,262 downwards.
TAATGCGGTTATCAGCTTTATAATAGTGGCTTTTGCGGTGTTTATTTTGATTAAAGCTATTAATGAATTGCAAGCAAAAATAGATAAAAAAGAAGCTCAGATTATTGTTAAAAATACAAAATCTTGTCCTTATTGTTGTTCGGAAATTTCTATTAATGCAAAACGTTGTCCGCATTGTACTTCGGAATTGCCGGTAGAAGAAAAAACTACAAAGGCTAAGAAAAAATAAGCAAAATGTGCTTTCTAAAGAACGCACCTTTTATTTAGGTGCGTTTTTTTGACTGCCAACCATATGAGGCACGTGACCAAAGACGAGTATCTTTACCATTGGGATAAGCAAAAATTCCGCAAACGGTAGGAGTTTTGCAACCTGTTGTTTCGGGGGTGGAATAAGCAATATTGTTATCTAAACAATAAGCCATATCGGCAAAAATACGTGCTTCCATAAACTGTGCCGAATAGCCATAACTATCAGAATTATTAAATATGATTTCTTTATTATGAATCGATTCAAAAATTGTTTTGTGCTCGGGTAAAACTTCGACTTTACCGGTAAGCAAGTTTTTAAAATCATTTAAAACTATGGGGTTTTTCCAGCCTCCGCCAAAAGTTATAAAATATTTTGGTGTGGTAATATCGGGAGAAATAAACTTTAAATTATAGACCATAATATAGGCACTGAAAAATTCTGCCGTTCTGATTCTGTCAAAAAATGAGATATTTTTATCGTTGAGTTCGGGTAATATTTTATACCATGCGGGATCGGATGATTTTGGCGGAAGCTTAGTAATAAAATTAGAATTATCACTGCAAACTACCGCTTTTTCAAAAAGATTGCGTAACAAATCATAATTTATGTTACCTTGCTGACCGAATTTGCCGTCAAAATCGCAAGATGTGTTTTTTTCATTGCGGGCAAGATGATCAATAAAGTGATTAAAAGGACCGGTATCCCAGCCATATGTTTTTATATTTCCCGATTTATCGTTTGATATTACCGAAAGGTTTCCTGTGTTGCCGGCATTTAAAAATACAAGCGGAAAAACTCCTTTTTCTTTTAATGACAAGGCCAAATGCTGATTATGAATCGGTGCAAGCGGAGCACCTTCGCCACCATTCATAATATCATCGGAACGAAAATCATAGGCAACGGGAATACCAGTTATATCAGCTAACATTTGTCCGGATCCGATTTGTAAAGTATTTGGATTATCAGTGTTAATGGATGGTGGATTATGATAACAGGTTTGGCCATGAAAACCGATTGCTTTGATATCTTCTTTTTTTAAATTTGCTTTTTTGATAGTTTGATTAACGGTTTGGGCAACAATTTTTATGTATTCGTCATGAAGTGATAAAAATTTTATTTTATCATTGTTATAAACTTTTACAATATCACCGTTTGCTGATTTTATGTCGTTTTTAAGAATTCGAAAACTATCGGCAATATGTTGGGGTATTGGTATTGAATGGGCGCAAATATCTTTGATATCATCTTCAAAATCAGTAATAACCACATCAACCGCATCGAGTGAGTTTCCGGTCATTATTCCTATATAGTACATCGTAAGACCTTTTTAGTCAAAAAAAGTTGATTGAGTTAAATTTTTTATTTCAATATCCGTAAAACCCAAAGCTTTGGCAATGGCAAAAGCAAAAATATGTGCTTTACCCATAGCTTTGGCAGTAATAATATTACCATCGACTTCAATATCGTTTCCGGTAAATGAAAATTTGTGTTTTTGAGAAAATTGTTCACAAGAGGGGTATCCGGTAATACGTTTATTATCGGCAATGCCGGCATCTTTTAGGACAATGGGAGCGGCACAAATTGCAGTAATAATTTTATTATGTTTGTTTGCTTGTTGTATAAGTGAAATAACATCATCGTTATCACGTAAATTAGTTGTTCCGGGAAAACCTCCGGGAAGCATTAAAACATCGAAATCGTCTGTTATAATATTATTTATTGTGGTATCGGCAATAAACTTGAAGCCATGAGTACCTTTAATTTCTTTGACATTTGTTATTGAGGCAAAAACGATATTTACACCAAGCCGTTTTAGTAAATCGGCAGGAACAATGGCTTCGCTTTCTTCAAAACCTTCGGCTAACAGTATACAAATTGTTTTAGTCATTTGGTGTTTTCTCCTCTTTTGTTTGTGTTGTGCTAAGTTCTTCTTTTTCTTTGTATCGATACAAATTTGATAAGAACTGACGTTCGATATTTTTATAGCTTTTTGATAGCCATTTTGATTTATATAAAAATACTACAAAAATGCCTATGATGGCATAAGTGGTAAAGAAGTCTTTGGTAAATAAGTGGTTTATTACCACTGTGATGAATATGATTATTATAGCCATTCTCAATACAGTACAAAATATTAAGGGAAGGCGGTTGGTTATTTTTTTGTGCCATAAAGTAAGATAAATGCGAGCCAAATCACTGTTTACGGTCAACAGCCCTTGCAAAAAAGGTGACATTAAAGCTAAAGTGATGATTGTAGAAGTTAAGTCAGCAACTTTTGGTGGTAAATGTTTATTTATAAACGGATGTAATAAATAAAAAGATATGTTGATTATGGCAATTAAAATTACCGAGGCAATGCATAGTTTGAAAAAATATTTTTTAAATAATTGACGCCATAATTGCTCATCTGCCGAAGTGTCTTTTTTGGAAGTGGTATGAGTTGATAAATATTCTTTCCACTTTTGCGGTATTAATTTATAGGTAAAATTGTAAAAACGTTTGGCTGATTTTATCATCATGGGTGTGGTAAAAGTGGTTACTACCGAAACGGCCACTATTGTCGGATATACATATTCTTTTAAAACTCCGATAGCCATACCGGCAGAGGCAATAATAAAAGCAAATTCGCCTACTTGGGCAAGTGAAAAACCGCTTAATATTGATGTTTCCAAACGGTTGCCAGAAAGTAAAAATCCGGCAGTTGATAATAATACTTTTCCGGTGATTACAACAAAAGTAATAACTAAAATAGGTTTGATATATTCAACAAACATGGCCGGATCTACTAACATACCCACAGAGGTAAAGAATACCGCACCAAACAAATCTTTTACCGGTTTAATGGTGGCTTCTATGCGTTCGGCTTCATCCGTTTCGGCCAAGATTGATCCCATAATGAAAGCTCCCAGTGCTGATGAGAAACCGACAGATGTTGCTACAATAACCATACCCAGACATAAAGCCATAGATGTAAGAAGTAACAGTTCGTCATTTAAGAGTGAAATTATTTTTTTGAGTAAGGTAGGGACCAAATAAACTCCGGTAATAAACCATAAGATTAAGAAAAAGATAAGTTTTCCTGTGCTTATAAGTAACTCTATGGAATTAACATCTTTACCCAAGGATACTGTCGGAAGCAATACTAAAAGCAAAATTCCGACAACGTCTTCAACTACCAAAACTCCAAAAACCAAATCAGTAAAACGTTGACCTTTTAGCTCGAGTTCTTCAAAAGCTTTTATAATAATAGTAGTTGACGACATGGAAATCATACCGCCTAAAAACAAGCTTTCGGTCGTAGACCAATGAAGCGCAAGTCCAATGTTATAGCCGATGAGAAGCATAAATAAAATATTGGCACTGGCTGTTATTATGGCCGATTTTCCAACGTTTACGATTTTTTTGAAACTAAACTCAAGACCAAGACTGAAAAGTAAAAAAATTACACCTATATCTGCCCAAATTTGAATATTGGCTTTATCAACGGCGGTCGGCCATAAAGGAAAGTGCGGGCCAACCAAAATGCCGGCTAATATATAACCTAAAACAACAGGTTGTTTAAGTTTTTTAAACAGAATCGTTATAATTCCGGCACAAATCATAATAAGTGCCAAGTCAGATATAAGGTTGGGTAAATGATCCATAAATGCACTCCTTACAACTATTCTGACAGAGTATATATGAACAAATAATAAAAAAGTGTAAATTTTGTTTGTTCTAAGTAATAATCTATAAATTTTTTTGTATAAAACATGTTGTAAAAGAACTAAAATTAGGGTATTGATTAAATAAACTAATTAAGATACGGGATGATTTATGAAAAAAGAACTTTTGGCACCGGCCGGTGATATTGAAGCAGGATATGCGGCTCTTTATTATGGAGCTGATGCGGTTTATTTAGGGTTGAAACAATTTTCAGCCAGAGCTACGGCAAATAATTTTACCGAAGAAGAATTGAATGAGTTTGTGGGGTTTGCGCATAGTTTGAAACGCAAAGTTTTTGTTACCATAAATACGGTTTTACAAGATAATGAAATAAAACAACTAATCAATAATTTGGATATTTGCAAAAGATGTAAAGTTGATGCGATTATTTTACAGGATTTGGGTGTGGCAAAAATTGTTAAAGAATATTATCCGGAAATTGAAATGCACGCCAGTACACAAATGGCTGTGCATAATAAGCAAGGTGCGTTGGCTTTGAAAGAACTCGGATTTTCTCGAGTGGTTTTGGCCAGAGAGCTATCTTTAAGTGAGATGAAAGATATTGCCACTATTAAAGATTTGGAGTTAGAAGCGTTTATTCACGGAGCTTTGTGTTATTCATACAGCGGAATTTGTCAATTTTCTTCTTTTGAAAGCGGAAGAAGTGCTAATAGGGGAAAATGTTTGTATCCTTGTCGTGCCGAATTTTGTAAAAATGGCAAAAATGAGCATAGTTTTTCGATGAAAGATATGGCTTTGGAAGAAGATATTATCAATTTGCCGATATATTCGTTGAAAATTGAAGGCAGAAAGAAAAATGCGTTATATGTTGCAGCAGTTACAGACTATTATCGCAATATTTTAGACGGTAACGGAGCGTTAAGAGAAAAGGAACAAAATATTAAACAGATATTTTCTCGTCCGTGGTGTAAGTTTCACCTAAAAGGGAAAAATAAAGATGTTACGGATGTAAAATTTGTCGGACATAGAGGACTTTGTATCGGTAAGATTGAAGATATTAATGATAGAAAAATTATTGTAACTGCTGACTTTAGAATAGCCAAACATGACGGGATCCAAATTGATATTGACGGAATGGAAAAACCATATGGATTTTCTTTACAAAAATTTAGGGTAAAAGGAAAAAACGTGTGGGAGGCAAATGCCGGAGATAAAGTTGAGATAACTTTGCCTCAAAAAATTGAAGGCTTGAAAAAAGGATGTGCGGTGTATTTATCATCATCATCGTATGTTAAAGGAGCTTATGGATATCAAAAACCAAGACCAAAAGAGTTTATACAAAGAAAAAAAATTGATGTAGAGGTAATGGTTTTTGAAAATAAGGTAATGGCAAAATCATGTGGTGAAATTGCCGAAGTTGAAGGAATATTTACTGAAGCAAAAGATATAAATAAGGTAAATGAGGCAATAAAAAATGCTTTTGCAAAAACAGGTGATACCGTTTTTGATTTGGAAAACATTATAATAAAAAATGAGCAAAGTTTGTTTGTACCAATTTCAATACTTAATGATTTACGACGTAAATTATATGAGCAGATTTTTATTGAAGATGAAAAGATTTTGCTAAATGATGTAGAACCGAGAATCTGGCCAAATAAGCAAGGTTGGATTGTAAAAGTTGATGATGTGAAAAAAGCATCGTTGTTGGATTTTGACAGATTAGATGAAGTAATTTTATTGATAAATCCCGAAACTGATTTATATGAGGTTATGCAATTACCGAAAAATAAAGTTAGAATTGCATTGCCGACGGTTTGCCGAAAGGTAAAAGACTTTGATAAAATTATATCAAAATTACTTGATGCCGGTTACAAAAAATGGGAAATAGGAAATTATTGGGGATTGAGCGTTTTGCCGGTAAAGAAGATAGATCTCAGCTTTGACAATATGATTTATATGTTTAACAGGTATGCTTTGCAAAAGGCAAAAGATATGCGTATTTCAAAAGCAACGTTGGCTGTTGAAGATACGTTAAGTAATATGGAAACTTTAGTTGTCAGTTCTCCTTTGCCGGTTGTCGTGGTGGTATATCAAGATGTACCTTTGTTTACTTCGGCGGTTTGCATCAGAGATAATTCGTGCAAAGATTGCAATCAGAAACCTACTTGGATTAAACTTGAAAAAGACGGACAAAAATATGAGGCTCTGTCAAAAAATTGTCAACTTATGATGTTTAACGAAAAGGCTTTTTGTATGGCAAAAGAGGCTAAGAATATCAAAGCTGATTTTTATCGTGCAGATTTTGTTTATAAAAATTATACACCGGAAAAAGTAAAATTAATTATGGATAGATTGATGCATTTTGAAGATGCAGAAAACTGTACTAAAGGAAATATTATACGTAAAAATGAGGTATTTTAGAGATAAAAAAACTCGCAAATTTAATTTGCGAGTTTTTTGTTATTAAAGAGGTAATAATTTGAATGTATAAATGATATACAGAATTAATGTTGCATAAGTGCCTGCAATAATATCATCGAGCATCACACCCCATGCATTTTCGATATTACGGTCTGCCCAGCGAACAGGTTGCGGTTTAAAAATGTCAAAAATTCTGAATAAAATGAATCCGGCCAGATATAGCAACCAATCATTGTAGCCATTATTCAAATGCGGAGCGATGCTGGCAAAAGTAAGTAATTGTCCGGCAACTTCGTCAATGACCACAAATCCGGGGTCGTGAGGTGTGTGGCGCAAAACTTCGGTTGTGGCTATTGTTCCGATTATGAATATTAATAATACCGCAACACTAACACTCCATGCGCCAATGTAATTGGTTAAGACAAAGGCTAAGGGTAATGTTGCCAATGAGCCAAATGTTCCGGGGGCAAATTTAGAATATCCGATGCCGAAAAATGTAGCCAATATAAACGAAAAACCTTTTTTCATCTTAAAGTACTCCTTAATATTTTATATTTTGTCATATCAATAATAGTATTATTTTTGAAGTATTTTATAATAGTTGATAACAGCAATTTTGGTGCTTGAATTTTTAAGTTTTTTTTGATATTGGTAATAATGTTGTATAAAAATTTAAACTATTTTTAGTAGGGGTGTATAAAATGAAAATAGGAATAATCGGAACCGGCTATGTCGGTTTGCCTACGGGTGTGGGCTTGGCAGAACTCGGAAATGAAGTGATCTGCATTGATAAAGATGAAGAAAAAATAAGAGCTTTGAAATCGGGAAAGGTTACGATTTTTGAAGACGGTTTAGAAGAACTTTTCTTAAAAAATATCCAAAATAATAAGTTAAAATTTACGGCTTCGATGGAAGAAGGGGTAAGAGATGCCGACGTGGTAATTATTGCGGTGGGAACTCCGCCTCATCCGGTTACTAAAGAAGCTGATATGAAGTATATCTATGCTGCTGCCGAAGAATTGGCAAAATATGTCAGCGGATATACTGTTGTTGCCACAAAGTCTACCGTTCCGGTCGGAACAGGAGATGAAATAGAGAATATTATCAGAAAAACTAATTCAAAGGCAGATTTTGATGTTGTATCTTTGCCTGAATTTTTGCGAGAAGGTTTTGCCGTACATGACTTTTTTGAGCCGGACAGAATCGTGGTTGGAACAAATTCTCAAAGAGCAAGTGAGGTTATAAAAAAACTTTATAAACCGTTTGAAGATAAAACGGATATTTTGTTCGTTAAAAGAAAATCATCCGAAACAATAAAATATGCATCAAATGCTTTTTTGGCAATGAAAATTCACTATATTAACGAAATGGCTGATTTTTGTGAAAAGTCGGGCGCCGATGTTTTTGAAGTTGCCAAGGGTATGGGGCTTGATAAACGTATCGGAAATCGTTTTTTGAATCCCGGACCGGGGTATGGCGGAAGCTGTTTTCCTAAAGATACTAATGCGATGGCTTATATGGGAAAAAAATATGGTGCACAGTTATCTTTGATTGAAGCTACAATAAGAGGAAATGATTTGCGAAAAACGCAAATGGCTTTGCGTATTCTGAATGTTGTTAAAAATATCAAAAATTCTAAAATTGCGGTTTGGGGGTTGGCTTTTAAAAACGGAACAGATGATATAAGAGAGTCTCCGGCAATGCAAATTATTGATCAGCTGATAAAGAATAATGCTAAGCTTTGTGTTTATGATCCTAAAGCTATGGACAACGCCAGAAAGATTTTGGGCAATAATGTTGAGTATGCATCATCAATGTTTGAGACCGTTAAAGATGCCGACGTGTTGGCTATTTTGACCGAATGGGAAGAATTTGGCGAGACTGATTTGGCAGAATTGAAAAAATTGATGAGGACTACTAAAATTGTGGATTTACGCAATATGTTGAAACATAAATATCCTAAAAAAGAAGGATTTGATTATTATTGCATCGGATCTAATTGATAAGTTCGTGATATTGCCAGTTTGATAAATGGTGCGATATGTGAAGTATCGCGCCATTAGGGACGTTTGGAGAAGGATATCCTAAATATTGCATTATTTGGGATATGGCAATTCCATGTGATGAGATGCCGATATTTTGATGAGTGGTATTATTAGAATAATGGTTTAGTCCGTCTAAAATACGGGCTCGTACTTCTTGTTTGCTTTCACCACCGGCAAAACGTGCGGTGCCGTTTTTGTCATGTCGCCATTTAGAATATAATTCAGAAAAATTTTTCTCGACATAGCTGATATGCATTCCTTCGACAATTCCCATATTTACTTCAATGAAACGAGTATCAACAAAAATCGGTGCGTTTATTATATCTGCGACAATTTTTGCGGTTTGTATGGCTCGTTTCATAGGACTTGAAACAATAAGAGTTATGTTTTTGTCTTTTAGATTTTTTCCGGTATTAATTGCCTGAAGTTGTCCTTTAGGGGTTAAATTGCCATTGAATTTTTGACCCTGAATATGATCTGTTATATTCAAGGGGCATTGACCATGACGAAAAATATAAAAATGTTTGGGCATCTTTTTTCCTTTTTTTTATATATAATAGCAAATATTGTTATTTAAGCGGATATAATTGATGCAAAATATAAAAATAAGTCTATAATCAACTTAGATTTTAATGTTATGGAGGTTGTTTGTTATGCAAAAGTTGATACCGGCAAAATTACAAAAAGGTGATGAAATCAGGGTTATTGCGCCATCTATATCAATGAAAGTAATCGGTGATGATTGTAGGAAAATTGCCAAAGAACGATTTGAAGCAATGGGGCTTAAAGTTAGTTTCGGAAAACATACTCTTGAAGAAGAATTTAATATGTTTGCCTCATCTGATGTATTTAACAGAGCCGATGATATTATGGAGGCTTTTCTTGATAAAAATGTAAAAGCTATTTTTACGATTTTAGGTGGTTTTAATTCGAATCAGATTTTGCCGTTTTTGGATTATGAAGTAATAAAAAATAATCCGAAAATTTTGTGCGGATATTCAGATATTACGGCTTTGTTGTCGGCAATAGAGGCTAAGACCGGCTTGGTTACTTTTTATGGCCCTCATTACAGTTCCATCGGTATGAAAAAAGGCAATGAGTATACTTTGGATATGCTAGAAAAAGTTTTGTTTGAAGGTGAAAGTGAGTTAAAAATATCTGATGAGTGGAGTGATGATTTGTGGTTTAAGGATCAAGAGAATCGTGACTTTATTAAAAATGAGGGGTGGTGGGTATTGCAAAACGGTAATGCCAAAGGTGAGTTAAAAGGAGGTAATTTGAGCACTTTGATTTTGCTTAACGGAACTCCGTATCAGCCATATTTTGCTCAAAATACAATTTTGATGATAGAAGAATGCAATTATTCAAGCGCAGATGATAAAGAATTTTTGCGTCAGTTTCAGGCACTTGCTCAAAGAGATGATTTTGCGAATATAAAGGCAATTCTTATCGGTCGTTTTCAAAAGGCTTCAAATATGACAAAAGAAAAATTGAAGTTTATGATTGATTATATTCCGCAATTAAAAGGTTTGCCGATAATTGCCAATCTTGATTTCGGACACACCACGCCGATTGCAACTTTGCCTGTAGGCGGAATGTGTGAGATAAATAACGGCAAAATTAAAGTTTGGTGGTAAAAGATGCCTTCGTTTGAATTTGAAGATAAGTACAAAGGAAAAGTTGCCGGAATCGATGAGGCCGGACGAGGTCCTTGGGCGGGGCCGGTGGTGGCCGGTGCGGCGGTGTTTTTGGATAGAAATGTTGATGAGTTCTTGTTAAAAAATCTTAATGATTCTAAAAAATTGAGCGCTAAAAAACGAGAAGAACTTTATGAAAAGTTGCTTGAAGCAAATAAAAAAGGTCAAGTTTTAATAGGAATCGGTGAGGCTTCGGTTGAAGAAATTGATGAGTTAAATATTTTACAAGCAACTTTTCTGGCAATGAAACGAGCTAAAGAGGCTTTGGGTGTTGAGCCTGATTTTGCACTTGTTGACGGAAATCAAAAACCGCAAAGAATCGGTTGTGATTGTGCAACTTTGGTAAAAGGAGATGCAAAGTCTTATTCGATATCGGCGGCATCTATTTTGGCCAAAGTTTATCGAGACAGGTTGATGGGTGATTTGGCAAAAAAATATCCTTATTATGCTTTTGAAAAAAATGCCGGTTATGGTACAAAAGCTCATGTCGAGGGGCTAAATTCTTATGGTGTGGTTAAAGGAATACATCGTTTAAGCTACAAACCGATACAAGAAATTTTAACTAAAAAAGTTGCTTAAATATTGAAAAATATCGATTTTGTTTTTTATTTTTTTTAAATTGCCGGTTGTTAATAAATTTATAACCATCTTTGAGACATACTTGTTTGCATAAGTGTATTTAACAACTTTACGGTTGAGATATGAGCAAAAAACAAGTTAAGTCATTACTTAATTCGATCATTGTTGATGATTGCATTAAAGTTATGAATGAGATGGAAGAAAAATCGGTGGATTTAATTTTTGCCGATCCGCCTTATAATCTGCAATTAGGTGATGCTCTCTTAAGACCTGATAACAGTAATGTCAGCGGGGTATATGAAGAATGGGATAATTTTGAAAGTATGGAAGCCTATGATGAATATACCAAAGCATGGATGAGTGCAGCCAGACGTGTATTGAAAGATGATGGAGCTTTATGGGTTATCGGTTCTTATCATAATATATTCAGAGTCGGAAAAATTTTACAAGATTTAGGATTTTGGGTATTAAACGATATTATATGGAATAAAGTTAATCCTATGCCTAATTTTAAAGGAACTCGTTTTACCAATGCACACGAGACATTAATTTGGGCATCTAAAAATCAAAATTCAAAATATACTTTTAATTATGAAGCAATGAAGGCTTTGAACGAAGATACTCAAATGCGTTCTGATTGGCATATTCCGCTTTGTACGGGAAAAGAACGGCTAAAGGACGAAAACGGTGAAAAACTTCATCCTACGCAAAAACCGGAAGCATTACTTTATAGAGTTATTATGTCATCATCAAAAGTTGGTGACATAGTATTGGATCCGTTCTTTGGAACAGGGACAACAGGTGCAGTTGCCAAAAAATTGGGTCGTAATTTTATCGGTATTGAGAAAGATATTGCTTATGCAAAAGGAGCTATGGAGCGTATTGAAGCAGTTGAAGAGGTTAAAAACGAGCTTTGTTTAGAGTATGCTTGTAAGAAAAAATTGCCCAGAGTTCCTTTCGGTAATGTGATTGAACGAGGTTTGTTGACACCGGGGGATGTTTTGTATGATGCGACAAGAAAACATTGTGCGGTAGTTCGATCTGACGGTACGCTAAAAAGCGAAAACGCCGAAGGTTCAATTCATCAGGTCGGTGCGGCAGCTCAAAACGCGCCAGCTTGTAACGGTTGGGTTTATTGGCATTATGAAAATGCCAACAAGGAATTGGTATGTATTGATGAGTTAAGGGTGGCATTGCGTGCAGAGCTTTAAAAAAAGTTAAAAAAATTTGTTGTACATTGAATAAACTTGGAATATATTAAACCCAAGTTTATTTTTTTATTAAATGTAAAGTTTTTATAAATATATGCGTAAGTGGCCCGAAAAGAATAAAAAAGCCGTTGAAAAGTACGAGGCCGGAAGATTAGGACAACAAGCCGGCGGTGATAATTATGCGGCAATTGATTTAGGTACAAACTCTTGCAGGTTGGTGATTGCAACGCCGACCCCTTCGTCGTTCAGAATTGTTGAAACATTTTCTAAAATTACTCGGTTAGGTGAAGGTATAATAAATAATAATGAATTATCACATACGGCAATTCGTCGTACGATTAATGCTTTGCGAGTTTGTGCCGGCGTTTTGGAAGAATATCAGCCTATTGTAAAAGCTCGATATGTGGCTACTGCTGCTTGTCGCAGAGCTAAAAATTGTCGCTATTTTATGGATTTGGTTAAAAAAGAAACCGGACTTAATATCGAAATTATATCTCCTCAGGAAGAATCTCGTTTGGCGGTGGTGGGATGTGTTCCTCTTCTTAATCGCAATATTAAACGCGCTTTGGTTTTTGATATCGGAGGCGGTTCGACAGAAGTGTCTTTGGCCAGAATGTCCAACTCGGGCAGGACTATAATTGAGGGTTTTGTGTCACTTCCCTATGGCGTAGTTACGGTTTCGGAAGCTTTTCCCGAGCATGATATGACTGATTTGGCGTATAATACAATTATTGACAGAACTCATAAGATTTTGGCCGAGTTTGAGGAAAAGTATCATATTTCTGAGGAGATTAAAAATCAAAAAATTCAAGTTTTGGGAACTTCCGGAACAGTTACGGTTTTGGGTGCAATCCATTTAAACTTGAGCCGATATAATCGTTCGGCGGTTGACGGATTGGCTTTGTCGGCACAAGATGTTGATAAAACTATTTCAAAAATAAAGCGCATGGGGGATGAGGGGAGAAAAAAACATGCTTGTATCGGTATGCAAAAAGCCGATTTGACAATTGCCGGTTGTGCAATTATTGAAGGTTTGATGTCTTTTTGGAATATATCCGAAATTACTATTGCGGATAGAGGTATTCGAGAAGGTATTTTGCTTGACTTGATGCATTCGGACAGAAAAGATAAGAAATATAGCAAAAAGTTTCGTCGCCGTTATCCTTTTAATAAAAAAACACGAAAATATTTTAATAATAATTACAAACCTAAAGAGGTTGCTAATGACTAAAAATTATGCCGGTATTGATCTCGGTTCAAATTCTTGTAAAATACTTATTTGTGATGAAAATAAAAAAGTTTTGTATGTCGATAATGTGTCGACCAGATTGGCCGAGGGAATGTACGAAAATAATATAATTACCGAAGACGCAATTGAAAGATGTCAAAAGTGTTTTTATGAATATAAACGCATGTTGGATAAGTATGATGTTGCACCTGATAATGTACGTGCTATTACAACGGCAGCTTGTCGTATGGCAAAAAACGGCAATGATGTAGTAAAGAGAATATATGACGAATCTCATATTAAATTGGATATTATAGATAGTAAAGAAGAGGCAGAGCTGAATTTAAAAGGTGCCATAGAACATGTTTTGGGCAAAAGTGATTATGTGGTGGTTTATGATTTAGGTGGGGCTTCGACCGAAATAACTTTGGCAAAAAATTCAAAAAATCCCGAAATCATATCTACGGTTTCAATCCCTTGGGGCGCAAGAAATTCTTCGGAAGCATTTGATTTGGTAGAATATGATAAAGAAAGAGCTGATAAATTGCGCGGTGAAGTTGATAAAACTTTAGATGTTTTTTTTGAAAAATCCGGTAGCTTGAAAGATAAAGATGTTACATTTGTGGCAACTTCATCAACTCCGTTGCGTTTGGTTTCTATGATTAAACAATTCAAAAGTTATGACAGAGAAAAGGCGGATGGCCAGATTATGAATAAAAACGATATGGACAAAGCCATAGGCTATATTTTTGGTGCAAAACGTACAGAATTGGCAAAAAATCCGTATATCGGGGATAAGCGTTCATACATATTTATTGCAGCGGCTGTTATTTTTAAACAAATTTATGACAGACTGGAAATTAATGAAGTTACGGCATCCTTGAAAAGTGCAAAAGACGGAATTGTTTCCGATTTAATGGATAAAGATAAAAAAGTCAGCATTCTTAATGCGAGGAAGAAAAATGGCAAAGCTCACTAAATCGGCAAAAGAAATAGGTTCACGACATAGTTTGACCGTAAAGCTTAAAACCGGAAAATATAAGAAAAAATCATCAAACCAATGGCTGATGCGTCAGCTTAACGATCCATATGTTTCTGAAGCAAAACGTTTGGGGTATCGTTCGCGTGCAGCTTTTAAACTTATTCAGTTAGATGAAAAATATCACTTTTTAGGTAAAGGTAAAACGGTTGTTGATTTGGGTTGTGCTCCCGGAGGGTGGACACAGATTGCAGTTATGCGAAACAAAGGAAGCGGTCAAGTTGTCGGAATTGATATTTTGGAAACCGAGCCGATTGACGGTGCGACGCTTGTTTGTCAAGATTTTACTTCGGAAGATGCTCCTGATAAATTGAAAGCACTTTTGGGTAGTGAGGCAGATATTGTAATGAGCGATATGGCAGCAAATACAACCGGACATCAACAAACAGATCATCTTCGTACGATCGGACTTGTGGAAGCGGCATATGAATTTGCCAAAGAAGTGTTAGTTGAAGGGGGGATTTTTATTGCTAAGGTTTTTCAGGGTGGTGCTGAAGGTAATTTATTAGCTGATGCTAAAAAGAATTTTGATAAAGTATCTCACTTTAAGCCTGCTGCCAGCAGAAAAGAATCACCGGAGACTTACTTGGTTGCTCAAGGCTATAGAAAAAAAGTTCGTCTAGCGGACAGCTAATACAGAAACTGCAGAATAAAATCATCCTCATGTACTTTATTTGTACACTCCGGTGATTTTATCTTTGTTTCTTATTATCTGCCTCACTATCCGAACTTTTTTGTAAAAAATTTCATCTAGCGGACAGCTAATTTTTTGAAAAAAAATTTACGTAGGTTTGTCTACGGTTCAAAATTTTAAAATATTTATTTCTGTTTTTTGTAATAAAAAACTTGATAAAGGATAAAAAATAATCTAACTTATCTTTTGCAAAGGCGAGTTGCCTTTGCGGAGTGTCGAAACTCCCAAAAGAAGTAAGAACATCTCCTGTTGGGGAGCTGAGGATATAAGGCTTATGCTCGAATAACTCAGGCTGTTCTTTTGCAGTTTCGAACTCCCCGCCTTTTTACCTAAAAGGCGGTTTTGTTTTAACAAAATCAAAAGGGAGTTTGTAAAATATGACAGAATCTTTTCGTACCGAAGTATTAAAAATATTGGGGCAAAATTTAAGAAAAATCAGAATTGATAAAAAATTGACTACAGCTGATGTGGCGCTTCATTGTGATTTATCGCTAAAATCAATAAATGAAATAGAAAAAGGGAATAAAATAGCATTTAGCAAATATAAAAAATTGATTTCATTTTATAATAAAAAATTTGAAATTTTGATAAAAGATAAATAAAACAAAGCCCCGTCTTAAAAAAGGCGGGGGTTTTTAAATTGTTCTTAAAACTAAATGTTCATTTGCATAATTGAGTTATAGGCTTTGATAGCGGTGTCGCGGACGGCAACTACGGTTTCTAAGGCTTGTTCAGCGTTGGAAATTGCCAAGACAACGTCTTGAATATCGGCTTTGCCGGAAATTCCGTTAATAGTGGTTATTTCGGCTTGTTTCTGAGCATTTACAGCTTCACTTACAACGTTTTTTAAGACTGAGCCAAAAGTTTGAGCCGGTTCAATAACTTCGGCTTTTGGTGTTGCCGGAGTGTTGTTGATGCGATTTAGTGCCGTTTGATACGCATTTAAGGCATTCGAAATATTGCTGACCACTTTTTTATTCCCCTATAAAAAGCTATTTTAAGATATCTAATACACTCGAGTTCATTTCACGAGCGGTTTTTAACATATTTAAGTTGGCATCATAAACTCGCTGAGCTTCTTTCATATCCATCATTTCGACCAAAGTATTTACGTTTGGCAAAGATACATAACCTTGAGCATCGGCAGCCGGATGATTAGGATCGTATTTTTTTTCAAAAGGCGACATATCTTTTACAATTTTGTCAACACGTACTTTTTGTGCGCCGGTTTCTTGATCAACATAGTTTTGAAAGCTGACAACTTGACGTCGATACGGCTCACCGCCCGGTTCGGCCGAAACCGAATCAACATTAGCCATATTTTGCGATATAACCTTTAAGCGTTCGGCTTGGGCTTTCATTCCTGATGCGGCTATATCTGCACTTATACTTAAATCTCCGGCCATTGTTTTTTACCTTATCCGTTTATTTTGGTGTTTGCGGTTGAGAGCATTTTTTTGTACGAATTGTAAATAGTAATCATCCTTTTGTATTCGGATGAGGCTTTTGAAGCTTTGTTCATTTGATCTTCCAAAATTACACCATTTCCGTCAATAGTAAGAGCATCGCTCGGTTTGGGAGTATATACGACAGCCATATTTTTTAGTTGATTATTCTTTGCAACAGATTTTAACTCGCCCAAATGCTTCGGGTTGGTTTTGTTTAGCTCTAACAAAGGTTTATTTTCTTTAAGATTATCAAGAAAAGACGGCTTGGTGACATCTTTAGCAAGATAGTTGGGAGTGGAGGCATTGGCAATATTACCGGCAATTACCTTTTCTTTTAAGGAAAGGTAATCCATGTTTTGTTTGGCCATATTAAAAACCGTAAGGTTATTTAAATCCATTCTCTTATTCCCCATTTTTTTCATTTTCAAGTATCCCCATACTTGAGAGAATATGCAAGTTTTATGCCAATAAAACTCTTGTCATCCGCTAAAATTGATAATATTATTTAAATAATTACAATTTTTTGCGGAGCGCTTATTCGTTATGAACAATACCATATTTGACAATGAAAACAACGGTGATGCAAATTTTTCCACAGATAAAGATGATTATGCGGTTGCTTTAGGATATGATAAAAACAAAGATAATGCACCTGTTGTATTGGCAAAAGGCGCCGGTGAAATTGCGCAAAAAATTATCAAACTGGCAGAGGAAAATGGTATTGAAATAAGAAAAGATGCCGATTTGTTGCAAATATTAAAAGCTGTTGACATAAACGAGGAAATTCCGGTTGAGGCGTTTGCTGCGGTTGCCGAAATTATATCATATATTTATCAAAAAAATGCTCAAAGCTAATATAAACGTTCCAAAATACATACAAAAAAGCCGTCGGTAGAAGTGGTAAGAGGCGACATACGCAAATATTTTTCGCTTATGTAGGGATAGGGCGCTTCTATTTTTTTTGCCCATAGTTCTTTTAAGTTTATTGGGGCAAAATTTTCGTTTTGGTTTAAGAATTTTTCGATAATATCTTCATTTTCATCTTTTAAGACGGAGCAGGTTATATAAATTATTCGTCCTTTTTTTGCGGTTTTTTGAGCGGCAATACTTAACAAATCGGCTTGTATTTTGGTTAAACCATAAAGTTTTTCTTTAGTTAAACGAAATTTAGCATCAGGCGAACGACGCCATGTGCCTGTTCCCGAACATGGAGCGTCTAAAACAAATCGGTCATAATCTTTATCCGAATCGGCAATGATATCGGTTAAAGATATATTTTTGACCTTTAATCGTTGCATTCGAGGTTTGATGTGTTCTAAACGTTTTGAATCGATGTCATATGCTAAAATTTTACCGGCGTTTTTAAGTTCGTTACTGATTGCCAAAGATTTTCCACCGGCGCCACAACAATAATCAATAATTTTGTGTTCAGGTTTTGCATCGACTAAAAGTGAGGTTATTTGGCTGGCTTCATCTTGAATCTCGAAAAGGCCATCTTGCCATGCCATGCAATTGTTTAAGACCAAACGATCGGATATTTTTAAGCAATGGGGAGAATAAGCGCCAATAGAGGTTTCGATTCCCTCAGCAGATAATTTTTGTTGAAGTTCCGTTCTTGAGATATTGTGGGCTCTGATGTCAATGGTGGCTGTTTGGTTTAAGGCTTTGCAAAAGGCAATGTTTTTTATTTTTTCAAAAAGCCATTTCGGGCATTCGGCTTCGACATAGTCAGGATAGGGTTCTTCGTTTTCTTTACTCAGCCACGTTTTTTCTTCATCGGTCAGAGGTGATAATCCGTATTTTGAATCGTCAAAAATTTCGGATAATTTATCTTTGTTGATATATAGTAAAATACGACGAGCATCAGAAGATTTTGTGTCAAATTCAAGTTTCATACGGTTTCTTATGATATGCCAAACCATATCGGTGATAAAACGTCGGTCTTTTGAGCCGATATATTTTTTTTGACGCAGATAATCATTGATAATTTTGTCAGCCGGAGTTTTATCTTGAAAAACTTCGGTTAAAATCTCTAAAACAGCCTGATAACGTGCGCCGGTTTGCATGTAATTTCTCCTAAATTTGTTTTGATGAGTATAATAAAAAAACTCTTAAAAGCAAGTGTCATGTGTTTGTAGCATTCACAGGAGTTATTTTTTTATATTATTAAATATCTTTAAGATTTGTTTAGAATTACGTGATAGCTTGAACATAAGAATCTGTGTATTTTTTTAGATAAGGAGCGGATATGCTGGTTTATTTGGCTGATTTGATGAATTGGGAAGGTTTAATCAGAACTTCTTATTTTAGAGGTTTTGCGGCTTTTTTAATAACTCTGGCGATTTCGCTTGTTTTTGGCAGAAAATTTATTGATTTTTTGCGTAAGCATCAAAAAAAAGGACAACCGATCAGGGAAAACGGACCTCAATCACATTTGTTGACTAAAAAAGGAACACCGACAATGGGCGGATTCTTGATCTTAGGTTCTTCTATTTTTGCTATGTTACTTTTTTGTAATTTGAGTAATGTTTTTGTTTGGGTCGGTATAAGCGTTTTGCTTATATATGGTGCTGTCGGATTTGCCGATGATTATGTAAAAGTTACTAAACAAACTTCTAATGCCATGACCGCTAAAATGAAGTTGCTGTTGCAATTTGCAACGGCGTTGGCTGCTGTTTTGATTATTAGTCACTATACACCGATAAAATACAGATATTTCTTAAACTTTCCTTATGTTTCATGGAAACTTTATTTGAGTTGGTTGTATATTCCGTTTGCTATGATTGTAATTGCGGGAGCTTCTAACGGAGTTAATTTAAGTGATGGACTTGATGGTTTGGCCGGAGGATTGTTGAGTATTGTTTTTGTTGTGTTTATGATAGGTGCATATGTTGCCGGCGGTGTCTTGGCCTTTAATACAAGTGTGCCTGATATTGAAGGTGCTCAGGAAATTGCGGTTATGTGTGCGGCAATAATCGGCGGATGTTTGGGCTTTTTAAGATTTAATATAAAACCGGCATCTGTGTTTATGGGTGATACGGGGTCTTTGGCCTTGGGTGCTTTTTTGGGGGTGATTGCCGTTATGCTTAAGCAAGAAATTTTATTGGCAATTGCCGGTGGCATTTTTGTTATGGAATCAATTTCGGTGATGATACAGGTAGGATATTTTAAGTTAACTAAAAAAAGATTTTTTAAAATGGCTCCGATACATCATCATTTTGAGCAATCAGGTTGGTCGGAAACCAAAGTTGTATTAAGATTTTGGTTTGTGGCAGTGGTTTTAGGTGCAATAGCTTTGTCGGCATATTAAAAAAAATTAAGGAGTAGCGTAAAGTGGTATTTTCATTTTCACGATCTAGTTCAAATATGTTGGCTAACTGGTGGTGGACAGTTGATAAAATATTGCTTGCCACGGTTGCGTTTTTGCTTTTGTGCGGTGTGGTTTTGAGTATGTCGGCATCGCCGGCGGTTGCAAAAACCATAAATGTTGCATCATACCATTTTGTTTATAAACATGCCTTGTTTGTTTGCGTGGCTGTTTTTGCTATTTTGTTCTTTTCCATGATGGGACTTAAGTGGACAAGACGATTGGCTATTTTAGGTTATGTAGGAGCCATATTTTTGTTGGTACTTACGATATTTTTCGGTGTTGAAATTAAAGGTGCAAAGCGATGGTTAGATTTGGGAATGAGAATTCAACCATCTGAGTTTTTAAAACCTTTGTTTGTTGTTTTGACGGCATGGATGTTTGAAATACAACGCCGATACAAAAATTTTCCGGGGTTTTGGGCCAGTTTGGGGTTGCTTGGGTTTACTTGTTTGCTATTGTTAAAACAACCCGACTATGGTATGACGGTTGTTGTGGTACTTGTATGGTTGGCTCAAGTATATTTGTCGGGAATACCTTTGAAGACAATTTGTGTTTTGAGCGGATTGGCAATTGTATTATTTGTTGTGGCGTATCTTGTTTTGCCTCATGTACAACTCAGAATCGACGGATTATTAAACGGAATTTTTGCAGGAAAACCTCAAGATCAGGTAAAACGTTCGTTGGATGCTTTTGAAAATGGCGGTTTTTGGGGCGTTGGTGTTGGTGAAGGTGTGGTAAAATGGCATATTCCCGATGCTCATACCGATTTTATTTTTCCGGTTGCCGGCGAAGAGTTCGGAATGTTTATATGTTTGATGATTGTTATTGCTTATGGTATTGTGGTTGTACGTTCGATGGGAATAGCAACTCGTGAAAATAATATGTTTTTAGTGCTGTCTATTTGCGGTTTGGCTATAAGTTTCGGATTGCAGGCTTTTGTTAATATGGCTTCGACGATGCAGTTGGGACCGACTAAAGGAATGGCCCTGCCATTAATATCTTATGGAGGATCGTCGCTTTTGGGGGCATCTATCGGAGTTGGGATGTTGTTGGCATTAACCAGAAGAAATGTTCATGCGGAGAATAGAGATGACGAAGGATAATGATGAAAAAACAGTTGTTTTGACAGCGGGAGGAACCGGCGGACATATTTATCCGGCCGATGCGTTGGCTTGTGAGTTGATTAAACGAGGTTATAAAGTTGTTTTGTTTACCGATGAAAGAGGGCTTAATAATTACAAAGGAAAGCTTGGCGAAATTGAAAATAAAGCAATATTATCGGGAAGTGTTGTAGGAAGATCTTTTTTTACAAAAATTAAGAGCTTAATAAAAGTATCGTTCGGAGTAACTCAGGCCTTTGTTGAGCTGTTTAAAAAACGTCCGGTTTGTGTGGTCGGATTTGGCGGGTATGCTTCTTTTCCGACAGCTATTGCTTCAATATTACATGGTGTACCATTGATAATACATGAACAAAATTCGGTTATGAGCCGAACAAACAGAATTTTAGCCAGATTTTCTTCGATGGTTGCACAAAGTTTTCGTAATGTGAAAAATACTCCGTCAAACGTAAAATCTGTTTTAATAGGTATGCCGGTGCGTGAGACAATAGTTGATTTGCACAAAAAAGATTATATGCCGTTTGATGATAACGGAAAATTTAATTTGGTTATAATCGGAGGTTCGCAAGGAGCAAAAGTCCTTGCCGAAACTGTTCCTGAGGCAATATCTATGTTGAGTGAAGAAGATCAAAAAAAATTGGTCGTTTATCAACAATGTCGTAAAGGTGAAGAAGAGCTTGTTAGCGAAAAATATAAAAATTTGGCAGCAGAAGTTGTGGTAAAATCGTTTTTTGATAATATGCCGGACTTGTATAAAAAAGCATCGTTGATTGTTTCTCGTTCGGGAGCATCATCGGTTTATGAAATTGCGGTAGCAGGTGTGCCGTCGATTTTGGTACCTCTTCCCACTTCGGCAGATAATCATCAATATTTTAATGCAAAAGAGTTTACGGAAAATGGCGGCGGAATTGTGATTGAACAAAAAGATTTTTCACCAAATTTGTTGCATAAGTATTTATCTGAGTTTATTGCACAGCCGGAAACTTTGAGCAAAATGTCGAAAAAGGTAAAAAAACAAGCTATTGTTGATGCGGCAAAAAGATTGGCCGATGTGGTTGAAAAATTTGTAAAATGATAGGGGGCGAATATGGTGTTTTTTAAGAAAAAAGCAGATAAAAACCAATTATTAAAAATTTTACCCAAAGTAAAAGGAGAATATTTGCTAAACGAACCTTTAAATAAATATACTTGGTTTGGTGTAGGTGGTCCGGCTGAGGTTATGTATTGCCCTAAAGATACAGAAGACTTATGTTATTTTATGAAAAATAAGCCATATAATTTGCCGATTTTTGTTATTGGAGGCGGTTCTAATTTGTTGGTTAGGGATGGCGGAATCCCCGGTGTGGTAGTTCGTTTGAAAAACAAGTTCTTTAGGAATTGGAAATTAGAAGGTGACAAACTTGTTTGCGGTGCCGGTATGAAAAACGGTGAGCTGAAAAAAATCATGATTGAAAATAACATCGGCGGATTAGAATTTTTGGTTTCGATACCCGGTGGTTTGGGCGGTGCTGTCAGAACAAATGCCGGTTGCTTCGGTAAAGAATTGAAAGATGTTTTGATCTCAGCAACCGTTGTAAATTCCGAAGGTGAAGAATTAGAGGTCAGTGCTGATGATTTTAATTTAAGTTATCGCCAAAGTTTTTTTCCCGAAGAATGGATTATTACATCAATGACATTAAAAGTAGTTCCTCAAGATGCCAAAATTACTGAAAACATTATTGAAGAACATAAAAATTACCGAATGAAGAGTCAGCCTCATAATGCTAAAACTGCGGGGTCTACTTTTAAGAATCCTGAAGGTTTGAAGGCATGGGAGCTTATTAAAAAAACCAAAAGTAATGAATTTAAGGTAAATGGGGCAGAGGTTTCGGATAAACATTGTAACTTTTTAATAAACACAGGTAATGCAACAGCCAAAGACATTGAGGATTTAGGCAATATGATTGTTGAAAATGTTAAAAAAGAAACCACAATCGTTTTGGAATGGGAAGTTAAGCGCGTAGGTATAAAAAAATAATATGAGCAAAAAAACGGATAATGAAAAAAATAAAAACAGGACAATAAGTCCCGTTAATGATTGTATGCAAAGAGCAAGGGCGGTATTTTTTGTTTTGTTTGTTACTTTTTTCGGTGCGTTTTTAATTGTTGTTTTGAAGAATGATTTAGTTAACAAAAAAATTGATGAAACAAAGAATCTTGTTTTAGATTATATCGGCAAAGATAATTTTTTGCTTGATGATATTATTGTTACCGGCAGGAACAGAACCGAAATCGAAGATATCTTAAAAACTATCGATATGAAACAAGGCGATAATTTGTTGAAAGCTAATGTTGTCAAAATCAAACAAAATTTAGAAAATTTACCTTGGATAAGAGATGTTGAGATAACCAGAAGTTTTTTTCCTAATGTTTTAAAAATAGAAATAAAAGAAAAAAATGTTTTGGCATTATGGCAATTAAATGAAAGATTTTATCCTATAGATATGAACGGATATGTAATTGAAGCCGATTATATTCCAAATGATGAGGTTTTGTTGGTTGTAGGACCTAAGGCCGGTGAAAAATTTATCGATTTTATTGCAGAAATAAAGGAAATTGATCCGGAATTTGCCAAACGAATTAAAGCAGCTAATTATATTTCGCAAAGACGATGGAATGTTATTTTGGATGATATAAAAAACGGAATTACCATTAAATTACCCGAAAATAATTATGTAAATGCATGGAAAAAATTGTTAAAATTAGAAAAAACAAAAGGAATTCTTAAGCGTAAATTAACCATCATTGATTTAAGATCGGAAGGTAAAGTAGTGGTTAAACTTAAAAAAACTAAGTTGAACAAAAACAAAAAAGAAAAAAAATTGTAGGAGCGGAGCTTTGCAACATACCTTTGGTAAAACAACAACTATTGCTGCTTTAGACATAGGATCGTCTAAGGTAAGTTGTATCATTGCCAAAGTAAGTAAAGATAAAAAAATTTCTGTTATCGGTTATGGTTATAATGCATCAAGAGGTGTAAAAAAAGGTGTTATTACCGATATCGGCGAAGCTACCATAGCAATAGGTAATGCTGTTCAAGATGCCGAACAGATGGCTAATGAACATGTTGACAAAGTTATTGTCAGTGTTGGTGGTGAAAAAGTTAAAAGTATGTCTAAGACAACGTCGATTCAAATTAATAAGAATCGGCCGATAACAGATACTGATTTAGAAAAGGTTTATCAAAAAGGAACGGCAAAAGTTAATATCGGTGAATACAGTTTGCTTCATTGTATTCACAACGGTTATCATTTAGATAAGGGTGAACTGATTAAAGATCCGCACAATTTGTTTGCCGAAGAATTGTCGATAGATATTTTGTTGGGTATTGTTCCTGAACAAATATTTAGAAATTTGAATACAGTTATTGAAAATTCTCATTTGGATATTTCGGCAAAAGTTTTTGATGCTTATGCTTCGGGATTGGCTTGTTTAGTTAGTGATGAAACAGAAATGGGCGCAACAATAGTTGATATGGGTGGCGGAACAACTTCTATTGCAAGCTTCAGAAACGGACATCCTATTTATTTTGCATCGATCCCTGTTGGCGGAAGCAATGTTACCAATGATATTGCTTGCGGTTTGGCAACATCTTTTTCTCATGCAGAGAGATTAAAAACCTTACACGGATGTGCATTTTTAACTCAACAAGATACTCTTGATACAGTAAATGTTTATCCGGTAGGTGAAGAAGATGACAGCTGTATTAAACAAATTCCTCGTTCTGAGCTTATTGATATTATAACTCCTCGTATTGAAGAGACGTTTGAAATTGTAGCCAGAAAATTAACGGAAGCCGGATTTGCCAATGACACTTCGCACAGAGTCGTTTTGACCGGTGGTGCTTCACAACTTCCGGGAGTTGTTGATGTGGCGGCAATGGTGTTGGATAAACAAGTTCGTTTGGGCAAACCGAAACATACATTTAATTTACCTGATGTTCTTAATTCGGCCGGATTTGCAACCTGTGTGGGAATGTTGTCGTTTTATGTTAATTTTAGTGAACGTAAGCCTAAAAAGATTATTTCTAAATCAATGAATTCGGGTAACGGGCTTATGGATAATATCGGTATGTGGCTTAAGACCTTGTGGGGATAATTTTTATTTCATTTATTTTATTTATGGTAACTAAAACTTAAGGTATTTGTTTTATACTTCTTGTAAACGGAAAAAAATTTAGAATAATCAAGGAGTAAGAAATACCATGGCTCTTAATTTAACAGTCCCTGAAAAAACAATGCTTCAATTAAAACCGAGAATCTCTGTAATCGGTGTCGGTGGCGGTGGTGGTAATGCCGTCAATAATATGATAACACAAAAGCTTGAAGGTGTTGATTTTATTGTAGCAAATACAGATGCGCAAGCTTTAGAAAATTCTAAAACACAAAGACGGATTCAGCTTGGTTTGGAAACAACCAAAGGTTTGGGCGCAGGTGCAAGACCGGAAATCGGTAAATTGGCGGCTGAAGAAGCTATTGAGGAAATTGAGCGTGAGTTAGAAGGCGCCAATATGGTATTTATTACAGCCGGTATGGGAGGCGGTACCGGTTCCGGTGCAGCTCCTGTGGTGGCAAAAATCGCTAAAGAAAAAGGTATTTTAACTGTCGGAGTGGTTACTAAGCCATTCCAATTTGAAGGTAAAAAGCGTTCGGAAACAGCCGAGTCTGCTTTGGAAAATTTTACCAAAGAAGTTGATAGTATCATTGTTATTCCGAATCAAAATTTGTTTAGAATCGCAGATAAAAATACAAAATTATCAGATGCGTTTATTATGGCTGATAATGTTTTGTATGATGGTGTTCGTTCTATTACCGATTTGATGATTATGCCGGGACTTATTAATCTTGATTTTGCAGATGTTAAGGCAATTATGGAAGATAAAGGTAAGGCTATTATGGGTACCGGTGAAGCGGAAGGAGAGGATAGAGCTGTTAAAGCTGCAGAACAAGCCTTGTCAAATCCTTTGTTAGATGATTGTTCAATGAAGGGTGCTAAAGGTGTTTTAATAAATATTACAGCAAGTCAAGATATTACATTAATGGAAGTTGATGATGCCGTTAACAGAATTAAAGAAGAAGTTGATGAAGATGCCAATATTATTTTCGGATCAAGTTTTGATGCTTCGTTAGATGGTAAAATCAGAGTTTCGATTGTGGCAACAGGAATTGATGAAAAAGCTAAGACAAGGATTGAACCTGTAAAACGTATTGAGCCTGTGATTACACCTGCTTCAGCACAAGTTGTTGTTAAAGAAATTATTGAAGAACCGAGAACAAACAGTATAGAAGATGTTTTGGGACAAATATCTGAAGATATTGCCGAGAATGCAGAGGAAAAAATTGAATATGCTGTTGAAAATGAACCTGTCGTTTTAGAAGAACAGGTTGAACGTTCTGTTTCTTTTAGGAAAAATATGTTTGAAGATTTTGATACGGTCGAAAAATCTGATGTTATTTCGGATATGCCTAATTCATCTTCTTTATTTAAGGCTTTTATAAATAAACAAGACGAAGAAGACGTAAAAGATATTTCGACAAATAAGCAAATTGCAGAAGCTATTGAAAGTGTAGACAGTCCGTTTGTTCCTAAAACTGCTTTGGTTATGCCAAACAAGGAACCGGAATTGTTTCCAAATCATAATCCGGCGCCGGTGATTACTAAGCGAGAAGAAGAAATTGAGGAATTTATTCCTTCTAATAATGAAACTACGTTTCGTAGTTTTATTGACAGATTTACCAATCGTTCTATTGCAAAACGCAATAAACAAAAACAAGATGCCAGAGTTCAAGAACCGATAACTCCCTCATTTTCAGAGGATGTAGATGATAAGGTAAATTTAGAGATACCGGCGTTTTTAAGACGAAGATAATTGATAACAGTTTTTATTCACGGAAAAGCCGAAGGAAGAATTTTTTGTAATCCTTCGGTTTTTTTTAGTTTAAAAAAACTTGCTTAAATAAAAATTTGTGTTAGTATCGTCGGCATTAAATGAATTATTTTATAATATTATTAACTTTAGAAGCGACGGGTCGATGCTGATATAACCGACATTTTAAAATATGAAAAAAACAAAGCACTGCTTTAAATTGTTTAATTTAAGAACAAAAATCAAAACAGGCAGATATCTGTGTGATGAAGAGCAGAAACTTATGTTTGAGCTGCCGAATTTAAAAAAGCTTTTTAGCATTTATGTTAAAAAGTTTAGGCTTCATGAAGAGGCTGAGTTTATGATTTTAGATCATCCGATGGCTGAAGATTTGTTAAATATATATGTCAGACATTGGGGTCTTTATGAATTGACAGAGCTTAAAATGCTTGAACATCCACGTGTTAAAGAATTTCTAAAGATGTATCTTCAAAAGTATTGTCTTCACGATAATGCTGAAGTAAAAATGCTTGAGCATCCGCAAGCAAAAGAGCTTTTTGAAATATATATAAAGACTTCTTCTTTAAGCAATATTGCCGAAAGTAAGATGTTAGAACATCCCAAATCAGAGGAACTTTTGACAATGTATGTTAAGGAATATGCACTTGAATGTGAGGGTGAATTGAAAATATTCGATTGCAAAAATGCGGAAAAGCTTTTTGATATATATGTTTCGGATATTTCGCTTTGTGTTGATGCACAACTAAAGATGTTGGATCATCCAAAGGCTGAAGATTTTGTGACAAAATATCTTCTCTGTTCTCATCGTCTTTGTGATGAAGCTTCGGACAAATGGCGTAAAATGCAAAAAACGGGGAATTAAAGTTCTCCGTTTTTTATGGTTTTAAAATAAATCAAATTGCAGGTCAGAATCTAAGGTTGTGATAGCTTCTTTGGCTATGTTGATACTGATTGCTCGTTTTTTTGCTAAAGATATATTATCAATTTCTTCGACAAGTTTTCTGACATAAGAAAAAGAACGATGAATATTTTTTAATAAGAAATTTAACAATTCTTGTGATGGTGTAAGCTGTCTGTCCATAAACAATTTTACCAATAAAGCCATTAATAATTCATCGTCAGGAGCTTTTATTTCTAAGTTTGGCACAATATTCATTCTTGAGCGTAAGTCAGCTAAAGAAAAGTTTATTCTTGCCGGTGCAACATCAGATGTAAACAAGATATTTCCGCCTAAATCACGATAAGTATTATATAAATGGAACAGTGCTTCTTGATTTTTTAGTTCATGCAAATCTTCAATTACTATTTGCGGATTGGTTTCAAAAAGGTTATGAGCCATATTTTTATCAATTTGAGAGGCTTTGATAAACGGAATACGGTAAGGGTGTGATGTTTGTAATGCAACCATTTGAGCAAAAACGTTTGCTAAATGAGTTTTACCACATCCTGACGGGCCGTATATACATATGGCAAAAAAAGGCCAATTCGGCCACAAATCTATGGTGCTGACTGCTTCATAATTACATTTTGCTACCATAAAATCTTCGCGTCCGAGACTTGGTCGGTGCGGAAATTCCAAAGCCATTTGAGCCATATTAATGTTTTGATTTTTCATATTTTCCTTTTGTTTTTTAAGACTTGTTTAAGACACTATATACCTTTGCAGTTAAGTCACCCAAGCTGTATGGTTTTGTAATAAACTCGAATTCATGAGTATTGTCAACCTCTTTGCGTGCTATATCTTCAGAATATCCTGAGGCTAAAATAACGGCAATATCGGGGTGCTTTTCTTTGACTATGTTAGTCAATTGTGCACCGCTCATTCCTGGTAATACCATGTCGGTTAGCAATAAATCAAAGTCGTTATCTTTTTCCATTATTTCAAGTGCATTTTCAGCAGAATCGGAATCGATGACATCATATCCTTTTTTCTTTAGAGCTCTTACGGCAAATGATCGGACGGAATCTTCATCTTCGACAAATAAAATACGCGCCGGTCGAGAGTTCTTTTCGACAGCGGAAGAGCTTCTGTCAATTGTATTTGAGATATTTAATCCCATAATGATTTTTTGATTCAGGTTGCCGGGAGGTGAAAAAGTTTCTTCTACCTTTAGAATGGTGTGTCCTTGTTTGTCGGTAACCACAGGAGAAGTAATATTGTTTTTTTCGTCTTCGGGTCCGGTTTCAAAACGGGGCAGATAGATCGAAAAAATAGTTCCTTTACCTACTTCGGATGATACTTTTATAAAACCTTCGGTTTGACGAACAATACCATAGACCATGGCTAAGCCTAAACCGGTGCCTGAGCCGACAATGTTTTCTTTAGTGGAAAAGAAAGGATCAAAAATTCGCTCGATAATGTTTTCGGGGATACCGCAACCGTTGTCTTCGACATCGATAACAACAAAGTCTCCGGGAGGAATAGTGTCATCACCGAAAGAGTATGCTTCGGCAAGTTTGTATGTAGATGTTGAAATTGTAAGGTTTCCCATCCCCGACATGGCATCTTTAGCATTGACAGCCAAGTTAATAATTACTTGTGAGAACTGTGTGGGGTCAACTTTTATATAACCTAGGTCGCTACCATGTTTTAAGCTTAAATTTATTTTTTCGCCCAAAATACGTTTTAACATTTGGCTTAAATCGGCAAAAGCGTCGGTAACGTCGATGAGTTTAGGTAATAGCGGTTGTTTACGTGAAAAGGCTAAAAGTTGACGAACCAAAGATGTGGCGCGATGTGCATTTTGTTTTATTTGGATAAGATCGGCAAATGACGGATCGCCGACGCCGTGTCTTTGCAACAGTAGGTCAGTAAAACCGATCATGGCTGTTAACAGGTTGTTAAAGTCGTGCGCAACGCCTCCGGCAAGTTGACCGACAGCTTGCATTTTTTGAGCTTGTGTAAATTGTGCTTCAAGACTTTTTTGTCTTGTTACGTCGATGGCATAGATAATGAATTTATTTTCTTGAGATTCATTATTTTGATACAAATTATGCAGTTCGTTTATATATAAATTTAGCGTTTTATCACTTGTTTTAAGTTCTGTCGTAACTGATTTTTTAGATGAAACGGCTTTATTAAGTGCAGTTTGTAAAACAGAAATTTCTTCTTTGCTCAGTTTATTATAAATATCTAAAGAATCGTTATTTATGTTGAATAATTCACAAGCTTTGGGGTTGGCTTTTTTAATGATGCCTAAATTGTTGATGAACAATATACCGATAGGAGAATGATTGTAAAACCAGTTTATATCATCAAGAGATTGACTTACCTGTTGTTGCAATTCTTCTTGTGTCGGTAATTGATGAACAACAACACCGCGATGCATTATTTTTTCTTTTTCACGATATGATGTTTGAAATGTCAAAGTTTCTGATGTTTTTCCTTGATGATCGGTAAAAATAAGTTCGCCTGACCATGTGTCTTTGTTTGTTGGTAACACAGAATCAGAAGATAAAAAGTTACGTAGCGATGTTCCGATAAGTTGGTGTGGTTTTAGCTTTAAGAAATCGGCCATATTATAATTTACATAATTTATGGTGTAATCCGTATCGATAGAATATAGTCCTACCGGTAAATAGTCTAAGAAGTTATGTAAAGAAGTGCTTTCTTCTTTGAATACATAATCCATATTTTGTTTGGCGGTAATGTTGTTTATCGTCCAATAAAAATAAGTTTCTTTTTTGATACGTTTTATGGAAAATGCTCCATCGAAGATATTAGGTTTTTTTAGGTATATAGGACGAACGGAAATTTCAAAATATTCCAAATCATTAAAGATAAGGTTGCTGTTTTGTTTTAATAAAAGTGAGAGGGTTACTTTTTCGGAACTTAGATTTTTTACGGCAGTTTGCAATCGGTAAAAAGCTTGTTTGGCAGAAGATCCCTGACTTATATATTTTTCCAAAAATTCCAGTACATTATTATTTTTTAAGAATTCTTTTGCCGGTGCATTCTCAATAATCGGTTCGAAATTCGCATTTTCTATACGGCGCATTTTGAAGTCATTTTTAATTATTTCGTTGGCAAAACCTCCATAGCTTATGGCTGCTTCACCGGCAGAAAGTGTTTTTATGGTGGTAATGAGGCAGTATATTGTTGCCACGGATGTTAATAAGGTTGAATAAACATAGTGGTTTTTGTCTAAAAAAAACCACATTAAGCTTAAGGTTAAGATTATTAATGAAAAAGCTAATTTTATAAGTGCTTTTTCTAAATCTTTATCCGGTCTATTGTTGTTTGAGTTGCATAACATATCTGATAACCTCGGCTACGGCTTGGAAGTGTTCAATAGGTATTTCTTGGTCAATTTCGGTGGAAGCAAACAGAGCTCTGGCAAGTGGCGGATTTTCTACTATCGGTATTTCATTGTCTTCTGCTAAAGCTTTAATGCGCAACGCAACAGTATCCACACCTTTTGCCGTTACTTTCGGTGCCGGCATTGATTCCATTTTATATTCTAATGCTACAGCATAATGGGTAGGGTTGACAATAACAACATCTGACTTGGGGACATTTTCCATCATACGTTGACGAGCCCTGTCCATGCGGATTTGACGAATCTTAGATTTTACTAAAGGGTCACCTTCCATTTGCTTAAATTCTTCTTTTACTTCTTGTTTGGTCATACGTAATTTAAGCAAGTGAGAGTATTTTTGCCAAAAATAGTCGCCGGCAGCAATTACCAAAACTGCCATTGTAACGGTAAATAATAATAAAATTACTACATTATGAATAAAATCCAAAATAGCAAAAGTGTCCATAGTCGGTAAAAGTTCACTTTTGGTGACGTATGGTCTTAATACGATATAAGCTAATATGCTGACTACCGTAATTTTGATGATGCCTTTCAAACTTTCGACAATTTTTTGTTTATTGATAAATTTCGGTATGGCAGCAAAAAAGTTTAACTTGTTCCAGTCGGGTTCAAGCTTTTTTGGAGCATAAATAAAACCGGTTTGGCTTATGGAGGCAACAATACCTAAAACCATAAAGATAAGAAAAGGTATGCTCATTATTTTGAAAAAACCGAAAAATGCTTGTTTTAATAAAATAATGAAACCGGCAATGTCAACATTTGTTGATGCGGAACGCAATATAAAAGATGAGCCGATGTTTTTTATCCATACAAACATTATGGGAATAAAAAGCCAGACTACGAAGAGTGTGCCTATGAGCATAATAAAGCTTTTGGCATCTTGTGATATGGCAACATTACCTTCTTCTTTTGCTTTGGATATTTTTCGTTCGGAAGGGTCTTCCGTTTTGGACGCTTCGTCTTCTTCTTCGGGGGCAACCATTTATAAGCATCCTTATTTAATGAGTGAACAAATAAAGCCCTTCATCAAAATATCTCAAAAATACGGATATAATTATCGGGGCGGTTATAAACAACAAGCCAATTCCTAAGTATATTTGCAAAGGAAGTGATAAAAAGAAAATATTTAATTGCGGCATTAAACGCGATACTAAACCGATAGAAGTATAAAATATTATGGTAAAGGCTATAAAAGGTGATCCCAGTTTAAATCCGAATGTAAATGATTTTGTAACTGTTTCGGTTAAGTGCGAAGCAAAATCAGCCCATGGTATCGGTTGACCGGGGATAAACAGATAGTAACTGTCGATTATGGCTTCAAGCATCAGATGATGTATGTCCATGATGAAAACAACCGTAATGGCGACAATACTTAAAAATGATTCTATAAGCATTGTTTGATTTTGAAATGTGGGGTCAAAGATTTGCGCATTGGCAAAACCTATGGCTTGAGATGCTAACGAGCCGGCAAAATTTAGGGCAAAGAATAAAAATTGCATTACCATTCCTAAGAATATGCCGACACTTATTTCATTTAAGATATATTGCACCATAATGCTAAATTCAGAAGGTTCGGTCGGAAGCATCGGAGTTATTAACGGCATTGAAACCAAAGATACTGCCAGAGCAAAAATCAGTCGTACCTGTATATTTATATATGAGGCCGAAAAACCGGGGGTTAACATAAAAACAGCCCCTATGCGTAAAAATATCATAAGGTAGTTGTATATTGTTATGTTAAATAATTCCGTCATCTTAACTCTATCCGCCGGCTATTTTGGAAAAAAGTGAATCTGATAATGTTTGCATTTGATTGTACATAAACGGAAACAGTATTATTAATGCCAAAAATACGCAAAGAATTTTGGGGACAAATGCCAAAGTCATTTCCTGAATTTGAGTAAGGGCTTGAAAAATACCTACAACAAGTCCGACAACCAATGCTATACACACAATGGGAGATACTACTTTTAATAAAGTAAAAATTGCATCTCGTGTTATTTCAAAAATTTCTGTTTCACTCATATTTGATTACTCTAGCGGGGTTTGATCTTCAAAATATTTATAGTTTTCTATGCCGGTGAAAAAAACACCGTCAAAACCTTCATTTATAATATCTTTAAAGTAACGAGATATTATTTTTTTCCATTCGGGATGCCAATATTTAGTGATAATGCCATCCTTGTTATCAAAAGACGGTCTAATCAACCAATTCGGTGAGCCTAACTTCCAGTCTTTATGCCAATAATACTCAACAGGTGATGCCTCGGATACATTAAATTCGGCTATAAGCAATCTTTTGGATCCGTTTTTTTTGAAATGGAGCTTTTGCAAATCTTCGAAATCATAGCGTTCAACATCATTAAATAAAGGTTTCATTACTATTATATCGTAGTTTGTTTTTAATAAAGTGTTTATAAATTTTTCTTTTGTTTCGAATCGAGAGGTATCATTTATTATTAAAATATTTTGAGCATCGGAAACTTTGAATACATTTTGTGCCGAATCGTTAATGTTTACGTGGTCATCGATATTATTGAAGGCGTTGGCAATATCAACAAAAAAGTATGAAGCTTTTTTTTCTAAAGAGGAATTAATGCGAGCCATTTCCAAAGTATCAATATCAGGGCATTGTTCAATAGTTATTTTGGTAAGTTTGTGATTTTGGGCAACTTTGTTTTCGTGGCCGTTGCCGCAATATAGGTTGTTTACGGCGACAGCATCTACCACATTTAAATAATCGTATTCCGGAGTGTAGCGTTTTGGCTCTTGTTCTTTGAAATTTTTGTGAAAAAGAAAAGATTCATCTTTGACATTTTCTTGTGTTCTTGCCTGATTATATCCTTCTCGACCATATTCCCACAAACTTTTGGTAAGAAGATCTTGTCCTTCATGGGTAATAATTTGGAAGTCTTTGTTTTGTTGTTTGGCATATCGTATCAGCATAAGAAGATTTGCACGCATCAAGGCTCGATAATTGTCAATTTTTTGAGGAACTTTGTTAAGATGTAGTATGCGTTCTTCTTTAGTGTAGGGGTTGTAACGCGTAAAACCATACAAACCTGCATCAGCCTTATTGACTAAGACTGATGCAAGTGAAACGCATAAAGCTAATATCTTTATAGGTCTAAGTAACAACATCAGCTTGGTGTTTTCCTGTTCTTTCGGGTATTTCTGCTATATCTAAGGCTATTTTAGCCAAAGGTGAAACCATATCAAGAGGATTTTGCAAGATATCATCTTTGGAAAATCTTTCTAAATAAACTCTTATGGTTGCTCCGGATGAACCCGTACCTGAGAGACGGTATACAATACGTGAACCATCTTCAAAATATATTACAAGTCCGTTTTTGGTAACGGAATTATCAACCGGATCGTTGTATACAAAAGGTTTGGCTTCGGTTATCTTGAAGTTGTCGTATGTCAAAGAGGCCAAAGATGGTAATTTTTCTTCTAAATCAGCCATTAATTTATCTGCAACAGTTGTGTCTACTCCTTCAAAATCGAAACGTATATAGTAACTGCGACCATATTTTTTCCAGTGTTCAACTGTTATTTCTTCAACCGTTTTATTGGTCTTGGCTAAGATGTTGAGCCAGAATAAAACAGCCCAAATACCATCTTTTTCTCTGATGTGCGAAGATCCGGTACCAAAACTTTCTTCTCCGCAAAATGTAATACGGTCAGAATCCATAAGATTTACAAAATATTTCCAACCGGTCGGAACTTCATAGTATCCGATGTTGTGTTCTTTAGCTACTCGGGCAACAGCTGTCGATGTAGCCGCTGATTTTGCAACACCATATATACCGGATTGATAATAAGGTATCAATTTATAGTTATCGGTTAGGATAGCCAAACTGTCATTTGGGGTAACAAAAAATCCTTTACCCAAAATCATGTTTCTGTCTCCGTCGCCATCATTGGCAGCACCAAAATCAGCTGCTTTGTCAGAGAACATAAAATCAACCAGTTCTTTGGCATAAACAAGGTTTGGATCCGGATGCAGTCCGCCGAAGTCTTCTTTGGGAACCGCGTTAACAACAGAACCTTTGGTTGCACCTAGTATATTTTCAAAAATTTCTATGGCATAGGGACCTGTAACGGCATTCATGGCATCAAAGCGCATGGTAAATCCGTTGGCAAACATTTGTTTTATTGCAGAAAAGTCAAAAATGTTTTGCATCATTTCAACATAATCTTTAACAGGGTCAATAACCTCTATCTGCATACCGCAATATTCGGTTGTGCCAATTTTTGAAATATCTGCGTCGTCACCTAAACAGATTTTGTATTCACTGATTTGAGTCGTTTGTTTGTAGATGGCATCGGTAACAGAGCTTGGAACCTGACCGCCTGTTTCGTTGGAGTATTTAAGCCCGAAATCGCCATTTTCACCGCCGGGATTGTGAGATGCAGATAAAATCAAGCCACCATTTAATTTGTTTTTTCTGATTACTACCGATCCGGCCGGTGTGGATATAAATCCGTTTTGGCCGATAAGAAGTTTTTTAACTCCGTTTGCAGCAGCAATTTTGATGATTTTTTGGATGGCTTTGTCGTTGTAAAAGCGACCGTCTCCACCGACAAGGAATGTTTTTTCGGATAAATTACCGATTGTGTTAAAAATGCTTTGAACAAAATTTTCGATGTAGTTTTCTTGAAGAACTACTTTTGATTTTTTACGCAAACCG
This sequence comes from Alphaproteobacteria bacterium, assembly GCA_017501665.1. Taxonomy (GTDB): domain Bacteria; phylum Pseudomonadota; class Alphaproteobacteria; order RF32; family CAG-239; genus CAZU01. Next base: position 74,557 of record JAFVWM010000034.1, on the reverse strand, counting down.
GCCGTGCCCATCTTTTGATCAGTGTATGGGGTAGTCTTTATGGTTGTAATCATGATTTCTCCTTAAATGAAACTTATTCATATCCATAAATTATCATTTATGGCATTAAAAACAAGATTTATAACAAAGTTATCAGCAAAGTTTAAGGAAAAATAAATTCAACTAAAGAGTTAAGTTCCATTTTTGCAGCCAAATGTGAAACATTCAACCGGCGATGCAGTTTGGGCGAGTTCATATCAAGAATGGTTAATCCGTCCAAAAATAATTCTTTATATATCACTCTGTCTTTTAAGCCTTCGGTAAATCTGAAACCGTAAAGCTTGGCAAGGGAGCTTAGCTTTGAGAATATCAACTCTTTGTTTTTGGATCGCAAAGCAGATATTTTATTGCCACAAACAATCCAATTTAAGTAAGGGAGCTCTTTGGAGGCAAGTTTCTTTTTTGTTTCCCAAACAAATTCAGCATAGTGTCCGGCTTTTATTATTTCACCGTTATCCGGATTTATATCGGCAATAGCTGACAAGTCGACAAGGCTATCACTTATAGGAGTAATTAAAGTATGTAAAAATTTGTGAGCCAATTCGAAAAGATAGTTTCGTCCGCCGGGGGTGTCGATAATTATAGCATCGAATCGGGAAGAAAGGTCTGTAATTAAGTCTTCTATTTCTTTTTTGTTAGCCTCTTTGGCGACAGGTTCAAAAATATAGTGTACAGGAGATGGAATGTAAATGTTGTTTTTACTGCAAAATATGCGCCTGTTTTCAATATATTTTGATAAAGATCCCTGACGGCCGTCAAGATCAATTACTGCAACCTTAAAATTTTCGTACAGCAACTTTATTGCTAAGTGCATTGAAAGTGTTGATTTTCCCGTACCGCCTTTTTCGTTAGCAATAACGATTATATGTGCTTTTGATGATAAAATACCCATTAGTCCACCATTGCAAGTTGTTTATTTTGAGTCGTTTTAATTACAATACATGACTTGTTTGTTTTTTTCAAACTATAACATGTTTTATCCGCTTCATTTTTAGCAAAGCCGTTTATTTGTGAACGATATACCACGGCAGCTCCGTCGGAAGCCGTTTCAACACTTATTTTTGTTTTGTTGGCATAAGGTTGATGGATATCGTTTTGAACCATTAAGGCATAATTTCTGGCTTTTACATAATTGGAAAAAGCTCCTATTTGGATTCCCCATGAATTATTGTCATTTTGATTTAATGAGGGAATATCTAATTTTGCGTAAATTATACCGGATTTCTTACCGGTTAATTTTGTTAGACCGTCTTTCATTAAATCAGCCACTTTTAAATCACGTTTTTCGCCGGTTTGATGTCCCATGGTTACAGCGATAACTCTTTTGTCATCCCATTGTGCAGAAGTTATGATATTATAACCGGCACGACGGTAATATCCGGTTTTCATACCATCGGCACCTTTAAAATGTTTTAATAAATGATTGTGATTTCTGAATGTATGATTTCTGAATTTAAAGTTTTTAGTTGAAAACATTTCGTAATATTCTGGGTAATGGTGGTAAACGGCACTTGCTAAAATAGCCATATCACGGGCGGTACTTTTTTGATCTTTGTGATGTAAGCCGTTGGGGTTTTTAAATGTTGTGTTTTTCATTCCCAGTTTTTTTGCGGTTTGGTTCATCATTTCGACGAAGTTTTTTTCATTTCCGCCAATTCCTTCGGCCAAAACCACGGCACAATCGTTTGCCGATTTTACAATCAGTGCCAATATGGCATCTTTGACCGATATAGTGTCGCCTTTTAACAAACCTAAATATGAAGGTTCTTGACTGGCTGCTTTGTACGAAGTTGTTAGTTGAGTGTTAAAAGTAATATCGCCTTTTTCTAAAGCATTAAAAGTAAGATACAACGTCATTAATTTAGTTAAAGAGGCAGGATAACGGCGTTCATCGGCATTGTGCGAATGTATGATGTCTCCGGTAAGAGCGTCAATTACCATTGAAGATGTTGTTCTTGCACAATGAGCTTCTTCGGCTTTGATAATACAGGCAAAGCTCAAAAATACATAAGCTAAAAATTTTGTTTTTGACAGCAATTTCATAATATTTTTATCCCGCATAGAATATATATTTCTTAAAGTGTAACCTCAAAAAGAAAAAAAATAGTTAATATCAGAATTAAAAAAAGATGTAAAAATTGCTTGACTTTGTTTTATATTATAGTTAAAAAGAATTTCGTGATTTTGATGGCGAACGTAGCTCAGTTGGTAGAGCCCCGGTTTGTGGTACCGGTTGTCGTCGGTTCGAGCCCGATCGTTCGCCCCATGTTTTGCCCTGATTTTATGTCAGGGCTTTTTTTTGCTCACAAACTCGTTCGCCCCATGTTTTGCCCTGATTTTATGTCAGGGCTTTTTTTGCGAACAATCGGGCTCTTTTTGCTTGATAAAACGTTTAATATTTTAGCTTGCAAATATTTTGTCTAAAAAATCTTTACATAATATTAAGTTTATGATATTATGCTACTTAGTTAGTATAAAAGTACTAATAGCACCTGAGAGGGTGCGGAGCCTTCATAAGCTCTTTATATGTTGCGGCGTTTTAGGATGCGTCGTTAGTTGTCTAGACAACAAAATCCCCGATATAATAGTCGGGGAGCTTTGAGTGTATGTCCAGAAACATTACCTTAGGGAATTGTTTTAAAGACTCAAAGGATCATTTCAACATATATGATTTATGAACTCTCCGACCACCTTTCTCGTGAAATGGTGGTTTTTATATACACGAAACAAGGAGAGAAATTATGCAGGATATGTTAGGAAGAGAATTTGATATTGAAAAAGATGAAAATGGTAATGAAGTTTGGCGCTCCACAGAGCATCCGGAATTTACGTTTATATGTATAAGTGAAGATAATATTGCTTCCGGTCAAAAAGTTGACTTGAATGATGTATTAAGTAGGTATGGGGTTTATTCGTCATCTGAAGCAAATAATGCTATTAAGCAAATTTTAAATTCAGTATCCAAAGATAAAAATGGTAATTTAACACAAGATTCTACGGGACTATTAGATGTCATGCCTGTTACCAATAAGATGTTTGTGCCTTTGATTAATAATGTATTCTATGAAGGAGCAATTTGTAATGCTGCAATTTATGCTTCACCAATAGAAAAATATGGGACGGGTCTATTTCCTTCTCATTATATAGAACTTAAACATTATAATAGTAAAAGAAATTATATGTATCATATGGCTATTGGAAATATTTCGCATGGAATAGTTTATAATTCTACATATGGGTGTCAATATACGGATCCAGAAAATATTTTATTTTCGGACACTAAAGAAAAAATAGCAATAGCAGATTCAGAAATAGAAAAGTTTAATATTATTAAGAATGCGCTAGATAAGAATGAAGAGATGAACGGTTCTTTTACCAAAAATCATTTTTTATGCTTAATGAGCGATTATGTAGATGTAGCTTTACTAATATTGGAAAAACACCCTGAACAAGCTCAGAATATTTTTGATAGTTTTAATTCAATCAAACAAAGTGATGCAGATAAAGAATATAGGGAATATAATGAAAAGTTTTATAAAATTATGGCAGAAAAAGCACCTCAAGTTTTTATTGATAATGCATCATTAATTCCATCATCACGATTGATAGAATGTTTACCATATATTGCAACAGAGAATCAAGAATTGGTTTTAGAAGCATTCAACGCCATGCCTTCTCTAAAAGAAAACAAAGGTGTTAGTGAAAATAAAGAAATGTACGCTTTTTATACTTTTCTTGATATGCAATTACCTAATGTAGATAAAGAAAAAATGCTGACTACACTTTTAAATGATAAAGTGTTATCACATGATATTGGTATACATGAACGTATTTTAACATATTTGGAAGAATATATAAAAAATAATAGTAGATTTTCTGATGAATTTTGCGAGGCTATTGTTCGTTCGGCAAATGATGGCTCTACATATGCTTGGTGTATGGACAAGTGTGTTTGCGATGTTGTTGAAAAACAACCAAATTTATCTGTTGGCTTCTGTAAAGAGCTAGGTAAACTTGTCAGAAGAAAAAAGGGGCAATATACAGGAAAATATCTACAAGCGCTGAAAAAATTACCAAACGATGTTGATAAGATGGAATTTTATAAGGATTTTGTTCATATATTAGCAACGTATGATCACCATTACATTGAAAAAGAAGAGATAAGCGCAGCAATTAATTATCTTAAAAATATTCCTGAAAAATTATCGCCTGAATTTTGTGATTATCTGATTGAAACCGGAAAAGATATGTATTCTAGCCGAAAAAAGAATTTACAACCAATTTTTCTACGCGTATTAAACGAAGATATTTCTTACTATTATAAACACAAAAATGTATTTGATGATGATATTTTTGTTCAGAATGTTGCTATAACTGACCATTCGCTTATTCCGGAGATAAAAAATATTTCAAAAGAAAATTTTGATGCATTTGCTAAGATTTATGAAGAATATGCAAGTCGTGATGATAATTTTGAAAATCTTGTCGGGCAGAAAAATGTTATGCTTGATAAAGATAAAACAGCAAAAATTATGGATATCATCAAAGATAAGATTAGCAAAGATGATTATTATAGTAATAAGCCTTCTAAACTTGTTCAAGTTTGGTTGGTTAAAAATGCCAAAAAGTATCCGAATCTTGTGGGGGATATTCTTAAAACTAAGGAACTTCCTTATGTTGAAATGTGTATTAAACATATAGAAGATCCGGAAAAAGAAAATATTGCTTCTCTATTAAACAGGTTAGAGGCGAAAGAAAAAATGCAATATATAGCTTTTTATGAAAATCGTTCCGAGGATAACGAGCAAAAATTTGATTCTAAAAAATATCAAGAATCTCTTACTTATGAAGATTTTCAAGATGCACGTGATTTTGTGGCTCGACGTGATATGTGTATGCGAGTAACAGGCGGATATAAAGAACTTTCATATGATATGGCAGAAGCAGGTATTGACGATTTCAGAACAGCTAAACGCGTTGATCAACTGTTTGTTGCGTTAAACGAACGTCCGAACGTTTATAATTCTGATTATAACAGTTACTATCCGGAAGATTTGTTGCCGATCGCCAAATTTGATAAATTGCAAGATTGGATGTATCCGGTAATGGTAAATGCCATTCAAAAAGGAGGATTGACAGTATCGGAAGAACGTTTACCTAGTGAGAAGACATTATTTGATTGTTGTAAAGCATGGAAAATATGTCCGGAGATGCCACAAAAATTAGCTAAATTTGTTGGAGCACATAGTTTGAAAGGACGAATGCTTGCCGGTGCTATTTTTGATAAAATGTGTGAAGAAGGTAATACAACACCGCAAGAATGGCGCGAAAATAAAGAACTTCACCAAAAATTTTATGAGGAACTTGATAGAGCACAAAAAATGCCGCGTGAAAAAGCGTTGAAGCAATATATACCTAATACGCCGGTTAATCGTAAACATTTGGTCGGTATGGCTATGGAAGAAAAAGGTATTGAAAATACTAGAGAAAACTTCAAATCATTATATCGTCAAATGCGTGAAAAGGGTGTTTTTGATAAGATGCTGGCTAACCCCAAAGAAGCAAAAACAACATTTTCTTCAAGACTTTTGGTTGAATCTGCCAGAAGAAAACATGGAAGAAAATAAAATATTTATAAACATACTTTTATCATAATAAACAAGCCGGAAGTGATTCCGGCTTGTTTGCTGTTTAACGGTTTAATGAAAATCCGATGTTGCGTAGTTTCTCGATTAATTCAATATCGGCTTGTGCAAATTCGTAATTATCGATTTCTTCTAAGCTTATCCATGCTGTTTGAGCATGTTCGTTATCGACAATGGTATCATTTTCATTGACCATTTTTGCCCAATACAAATTGATTGTTACTTCGGCAAAATCATATACATGAGTTACCTTCATAATGAAATCACCGATTATGGTATCTATTTGCAATTCTTCTTGAAGTTCTCGACGGAGAGCTTGTGGAAGTGTTTCGCCTTCTTCGGGTTTTCCACCGGGAAATTCCCAAACAAGCGGAGGTAGTTTGGTAGCCGGACGCTGAGCGATAAACAATTTGTTATCTCTAACTAATGCTGCGGCGGCAACTGTAATTTTTTTCTTCATAATTATTCCTTATTTTTATTTTTGTCGCGATGTTTGTAACACAAAACTATTGATTAGTCAAATGTTTGAGTATAAATTATGTTTGTGTTGAAAATAACAGGGAAGGTAGAAAATGAGATTTTGGTTGTTGGTTACTGTTTTGTTTAGTCTTTTTGTTGCTGAGGTTAAGGCAAATGAGGAACAAATTCCTGATAAAAACGAAACTTTAGAAGAAGAAAATACGGCTGTTGAAAATGTTGCCACAGAGGTAAAAAGCGTGCCTGAGGTAGAAAAAACTCGTTTACAAAAAAGAAGGGAGGCGATTGCGCTTGAAAGAGCCAATGAAACAAGTGCCTTTAAGAAAAAAGCCATAGCAAACACCGAAAGAAGAGAGAAAAAGCATGAGGAAATATTAAAAAGAAAACAAGAAAAAGAGTCTCGTTTTCAAAAAGCAGCCAGAGAAAAAGCTGAAAAAAAAGTGCAAATGGATAAGGAAAAGAAAAAGAATGAAATAAAATCACGTTTTCAAAAAAAGGCAGAGGAAAAAGCAGAGATGAGAGCAAAAAAACGTGAGGAAAAACAAAAAAGGTTAAAAAGAAACTTGAAGAAATAGCTTGCTTTTGTTTAAAAGTTGATTTATATAACGAAACCGATAACGATGATTGCTTCGTCGTCTAATGGTAGGACAGCGGATTCTGACTCCGTCAATCTTGGTTCGAGTCCAGGCGAAGCAGCCAGCAAAAAAATCCACCTGAAAAGGTGGTTTTTTTGTTGAGGTGCACTTGTCATGGCGAGAACCAAGATTTTGGTTCGGAGCGGATAGTTGGCGAAAACGAGTGTTGAGCTTAGCAAATCGCTTAGCGAAATACGAAGTTTGAGGCTTACGGCGCGAGGAGGACCCGCTTTAGCGGGAGTACCCAGTCCAGGCGAAGCAGCCATAGCTTGAAAGTCGTCTTTGAAGACGGCTTTTTTGTTATTTTACAAGTGGTTATCGAATTTTATTTTGTTTTTTCGCTTTTATATAGGTGCATAGTATTAGAATGTATCTTTGTTGTTTGAGGTTTATAAGGTGCTTTGGTTGCCTGAGATATTCCTCGTAATTGAGCGATTGTTTTAGAAAATGACTAATTTCTGATTTGTTTGGAACGAAGTTTGTCATAAGCTTTGGAAACAGCGTAAATGTTATTTGCTCTATGTTTTCCCGTATGTGTATGAGGCGGATTATTACCTTTTGCTGATTCTGTTGCTAAAAAGTTTGCCCAACCATTACAATCATAACCGGCGCCCTTAGCTATTAAAACACCGGTTGTATCGGCAAATGTCTCGGCTCCATCCTGCCATTTCAGCTTTGCATAATCTCCATGAGGACGATTATAAAAATCTATAAAATGCCCCATCTCATGAGCTAACAAACCGGGCAATATATCTTTATTTTTTTCATCAAAGAGTACTTCACTGACCATAAGTACAGCTTTGTGTTTTTCACTTTCAATTCCTCTTTTAAATACCGCACCGCCATTAGGTTTAGGCTGTTGCTCCCTAGGACGTATTCCTATTACAAAATCCGTATTATCCAAAATACTCTTCAGTTCCTGAGCAATCGGGGTGTCAGCATTTGAAAAATCGCTTAAAATTTGCTTTATTTTACCAATATTTTCTTGATTTTGACATTCAGTCGGACATTTTTTTGCCAAATCTTCTCTACTAGGCCACCAAGTCAAATCTTCTAAATCATATATGCTATTATCTCGCCCTTCTTCATAGGATATGCTTGATTGTATTTGCTCTTTTTCGGGAAAATCTTGTAAATATTTGTCTCCCAAAGCAGTTAAATGATTTTGAAGGTTGAATTGTTGCGAAGCAGAAATATCCATATGATAATGCCTCCTATATATAGGTTATATTATATCTTAAACTCATAAAGCAGTCAACATTATTATGGAAGCCAACAGCGTTATCTGCAAATTTGAACCGGACTGGCGAAGTTATTTGTCAGACTAACATTTTTAAGGCTTTCGACATAGATTTATTTTAAAAAAAGCACTTTTTTGAATAATCCTGATTTTAGGAATTTCAAAAAAGCGCTTTTTTTTAATTGTCTTTGCATCTGTAAAAGGTCAACAGAATTAAAAAGACAAGAATTCCTGCTATTACTGCAAGAGGTGTAGCCTCAAGCTTGGTCCAATAGCAGATAGCAAAGCTTATTGTGATTGCTATGCCAAACAACAATAATAATACAACGAGAATTATTGTTATTTTTTTTAATTTCTTTTTCATAATATTAATAATAATTTAGTGAGGCTTATGTATATATCACAAAATATGATTAAATCAATTATAAAAAACGGTAAAAGCTTATTTTTTTGATTTTTGCGGATAAAAAATTGACAATATATTAAATAATAAATATATATTGGTCAGTACATGAAAGGAGCTATAAAGTGCCAAAGGCTATTTTATCAGATTGGGACGAAACGCTTGCTCATACAAGAGATGCCGTTGTGGAAACAATGGAATATGTTTTGAAAAAATATAATAAAGAACCTTGGACAATTACAAAAACTAAATATAGAGATACCGCTAAATCACTAAAAGAAAATTTTCCTAATTTTTTTGCTCAGGATGCGGATAAAGCATATCGTGAATATTTGGAATATTATGTTAAATATGCTTATAATAAAGTCTATCCGATGGAAAATGCCAATGATTTTTTGGATTTTTGTAGTCAAAAGGGTATTGATTTGTATATTATTTCTAATAAAGAAAAGTCGTTGTTGTTGAAAGAGGTTGAATTATGTTTTCCGGAAATTGTATTTAAAAAAATTTTGGGAAACGGTGATGCTGTATTGAATAAACCTAGCTCTGCGCCGGTTTTTAAGGCATTGGATGATGTAAAATATCAAATAAACAAAGATAATGTTTGGTTGATAGGGGATTCCAAACAAGACAGCGAATGTGCATATAATGCAAATATACAACCGATTTTGTTTGGTGAGGGAAAATTTACGGATGAAAAGTATATTAAAGAAAAAACAAATGCACGAATACCGTTGTTACAATTTAATAATTTTAATGAAATAAGGGCGTATTTGCAAAAAAAATAAAAAAACTGCTTGACCATCGGTGTGTTTTTGTATATATTAATACACAATGTTTAACAAAAGGATTTAAAATGTTTTTAAGCATTTCGAAACAACTCAAATCAAAAAAACGTCAGGAATTATGTTCCCGTCGAAGTTGAGTGTGCGCTTAAAAATTTTGCATAAATACTAAAACGGGATGAATAATCCCGTTTTTTTTGTGATAAGTTTAAGGATATATAATGAATAATTTACAAAGATATACAGTTAATAATCAATCGGTGTGGCGCGGAAGACTTACAAAAATAAATGGTGTTTGTCAGGATTTAATGCCTAATTTTGTCATTCGTCCGTTAAACAGATCGGATGCTGAAGAAATGGGAAATTTGTCGGCTACTATATACAGTAATTTGGGAAAAGGCGAAGAGCGTTTTATACATCGTCACGATAAAGAATATTATCATGAAGTCTTTGATAATGAAGATATTCATTATATCGGAGTTTTTACCGGTTCAAGGCTTATAGGTATGTCGTATATTCGTTTATGTCGCGATAAGGAGAGTTTTGATGCGGAAATTCCTCATAGCCCGATAGATTTTTTTGAAGGCGGTCGAACTACATTGGTGGCAGCCATGGGAGCGGATTGTGTGCATCCTGAGTATCGTGGTAATCAGCTTAATCAGACGATGATACAATGCCGTTTGGAATTGGCTTTAAGTTTGGGATGTTCTGATGCCTTTTCAATTATTGACAGAAACAATCATTGGAATATGTCGCCTTATTTTAATAACGGTTTTAATATGTATGCTTCGGCAACGGATCCTTCGGATAATGGTAAAATAGCCTTAATGCATAATGATTTTCAAAATAATAGTAAATCTAATTCCAGTGCTATCAGTGTTCCGTATAACAGATTAAATTTAATTGATAGTTTGTTGGCAAAAGGATATGTCGGAAACGGATATGATCCCGAAAACGGAAATATCAAGTTCGTACTGAACAGACAAAATGAACGTAACAGATTAAGAAACAACTTTAGTATATTACCACAGACAAGTAAGGGAGTTTATTGTGTTTGTTAAATATGATTTTTCGTCCGGTAAAGAAGGTTTACATGTTCTTATTTTGGGCGGTGTTCACGGTAATGAGGTTGCCGGCAGTATTGCACAAAGAGAAATAATTAAAAAGATAGAAAACAGCGAATTGATATTAAAATCGGGAAAAGTAACATTTATTCCGGTGGTTAATGAGCCTGCTTTTAATGCAGATGCACGTTTTGTCGATATTAACCTTAATCGAGTTGTTTGCTTTCATCAAAATCCTAAAAATAATGAAGAAAAAATTGCCAATCAGCTTATTAAAGAAATAGATAATTGTGATATTATGCTTGATTTGCATTCGACACATTGTGAGGGTGATGTAGAGTTTGGATTTATTGATTATCCGACCGAAAAAAATCAGGAGCTATTGTCATTGATACCGGTTGAAAATGCGCTTGCGGGTTGGCCTGAAATCTATGCAAAGAATGAAACAATAGCAGATTGTTGTACAGAACGTTATGCTTATTTGCATAATAAATCGGGTATAACCGTTGAGTGCGGTTATCACAAATCACCAAAAGCAATCGAAGTAGCCTTAGAATCTATCTTAAATGTTTTGGCTTATTATAAGATTGTCGATTTGCCGATTATGAAAAAAAGAAAACAAAATATAATTAAGCTTGATTCATTTATTATAAAAAAGTCTGACGGAAAATTAAGTCGCGACTATAAGCATCTGAGCGAAATTAAAAAAGGTGAAGTGTTAGCTTATTATGATAATGGCGAAAAAATTGTTGCCGGTTTTGACGGATATATGATTATTCCAAATCATAATGCAAATATCGGTGATGAATGGTTTTATTTGGGATATAGATAATTTTTTTCATTTAAAAATGAACCTTTTTATTTATACTGTCGTTATAAGTGGTAGAAAGGAGATGAAAAATGCAAGATATTTCTGATTTAATCAAAGAAGCAAAACCTTTGTACCACAAAAGAAAAAAACAAAGGCGTATAATTAAATCGGCTCTGGCCGGTGTGGCGTGTTTGTTTTTGGTTTTTGTGAATATGCCAAGTTTTTATATCGGTGATGATTTTTATAATCCTTATATAGATATGGAATATGACAATTATCAAGAATCGTATGTTGAAAATCTCGGCTTGCCGGTTGATGATTACGGGTTGCTTTTGGTGAGCTAAATGAGAAATATCATTAAAGAAAACAAAGGCTTGATTAAAGCCATAATTAAAAAAATTACCGGTTCGTATAATGAAGATATCGAACAAGAAGTTTATATTAAAACTTGGAAAAATATCAATAATTATAAAGAAACCGGAAAGTTAAGATCTTGGATAGCAACAATTACAGCCAATGTTTGTAAGGATTATTTTAAATCGTCATCATATAAACAAAATTTGCGTGAAGTAAGAGACGAAAATGTTTTGGAAAACAAAGCTGTTTCAGCCTCACAAGAAAGAATTATTGATGCTAAAAAAAGGCAAAAAATAATTTTGAAAGCGGTTGATGATTTACCTTATAAAATGCGTAAAGTGTTGGTGCTGTTTGAGTTTGAAGATTTTAGCATTGCCGAGATTGCCAAAAAATTAGGCGAGCCGGAAGGAACAATTAAATCAAGATTGTATACTGCAAGAAAAACTTTAGCTGAAAAATTAAAATTTTTATTAGGAGAAAATTGATGAAAAAACTGTTGTTATCTGCTGTTTGTGCCATTGTACTGTGTAATGGTATTGTTAATGTTAACGCAAAGGAAACCAAAAGTGATTTTGATAATCGTCCGTCGATAGAGGAAGTGAAAAAACACCAAGAAAAGTTTGCTTCAAAATTAGGTTTAAGCGAGGAACAGAAAGAAAAAGCCAAAGAATTGAGAAAAGAGGGCAGAAAAAAAATGGAACCTTTGATGAAACAGAAGAAAGAACTTCACGAAAAAATGGAAAAGATAAGAAAAGAAAATATGAGTGAATTTGAGAAAATTTTAACCGATGAGCAAAAACAGAAATTAAAAGAATTAAAAAAAGAACATAAAGGTAAACATTTCGGAAAACGTTCGCATCATAAAGACAGAAAAAATAAACACGATAAATAGGGATAACTTATTTTGAGGTGAAAAATGAAAAAATTTATTCTGACATTTTTAATGATCATGATGGTATGTTCGCCGGCTATGGCCAGAGGAAGAGGGCATCATCACAATCATTTTCATTACCGTGGGCATCATGGCGGGATTCACGCGGTCGGTGATTTGGCATGGGGAGTTGCAGGTGTCGTTGCCGGAGTGTCTTTAATAAACGGATTGGTTAAGACAAATAATACCGTAAATCAGCAACCTAAAGTATATATCGCAGAACCGGAAGGTGAGTGTTATATTACTGTTTCAAGAAAAACAGGTGATGTTAAAGAAAAATGTTTTAACAGGTTGTCAAAAGGTATTATTTATGTTGACTAATAAATAGTTTTTTGCTTTGCTGAAAGTCACCTTATTGTAAGGTGACTTTTTTGTTTTTATAGCATTAGTAAGAGGTGCAAAATGCAAAATTTCAGTTTTAGAGAAATATGGAATAAAATAATATCTAATGATATGACCAGCGGAATTTTAATGATATTGGCAATGTTTGCATCGATTATTTGTGCGAATACTGATTTGAGAGAAACAATAGCTCACTTTTGGGAAACACAGTTATTTGTAGGTGTCGGAAATTTAACTTTTTCAAAATCTTTAGAGTGGTGGGTTAATGACGTGTTAATGGTGTTTTTCTTCCTTCAAGTCGGATTAGAATTAAAAAAGGAAATGAAAGAAGGTTTTTTGTCAGACCCTAAACAAATTTTGGTGCCGGCATTAGCAGCACTTGGCGGTATAGTTTGTCCGGCAATTATTTTTGCCGTATTAAACAACGGTAATCCTCAATATATGAACGGTTGGGCTATTCCGACGGCAACAGATATTGCTTTTGCGGTTTGTGTTTTGATGTTGGTAGGTAAGGCAATACCTCAGGCAGCCAAAATATTTTTGTTGGCAATAGCTATATTTGATGATTTGGGGGCAATTTTAATTATTGCAATTTTTTATAATCAAGGTGTGTCGCTCGATTTGTTGGGATATGCCGGTTTGGCGTGTGTTGCACTTTATATGTTGAATAAATTGCAGGTTACGTCTTTTGTTCCGTATCTGATATTAGGGGTTGTGTTGTGGTATTGTTTCTTAAACGGAGGTATACATACTACAATTGCAGGTGTGGTGGTTGCCATGGCTTATCCGATGCGTGTTTTGAGAAAAACTTATTCACCTTTGGAAAAATTGGTTGAAGTTATTAAACCTTGGGTTGATTTATTGATTTTGCCGGTGTTTGCTTTTGCATCTGCCGGATTGTATTTGGGTGATGTTACGTTAGAAACCTTTACTCATACGTTGACCTTAGGTATTATTTGCGGACTTTTCTTCGGCAAACAAATAGGCATATTCGGAATAACATATTTGTTAATGAAAGCAAAAATTGCCGTATTTCCGAAAGAAGTTAAGGTTATTGATTTGTATGGTGTGGCATCGGTTGCCGGTATAGGCTTTACCATGGCGTTGTTTGTCGGAAAATTATCATTACCTGAGGTTATGCAAGGTGAGGTTAGGCTCGGTATTTTATGCGGTTCGGTACTTTCGGCAATTTGGGGAGCAGTTGTTTTTCAAGCAGAATATTTTATCGATAAACATAAAATTTTTAAGAAACATTTAAATCATATATAAAGTTCTTATATATCTTAACAGGATAAATTTATAAAGGAGTTTTTATGATGCCTGTTTCAAGATATGTGAATAGTAAGTGGAATTTGTTTGCCGGAATGATGATGATTATACTCGGATTAATTATATGGTTTAATCCTTTTGATACATTATTGGCACTGGCTTTTTATATCGGATTAGGATTTATTGCCGCCGGGGTGTTTTATCTTATATCATCATATGAGCTTAGGTTCGGTTGGTATTTATTGGTCGGTTCTTTTGATATTTTAGTAGGATTTGTACTTATTTCAAATTTAGGAATTACGGCAGCCAGCTTACCGATTATTTTAGCTTTGTGGTGTTTGACGGTAGGAATTATTCAAATAATAAGTTCATTAGAATTTAAGGGTATTGATTTGCCATGGAAATGGACGGCATTAATGGGATATGTCGGATTATTTTTCGGATTGGTAATTTTGATGTTTCCGACAGTAGGAACTGTGGCAATTTCAACGGCCATAGGATTATATGCTATAATGTTTGGAATATTACAGATTGTTGAGTATCGTTTGTGCAAAAATATTTATAAGAGAACGTGTTAAAATTTATTTATTGTATGATGCTCGTTTAATTCTGTCATTTATGGCCAATCCTAAGCTTGTGTTTGGTATTGGAGCAATGGCAATGGCCGGATATTTTGTTTGCTCTTCAGCTAAATGCATAAAGGCAAAAAGATTGGCGGCTGCTTCGATCAGGTCGCTTTTTGAACTAAGATTTAAGTTGCACTCCATATTACCGAAACCAATATAGAATTCGTTTTCTTTTCTATCATCGGGGGCAACATTTATGCGGGTTGGGATGCGAGGAGCATAATGTTTGAGCATTTGTCCGGGGGAAGAGGGGAGATCGGGATTTCCATGAGATAGTACAACTTCTTCGTTTAAAAATTTTTCTAATTCTTCTTTGGCTAATCCTCCGGCTCGAAGCATAACTGTTTGAGATGTAGTCAGGTCGATAATAGTTGATTCCACACCGATATTGCATGCACCTCCGTCTAATATCATATCAATTCTATTGCCTAAGCTTTCATAGACATGGCGTGCGGTGGTCGGTGAAATGCTTTGTGAGCGATTTGCCGATGGTGCCGCAATAGGAGTGCCTGATTTTTTGATAAGCTCTAAGGCAACGGGGTGGTTAGGCATTCGGACACTTAATGTCGGAAGACCGGCGCAAACTAAATCGAAAGAGCTGTTAAGATTTTTGCGATTTAGAATAAATGTCAACGGGCCGGGCCAAAATTGTTTTGCTAAGGCTATGACTCTTTCGTCGGTTTTTGCAAGTTCAAACAGGGTATCAATTTCGGCTATATGTGATATTAAAGGGTTGAAATTAGGTCGACCTTTGGCTTCAAATATTTTAGCAACTGCTTTGGCATCAAATGCATTGGCACCCAAACCATAAACAGTTTCGGTAGGAAATGCAACCAAACCGCCGTTTTTAATAGTGTCGGCAGCTTTAGCTAAAATTGAACTTGAATAAACATATATATTAGTCATCGATTTTTAACAAATATCGTACAGCGTTTTGAAAATTGTCAAATGTATGTATCACTGAAAAGTCATATTTGTCAATCATTGAATATGAATTGGTTGACTTATACCAGCCGATATATGTGGTTTCTGTTTCACCTAAAAGAGTTAAATCTTTGGGTGTAGGATTTTCTGCTAAATTGTTTTCTCCTATAATATCATATTGATATTTTTGTTTTGGGCTTATGCCCCAAATACAGCGGTTTTCAAAAAGAAAACCATTGTATTTTTTTAAGAAAGTTATGACTTCATCAGGAAGTTGACTGTAACCATTTTCAATAAGATTGGCTTGAAAATTGTTTATATCTTCGTCAGAGAGCGGAGTTCCGGTAACGGCAAAACGAATTTTATTTATTTCAGCAAAAATATCATTCATTTCGTCCTCCTTGTTTTTGTATTTTAACAATACCTTGTGAATACATACGTTCATTTGCCGGATTTCTGATGATGCGAAATTCATCTTTTAAGCCACCAAGATATACTAGGTTTGTATTAAGGTCAATTTCTCGCGGATGATGCAATATGGTATGATATGGGTGAGCATAGCAAAGTGTTAAATTTGAAAAGGCATTTATTTCACTATAGTCATCGGTTTCATTGGCATATTGACGATTCTTTTTGTGGTGGACATTGTATTTTGCGGCGGATAATTGTATTTTTGCCCATTTTTCATCAGAGTAAGTTTCGTTTTGGTTGATGTATTGTATCCTGATATATTCAAGAAAATTTTTGGCGTCTTCTTCTCTTCCCAGCATTGTTTCAATGTGTAAAAATTCTTCTCCATAGCATGTGGCAAACATTTTTAAAAATTTGCTGCGTTGACAAGGCATAAGGTTTTGAAGATTTTCTTTGTTGTGTTTTTTTATCAAATACGCAACATCATAGATGTTGAGTAAGTGAAGTTGATCAGGAGGATAACCGATATTGGCAAGTTGACGGCAAACAGGATGATACATTAACTGAAAATTTTTGAATTTTTTCATTTCTGACCAAATAGGGATATTGTTTAAGTTATATTCCTTAACATCATGTCGGTTACTGATATCATAATGTTCTGATGCAGTAAGAACATTTTTAAAATAAATTGAAACTTTTATTTCGTTTTTGCTTAAATTTATACCTTCAAAATCCCAGTTGATGATTAATTTCTGCTCAGCTGAAAGTTTTGGTTGATCCTTGATTATGATGTGAGGGGTTCCGATTTGTTTTTCGTTTACAATTTCATTAATACGTTCTTTATCGGCGTTTTTGTTTGGCATCAGATCTTCATGATTTGCTTTGGTTGTGTTTTTTCCTTTATCCCCACCGCGATCTTTACTTTTTTTGCAACTTTTCTTTTGATCATGTCGTCTGTTTTTGTGAAATATAAGGTTGAGCAAATCGGTAAGCTCTTCACAGATTTCGAGCTCTTCTTTTACGGCTAATGCAAGATATCTTTTTAATTTTGCCATAAACATTCCTCCCCGGTGGTTTGACAAAATATAACATCTTAAAGCTTTTTTGTCTATATATTTTTTATATTTTTCTATGTTTTTTATTTTACTTTTTACTACTTCATGTTTAAAGTAGAAATTGATAAAAAAAGGAATCCTTAAAACGTTGAGGAGTTAATTGTTATGTTGGAAGTTATTTTTACTAAAGATGAACCTAAAAACAATATTGTAAAAGTTATTGCGATGTTCGAGAATAAGCCTGCTAAAGTTGAGTTTTTGAATGAAACGGAGGCTGATCTTGTACAAACCGCCATCGCTCAGGCTGATTTTGAGGCTAAGTCCGGTGAATGCTTAAATGTTTATGGGGGAATGAGCAAAATTGTTTTATTGGGACTTGGTAAAAATGATGATAAACTCAATATTCAAGGAGTAGGTGAAAAGCTTTTTGATGTTTTATTTGATGATGAAAAAGCTTATATTTTTGTTGAAAGTGATGAAATTGCTCAAAATTTAGCTTATGGTATTTTATTGGGTTCGTACAGTTTTGATAAATACAAAACCGAAAAAAAAGATGATGAATATACCAAGTTAGAGCAAATTATCTTAAAAGTCAGTGATGTTGAAAAAAATACTGAAAATTTTAAATCGTATTTAGCAGTGGCTAACGGAATCAGATATTGTAAAGATTTGTGTAATGAACCTGCAAATTATTTGACACCGGAAGTGTTTGCTTATGACATTAAACGATTGGAATATTTGGGATTGGATATTGAACTTTCGGATATGGAAGATATTTGCCTTAAAGGATTGGGATTGGTTGAAGCGGTAGGTAAAGGAAGTGTGAATTTGCCTTATGTTGTAACAGTTTCGTGGAGAGGAAATCCTAATAAAAAAGACTATGATTTAGGGTTGGTCGGTAAAGGAGTTTGTTTTGACAGCGGTGGTTTGTCATTAAAAACAGGCAACGGGATGCTCGAGATGAAAATGGATATGTCAGGGGCTGCTGCGGTCGTGTCAGCGATGAAAGTTGCGGCTTTGCAAAGAGTAAAAAAGAACTTAGTGGCAGTTGTAGCTTTGGTTGAAAATATGCCTGACGGAAAAGCAACTAAAATCGGGGATATTGTTACATCTTACAGTGGTAAGACGGTTGAAATATTAAATTCCGATGCTGAAGGAAGATTGATTGTTGCGGATGCCTTATCTTATATGCAAAAGAATTTTAAGGTTGCAAGAATCATTGATTTAGCTACTTTAGGATCTTTAACGGCAATGTTAGGTAATGTATATGCCGGTTTGTTTTCTAATGATGATAAACTGACAAAAATGCTTATTTCCGCAGGTGAAAAAAGCGGTGAAAAGTTGTGGCATATGCCTTTGGATATTGATTATGAAAAAATGATAAAATCTGATATTGCCGATATTAAGAATGTTAGCACGTCACAACGAGCAACAATTACTTCGGTGGCATTTTTGAACAAGTTTATTGAAAAAGGGACTAAGTGGGCTCATATTGATATCAGCGGTTTAAGATTGGATAAAAAATCTTTATCATCCGGTTTTGGTGTAAAATTGTTGAATGAAGTTATAAAGGATTTGTGAAATTATGAGAGTTGATGAAAGGCTTACCAAATTAGCCGAAAGCGTTTTAAAAAATTCGGTAAAATTGAAAAAAGGCGAAAAAATTTATATTGAAGCTTTTAGTGCTTCGACAAAAGATTTGTTAAATGAATTTGTGCGTATTGCTGCAAAAATGGGGGCTACACCGTTTTATTTTTATAATGATAATTCGTTTGTTAAAAATTTGATGGCTAATTCATCGGATGCGCAGATTGAACAATATGCAAAATGGCACAGATCTTTGATGGATGAAATGGATTGTTATGTGGCTTTGCGAGGGTATGATGATATGTTTGCTTTGTCTGATTTATCCGAAGCAAAAAAGAAACTTTATAACAATATTTATTATAATTTGGTACATTTCGAATCGCGTATTCCAAACACGCGTTGGTGTGTAATGCGTTATCCTAATGATACTATGGCGGCGGTTTCGAAAATGTCACGTGAAAAGTTGGAGGATTTTTATTTTGACTGTTGCTTGGTAGATTATAAGAAAATGGGCAAAGCAATGATGCCCTTAAAAAAGTTGATGGATAAAACCGATAAAGTCAAGATTAAGGGACCTAATACCGATTTGGAATTTTCGGTTAAAGATTTGAAAGCGGTTGTTTGCGACGGAAATATGAATATTCCCGACGGTGAGGTTTATACGGCACCTGTTAAAGAATCGATAAACGGACATATTCAATTTAATACCGATACGGTTTATGGCGGAACATTTTATTCTAATGTTTATTTGGAATTTAAGAATGGTAAAATCATTAAGGCCGAATCGAGAGCAAATAACGATAAATTACAAAAACAGCTTGCGGTTGATGAAGGAGCCAAATATATGGGCGAGTTTGCAATTGGCGTAAATCCGTATATCAGAAAAGAAATGTTGGATATTTTGTTTGATGAAAAAATTGCTTGTTCACTTCATATGGCAATAGGTAATTCATACAGCGATGAGACATTTAACGGTAATCGTTCTAGTGTGCATTGGGATTTGGTATTGATACAAGATAAAGCGCATGGTGGCGGTGAAATATGGTTTGACGATGTCTTAATAAGAAAAGACGGTATGTTTACTTTGAAAGAATTACAAGGACTTAATCCCGATAAACTCAAATAAAAAAGCCAAAAGGCCTGTTTTTTAACAAAACAGGCCTTCTACCATAGGGGACAAAAATTCCAACTTAGCTTCGTTGTCATGATAATAATGATATATACAATCATTTATCATTATAATGGAGTTTGTATCCATGATATCAATGTCATCAATGATAGCCAGATTGGCTTTGTCTTTGCTGAATACCGGAAGCATCATACTTTTATCGACGTTTTCTAAATTTATTCCTATCCATATGGTACATACAGGTGTAGAATCTTTTAGTCCCATGCCCAGACGCCAAAATAGATTTTTGATGTTGTTTGTTACGTTTACTATTGATTCGGCATATTTTCCGGAACAAATGTATGGGAGTTCCATAATAAATAGTTCTGAATTTTTTTCTTCAATAGTAAAGATTTTACCATGTAACATTACGGTATCACCAATGTTTAATGGAATAAATTTCGTTTCTTTGCAGCTTTTTAAAATATTTTGAGGTATTTCTATGGCTGAAAGTATTGCCTCTTTTTTATTTATTTGATCGAAACCTTTCCAACAAATAGATGAAACAAAATCATTATCATCTTTATGAAAGTTTATAACAAATGGTTTAAACGAAATAAATTTTTTTGTATTTTCGAAAAAAATCTTTTGAGCTTCTTTGGAGTTATTTATAATTCCGTCAGCTATGTTTGGTGTTATTTCCATAATATAATAATTTTTGTTAATAATTTGTGTATTGGAAAAATCTAAACAACTTTTGTTGTTTTTGTCAATGTTTTTGTTAATAAATAGTTATGAATGTAAAAAACTCCCTGTTCAAAGATCAGAACAGGGAGTTTTTACGTTAGTTCAAGTTACTATTCCGCAACTTTGAAACCGGCCATGTGTTCAAGCAAAGAACGTTTTTCTTTAACGTTTTCTTGAGCACGGTTTACAAGAGTTTCATAGCGTTCAGGATTTTGTTTGTTTACAACTTGGAAACGTGTTTCATTAGCCATATATTCTGCCAATGGTTTAGAAGGAGCTTTTGAGTCAAGACTCAAAGGAGCTTTACCTTCTTTGATGTTTTCAGGATTGTAACGATACAAAGGCCATGAACCTGATTCAACGGCATCTTTTTGGTGAGACAGACCGTCGATTAAGTTGAAACCTTGAGCAATACAGTGTGAATATGCAATAATCAAAGACGGGCCGTCATAAGCTTCGGCTTCGTTTAAGGCTTTGATTACCTGAGCATCGTTAGCACCGATAGAAATTTGAGCAACATAAACATTGCCATAAGACATAGCAATCATACCCAAATCTTTTTTCGGTAATGCTTTACCGGCTGTGGCAAATTTAGCAGAAGCACCCATAGGAGTTGCTTTTGATTGTTGACCGCCGGTATTTGAGTAAACACCTGTATCCATTACCAAAATATTGATGTTTTTGCCGGAGGCAATAGCGTGATCAAGACCGCCGAAACCGATATCATAAGCCCAACCGTCACCACCTAAGATCCATACGGATTTTTTGATGAGATAGTCTGCTAATTTATCGAGATGTTTGGCTTCGGCAGAGTTTATGCCAGCCAATTTTGTGCGTAACTCGGCAACCAAATCGCGTTGAGCATCAATTTCAACATCATTTGATTGAGGATTGTTCAACAATTTGTCGGCCAATTCGCTACCTACTTTGTCTTTTAAGCCTTCCAATAATTGTTTGGCAAAAGATGTTTGTTGGTCAATTGAGAAGCGCATACCCAAACCAAACTCGGCATTGTCTTCAAATAATGAGTTAGCCCAAGCCGGACCATGACCTTTTTCATCTTTGGCATAAGGAGTTGTCGGTAAGTTACCGGAGTAAATTGAAGAACAACCTGTTGCATTGGCAACAACCATTCTGTCACCAAACAATTGGGTCAACAATTTTACATAAGGTGTTTCACCGCAACCTGCACAAGCACCTGAGAATTCAAACAACGGTTGAATCATTTGAGTGGTTTTGGGCAAGTTTTTAACAACTTCGGTACGTTTTACATAAGGCAAAGTTTCAAAGAATTTCCAATTTGCTTTTTCGGCTTCCAAATGGTTTTCAATGTGATCCATATTGATAGCTTTGAGCTCAGGATTTGCTTTGTTTTTAGCCGGACAAGCAGAAGTACAAATACCGCAACCTGTGCAGTCTTCGGCCGAAATTTGCAAAATGAAACGTTTGTCGGCAAATTCTTTTCCTTTGTAGGGAGCTGATTTTAAAGTTGCCGGAGCAGATGCCAATTGTTCTTCCGAGGCGACTTTCATACGAATTACACCATGAGGACAAACAATAGAACATTTACCGCATTGGATACAGCTTTCGGCATCCCAAACCGGAATTTCGGTAGCAATACAACGTTTTTCGTATTGAGTTGTACCTGTCGGCCATGTTCCGTCAACAACTTCCGAGAATGCAGAAACAGGGAGCAAATCACCGCGGTCGGCAATAAGTTCTCCGGTAACTTTTTTAATAAATTCAGGGGCATCTGCCGGAACAGGAAGCAAGCGATCAAATGAAGATGTTACTTCGTTGGGGTATTCAACTTTGTGTAAGTGCTCAAGAGAGGCATCAACAGCAACAAAGTTCTTTTGAACGATAGCATCACCTTTTTTAGAATAGGTTTTCTTAATTGCATTTTTAATTTGTGCAATAGCTTCGTCTTTGGGTAAAATATTAGAAATTGCAAAGAAGCAGGCTTGCATAATGGTGTTAATGCGTTGACCCATTCCGGTTTCACGAGCAACTTCTACGGCATTAATTGTGTAGAATTGAAGTTTCTTGGCAATGATTTCGGCTTGAACTTCGCGTGGAAGGTGATTCCATACTTCGTCAGCAGAATAGGGGGCATTGAGCAAGAAGGTTGCCCCCGGTTTGGCAATCTTTAAGATGTCAACCTTGGCCATGAACGGAAATTGGTGACAAGCTACAAAGTCTGCTTTGTTGATTAAGTAAGCAGCTTTGATCGGGTTGTCGGAAAAACGCAAGTGCGATGTAGTCATAGAACCTGATTTACGAGAATCGTAAACAAAGTAACCTTGACCATATTTACCGGCATCTTCGGCAATAATTTTGATTGAGTTTTTGTTAGCACCGACAGTACCATCAGCACCAAGACCATAGAATACGGCACGAACAACGTCTTTACCTTCGGTGTCGATGTCGTCACTATATGGTAAAGATGTGTTGTTTACATCGTCGTTGATACCGACAGAGAATCCGTTAATCGGTTTCATTGATGCACCATTGTCATATACGGCACGAACCATACCAGGGGTGAATTCTTTTGAAGATAAGCCATAACGACCTCCAAAAATGCGAGGCATATCAGCGATTTCGCCGTTAGCATGAGCTTGAGTTAATGTAGCAACAACATCTAAGTATAAAGGTTCACCGATTGAGCCTGATTCTTTTGTTCTGTCCAAAACATTTACAACTTTAACAGATTTCGGTAAAGCTTTTAAGAAAGATTTGGTCGGGAAAGGACGGTATAAGCGAACTTTCATCAAACCTACTTTGTAACCGTTGGCATTTAAGTATGTGATGGCTTCTTCAACTGTTTCGGCGCCTGAACCCATAATAACAATAACTTGTTCGGCATCTTCGGGACCGACGTAGTCAACAACGTTGTATTTGCGGCCTGATATTTTAGCGAATTTATCCATTTCTTCTTGAACAATGCCTTCTACTTTGTTGTAGAACGGATTGCAAGCTTCACGACCTTGGAAGAATACGTCAGGGTTTTGAGCCGTACCGCGAATAACCGGAGCTTCCGGACGAAGAGCATTTTTGGCATTGAATTGATAATCAACGCCTTCCAACATTGCACGCAAATCATCATCAGATAAAAGGGCAATTTTTTTAATTTCGTGTGATGTTCTGAAACCGTCAAAGAAGTGCATAAACGGAACACGAGAGCGCAAAGTAGATGTTTGAGCTATGGCAGCAAAGTCATGAGCCTCTTGTACGGAATTAGAAGACAGCATGGCAAAACCTGTTTGACGACAAGACATAACGTCAGAGTGATCGCCAAAAATTGATAATGCGTGGTATGCCAAGGAACGAGCGGCAACGTGCATTACAAACGGGCAAAGTTCGCCGGCAATTTTGTACATGTTAGGAATCATCAAGAGCAAGCCTTGAGAAGCGGTAAAGGTGGTTGTCAAAGCACCTGCTTGGAGTGAACCGTGGCAAGCACCGGCAGCACCGGCTTCAGATTGCATTTCTTGAACTTCGGGAACAATACCCCAAAGGTTTTTTTGTTTGGCGGCAGACCACGCATCAGCCCATTCTCCCATCGGTGATGACGGGGTAATCGGGTAGATAACGCAGACTTCATTCATGCGGTGGGCAACGGAAGCGGCAGCTTCGTTACCATCCATCATTTTCATCTTTACTTCAGACATATTTCATCCTTAAAGTTAACGTTAACAAAATAAAAAAAGCCCATAAATCAGACTGTTTTATGCCTAATCTACCGGCTGTAAGCTTAATAGAAAAAATTTCTGCGCCTTTTATAGCACTCGAAAGATTAAAAATCCAGTAAAAAAATGGATTTTTGCGAGATTTTTTTAAATGGGTATTGCATAAGGTAAAAAAGTGTGATATAGTTTTGTCGATTTTGTACAACTATTTGTATAATTATTTAAATTATTAAAAAAACATAACACGAATTTTAATGAAAAAAATTGACGGTTATAAAATAAATTGGAAAGAGCTTTCGCAAAGCCGCCCACTGCTATTTGCAGAGAACTGCGTGTTCGGGGGATCAGAAGTAAAAATTTAGTTTATAAAAACGAGATCGTATTTGTTAAAATTACGCTATGTTTTTCATAAAAAAATATTATATGGAAAATAAGAAGGTTGCGAAATTTATCATCGGCGGTATCGCCGGATTAATCGTATTGATCTTTTTAACAGGATCAATAAGGATAGTCAACGCTGAGCTCGTTGGCATCCGCGTGACAATGGGAACGGTGGATCCGACCCCGTGTTACGGTCTGTCCGTAAAATGGCCGTTTTTTTCAAAGTTTGTAAAGTTTGATAAAACGACCCAGCGGGTCGATGAAACAAATGCTACTTATACCTCAGATATCCAACCTGCGGAGATTAAGTACGTCTTCACGTATAAAATTGTGGATGCCAATGCACCGCAATTATATATATCGGCAGGTCGCTATTACGAAGAAAAAATCATTCTTCCCGTATTACGCAGTACGGTGAAGGATGTAATCGGAAAGTGGGTTGCTCAGGAGCTGGTTGCCAACAGAGACCAAGCAGCCTCTGATATCGAGCAAAAACTCGTGGAGAATCTGCCGTCAGAGTTCTTTACCGAGGTGTCTTTTGTGATTGACAACATCGATTACTCTAAAAACTTTGAAGACGGTATTGAAGCCAAAGTGTTGGCTGAACAAGCAGCACAAACGGCTAAGAACAGAACTGTGCAGATAGAGGAAGAAGCACGCCAAAAGGTCATTAAAGCTCAGGGTGATGCAGATGCTGCAATAGCCAAAGCTGAAGGTGATGCAAAGGCAATGGTGCTTCTCGCCGAAAGCAATGCAAAGGCGTTGGACGTTGAAGGTAAGGCAATTGCCCGAAATCCTCAAGTTCTAAAACTTAAGGAACTTGAGGTTCAAAGAAAAATGGCGGAATCCGCAAGCGGTTGGAAAACTGTTGTGATGGATGGCGCCGGAACGTTACTTAATATTCCTGCGGAATAAGGTAATGTTTAAGAAGAAACACGCTCCTTGTATTAAGGAGCGTGTTTCTTGTAAAAGCCTTTCGTAAAAAAACGGAAGGCTTTTTATTGGTGTATTATTCTTTGATTTTGGAAAATTTGATTTTCGGAAAATCTTCCTGCGATTTGTTTAGGTGCCAAGCATTGCGAGCCAAGAATACAAGGGCGCCGTCATTATCTTCGGCAATATTTAAGCGGTTGGTATCGATAAATTTGTTTAACTCATTTTTATCATCAGAAGAAATCCAACGAGCCGTAAAATATTGGGTTTGTTCAAACATTACCGGAAGTCCGAATTCGTTTTTGATACGGTCGGCCATAACCTCGAATTGCAAAACACCGACTACGCCGACAATCCATTCGGCGCCGACAACCGGTTTGAAGATACTTGCCCCACCTTCTTCGGCAATTTGCTTTAAGGCATCGCCAAGATGTTTGGATTTTAGGGGATCAAGTGCACGAGCCGATTTTAATAGTTCAGGGGCAAATGATGGAATACCGGTAAAGGTAATTTTTTCGCCTTCGGTCAAGGTGTCGCCAATACGTAATTGTCCATGATTGGGGATTCCGATGATGTCGCCGGCATAAGCATCTTCGGCCAGTTCGCGTTCTTGTGCCAAAAACATTACCGGTGTCGGAACTTTTAAGGCTTTGCCGGTACGGACTTGGTGTAAGGTCATACCACGTTTGAAATGTCCGGAACAAATACGCATAAAAGCTATTCTATCTCGGTGTTTGGGGTCCATGTTGGCTTGAATCTTGAAGACAAAACCGCTGACTTTACTTTCATTGGGACTGACCTCACGTTCGACAGTCGGATGTGGGCGAGGTGTCGGAGCAAATTTTAATAAACCGTCCAAAACTTCTTTTACACCAAAGTTGTTGATGGCACTTCCGAAAAATACCGGAGTTAATGTGCCGGACAAGTAGGCGTTTAAATCAAATTTCGGGCAAAGTTCGCTGATCATCATAATGTCTTCACGAAGCTTGGCTACTTGGTGTGCCGGTAATAATTCATCTAATTTGGAATCATCAAGTCCGGAAACTGTTTCGATAACAGTATTGATGGTTGATTTATCACCGGTTTTGCTCATCAAAATCATGCGATTGTTTAAAATATCATAACAACCTTTGAAGTCTTTTCCCGAACCGACAGGCCAACTTGCCGGTGTAACATCTAAGGCTAAGGTTTGTTCAATTTCATCTAACAATGCAAAAGGATCTTGTCCTTCTCTGTCTAATTTGTTGATGAAAGTAATAATCGGAACATCTCGCAGGCGACATACTTCAAACAATTTTTTTGTTTGGGTTTCGATACCTTTTGCCGAATCAAGTACCATAACAGCCGAATCAACGGCAGTTAATACACGATATGTATCTTCGGAAAAGTCTTCGTGACCCGGAGTATCCAAAAGATTGAAGGTTACATTATTATATTCGAACGTCATTACCGATGAGGCAACGGAAATACCACGTTCTTGCTCGACTTTCATCCAGTCGGAATGGGCACGACGATTTTCACCGCGTGCTTTTACCGCGCCGGCTTGTTGAATTGCACCTCCGAATAACAACAATTTTTCGGTTAAAGTTGTTTTACCGGCGTCAGGGTGCGAAATAATCGCAAAAGTTTTGCGCAAATTGTCAGTATCAGTCATTTTTTTCTCTTTTTGTTTATAAAATTATGTTACAAGTATCAATTAATCTTTTATTAGTCAAGTAAAACAAAACCCCCCGTTTTTCATATAAACGAGGAGTTTTGAATGTGATCAAAAAGCTAATGGTTTATAACGTTACCATCAACGTCGTATTTTACAACTTTTGCGTTGCTTTGCAGGCCTTTGATAATATCACCCATAGTTTTTTGAGCTAACATACCTTTGAGTTGATTTTCAATTTTTTCCAAAGGTTGCGGTTTTGCTTCACGAACATCTTCGACCAAAATTACATGATAGCCGAATTGAGTTTTGACCGGAGTTTTGGTGTATTCGCCTTTTTTCAATTTGAAGGCGGCGTCACCGAATTCGGGAACCATCATTTCTTTAGTGAAATAACCTAAATCAGCAGGTTCTTTAGAATATTCTTTGGCCAGTTTTTCAAAGTCGCCGTTTTTTTGAAATTTGGTAATGACTTCTTTGGCTGTGGCTTCGTCTTTGACCAAGATGTGTTTTGCTTTAACTTCTTTTTCGCCGTTGAAAGTATTTTTATAGTCTTGATAAAGTTTTTTAACCGCTTCGTCATTAACTAACTTTCTGACTTCTTTTTCCAAATAAATTTTTCTGGCTAATTCTTCTTTCATGGTTTTTAGTTGTTTTTTGTAATCAGGTTCGTTTTGTATGTTGGCTTTAACAGCTTCCTGATAGACAATTTCTCCATCAACAAAAATATCTAAGGTCTTGCCGTAAAATTCATCAAATGAAGTTTTTTCTTTAACTATGGGGTTTGCTTCATAGGCAACTTTTATATCATCAACTTTGATTTCTTTACCGTTTACAACTGCTGCAACTCCGTTTTTTCCGGCTGCAAAGGAATTGGCGGAAACAAACAAAGCTGTCGACATCATCAACATTGCTAAAAGTTTTTTATTCATTATCACTTCTCCAAAATAAATTTTACCCGTTACAGCTATATATAATTAATTTTTGCTAAAATTCCAAGATATTTTTTTCAATGAGGTTTATAACTTGAGCGAGCTCTTGACTTAGTTGATTTAAAACACTAAATATGATGTGTTAAACTATTGATTATAAAATTTATAACCCAAGGATAATTGAAATATGTTAGGTAGTATTGCACGTAAAATTTTCGGTTCGGCTAATGACAGATATGTAAAAAAACAATATAAAATTGTTGAAAAAATTAACGCTTTAGAGCCTGAGTACAGTGCATTTAGTGATGAACAACTTTTAGTAAAAACGGCGGAGTTTAAGGAACGTTTGAAAAACGGCGAGACTGAAGACGATATTTTAGTCGAGGCATTTGCTACGGTTCGTGAGGCTGCCAAACGTACCTTGGGACAACGACATTATGATGTTCAACTTATTGGCGGTATTGTTTTGCATCGTGGTCAAATTGCCGAAATGAAAACCGGTGAAGGTAAAACTTTGGTAGCAACTTTGGCGGCTTATCTTAATGCTTTGTCAGGAAAAGGCGTTCATATTGTTACCGTAAATGATTATTTGGCAAAACGCGATGCTGAGTGGATGGGACAAGTTTATCGCTTCTTGGGTTTAACGGTAGATTATATTGTTCATGAAAAAAATGACGAGCAAAGACGCGAGGCTTATAATGCCGACATTTTGTACGGTACAAATAATGAGCTCGGTTTTGATTATTTGCGTGACAATATGAAATTTCGTCGTGCTGATATGGTGCAACGTCCGTTTAACTACGCCATTGTCGACGAGGTTGACTCTATTTTGATTGATGAGGCAAGAACTCCGCTTATTATTTCGGGGGCTGCCGAAGACAGTTCGGAAAAATATATTTTGGTTAATCAAATCATTCCAAAGCTTTTTGATGTTGACTATGAAAAAGATGAAAAAGCTCGTCAAGTTACCTTAACCGAAAAAGGTATGATTCATGTTGAAGAGTTGTTGAAAAAAGTGGGGCTTATTGCCGAAGGCGGTTTGTATGATTTGGCTAATGTCAGTCTTGTACACCATGTAAATCAAGCTTTGCGCGCTCATAAAATGCACACCAAAGATGTCGATTATATCGTTAAAGACGGTAAAGTAATGATTATTGATGAATTTACCGGTCGCATGATGGAAGGAAGACGTTATTCCGACGGTTTGCATCAAGCTATTGAAGCAAAAGAAGGGGTAAGAATCCAATCTGAAAACCAAACTTTAGCTTCTATTACATTCCAAAATTATTTCCGTATTTATCCTAAACTTTCAGGTATGACCGGTACGGCAATGACCGAAGAAGCAGAATTTAACGACATTTACAATTTAAGTTGTGTGGAAATCCCGACCAATCGTCCGGTATTGCGTGAAGATTTGCATGATGAAATCTATCGTACCGAACGTGAAAAATTTGATGCGATAATCAAAACAATTCAAGAGTGTCACAATAAAGGTCAACCGGTTTTGGTGGGAACGGCATCAATCGAGAAATCGGAATTGGTAGCTGATTTATTAGCCAAGAATACTAAATTGAAATTTGAAGTTTTGAATGCTCGCCATCACGAACGTGAGGCTTATATTGTGGCTCAGGCCGGTACTTCTGGTGCTATTACCATCGCCACCAATATGGCCGGTCGCGGTACCGATATTCAACTTGGCGGTAATGTGGAGATGCGCCTAAAAGAAGCCTTAAAAGGTGATGAAACAGAAAAACAAATAGAAGATTTGAGACAAAAGATTAAACAAGAAGTTGAGGCTGATAAACAAAAGGTTAAAGAAGCCGGCGGTCTTTATATCTTAGGTACCGAGCGTCACGAAAGTCGCCGAATCGACAACCAATTACGCGGTCGCTCAGGTCGTCAGGGTGATCCGGGAACATCTAAGTTCTTCTTGTCTTTAGAAGATGATTTGATGCGTATTTTCGGGTCTGAGCGTATGAGTATTATGCTTCAACGTTTGGGTTTGCCCGAAGGTGAAGCTTTGGTACATCCGTGGATAAGTAAAGCATTGGAAAAAGCTCAGCAAAAAGTTGAAGAACGTAACTTTGATATTCGTAAAAACCTGTTGAAATATGACAATGTTATGAATGAACAACGTAAGGTTATTTATGAACAACGTAAAGAATTGATGGAAGCTGAAGATGTTTCGGATACCGTTTCGGATATGTGTCATGATCAAATTCGCAATACTGTATATAAAAATATTGCTTATGGTTCACTACCGAAAGATTGGGATATTGAAGCTTTGAAACAAGATTTGGCTCGCCTTACCGGAATTTTGCTTCCTATGGAAAGTTGGCGTGCAGAAGCAGATATGGATGTTGAAAAACTCATCGATAATATAATTGATGTTGTCGACGAGCAACAAAAGAATAAAAATATTAATGTGCCTGCCGATATTGTGCGTGCCGTTGAAAAATCGGTTTTGTTACAAGAGCTTGATACTTTGTGGAAAGATCATATTGCGACATTGGATTATATGCGTCATACTATCGTTTTGCGTGCTTATGGTCAAAAAGATCCGTTGAATGAGTATAAAAAAGAAGCGTTTAATATGTTTTCGGATATGCTGAATCAATTGGGTGAAAAAGTTGCGTTTATAATTATGCGTACGGTAATTCAACAAAATTCAGCCGAAGATATGGAAGAACGTAATTCGAAACAAACAAAAATGCGTGCCGTACATGAAAGTCCGATTAATCTTTTGTCGGGAAATTCCGATGCTTCCGTAATATCAGAAAAACAAACGCCGTTTACATATAAAAATACGGAAGTAAATCCCGATGATCCTAATACATGGGGAAAAGTTGCCCGTAACGATCTTTGCCCATGCGGAAGCGGAAAAAAATATAAGCATTGTCACGGTCAAATATAAAAAAAGGTTTTCTGTTCCAGCTATTTTGTATTTGTTTTTATAATGGAAAATTTTAGATTGGGATAAATGACGGATAAAAAAATACAGCCTCGATTTAGTCGAGGCTGTATTTTTTATAATTATTATATATCGGCAATTACTTGTACTGAGATTATTTCATCGGGGTCTTTGACCTCACCATTGGCTCCTTGACCTTTTTTTATCATATCGACATATTCCATGCCGGCTGTTACTTCACCCCAAACGGTATATTGACCGTCTAACCATGAACAATCATTAAAACAGATAAAAAATTGGCTGTCGGCAGAATCCGGAAACATTGAACGAGCCATAGAAACCGTTCCTCGTTTGTGAGGAGTGCGATTAAATTCGGCTTTGAGTTTTTTTCCGGAACCGCCGGTGCCGTTGCCGTAAGGACAGCCTGTTTGAGCCATAAAACCGTCAATTACACGGTGAAACTTCAGACCGTTATAAAATTCGGAACGTACCAACTCTTTTATACGGGTAACGTGGTTTGGTGCAACATCGGGATACATTTCGATTACGACATCGCCGTCTTTTAATTTTAGCAATAAAGAATTTTCGGCATCTTTTACTTTGTATGAATGTTTAATTTTTTTTGCTCTGCTTTCACTCATTTTTAATTGTTTTGTTTCATCTGCCGGTAAACTTTTGGTCTTGGAATCGGCAATTTTTTTTGTGTCGGCATTTTTAATTTGTTTGGTTGCGGCCATAATTTATTTCTCCTTTAAAATTTTTATTTATTATTTATATAGGTATTGAAAAGATAAATTGCAAAGATTTAACTTAAGATAAAATTTATTCTTTCTTCGGCATTAAGATTTTGCGGATATTTTTTATCAATTTTTTTGATTGCTTTTTTTAGGCCACTGCCGTTAGCGATTTGAATTGCAAGTCCGGGGCGGGCATTAAGCTCAAGCATCATTGGTCCTTTTTTTGCATCGAGTACAATATCGGCGCCAAAATAACCTAAACCGGTCATTTCGTAGGCTTTTGCGGCAATAAGCAAATGTTCTCTCCATAAAGGTACTTCAATTTTGCGCAGGTCGGCATTGGTGTCGGGATGATGAGTTATAGGTATGTTATGTTGAACGGCTTTTTTAGTTTTGCCGGTTTTAATATCTAAACCGACTCCGACAGCTCCTTGATGAAGATTTGCTCTACCTCCGGAGCAAGCTGTTGATAGACGCGTCATTGCCATAATCGGATATCCTTTGTAGACAATAATTCTGACATCGGGAACACCTTGATAGCTGTAATCTTTGAAAATATCGGAAAAGTGGACGACTTCTTCGATCAAAGCGGTATCATAACGACCGCCGAGAGAATATAGCCCGCTTAAAATATTAGATATGTGTTGGTATAATTCGTTGTAAGTAATTATTTTGCCGGAGGGAAGAGTGAAAGTATCTTCGGTGTAACTTTTGATAACCAGCACACCTTTGCCCCCCGAGCCATGAGAAGGTTTTACAACAAATTCGGAATGATTTTTGACCATGTCTAAAATATTGCTTACTTGAAATTGGTGTTCGATAACTCCGATCATATCTGGTGTTTGCACTCCGCTTTTGATTGCCAGATTTTTGGTGGTTACCTTATCGTCAACCAGAGGATATAAATTACGCGGATTGCATTTTGAAATAATATGAAAATTGCGGGCATTCATTCCTAATATGCCTTTTTCACGTAACTTTTGCGGAGTTGTAAATTTTTTGAACAGCCCGAACATCTTACTTCCTTATTTTTTTACTAGTGGAGCAAAGCGTTTAAGTTCGGTTAGGCGATAACCTGTATATGTGCCGAGTAACATTACGATAAGCAAAATAACAATGTTTAATTCATTAAAAGCAAACATAATGTGGCGAATATGGGCGTTGGCGATTACGAAATAAACAATTATACCTACAATAAGGCTGTTTAACAGTTCTTTTGAAGCATTAACAGGTCCGTCTTCTTCCCAAGTAATAGATGCACGCTCTATTATCCAAGCGGTAATGATAATCGGAAAAAATACCGAAGCTTGGGCTATTTTTATATCAAAATTGTAGCCTATAATGGTTAGGGCATGAATTATCAAAATTACAAAAATTACCACTGCCGAAATTCGGGGTACTAAAAGGAGATTGAACTTTGACATAAGAAATCTGATGCCCAAACCCAATAAAATAATGGCAACAAAACAAGCAAGCCCTGTAAGGAAACCTGTTTTTACCAAAGACATGGATATTAACATGGGGGTAAAGGTTCCCATTGTTTGAATGCCGACAATGTTACGCATTAAAACAACAATTAAAATACCGATAGGGAATACCGAAAGCCATTTTAAGGTGTTTTGTTGGGCAATGGGCAAGTTATAAATCGAGTAATTGAATAAACCTGTATCTTTGGAAAGTTGAGCTCTTCTTTCGGCTAAGTTCATTGAAGCAGTTATGGATTTTTGCATGGAAAATTTTATGGAAGAAGCTGTTCCGCCGGTTACGTCCAACAAAGATGTTTCACCTCGTTGAAATACCAAAAAATTATCGGGTAAACCTTGTTTTCCTGTTTGGGGATCATATAGCCACCAGGCGCCATTTATGTAGGCTTCTAACATTAAATCAGGATATAGTGTTTGTCCTTCTTCAAGTTTTATGCCACGGGCAATACGAGTAGGAATGTTTTCTAATGATAAAAGATTCATCATAAATTCAATAGCCGTTTTAGGTGAATACTGAACCGGCAACATAGATTTTAAGGTTGGATCCATCGGCTCTTGATTGAAAAATTTTATCAGTTTTTCGATGCTGTTACGACCGTCTTGTTGCTTTGACAGATGCAGGATTTGTTTTGCTTGTGTAACGGTTTGGTCATTCCATAGAGGTTTTTTTATTTTTTCGGGAGCTGGTGCTCGAAGTTTGTCCTTACCTAAGGTGTTGTCAAAAACCATAAGTTTATAATATAAATTTTGATCTCCGGTTGTTGAAGATCGGGAAAATACTATTCTGTCGGACAATTTCTTATGTTTATATCCTTTGGCAGTAATGCTTTCGTCCAACACTTTAAAACCTCTGTTTTTAGTCGGAATACGCAACGTGGCAGTTATGGGATTTTCACCATCAGCAACAAAGTTTATGTGAGCCTCGACCATCCACACGTTAGATGTTTGTTTTGGAGATAAGCTAAACCCCCAATATTTTGTTTTATAGTATATGGAGTAAATTGAAAAGCAGATGGCAAAAAGTAGTAAAATGCCTAAAAACAATCTGACATGGAATGAGTTTTTCATAATGTTTTCGGTCCTAATGTAAGGTATTTTCGATAGAGGAATCTACAATAAATCGGCCGTTTAAGATGTTGCGCCCGATAAGTACCTGATATTCAAATTTTGAACGGTCATTTAGGGTAAATTCTGTATCTATAATTTCTTCGCCTATTTTTATATCAAAATGTACAACGTAGCGTTTTTCTTCTTGAAATGTGCGGATTATGCTTGTTTTACGAACGATAGGTTTTTCAAAGTGATGTTTTTGAGATGTTTTTTTATTTACGATATCGAAAGATATCCATTTTTCACCGTCTCGTTCAAATGGTGTGATATTTTGAGCATCGATTGATGATGTGGCGGCTCCGGTATCTATACGCGCTTGAAAAGGAATTTCAAAAGGCGGAATGTATACGGATTCAACACCTCCGATTATAAGAGATGTATTATTTTGTTGTTTTGGTAATACTTCGTTTTCCAAGGGAGTGATATTTTCTTGATTTATTGTTTGGCAACCAAGCAGTAATGTTGCTAAAGTTAAAATGGCAAATCTTTTCATCGTATTACAAAACCTTCCTTATATTTATTGTTGGATTTTAGCTTAAAAGAATGTTTTTTGTAAAGTTAAACTTTGATAAATTTGCCATTTTATATACAATTTTTTTATTAGAAAAATACGGTTGTGCGTATTGAAAACACAAAGGCATTGTCAGATTTTGGCGAAAGTGCCGGATCAAAATATACCTGTACATCAGGTGTAATGGTCATCCATTTAGAAACACCGAATGTGATATAACCTTCCAAGACTTTTTCCCATTCGTTTTCGAGAGGTTCGCCGACAGCGTCTTCATCGATATGGTTAAATCCTGCAGCAAAGCCTATTTGATCTAACGGGTTGCGATCGAAAGGATTATTCAGTACGGCACCTAAAACATAAGAATTATCTATTTCTTCAATATCGCCTGATACTCCGTTTATACGTCCAAAAACAGACCATTTGTCTCCGATGTTTTGAGAGGCATTAAGAGACCAGCCGTTTGTTGTTTGTTGTTGATCTTCGACCCACGGTTGATTGTAATACAAAAATGTGTATTGACCGTCACCCAATCCCTTTACCGTCGGATTGTATGAAACATAGCCGAAGGTGGTAAAGTGCTTTTCATCTAAATTTGAGGTTGAAATTCTGTCACCGGTAATGTTGGTAGCATCTTGAAAACCGGCAGCAAAGCTCCAATTCTGATCAGGAGTTATTTGTAAATATGAACCAAGTCCGGCAGTAGAATATGAGGATGAGGCATTTTGCGAAAAACCATAGTTTATAAAATATTGTTGTTGGTTAGAATCGTATGATGTTCCGTCAAAGTTATATATCGGAAATTGACCGGCACCGATGGTTAGCCAATTATATTTTCCCGGAAGTTGATAAGTAAGGTATAATTCCGGAAACTCATTTGATTGGGTAGAATAATCGTTAATCGGAGTTACAACGTTTATATTGTTTTGAATTTTTTGGCCGTCTGCTCCGGAATAACGAACAGCATTGTATGCGGCATTTAAGGTCATTTGACCGTATCTGTTATTAAACATTTCCCATGTGATTGCCGGATAAACAATGGTTTGAAAACCTGCTTCTTTACCGGAAGGGGAACCGTATTGTGGTGTAAAGGATGTGGTCAATGAGTAACTTAGACCATATCTTTTTTGTAAATAATCTTTGAAATCGGAGTAATCTTTGCCAAAATCAGAGAAACTCAAATTACGATTGTTATCAGCACGCATAATCCTTCCCTTTGCAGAGTTCTTGTTAGGAACAGGTGTAGTGTTTGTTTGGGAGGCATCGGCAGAAAAGATAATAAGGCCGGAAAAGACACTAGCTAAAAGTAATTGTTTTTTCATATCAATATTTCCTTTTTTTGTAATTGTTGTTTTAGTGATATATGAATTAATCGGAAATTTTGAAGTATAGAGCACAAAAAAAAGAAGCGATTGTTTTAATCACTTCTTTTTTTGTAATAAAAATAAAATTATTTTTTGTTTGGTTTTACATACGCAATAGAAGCATGTTCTTCACAATAAGTTTGTCCTAAACGAATTTTTTTGCCACAGAAATGAAAATTTTCATCTTTGGGATCGCCTATCGGCCAACGGCAAGTGTGATTGTCTAATTCCACCAGTGATAAACGACCGGTTTTAGAAGAAGGTGTATCGGTATGATTTATTGTTTTAGCTAGTTTGATGTCATCTTCTTCTGAAGCTGTTTCTATTAAAAAAGTTGCTTTGATATCTGATGTATTTTGAGATATTGTTTGATTTACTTCGGGATTTTTTGTTACAGCGAGAGTTTCTTTTTTAGAGACTTTTTTAGTTTCAATTTTTGCTTCTTTGGTAACTTTTACAGCTGGCTTTTTTTCTTTTGTAGGTTTGGTTATGTTTTCTGCTTTAGGTGTGTCTGATTTTTTCTTAATAGGGGATGGTCGACCGGATAATCCCAGTCGGTGAACTTTTCCGACAATAGAGTTTTTTGAAATGTTGAGACGTTTGCCGATTTCTCCGGTGGTAACGCCTTCGGCCCAAAGTTTTTTGAGCTCTTCTACCATTTCATCTGTCCAAGCCATTCTTAAATCTCCTAAAAAATTAACAACTTAATGGATACATAATATTGCAATATTTTCTTAGTGTCCAGCCTATTTTTTAAATAAATTTATTTATGTTTATCTTTTTTATACCTTTTTGATATATTATTGAGTAAAATATTAAAATATGAGGTTTTTTATTGAAAATAATAAGGCTTATTTTTTTGTTAATGTTATATTGTTTTTCGGCAAACAGGGTTTGTGCCGGAGTTGCTGATTTTGCATCTTTTTTTGAAATAGATATAGAAAAGGACAAGCTTCCGCAAATGGCGGATCTTTATGATGTTTTGAAAAAATACGCGGTTTATGATAAGAAATATGAAAGTTTTTTTGACTTGCTGGGTGATTTTGATGAAGAGTTTAAGACAACCATTGCGTCATACGGTATGCAAGAAAAACGACTGAAAGGTGAAAGTGAAGATCAATATATCGAGTTTTTGAACCATATGCCTAAAAAATATTATCAGTATATAGGACCTCAGTTGTTTGAAGTTCCGAATATGTCGGAAAAAATCTTAAATCTTCCCGGAATTAAAGAAACCAAAAATAAATTTCCGACAAGAATTGCGGAAGCGGTTAAAGATATTGAAAATATTGAACATGTTTCTACCTATTTGTATGCATTACTTATGCCGGAAGCATGGGGAGAATATGATGAGGAAATAGAATATCCGCAAATTACCCCTTATTATCCTAAGTTGATTTATAACGAAAATTTGGGAACGATATTACAAAAATTAGTAAGACCGGAGAAGTTTCAGCCTGGATATAAAGCTGATACAAAAAAAACAAAAAGTGATTTACGTACACTTCATCCGACCAAAGATTCGCTTTTAACATCGGCAGATATTAAGGCTTTTTTGGCTACGTTAGATGAGGTTGATGCGTGGGCCAACAAAGATGAAAACGTAAATATGTTTTCAAAAGTGACAATATTGTGGAATTTATATGGTAGGGAAGATGCAATAGGAAAATATGTTCCGGCAGGGTATATGGATTTGATACATCCATGTGCAAGATTTGTTCAAAAATCCAAAATTTTGGGCAAAGATAAAGAATTGGGCGCGATTGTTGCTAAAAAAGGTTTTTCAATTGAGGAATGGGGGTATACCTGCGATAAAACGATAAAAGCTCACAGAGTAACAAATGTTACTTCGTATATGGTTCGAATGATCAGAGAATTTCAGCAAGGTGTTTATGACGGAGAAATCAAAAGTTTGAGCAATTATACACAAAATGTAAGATTTTCGTTGATGCAAGGTATTATACAGGCTCATAAAGTTCCGATGAACGATGTTTTGGAATATAGAAAGAATCGGAGAGAGTTTGTTGAAAAATTGAAAAAATTCAAATATAGTTTCTTTAACCATAGAATCTATTCGTTTTAGCTAACTGCTTAATATTTAATAATAAAATCATTTTTTTCTTGCTTTTTATAATTTAAATAAGTTATAGATATCGGCAACGAATCGAGTATTTGTTTTTTGGTAATAACATTTTTGAGTAAAGGATTATAAAAGATGGCTCGCGTAACAGTTGAAGATTGTATTGATAAAATTCCTAACCGCTATGAACTTTTAATGGTTGCGGCACAACGTGCAAAAGATATTTCTTCAGGTTCTCCTTTGACGATAGACCGAGATAATGATAAGAATTCGGTTGTTGCATTGCGTGAAATTGCCGAAGAGACAATCAGTATCGAAGAATTACAACGTTCACTCGTTATGGGATTGCAAAAATATGTAGAGGTTGAAGAACCTGAAGAAGAAGAACTTGAAATTATGGCTGCAGAAAGAGAATTGGCTGACTTGGATGAACAATTTTCAGGACTTTTACCTCAAGTGGAATTAGAAGATTCTATGCAAATTCATAGTGCTGATGATGATGTTATGGATGTAGATGTTGATACGGAAGGTGATTTGGACAGTGATGTTGAAATAGGTGATGAAGAATTCTTCAGCGACGAAGGTTTTGATGGTATGGATGAATATGACGAATAAATAACTGTCTAAATAATTTTTTTCTTGCATTAAAAGTTTCGGCTATTTAAACTTAATTTAACCTATGTAGGTGTAAGCTTATCTAAAGCTGAAACTTTTTTGTTTTGAAAAGTACGATAATGTTAAGACAATATGAATTAGTTGATTTGGTAAAATCTTATGATACGGACGCAGATGAAGATGCTTTGAACCGTGCTTACGTATATGCAATGAAAAAGCATGGTGCGCAACTTAGAACATCTGGCGACCCGTATTATTCTCATCCTATTGAAGTAGCCGGTATTTTAACAAAGTTTAAATTGGATTCGACATCAATTATTGCAGGACTTTTACATGATACGGTAGAAGATACCGATGCGACGGTTGAAGAAATCAGAGAATTGTTTGGGGCTCAAGTTGCGCAAATTGTTGACGGACTTACCAAATTGGCAATGATTGAAATTAAATCAAAAGATACCAAACAGGCTGAAAATTTCAGAAAGCTATTGTTGGCAATGTCAGAGGATATCAGAGTTCTTTTGATAAAATTGGCTGACAGATTGCATAATATGAGAACTTTGCATTTTTGCGCTGATGAAAAAAGAGCCAGAATTGCCAGAGAAACTTTAGATATTTATGCTCCTTTGGCCGAGAGAATCGGTATGCAGGAAATTAAGTCGGAATTAGAAGAGATTGCATTTCGCGAACTTCATAAAGAAGCTTATGAATCTATTTCGGCAAGGTTGAATTTTTTGAGAGAACAAGGAAGCGATATTGTTCCCGCGATTATAAAACAACTTGAAAAAGATATGTTGGAAGGTGGTGTTAGAGCAAATATTTTCGGCAGAGAAAAATCGCCATATTCGATTTGGCGAAAAATGCAGAAGAAAAATGCTTCGTTTGAACAGCTTTCCGATATTATGGCTTTCAGAATTATTGTTGATGATGTCGGGGCTTGCTATCAGGCTTTGGGTATTGTTCACAGTAAATATCATATGG
Source organism: Alphaproteobacteria bacterium (assembly GCA_017501665.1). Lineage (GTDB taxonomy): Bacteria > Pseudomonadota > Alphaproteobacteria > RF32 > CAG-239 > CAZU01. The sequence continues at coordinate 34,725 of JAFVWM010000034.1, read as the reverse complement.
TTCCCAGACGTTTTAAGGACTACATTTCTACGCCTAAACCTAACGGATACAAGTCATTACACACAGGTGTAATCGGTCCGGAAAATACTCGTATTGAGATTCAGATAAGAACTCAAGAAATGCACGAAGTTAATGAAAAAGGCGTGGCCGCTCACTGGGCTTATAAGCAAGGTGAAAAAGTAGTAGGTAAAAATTTCAGATGGATACAAGAACTTTTGGAGATTTTGGAAGAAGCTTCAAATCCTGAAGAGTTTTTGGAAAATACCAAATTGGAAATGTATAATGACCAAGTGTTTTGTTTTACACCAAAAGGTGATTTAATCGGTTTGCCGGTTAATTCAACACCGGTTGATTTTGCTTATGCAGTTCACTCAAAAGTAGGTAATACCTGTGTCGGTGTTAAAATTAACGGCGAAATAAAACCGCTCAGAACTATTTTACAAAATGGTGATCAAATTGAAATTTTGACATCAAAAGCCCAACATCCTTCGCCGGAATGGGACAGGTTTGTTGTTACGGGAAAAGCAAAAGCTGCCATTCGTCGTTATGTTCGTTCAAGTAAGAGAGAACAATTTGTATCGTTGGGTGAACAAATGTTGGAGCGTACATTTAAGGGCGAAAATTTGGACTTTAGCGAAAAAGGGTTGGTCGGAGTTTTACCTAACTTTGAAGCTAATTCGGTTGAAGATATTTATGCTAAAGTCGGTGAAGGGTTAGTAACGGCTTGGGATGTTTTAAGAGCAGTATACCCCAGTTATAAGCAGTCTAAAATAGGTAAGGTTGTTAAATCAATTGCTGCCAAAAGTTTTGGAAAAGTCGGACGTAAAAAATCTAAATCGGAACCTTTGCAAATAAAAGGTCTTATTCCGGGGATGGCCGTTCATTTTGCCGGTTGTTGCCACCCGTTGCCGGGGGATAGAATTGTGGGTATTGTTACAACGGGTAAAGGTGTGGCCGTACACGCTATTGATTGTAAAGCATTGGAAAAATATTCGGCAGAACCTGAAAGGTGGCTTGATATTTCGTGGGGCGATGCCGCAACGGACGGTATGCATGTAGGACGTATCAAGTTGATTTTGTCAAACGAACCGGGATCGTTGGGTGATTTGTCAAACTTAATTGCTCGTCATGAGGGTAATATTGCAAACTTAAATATAACCAACAGAACAATTAGCTATTTTGAGTTGATAATTGATGTTGAAGTTAAAGATTTGAAACACTTGACAGATATTATCAGTGCGTTGAAAGCGTCTAAAGTAGTATCATATGTGGCCAGAGCAAACCAATAATCTTCTTATCGGTCATTGTAAAATACAACAACGGCTATATCTTTTTTATAAAAACAGCCGGAGGATTGTATGATGAGTGATTATTGGATTAAACAAAAAAGGTATTGGTTGGCGAAGATTAAAAAACTGAAAGGTTCACCAAGTTCTGTAGCAACGGGTATAGCTTGCGGAGTAGCTGTTTCATTTACTCCGTTCGTCGGGGCGCATTTGTTTTTGGCTATGTTGTCGGCATGGGTAATGCGAGGAAATGTTGTAGCGGCAGCGTTGGGAACGGCTTTGGGTAATCCGTGGACGTTTCCGTTTATTTGGATATCGGTTTTATATACCGGAAGAAAGATGTTGGGGGCAGGGTATGAAGGAATAGCCGATGTTGATTTTGCAACATTGTTTTCTGAAGCGTTTAAAGCGGTGGTAAATATGAATTTTGATGCTTTTTGGTCGGATATTTGGCCGATTTTATATCCGATGATTGTCGGGTGTGTTCCGTATGTTTTGATAGCATGGTGGTTATCATATATATTGATTAAAAATATTTTGGAAAAGAGAAGAAAATTATTAAAAAGTGAGGACTGAAAATGATTATAGGATTGGGAACAGATATTGTAAGTACTGAACGTATTGCAAAAGTTTTGGAAAAAAATGAGACTGCGTTTATTGATAGAATTTGCACAAAAGAAGAAAAAAAATATTTGCAATCTTGCCGTGATATTACTTTAAAATTGGCTAAGATTTGGGCTGTTAAAGAGGCTGCGGTAAAAGCTTTGGGTACTGGTTTTGTGCAAGGAATTTCGTTTTCGGATATTGAACTTTTTCACGATTATTTGGGCAAGCCCGAAATTAAATTTTTCGGTAAGGCAAAGGAAGTTTTAGATGAAAAAGTCGGTGATAACGAAGTTAATATTTTGGTTAGTTTAAGTGATGACAAACCTTTTGCTCAAGCGGTTGTTATTATTGAAAAAATTTAGTTGTTTATTAATAAAAACGTTGTATGATGAGCGAAAATTACAAAAATATCCAAAGGTCGAAAGAAAAGTAATGGAAAAAGAAGAGAGTTTTATCGATACCATAAAAACCATCATATATGCGGTACTTATAGCAGTCGTTATTCGGAGTTTGTGGTTTGAACCATTTAAGATTCCTTCAGGTTCTATGTATCCTACATTGTATGTCGGAGATTATTTGTTTGTGTCTAAATATACTTATGGTTATTCCAAACATTCTTTTCCTTTCAGCTTACCTCTGTTTGAAGGTCGTATTTTGACGGATAAGCCGATGCGCGGTGATGTAGTTGTGTTTAAGAATCCTCAAGACAATTCTACTGATTTTATCAAAAGAGTTATCGGTATGCCCGGAGATATGATAAAATTACAAAGAGGACGTTTGTATATTAACGGAAAACAACTTGAACGTAAAAATGAACAAGAATTCGTAATAAGGAATCGTTTGGGTAATGCCGAAAGATATAATCAATATATTGAAGTTTTGCCGGAGGGAAAAGAGCATTTTATTTTAGAAGTATCCGATTATGAAATAAATGATGATTTTGAAGAAGTAAAAGTTCCTGAAGGACATTATTTTATGATGGGCGATAACCGTGACCGTTCTGATGACAGCCGAGTTAATGTCGGTTTTGTACCGTTTGAAAACTTGGTAGGTAAAGCCAGATTTTTGTTTTTTTCACATAATGATAAAGATGCTTGGTATATGCCTTGGACATGGCCTAAGAAAATAAGATGGTCAAGATTGTTTAATAAAATAGACTAAGGTTGTTTTTCAAATGGAAGAATTGCAACAAATATTAAAATATCAATTTAAGAATAAAACGTTACTCAGTAAAGCACTTACTCATGGCAGTGTTAATCCTGATGTTTTGGCCAATTATGAAAGATTGGAGTTTTTGGGGGATAGAGTTTTGGGTGAGGCTGTGGCTCATCTTTTGTATAATATTTTTCCCAACGAATCGGAAGGAAATTTATCGCAAAGATTTGTGCGCTTGGTAAGAAAAGAAACGGTTGCCGAAGTTGCTTTGAGCTTAAAATTAAATGAATTTATAAAAGTGGCTAATGAAGAGTTACGCAATAATGTAAATGTGCTTTGCGATGTGTGTGAAGCAATAATCGGTGCTATTTATGTTGATGGAGGTAGTGATGCCTCTATTGAGTTTGTTAATCAACATTGGCGAGAACTTATTGATAAAAATGTGGCACCGCCTAAAGATGCAAAGTCAAGACTACAAGAAATAGCGCATGTTAAGGGGTTTGGTGTTCCACAGTACAAAGTTGTCGGACGTGAAGGAAACGAGCACGAGCCTATTTTTGAGGTTGAAGTAAGTCTTGGTATCGGTAAATGCGTTACGGCAAAAGGCAGAAATAAAAAAGTCGCTGAAATGGCGGCAGCAGAAGCGATGTTGGAGAAAATAAATTGAGTGAAAATTTACCCACAAGATGTGGCTTTGTGGCTTTAATCGGCGCGCCAAATGCCGGAAAATCAACTATAACCAATCATTTTGCCGGATCGAAAGTTTCAATTGTTTCGCCGAAAGTTCAGACCACTCGCACAATTGTTCGAGGAATCGGTATAAAAGATAATACACAAATTATATTTGTTGATACCCCCGGTATTTTTAAGCCGAAGCGCCGATTGGACAGAGCTATGGTTACATCGGCTTGGGATGGCGCCAATGATGCTGATATTACGGTTTTGGTGGTTGATGCAAAAAGAGGTTTTGATGATGAAACCAGAAGTATTATTGCTAAATTAAAAAAGAAGAAAAAAACGGCAGTTTTAGCAATAAATAAAGTTGATTTGGTTCATAAAGATACTTTGCTTGGTTTAAGCAAGGCCTTAAATGATGAATTTGATTTTAAGGAAACATTTTTCATATCGGCGTCGACCGGTAAAAATATTGAAGATTTTTATAAATATTTGGCTGATAATTTGCCGGAAAGCCCTTGGTATTATCCGGAAGAGCAAATTTCGGATATGCCGTTAAAATTGTTGGCGGCCGAGATTGTGCGTGAAAAATTGTTTTTATTTTTGCATCAGGAGTTGCCATATTCATTAACCGTTGAACCGGAACTTTGGGAAAGACGCGAAGACGGATCGGTCAGAGCAGAAATTACAATTTATGTGGAACGAGAAAATCAAAAGATTATTGTTTTAGGTAAGGGCGGTTCAATGATTAAACGTATCGGACAAACGGCAAGAAGAGAAATTGAAGAACTTTTGGAAGACAGAGTGCATTTGTTCTTGTTTGTAAAAGTGCGTGAAAATTGGCAGGAAGATGCCGGCAGATATTCTGTTTGGGGACTTGATTTTAAGGCTTAAGAAATTAGAGATATTTATACTTTTTTTGAAGGGTTATGAAAAGTTTTTTTTCATAACCCTTTGTAGTTAATTATGAAAAATTAACTATAGTTTTTTTTAATCTTGTGCCATATTTAATTGAACCTGATCATCCAAATAATACATATCTCCACTTATCGGATCAATAATCAAGTATCCTAATAATCCTCCAAAAACTAAGTTTCCTACATAATACCACCCACTGACGTGCCAATCGATAACGGTTGTTTGAGTTTTATATCCGTCTTTTGAGGCGGTTATTGTGTATTTTTGAGGGTTGAAGTAACCGCTTTTTGAAGTTTTTAGGGTAATTGTTGTCGGAGTTTGTCCTTCAAAAACAGTTGATCCTGTTTTATCAGTAATTTTTATATTTACTTTTTCAGTATTAGCATTGATGGGAATTGCTTGATAATTATCACGCATTATCGTTGCACATGATGCTAAGAAGATAGAAATAATGCCGCAACTTATAATTAAAAATATTTTTTTCATCTGAACGTCCTTTTATTAAAGTTAAACAAAACCCACCATTCTAAAGAAAGGCGGGCGGATGTTCAGAAACCGTATATTTGCAAACGGCTCGGCTTATTTGGTATAAACCTTATTCACCGACATCCGTCCGATGACAGATTGTCGGCACTGTATTTTAAGTCGTGTGCATATGACTGCAAATATAAAGGGTTTCTGACGCCCTTGATATGATATTACATATCTGCTGTTCAGACTTACATATTTTTTGTTATAAGTAAAGTTTTTTTATTTATGGTTGCTTATTTTAATTTTTTTTTTATTATCATTGTTAATCTAATTGATTTAGGGGGGGGGTATAATATGAAAATTGTTTTTATGGGAACACCGGAATTTGCCTTGCCGACATTAAAAGCTTTGGCGGAAAAACACGAAGTTATTTGTGTATATACCAAAGAACCGAAAGAAGCCGGCAGAGGAAAAGATATTCAAAAAACGCCAATTCATTTGTGGGCAGAAGAAAAAGGAATTGAAGTTCGTACTCCAAAGTCTTTAAAGGGGGAAGAAGAACAAGAAAAATTTGCAAAACTTGATGCTGATATTTCAATTGTGGCTGCTTATGGTTTGATATTGCCGAAAAAAGTTATTGAGGCTTTCCCAAAGGGGTGTTTAAATGTCCACGGTTCGCTTTTGCCTCGTTGGCGTGGTGCTGCTCCAATGCAACGTTCAATAGAAGCCGGTGATGACAAAACAGGTATTACCATTATGCAAGTTGTTGAAGCTTTGGATGCCGGTGATATGTATAAAAAATGTGAAATTGAAATAGATGAGGATATGACGGTCGGGATTTTGCATGACAAAATGGCCGAAGCCGGCGCTAAGTTGATGATTGAAGTTTTGGATGATTTGGATAATATAATACCTGAAAAACAAGATGAGAATTCGGTTACTTATGCGACCAAAATTGGCAAGGAAGAATCAAAACTTGATTTTGATAATGATGCGGTTTATTTGGAACGTAAAATCAGAGCTTTTAATCCTTATCCGGCAACATATTTTGAGCATAAGGGTGAAAGATTTAAGCTGTTGAAATGTAAGGTCGTTGAAAATGAGTGTGGTTTGAAAACCGGAGAGTTATACAGTGATAACAAACATTTGATTATCGGATGTAAAAGCAAAGCTTTAGAAGTTTTACTCATTCAAAGACAAGGTAAAAAAGCCATGACAACCGAAGAGTTGCTCAGAGGATATAGATTTTAGCCATATTAATTTTTTTGTAATTTGTTTTTTGCGGCAATCTGAACCACTGAAATAGATGAAGATTTGTTGTCTGCCTGAGATTTACAGGTGCTGACGGTCTGTGATATTTTATTTTTTAATTTTTCATCTGACAATTTTCTAATTTCATCTTTTTTGTTTGTTGCGATTTTTAGCAATCTGGATAAAAGAGCATGATCTTTATCTTTTGGATTGCTGAAAATATCTGTATAAATTTGTTGTGCAGATTGGAGGTCTTTGCCTTTAATATCTTTGTGTCGTTGTGGAAAGTTTTTCGGTAGTCTTCGCAGCATTTTTAATACACATATTTTTCCCATAGAATCCTGAACATCAAAATTTTGTAATTGATCCGGTATGAATGATAAATATTTTTTTGTGTCTTTTTCAATTTTTTGCGAATCATATACAGATATATCATTATTTTTTACTAAGTTTTCGGCTGTCTTTTCATCAAAAATAAAAGAAGTGTGGGCTTCGGCAAAGTCATTTACGATTTTATCAACTATTTTAGTATTTATTGTGTTACTGTATGTTCTGGAAGCTTCTAATATTTCTCTGTATCGGCTTCTGATAGGATGAAACTTTTGATATTTTTCTTGATTTGATTTGTCGTAAATGGAATTGAAGGTTTCTTCAATTATTTTATCTGAACCGGGGGCAAATTCATCAAAAGTTTTCGGTAACAATCCTACAAGTTTTAAAAAACACATTTTGTTAATGGGTTTTCCATTTGTGTAATGTTCGGGATTAAAAGATTTGTCCGGATCGAAAGCTTCATATGAATCAACTAAATATCTGTCAAAAATAAGTTCATTGCACTCCGTATAAGTATCATCAGAGTTTATTTTTTTTCTACGACGATGTTTTAAATTGGTATTGATTTTGCGTTGAACTTTATCGATAACTATCATATTATATTCATGGGTAGCATTGGCGTTGATTTCACGATTTTGTTTTTCAAGTTCGTCAGCTTGAGCTTCTTTTATTGCTCTGTTAGGATCGTTTTCACTAATGCTTTCAATTATTTTTCGATATTTGTCATAATTGTCATGAGTTCTCTTGTCGGCATGACGTAAAGTATCTATTTTGAGTTCTATTTCAACATCAAAAGGTTTGTTATTATCGTCAAGTAATGTTATTATTATTTTAGAATCAAAATATAATTTGCCATTTTCATATAAAGGCATGTTAAAACGATCACGAGGACTGCTAGTTGTATAGTTATACTCTTTTTCATATTTGTTTATAAGACTAGTTGTATGAGCTACTCCAGATAAATATTTACGGGTTATGGTAAGACGTGTAATATCATGTAACTCTATAGTTTTATCTTTAGTCTTTTTTAAAGGTTTTTCACATATTTCACTAAATCTTTCTCTGTCTTCGCAATTTAAATATTCGTCAAAAGATGTAGCTAATTCTTTATTTATATTTTTGCCGATTTCTTTGGTGAGTTTGTCTATGGCTCTATGAGCAGCTTTTATTTTAGGAAATATAACATATATACTGTTACCGGCTTTGTCTTTAAATTTTATACGAGTTTCAACAAATGGGGTTAGTACTCTTACGTCTTGATCAATAAAAATTTCAGGTGAGTCCGGTGATATATTACCATCAGCTAAATTAAGTCCGTTAATTTCTTTAGGGTCACCGAACAACTCAAGAAACAGGTCATAAACCTGTGAATAATAAGTCATTCCGTCATTATATATTTTGTATAATGATTTAAATTCGTTATCGTTTATTATTCCTTGTTTATAGGCAGCTTCAATGTATGCAATGTTATATTCATCGAAGTATTTTTGAATGGAATAAATATTATCGTTTGGAAGATTATAAATATCATGAGTTGTTAGTTCATGAGGGTTATGAGTTGATAGAAAATCAAGCAAAAAAGCATATTCTTTTTTGTCGATGCGGCCTCTTTCAAATGCAGAGTCAAGAAATACAGATATGTTGTTGTTATAAAAGTAGTTTTTTATATCTTCTGTATTGTAGGTTGATATTGATTTCGGTTGATTAAAATTTATAGCCATATTAAAACTTTCTTTTATTACAATATAGTTATATTATCATAAAGAGGTTGTTTGTGCAAGGTATATTTAATAAAAAACTCGGTATTTATGAAAAGATCAAATTTTGCTGAACCGTTCATATTATACCGAGTTTTGTTAATTATTGTTGTCAATTTTCTATTTTATATTACTGAGAGTGTGGTTTTCTCTCATTTTATTGACAGTATCTTCCGAGAGATATTTAAGATCTCCATTGGGTTTTTGATAAATCAAAAAATGATTTTTCTCTTCATCTTCGACCCACATTGTGTATTTTATTTCTCCTTCGATATTTTTTCTAATCGGAGTTGTGGATTTTAATGAAAAACCATTTTTTAAAGCCTTTCTAAAGTCATCAACAATTTGACTTTTGTTTTTGTTTGTTAGTTCGATCATAATAATAAAATATATTATCTACCGGCAGTTTGTGGCATATCCTGATATTTTTACAAACTGATTTCGACGATTAATAATTAATATAATAATAGATATGCAAGGGTTGATATATACATAAATGTTACATATTGCAATAATTATTTAAAACTTTTTTTAATATTTATCGTTATTATATATGTGAGAGTAATTTTATTTTATGGGTGTTGGTATGGGTAATATGCTGAAATATAGTGTTTTTTTTGGTGTTTTAGGAGTGGCAATAATTTTTGGTTTAGGCGGTTGCAAAAAAGATGATGCTGTGTATACGACGGCTGAGGTTAAACGAGGTGACGTTGTTCAAAAAATTACTGCTTCGGGAACTATTAATCCTATATCAACAGTGAATATAGGTACTCAAGTTTCGGGAATTATTGAAGAAATATATGTTGATTTTAACTCTAATGTTAAAAAAGGGCAACTTTTAGCTGTGATAGATCCGCAAACTTTTGAAGCTTCGGTTGATCAAAAGCAGGCGGCCTTGAATATTGCAAAGGCTGAATTAGAAGTTACCAAAAATGATATTGTATATTATAAAAAACACTTAGACAGAATAAAAAAACTAAATACCTCAAAATATTCTACTGATAAAGAACTGGAAACGGCACAACGTGATTATGATAATTCTATTGCTCAAAAAGCATTGCGTGAAGCTCAGGTTTTACAAGCTGAGGCAACTTTAAAACAAGCAAAAATCGATTTGGAATATACCAAGATTATATCTTCGGTTGACGGTGTGGTTATTTCACGAGAAGTAGAAGTGGGGCAAACAGTGGCTGCCAGTTTTGAAACTCCGGTTCTTTTTAATGTGGCAGAAGATTTAACCAAAATGCAAATAGAAGCATCGGTGGTAGAAGCCGATATTGCCAAAGTTAAAGAGGGACAAAAGGTTGAATTTAGTGTCGATAGTTTTCCCGATGAAGTTTTTTACGGGGTGGTTACTCAAGTTAGAAATAATCCGATTACCACATCTAATGTGGTAACATATGAAGTTATTATCGGTGTTGATAATAAAGAACTGAAAATTAAACCCGGTATGACGGCAAATGTTGAAATTATAACAGCAGAAAAGAAAGATGTTTTAATCGTTCCTAATAAGGCTTTGCGTTTTTATACTTTTGATGACAAAGGCGAAGTTGTTCGCTATAAAGATAAAGGTATTTGGCTTTTGAAGGGTGGTAAGTTGGTTAGAGTAAACATTGAACAAGGTGTATCTGATGATGAAATAAGCGAAATTATATCAGATAATATAAATGTCGGAGATGTGGTGGTTTTGGAAGATAAAAAGGCTAATGAAAGACAACGTGCCATGAGAATGAGGATGCCGAGATAATGTCGTTAATTGAGCTTAAGAACATTACCAAAAGTTATCCTGTCGGTGATAGCGAACTTAAAATCTTAAAAGGAATTGATTTACAGATCGAACAGGGTGATTTTGTGGCGATTATGGGGCCGTCCGGCTCGGGTAAATCTACCTGTATGAATATTCTGGGATGTCTTGATGTTCCGACAAGCGGAAGTTATAAACTGGATGGAAAAGCGGTTGAGGGATTAGATCCTGATGAATTGGCGGAAATCAGAAACAAAAAAATAGGATTCGTTTTTCAAGGGTTTAACCTTTTATCTCGTACTTCGGCTTTGGAAAATGTTGAGCTTCCGATGGTTTATGCTAATGTAGATGCCAAGATAAGACAGCAAAAAGCAATTAAGGCATTGGAAAAAGTCGGATTAAAAGAGCGTATGCATCATCAGCCGAATCAGCTTTCGGGAGGACAACAACAGCGTGTAGCAATTGCACGGGCTATTGTTAATGATGCACCGATTATTTTTGCCGATGAGCCGACCGGAAATTTGGATACTAAAATGAGTGTCGAAATTATGGAACTTTTTGTGTCGCTTAATAAAGAATTGGGACGAACCATTATTTTGGTTACTCACGAAGAAGATATCGCTCGATATGCTAAGCGCATAATCAGAATTGTTGACGGCGAAATCAGTTCGGATACGAGGAACAAAAAATGATTGATTTTAAGACAATATTTTTGATTGCTGTTCGAGCGATAAAAGCTAATAAAATGCGCTCGATTTTGACTTCGCTCGGTATTATTATCGGTGTGGCTGCGGTTATTGTGATGCTTTCGGTGGGGAATGGGGCGCAGATTTCTATTCAAAACGAAATGAAAACCATGGGAACTAATTTGATAATTGTTCGTTCAGGGGTGGCAAAATCTTCGGGCGCTCGAGGTGGTCACGGTTCGCAACCGACGATGAAAAAAGCTGACGGTGATGCTATTCAAGAAAAAATTGAGGCGATTAAATTGGCGGCACCGGTGTTGGAAGAAACTGCGCAAATTGTTTATGGCAATACTAATTGGTCGACCGGTGTGAGCGGAACGGATAGCCGATTTTTTGCAATTAAAGAGTGGAATTTGGCATATGGCAGGATGTTTTCACGTACTGATGTAAAAAATGCTTCGAAAGTAGCAATTTTGGGGCAAACGGTTGTAAACGAACTTTTCGGGGATGTAGATCCGTTGGGTAAAACAATTCGTGTTAAAGGTATTCCGTTTCAAGTTATCGGCGTGTTGGATAAGCGCGGACAGTCAGGACACGGTCAAGACCAAGATGATGTGGTGTATATTCCGATTTCTACCGCACAGAAAAAGGTTATGGGTATAACATTTCCCGATCAAGTTAAAATGATTATGCTTCAGGCAGTTGATGCTCAATCAACATATACCAGCCAAGACGAGATAAAGGAGCTTTTGCGTCAACGCCATAATTTGGGGGCGAATAAAGATGATGATTTTGTGATTATGAACTTAACGCAAATGATGGAAATGATGGAAAGTTCGACTAAGGTTATGACGATTTTGCTCGGTGCAATTGCTTCTATATCGCTACTTGTCGGTGGTATCGGAATTATGAATATTATGCTTGTGTCGGTTACCGAACGCACAAGAGAAATAGGTATCAGAATGGCTATCGGAGCAAAGGCTTGGGACATAAGATTGCAATTTTTAACCGAAGCTTTGGTTCTATCACTTATCGGCGGATTGTTGGGAGTTGTGGTCGGGTTAATCGGTTCGGTATTGGTGGGAATATTTACTACTTTGCCGGCAAAAGTGGCATTAACTTATGTATTATTGCCGTTTTCATTTGCCGGTTTTGTCGGACTTTTCTTTGGATTCTATCCGGCATATAAGGCTTCAAAGCTTAATCCGATTAACGCACTTCGCTATGAGTAAAAAATGTATGTCATAAAATACTGATAAAAAACACTTGCAATTATCAAATATTGTGATATACAAAAGCGACTCAAATTGGGGATAGTTGTCTTTGATTTGAGCGAATCGTATTTTAATTTAACAATTTCGTGGGAGGCCAGCCATGGTTCGTACCACGAAACCTAACAAAAAGGTGATGAAAATGGCTAAGTCTAAGAAAAAGATTTTAGGTTTAATCAAGCTTCAGATCCCTGCCGGTAAGGCTAACCCGTCTCCTCCGGTTGGTCCTGCTTTGGGTCAAAAAGGCTTGAATATTATGGAATTTTGTAAGGCATTTAATGCTGCTACTCAAAAAATGGAGCCGGGTATTCCTGTTCCTGTTGTGATTACAGCATTTGAAGACAAAACATTTACTTTTGTTACAAAACTTCCTCCGGTTGCTTATTATTTGAAAAAAGCTGCCGGTGTTGCTTCTGCTTCTAAAGAACCGGGTAAAGTTGTTGCTGGTAAGATAACTATGGCTCAAGTTAAAGAAATTGCTGAAACCAAATTGCCTGATTTGAACTGTTCAACAGTTGAGTCAGCTATGAATATGGTTAAAGGTCAAGCTGTTTCTATGGGTATTAAGGTTGAGGAATAAGGCAATGGGTAAGAGAATTGTAAATGCATATAAAAATCTTGATAAGGATCAAGCTTATTCTTTGAAAGATGCTGTTAAACTCGTTAAAGAAAATGCTAAAGCAAAATTTGACGAAACTGTTGACATTGCTATTAACCTTGGTGTTGATCCGAAATATGCCGATCAAATGGTTCGTGGTGTTTGCTCTTTGCCTCATGGTACAGGTAAAACTGTAAGAGTTGCTGTTTTGGCTCAAGGTGAAAAAGCTGATCAAGCTAAAGCTGCCGGTGCTGATATCGTCGGTGCTGAAAACTTGATTGATTCAATTTTGGCCGGTAAAATCGACTTTGACCGCATGATTGCTACCCCTGATATGATGGGAATGGCCGGTAAAGTTGCTCGAGTACTCGGTCCTAAAGGTTTGATGCCAAATCCGAAACTCGGTACTGTTACTGCTGATGTTGAAGCTGCTGTTAAAAAGGCCAAAGCCGGTGAAGTTCAATATCGTGTTGAAAAGAATGGTATTGTTCATGCCGGTATCGGTAAAGCAAGTTTTTCAGAAGATCAAATTTATGAAAACTCAAAAGCTTTTATCGACGCTATCATCAAGGCCAAACCTGCCGGTGCTAAAGGTACTTATATGAAAAAAGTATCATTGAGCTCGACTATGGGGGTTGGTGTGAAGGTTGATACAACCGCTTTGTAATGAAGAAATTTGCAAAGTTGATTTCATACTTGTAATTTTCTCGTTTATGTACTCGTTTTTGTACACTGCACTCGAAAATTACGGCGTAGCAAATTAACTTATCAAATTTTGGTTTTTATTAGGATATAGCATTTTAAAAAATGCTATATCCTTTTTTTGTGCACTCGAAAATCACTTCTTGAGCCAAGATGTTTTCTTCCACCCAAGGAAAAATGCTCTCGAATTATCGAGAGCATTTTTGAGTTTAAATGTTTGATGCAAATTAACTTATCAAATTTTGGTTTTTATTAAGATAGAGCATTTTTGATTTTTAATATTTAAGTAAAGTGGTTTGAATTTTATTTTTGAAATAGTTACACAATTTTAATAATTTCGATATTATATGATAGTAATGGTATATTTTATATAATTTTACTTAGGAATTGAAAAAAAATGGCATTTCAAACAAAAAGAGTTGTAAAAAAGATTATATCTTGGTCAGGATTATTTTTCTTTGGATTGGCTGCATATATGCTATATAATCAGCTTTCAAAATACAGTTTTACTGACATTAGAGATGCCGTATTATCAATACCGGCTAAAAATTTATGGTTAGCCGGTGGGGCTTCATTTTTGGGATATGTCGCATTGTCTTCATATGATTATTTGGCATTACGTTATGTGGGGCGAAAATTGGCTGCATGGAAATGGATTTTCGCCGGAATTGTAGGTTTTTCGGTCAGTAATAATGCCGGACATGCTATTGTTTCGGGTGGTACTATTCGCTATCGTTTGTATACGCGTTGGAGATTTAGAGGTTCTGAAATCGTAAGAATGGTTACATTTTCCGGATTTACTTATTTGGTTGCTTGTTTCTTTCTGATTATTATCGGATACTTTATTACCCCAAATCACGCGTTTGGTGCCGGTTCTGTTTCTAAATTTACTACTGAAATAACAACATTATTATCTTTTTTGGGATTGTTGGGGTATTTCGGTTTGAGCATTTGGTATAAAAAACCGTTAAAAATAAAAGATATTGAACTTGATATGCCTAAATTTAAGATGGCTTTGGCCCAGATGATAATCGGTGCCGCCGATATTATAATGGATTCGTTTGTTTTGTATTTTTCACTTATTCCGTTTGTTAATATTCCGTTTGAAACATTTATGGGGGTGTTTATTATAGCAAAGGTTTTGGGTGTATTTAGTCAAGTTCCGGGCGGATTGGGGGTTTTTGAGGGATTGTTTATGTATATAATTCCCGGTGAACATAACCAAGCTATGTTGTTTGGAGCTTTGTTAGCGTATCGTATTATGTATTATTTGTTGCCGTTGATATTTTCTGCCGTTGTCTTGTTTTCTTACGAGGGATACTTGAAATATGTCAAAAGACAAAAATTAGAAAAGATAAAACTCTTCAGATTACAAGAGATTGCTCAACAAGAAAAGGCGGGATGATCTGTATCATCTTTCATATAATATACCTCTTTGAAAACCGGAAATCGCGATAGCAATTTTCGGTTTTTTGTTGCTCAAAACCTCGAGTTGAAAGGATAAAAAAGAGATCAATTAATTATTAATTGTTTCAAAATCAACAGATTATAATTTGAGTCACGTTTGTTTTCTTTAAAAAGGACTACTTACATCTGGATTGAGCTGTTCTGTTTTTTGTTCAACAGGATTAGCCTGTACAGTTGATGCCGGTGTTGTTTCTTGGGTCGGCGCCGGTTTAACATCTGTTTGGGGTGTCGGTACAACGGCTTTTGGAGCTACCTTCGGTGAGTTATCAATGCCCAAATATTTTTCAACAGCTTTTCTTTCGGCTTGTCTTTCTCTTTCGGTAATCAAATTTAAGTCATATAATATTTCAAGTCGGCGCAAATCATCGGCGGCATCGAGAATGTTTTTTGAAGGAACTTTGTTTTTGATGCGATTGCGCGGATCAGGGGACATCAGAGCTTCGATGATAATATCTCTTTCGGCCGAAAATTCACGTGGTGTAATTGTGCGAGTTTCGACACCTTCTTTTAGTACTTCCAGTCTTTCGATAATTAAATCAGGTGACGGAACAGGTGCATCAATACCGACGCCGGGGGCTTTGTTGGTTAAAGGCAGTAAACCACCGATATTGGCAGAACGTCGGGATAAGAATTCGTCTTTAGTAATAAAGTCTTTTTCAGCTAATTCGCGCAAAATCAGAAATCTTGAAACAATGTTTTTTTCTTGTGGTGAAAATATGTTGTCCAAGTTTGCTTGTTTTTCTTCTTTTCTTGCAACAACTTTTTTGTTTAGGGCATTGATAATGGCTTTTTTTGAAATTTCTTTGCCGGCATCATCATTCAATGCAAAATGTTTGCTTCCGTCACGCTCTTCGATAATCAAGTTATTTTGTGCAATAGTAATGGCGCGTAGATTGTTTTTAGCAATTTCTTTTATTTTTTGAGGCTGACCGTCAGAAGATCCTAGAACGGATGTTTCATTACCGTTTATGATGATAAGATCTTCATAATATTGACGAGCGCGGTTATAACGACCGAGCTTTTCAGAAGCTAATGCACCGACAAGCAAGGCTTGTTGATTTCGCGGATTTGCTTTTAGTGCTTCCGTTGTATATGTCAGAGTCTTTTCAAATTCGCCGTTTGAATAAGCTAAGGTTGCTTGATCTGCATAGCCTTGTCCGTCTTTTTCGAATAATTGAACAAACCAGTTAGATTCTGTAGAAGATTCTTTTTTATCAATTACGGCGCATGCTGTTAAAAGTCCGAAAGCCGTTGCCGATAATAAAACTTTGCTAAAACTGCGAGAAGACATTAAACCTATACTCCAAAAAAATAAAATTTTATATTTTAGCATATAATATAAAATATAAATCTATATTACAATATTTTTGTTTGCATTGTGAATTTATGCTTGATTTAAAAAAATTATAGGTTAGTATTTGCCCTATTGAACGGCTTTTTTGTAAACTTAAAAGCGGGTGTGGCGGAATTGGTAGACGCGCCAGACTTAGGATCTGGTTCCGCAAGGAGTGGGGGTTCAAGTCCCTTTACCCGCACCATCTTTCAGCCGAAGGTGGTTTAATTGAAATATTTTAAGAAAGTGAATTGGATGAAAATTACCGAATTGAAATCAGAAGGCTTGAACAAGTCTTATAAGGTTGTTATCGAAAATAAAGAATTTGTCAAAGAAGTAGATACTAAGTTGGCTCGTATCGCAAAACAAGTCAAATTGCCCGGTTTTAGAGCCGGTAAAGCTCCTTTGACTATGGTTAAGCAAAAATACTTAAACGAAGTTATGGGTGAAGCTTTAGACGATGCCATTCGCAACGGTTCTAACAAAGTTATGGCTGATAATAAATTGCGTCCGGCGACTCAACCGGCTATTAAGATTGTTGCTTTCGGTGAAGATAAAGATGTTGAATTTGATATGGACGTTGAAGTTTTGCCGGAAATTAAACTTGGCGATTTTTCAAAAATTTCTTTGAATAAATATGTTGCAGATGTTCCGGCTGAGGAAGTTGAAAAGGCTGTTTCTTATTTGGCGAATGCTCGTAAAGAAACAACAGTTGTTGACGGAAAGGCTGCTCAAAAAGGTGATACCGTTATGATTGATTTTGTCGGTTCTGTTGACGGAGTTGAATTTAACGGCGGTAAAGGTGATAACTATCCTTTAGAGCTCGGCTCGGGTTCGTTTATCCCCGGTTTTGAAGATCAATTAATCGGAGCTAAAGCCGGTGATAAGGTTGATGTTAAAGTAAAATTCCCCGATAATTATCATGCTAAAGATTTGGCCGGTAAAGATTCTGTTTTTGCTGTTAGTGTTAAAGAAGTTCGTGAACCTAAGTCAGTCGAAATTAATGATGAATTGGCAAAGTCTTTGGGTGCAGAAAGTTTGGAAAAATTAAAAGAAAATTTGACTAACAGAATTAAATCCGACTATGAAAATGCTTCTCGCATGAAGTTGAAACGTCATTTGTTAGATGCTTTGGATAAAGAATATAAGTTTGATGTACCAAACTCTTTGGTTGATGCTGAATATAAGGCTATTGTCGAACAATATGAACAAGCTAAAAAATACAATCAACTTGACGAAGAAGAAAAAAGCAAAAAAGAAGCTGATTTGCTTAAGGAATACAAAGATATTGCAATCAGGAGAGTTAAGCTCGGTTTGTTGCTCTCGGAAGTAGGACAAGAAGCAAAAGTTACCATTAAGCCGGAGGATATTAATGCGGCAATTATGAATGAGGCCAAGAAATATCCGGGACAAGAACAAATGGTTTTGGATTATTACTTGAAAAATAAACAAGCTGTTGAAGCTTTGAAAGCTCCTATTTTTGAAGAAAAAATCATCGATCATGTAATTTCAATCGTTAACCTGAACGAAAAGAAAGTATCGGTTGAAGAATTATACAAATTTGATGAAGAAAATAAAACTTCTAAGAAAAAAACAGCTTAGTTTTCAAAATTGTAAAAAATCCTTCAATTTTTAATAATTGAGGGATTTTTTTTATAAAAAAATGTTTTTCTTAATAATTTATTGATTATATTATGATATGTGAAACTAAGATTAGTGGCTTTATTTTTTTTAGGAAGGATATGAAAACTATGAGTGAAATCAGAGACAGTTTAGTTCCAATGGTGATTGAGCAAACATCCAGAGGAGAGCGTTCTTTTGATATTTTTTCCAGATTGTTAAAAGAAAGAATTATATTTTTGACCGGAGAAGTTAATGATGAAGTATCTGCTTTGGTTTGTGCTCAACTTTTGTTTTTGGAAGCTGAAGATCCTAAAAAAGATATTTTTCTTTATATAAATTCTCCCGGTGGTGTAGTTACATCGGGAATGGCAATGTATGATACAATGCAATATATTTCTTGTGACGTTAATACACTTTGTATCGGTCAGGCTTGTTCAATGGGATCGTTGCTGTTAGCCGGTGGAGCTAAGGGAAAACGTTTTGCTTTGCCAAATGCCAGAATTATGATCCATCAACCCTCCGGAGGATTTAGAGGTCAAGCTACCGATATTGAAATTCATGCTAAAGAAATTTTGGATATGAAAAAACGTTTGAATCAAATTTATGCGCATCATACAGGTAAGAAAATTGATGTTATTGAAAAGGCTATGGAACGTGATAATTTTATGACGCCTCAAGATGCTAAAAAATTCGGTCTTATTGATCATATTGTTACATCTCGTGAAGAGTTAAGTAAATAAGGAATTGGAAAAATGACAGATTCAAAAGAAAAGTTGCATTGCTCGTTTTGCGGTAAAAGCCAAGATGAAGTGAAAAAATTGGTGGCCGGTCGAGGTGTTTATATTTGTGATGAATGTATAGAAGTTTGTATAAGCATTGTTTCAGATGAAATTAAAGAGATTGAAAAGGCTGAAGGTAAAATGACCTTTGATAATTTGCCGTCGCCTTCAAAAATTAAAGAATTTTTGGATCAGTATGTGATCGGACAAGACAGAGCTAAAAAGGTTTTGGCTGTTTCTGTGTATAACCACTATAAACGCCTAAACTCAAAAAAGAAAAATAATGATGTCGATATTTCGAAATCTAATGTTATTTTGATAGGTTCGACGGGATGCGGTAAAACGTTATTGGCACAAACTTTGGCTAAAATATTAGATGTTCCGTTTGCCATTGCTGATGCTACGACTTTGACCGAGGCCGGTTATGTGGGAGAAGATGTTGAAAATATTATCTTAAAATTGGTACAAAATGCCAATTATGATATCGAAAAAGCCCAACGCGGAATTGTTTATATTGATGAAATAGACAAGATTACCCGTAAATCTGACAGTGCTTCTATTACTCGCGATGTTTCGGGTGAGGGCGTGCAACAAGCGTTACTGAAAATTATTGAAGGAACTGTTGCCAATGTGCCACCGCAAGGAGGCAGAAAACATCCGCAACAAGAATTTTTGCATGTCGATACTACAAATATACTGTTTATTTGTGGCGGAGCTTTTGCCGGTTTGGAAAAAATCGTCGGTAAAAGAGGAAATGAAACATCTATTGGTTTTGGTGCAAAAGTTGCTTCTAAAGAAGAAAGAAATATCGGTGAAATTATTAAAGACGTTCAACCGGAAGATTTGTTGAAATATGGTATGATCCCTGAGTTTGTAGGAAGATTGCCGATTATAACAACTTTGGAAGATTTAGATGAAACAACTTTGGTTAAAGTTTTGACCGAACCGAAAAATGCATTGGTTAAGCAATATAATATGATGTTTGATATGGAAAATGTAAAATTGACATTTACCAAAGAGGCTTTGCAGGCGGTGGCAAAAAAGGCTATTGAGCGCAAAACCGGTGCCAGAGGTTTGCGAGCCATTATGGAAGAGATATTACTTGATTTGATGTATGAAATTCCGGATCAAACAGATGTGGCTGAGATTGTTATTGATGATAAAGTCATTAATAATGGGAAAGCTCCAAAATATATTCATACTAAGAAAAAAGCCGTATAATAAAAGAAAAGAGCTGATAAAATATCAGCTCTTTTCTTTTATAAACTTTTGAACGGCTTTATTTTTTTGATTTTTTTGATGGTTTCTTCTATGATTTCTTTGTCATAGGTTAATTCCGGTTCATTTTGCATTCCGTTTTCAATTTTTTCTTTTGTTTCTTCAATGTTAAGTTCGTTAAGATCGTCTTTTAATTTTAATGAGTGTTTCCATTGAAAAACAGCTTCATTTTTGCGATGGGCAAACCAGTATGCATCACCTAGGTGTGAAGTTATTATTGCTGATGACGGGTACAATTCCGATGCTCGTTCCAAATAGGGAAGTGACATGGTGTAGTATCCTAATTTGTATAAAGCATAGCCCAGGCTGTCATTTATTGAAGGGTCGAACGGTGCTTGATTGTAAGCATCAACGATCATGGAAAAGGCTTGATTGATATTTTGATTTTGCTTAAACCACGAATAGCCCAAATAATTTAATATCAGGTAGTGTTTTTTTATTTCATAAGCTTTCATCATACTTTTTTCGGCTTCTTTCCACAGTCCTGATTGTTCTAAAGATGCCCCTTTGGCATAGTGTAATATCCAAAGAGAATTTTTATCAGATGTTTTTGAAATTGCCATATCATAGTATTTAACGGCTTCGCTATATCTTTTGTTTGTACGTAGGATATCACCAAGATCCATGTATATTTGACTGTCATCATATTGTTTTGCGAGTCTTTTTAATAATTTTTCGGCAGAGGTATAATTTTTTTGTTTGATATAGTTGCGAGATTTTTTCAGTTGTGCCGGATAGTAGGTTATATCATCTTTTAGGATACTATCATACATTTTGTTCGCTTCTGCATACATTTCGCGTGTTTCTAAAATGTCGGCCATTAATATCTTTGCGGTGCTATAATTAGGACTTAGGTATAATGATAGAGCCGTATACATATGTGCGATGTCTATGACTTCATCATAGTGAAAAGACGTAGCAATTGAGAGAAGTGCTTCGGCAAATCCGATTGATGGGGTTTCCAATATCGGTTTTGTGGATGATTGGTCCGAAGTTTTCAGTTTATTTAACAGATTGAATATTATAATTTTCAAAGCAGGATGGCTGGCTGTTGTTTTGAGCATTGCTTCAGCAGACGTAATTTGTCCGGTTCTTATTTTGAAGTTTGTAATTATTTCGATTAAACGTACAGAAATATCTGAGTTTTTGTCTCTTAAAACTTCTTCGTAAGCTTTTAAGGCTTCACGATTTTTACCTAAATAATCAAGAATAAAAGCTTTTTGGGTTTTATATAAATTACCAAGACCATCATTGTCTTTTATCTTATTTAGTTCTGTAATAGCCATTGTTTCATTACCTAAACCGGCATAATTCCAAGCGGACATTATGGGGAGAATCAAGCTTTTATATAATGGTTCATTAAGTTTTTGAGAGGTGTTGAGAGATTCCTTAAAATTTTGATTTTTCAATTGCGCCGTAGCGACAACCATGTGCGCAAAATCGTTTTTATTGTTTAGTTCAATAACTTGTTTTGCATAGGTTATAGCTTCGTCAATTTTTCCGTTCGATGTGAGCAGTAAATATAGTTTATTTATCAGTTCGGGATTGTTTTTGTCTTTTTCATAAGCAATTTGATAGAAATAAGAGGCTTTATCAAAATCTTTTCTAATATGAGCAACGCGTCCGGCTAAGTATGCACCATATGAATTGGTAATTACAGGGTAAGGATTTTGTTGTTCAGTGTTAAATGAATGTTGTTGTATTGCCGGCGAGCAAGATACAAAAACAGCGGTTGAAAGCATTAAAATTGACGCAATTGTAAGTTTATTCATGAATTTATTCCAAAATATTTTATATGATATTATGATATACTTTTTTATACATCATACAACAGGATTATAAATATATAATTAAATTTGTGCAAATAAATGATTATTCTTGCGTAAAATGTTTATTTGCGTTATGTTTGTTAATATGAGTGAAAATAGTTTTAATGTGAAAGAAATACTTGAATTTTATATAATGTCCGGAGTTGATGAAACTTGCGGTGACGTTGCTTTTTTACAACATACTGAAGTGAAAAAAGATTCTGATGAAATTAAAAATAAACCTGTAATTTCAAGTAGCAATATTCATATTGCGCTTGATGCAAAGAAAGCGGTTGAAAGTGCAAATGCTATTTGTGAAAATGTAATAACAATTGAAGATTTGAAAAAAATTGTCGAAAATTTTGAGGGTTGTTCGTTAAAGTCGACAGCTTTGAATACGGTTATAGGTGATGGTAATCCTAGTGCCAAAATTATGTTTATCGGTGAAGCTCCGGGTGCCGATGAGGATAGAATAGGCAGGGCTTTTGTGGGCAGATGCGGGCAATTGTTGGATAAGATGTTATCATCGATAGGTTTGAATAGGGATAATTGTTATATTTGCAATGTTTTGCCGTGGAGACCGCCGGGAAACAGAACTCCGTCAGACTCTGAAATTGCTGTGTGTTTGCCATTTTTGAAAAAGCAGATAGAAATTGTTGATCCGGATATTATTTTTGCACTGGGCGCTGTTGCGGTTAATACGTTACTTGATTATGCGGAAAGTATTTCAAAACTTAGAGGGAAATGGTTGGAATATAAAACCTCAAAAGGAAAGATTGTGCATGTGATGGCAGGGTACCATCCGGCGTATTTACTTAGAACACCGGCTCAAAAAGCAAAGGCATGGAGCGATTTTTTACGTTTGAAGAAAAAGCTTGAGGAGAATTAATCAACATAATTTGTTAATAGTTTAATATTTTATGGTATTTTTTTTTAAATATTTTATTATGTGTTGTAATTGGTTCGTGTATCATTTTAGATGAGGAAATAAATATGAAAATAAATGCTAAGTATGTATTACCGATAGTGGCTTTAGGATTGACATTCGGAGGGGTTGGTACAAAGGCGGTTGCCGCAGGGGTTAAAAATTCGTTAGGTGGAATTATATTTAAGATACACGATATCGTTCCCGAAAAAAATACCGATGGTAATGTTATATATTGTAATATCGGTGCTACATTTTTTAATCGTACAAAGTCGGATGTTGCGAATTTAGCTGTTTCGCTTAGTTGGAAAGATGATGTTATCAGTGAAATTATGGATATTGAAAAGCGTGAAGAGCGCGAGAAAAAAAGAAATTCATCAAAAGCTCCTAAACCTCGTTATTCTACATCCAGCTTTACATCGGATATGGTTTCGGTTGATTTGAAACTTCCGCCCATAAAAGTTAATCAACAAATTACGTTAAAAACAAAAGTTGATACGGATCGTTGTTTTATATTGTTAAATGATATGGACGTTATTCCTTTGAATTGCGGAACGTTATCCACAACCATGTCAAAAGATGCCTGTGCTAATATATTCCAATACATAAGTCCTAAAAATGGTGAATATTATACTGAATTTAAAGAAATTTCTTGGAAAGATCAAATAGCAAGAGAAGATGAACATGTTATTAATATTCAAAATGAGACTGATGTTTTTTACAATGAAACCATAAATTCATTAAATAATATTGCTATACCTGTAAGTGATGCAGAAAGAGCACCTAAAGATAATGTTGCCGGTGGCGTTAATTCAAGTAAAAAATAACTTTAGCAATTGGTGATTCGTATGATGTTTAAATTTTTAGCTTTTTTTATAACTTTATTTTCAGCATTTACATCTAATGCTCAAATGTTGTTTGATGATGTAAAAAAAACTAAATCTGTTATATTAGAATCGGCTTCAACGACAAAAAAGGTTGATGATATACAAGTTGAAGAAGACGGACTTAAGTTAAATGATTTGATGTCTCAAAATTCAACTGCGTCAGATGATATATCAAAGGCTTTGTCTGCTTCATCAACTAAATCGTCGTCAGAAGATGAAAAAGATTTGATTTCGACAGAACTGCAAGAAGATGAAGATGTATTTATTCCGGAAGGTGAATTATACAGACTTAATACTCCGACAAATGATGGTTCACAAAGAGGTGGTCAAGCATTTGTAGAAGTTGATGAAAAGGGGCGTATGAAAAAAGCTGAGAACATTTTTTTATTCTATGATGAATTTAAAATAACAAATTATATGGCTAATACTGCAACTTGCGATGTCAGGTTTAATATATTGTCAAATTTAGACAGGAAGATTACCCAACTTGATGTAAAATTGGTGTGGCCTGATATAACTACAACCTTGTCCTTTAGTGATATTTCTCCTAATACCCAAACTTATTATAATTACTCTTTAATAGGTAATGGCTGTTATGGTATGGATGTGGCTCCTAATATTATAGTTAATCGCTGTAGAGTTAAAGGATTTACAGCATCTGAATGTGCATCAAAATTGCTTTGGTTATCTAAATAATCAGATGAAAAAAGGTAATATCTTTATAATAGTTTTAGTTGTCGTGACATTGTTTTCGGCAAGATATGTTTCTGCTGAAGTTAATATTATTACTCCGGAAATTTATGAAAGAATAATGGATAGCATTGATGTAAGTAATGCTGACTTGAAAAAGTATAAAAATATATTTAAGGCATTGGATAATGGTGATTTTAATACCGCAGATAATTTGGTTGAAAAATTGGATAATCAATATTTGTTGGGATATGTCTTAGCTGAAAAATATTTACATCCATCTTACAAAACATCAATAGAAGAATTGGAAGATTGGTTAGAGGATTATCGCGATTATCCTCAAGCAACCAGAATCTATAATTTAGCGAAGAAAAAAGGAGCTAAAGATATTAAAGAGGTTGTGTATCATTCGGATGACAGCGTTGCAGAAGCAAGAGATGATAAAATTTCATTAAAATATTTGGAGCGACTGTCGCCATCTGATCGAAAGTTTTTAGTACGACAAGCTAAAATTTTTAGAGCTCAATTAAGGCGCGGTAAAACTTTGGCTGCGAGAGGGGTTTTGGAAAATAAACGATTTAAGCGACTTGCACCGAGAATGTATTGGGATAATTTGGCGGCTAAGCTATCGATGAAGTATTTGGTCGACAATTATGATACAAAAGCATTAGAGTGGGGCAAAATTGCATCTAAAAGGCATAATTCGGGAACAGCTACTTGGGTGGCGGGGCTCGCTTCGTGGCGTAAAAAAAATTATAAATCGGCGGCAAGTTATTTTGCCAGGTTAGGCAGTTCACAAAATTCTGATGTATGGTTGAAGTCAGCCGGAGCTTTTTGGTCTGCACGTGCTTATGATAAATTGGGGAATCATCTTAAAGCCCGAGAGATGCTAAAATTGGCGGCTCAGCATAAATATACCTTTTATGGTATTTTAGCAGCTTACCAATTAGGTGAAAATTTTGATTACGGTTTTGATAAAAACAGCTATATCAATGATTTTGAAAAAATGGATTATGTTAATGAAATTATTACTTCAAAACAAATTGTCAGAGCATTATTGTTGCTTAAAATCGGTAAAAATGAATGGGCTGAAAAGGAGTTATATTCGGTTTATGATGATTTGAGCGATAATCAGAAAGAAGCTGTTATTTTGTTGGCTAATCAATACGAGCTACATTCTTTAGTTATTAACATAAGTAAACAGAAAAATATTGAGGCTTTGCAAGGAAGTTATGAGAAAGAAATGTATCCTTTACCAAAATGGTCAGATGAACAAAAATGGGAAGTTGATAAAGCTTTGATTTTGGCGCTCATAAGACAAGAATCTGCTTTTAAGGATAATGCAACAAGCAAAGCCGGAGCTCGAGGTATTATGCAGCTTATGCCTAATACGGCATATCATATCAGTGGAGATAAGTCAGTAAAAAAACAGAAGAATAAGTTGCTTAACCTTGATTATAATTTGAGTCTTGGGCAAAAATATGTATCTTATTTGTTGTCTAAGCCGTTTATTGAAGGAAATTTGTTTTATATGCTTACGGCATATAATGGCGGACCGGGCAATTTGCTGAAATGGAAAAAGAATGCCAGATTCTATAATGATCCGTTGTTGTTTATTGAAGTTATACCTTCGGCTGAAACTCGCATATATATTGAACGTGTTATGGCTAATCACTGGATTTATAATATGAGATTTGGCAATAAAAATCATACTTTAGAACAATTGGCTGAGGGTAAGTGGCCGACTATCAGTGTTGTACCTGCTAATCCTATTTTTGATAAAGAATAAATCTTTATTTTTTGAGCATCTTGTTTTGTAAGTTAAGACATATATATAAGAATCAACGGATTTTGTTTTTTATAGGAGTTGATTTTATGGAATTATATATGTTTTTTGCTTTTTTGTTGTTTTACATAATAACAGCCATAATGTTGGATGATAATTTGCGCAAAAGAATATGGATGATTGCTTTTATATTATCTTTTGTGGCAACATCAATTGCAATCGGATTTATTAAAGGCTCGAATCAAGATGTTATGATGAATGTTGAGGAACTTAATTGGTATTACTTTTTATATTTATTCGGTATGATTTCGGTTGTTATGGGTGTGTTTAATATATGGATTTATCGCAAAGAACTGTGGAACATTATGACCGAAAATGATTAAAAAGTTTTGTATAGGGTATTGCTAATACATAGGGTATAAAGTATTTTGTAGAGTTGCGTATTTCTTTATAATTTTGTTTGCAAAATTTTTTATTTTTTAATCTTTGTTATTTTTGCGGATATTTAAGTCTGAAATTGTTTCACTGATTTGTTTAAATAAATGCTTGACATTAAGGGAATTTGATATTATTAAAGGCGTCAATGAACGGAGTTATAATCCGTTCGACCTGTCCAAGACTGCAAGTGGGCGATAGGTAAAAGAGGCTGGAATAGGGCAAAAGCCTTGTTATTAGCATCTGAGCCGAAGTTCTTAAATATCTTGCATAGACGGAGTAAGTGAGAGATTTTGTTTTATAAATCGATTTTTTTCTCCTGGGCAGATTGGGTCCCGTCAGGGCGTTTGGGAGAAGAAAATAACGACTTCCTTCTTCAAAATTAGTCTTGGCGGATATGTTAAAAGGTAACATATGCTGTTTTTTTGCATATGTGATAATTGGAGACAATAAGTGAACCGCGAAGAAAAAACACAATTGCTGGCCGAACTTAATGAATTGTTCAATACTGCCGAAACTATTGTAGTTTCTCACTACAAAGGTTTGACAGTTGAAGAGGTTTCTGAACTCAGAAACAATATCAGAAAAGCAGGTGCCGGTTTTAGAGTTACTAAAAATCGCATTACACGTCTTGCTCTTAAAGGTACAAAGTTTGAAGCTTTGGCTGACTTGTTTGTAGGACCTACGGCAATTGCTTTTGCTAATGATCCTATCTCAGCTTGTAAAGCTTGCGTTGAATTTGCCAAAACTAATGAAAAATTGTTAGTTATCGGCGGTGGTATGGGTACAGGTGTATTGTCTGTTGACGATATTAAACGTTTGGCTTCTATTCCTTCTATGGACGAACTCAGAGCCAAAATTATCGGTTTGTTGCAGGCTCCCGGTGCTCAACTTGCAAGAGTTACAAAAGCTTACAGCGAAAAAGAATAATTGCTTTGTATTTTTTATTAAAAGCAAAACGAGATTTTAGTTTAATTTGTTAATTTAATTTATTTGGAGAAAAAAAATGGCCGATTTAGCCAAATTAGTAGATGAATTGTCAGCTTTGACTGTTATGGAAGCTGCTGACTTGTCAAAAATGTTAGAAGAAAAATGGGGCGTTTCTGCCGCTGCTGCCGTTGCCGTTGCTGCCGGTGGTGCTGCCGGTGGTGCTGCTGCCGCTGAAGAAAAAGATGAATTTGATGTTGTATTGGCTGATGCCGGTGCAAACAAAATCAACGTTATTAAAGAAGTTCGTGCTATTACAGGTTTGGGCTTGAAAGAAGCTAAAGACTTGGTAGACGGTGCTCCTAAAACAATTAAAGAAGGCGTAGCTAAGGCTGAAGCTGAAGAAATGAAGAAGAAATTGGAAGAAGCCGGCGCTAAAGTTGAATTGAAGTAATTTCAACATCTTCTTAATTCGAATTAAACCTCTGTTTTAATTTTTTTAGACAGAGGTTTTTTGTTTCACAAAAACACATTTTATTGATACTTAAAATTTTATCTTATTTAGTTATTATGTTTAATTTTTAAATATTACGGTTGTGAATAATGGAATTGCTTTATCAGAGGATATGATCTGCTACATGATCTTGATTTGGCGATTTTGGGTGATGAACAAAACTATGGTCGGTTTTACAAAACTGATTATTTTTATAATCGTTTTGAAAAAATTGCCCGACAAAATATGAAAATAGAAAAGTTGTTTTGGCAAGGTGCATTTTAACTTGTTCAGGTTTGTATTTCATTGTGTGGAATACAAACCTTTTTTTGTTGTTAAGCAGTTATTTTTTTATGTAGAATAGTTTTAATCAGATAATTATGAGAAGAGTTATTTATGGCAGAAAATGATATTAAAAAACTTCCCCTAAAAGAAGTGTTGATTGCTTCTTGGGAATATTGCGCAACTCATGGAAAGGTTGCTTTTTGGTTAAATGTCATTGTGTATATAATCGGTGCTTTGGCTTTGTTTAGCTGGAAGCATATTTTGTTTTGGCCGATTATGTTGGTGGTATATATTTTGTGGGGAATGTATTTTAGGTTTTATTTTAACCGTAAGCCGTATTTTGATTATAAAGTATTGTTTGATTCGCTTGTGCCTTCGACAAAAATTGTAGTTTTGACAGTAGTTATCGGGACAATTTTAATTGTTTTGCCGATATTGCCTTTATTTATCAGCAGTTCTCCGGAATTTATTGATGAATATTCTATGTTTTTACAAGGTGATGTTGAAAAGCAGGGAATGCTTATTTTGATTGCGAATATATTATTTATGTTAGTATCACCTTTTTTGGCGTACAGACCGTTTTTGGCATGGATATCTTCGCTTATAGGACGTTCTGGTTCATTACGCTTAGCATGGAAGAAAACTAAAGGTAATTATTTTGAGTTTTTGTTTATTGCTTTGATCACCAATCTTAGTATTGCATTTGTAAGGTGGTTGGTAATGTATTTGGGCGGAAATGATTATATAACAATGTTGTTTGTGGCTCCGGTATTTATATATTTTAATGTGTTATCGGCCAAGACTTATGAGTTTTTCTTTATGAAATAAAAAAGGTTGCTTTTAAGCAACCTTTTTTTCTTATTCGTTGTGAGATCTTAAAAATTCACAGACCCAAACATCCCAACTTATGAGGCCTTCCTTCGGATCGTGAAGTTTTGCCCACTCGTTATCCTGTTCAACAGGAATTTCAACTCCATCTTCATTGCTAGATGAGTTGATGGAAAAATAGTCTCCGTTTCTTAAAATAGTAACCTTTTCATTGTTACCCATTTTCAAAAGGAGTTTTTTGTCATCAAGTGTCACCATGTTAAGATTTTTATCTTCGACAAGGCAAATAATGTTACCTTTACACTTGTCCAGAATAACACCATAGCGACCGAAACGATACGCAAAAAATCTTTTTGTATCAACACATGGTTTTTGAATTTGATACAAAAAATTTTTAGTGGTAGTGTCAAGTTTGACAAACTTGATCAAGTGATTATAATCTTGAGCTCGTCCGACAAACTCGTTTGGTTTGATGAATCGTGATCTTACCTTTTTAAGATCTTTATCTGTTACGAAGAGAATATTTTTATCTTCGAACAATTGAGCCCTGAATCTATCGATATCTAAGCTCGTTGGATTTAAAATTAATTGTTTCATAATTATTTTTTTTTTATTAATAATAAATTTATTGAGCAAGAGGCTATATTAGAAAATATGTAGTGTCAATAGGTAAAATGTGTTTTAGCCGATAATTGACAAAAATTCTTCTTCCGAAATAATCTTTATGCCTAATTCTTGAGCTGTTTTGGCTTTTGATCCGGCATCGGCACCGATTATGACATAGTCGGTATTTTTGGAAACTGATCCGGCAACTTTGGCTCCCAAACTCAAAGCTTTGGCTTTGGCTTCGGAACGGGTCATTTTTTGTAATGTTCCGGTAAATACAAGGGTTTTGTTGGAAATAGGGGAATCGTTTCGACTGTCATCAACAAATTCTTCAATAACAATTTGGCGTAAAAGTTGTTCAATAACCTCGATATTGTGAGGTTCTTGGAAAAATTCGACCATATCGGTAGCCATTGATGCACCAATGCCGTCGATTGAAACTATATGAGAGGTTTCTTTGGCTTTCATGTCAGCCATAAAGATGTCAAAGTTTTTATAGTTTTTGGCTATAAGCAAGGCGGTTGCTGTTCCGACTTGACGGATTCCCAATGCATATATAAATCGTGGAAGCGATATTTTGCGTTTTTCGTTAATGGCGGAAAAAAGATTATCAACTGACTTTTTACCCCAGCCTTCTTTGCGTTCTAAGTGTAATCCTTGAGCAGAAGAAAATAAATCGTCTCCGCTGTTGCGTTCTTCTAGGGTAAAAATATCAGCCGGATTTTTTAAGATACCCTCATTATAAAAATCTTCAATAATTTTGTTGCCGAGACCGGTTATGTCAAAAGCATCGCGCGATACAAAATGAATTATACGCTCAATTGCCTGTGCCGGACAAGAAAGACCGCCGGTGCAACGACGTACTGCTTCGTCTTCTTCTTTGACAGCATGTGAACCGCAAATCGGACAAGTTACAGGAAAGACAAATTCTTGAGAGTTCGCAGGACGTTTTTCAAGCTTTACTCCGACAACTTGGGGTATAACATCGCCGGCACGTTGGATAATGACAGTATCACCGATACGGATATCTTTGCGCTTTATCTCGTCTTCGTTGTGGAGTGTGGCATGAGAAACCATAACACCGCCAACGTTGACAGGTTCTAAATCAGCAACAGGAGTTAAGGCACCGGTGCGACCGACTTGAATGCGAATATCATTGATTGTGGTCAAGGCTTGTTCAGCCGGAAATTTATGAGCAATTGCCCAACGAGGTGTGCGGGTTAAAAAGCCCAAACGTTCTTGAAGTTCGATAGAGTTTACTTTGTGAACAATGCCGTCAATATCATAAGGAAGCGAAGCTCTGATTTCCATTATGTGATTAAAGTTGTTGTCAACTTCGGTTATGTTTTGGCACAGCTTGTTGTGCGGATTGACCGGAAAGCCCCAATCTTTTAGGTATTTGAAAAACTCTTCTTGAGTGTGCCAAGGGCGGTTGGATACTTCGCCCCAAGTATAGGCAAATAAGCTTAAATTGCGTTCGGCAGTAATTTTGGGATCAAGTTGGCGAAGAGATCCGGCGGCGGCATTGCGAGGGTTGGCAAAAGTTTTTTTGCCTTCAAGGGCATATTTTTCATTTAGG
Source organism: Alphaproteobacteria bacterium (assembly GCA_017501665.1). Classification (GTDB taxonomy): domain Bacteria; phylum Pseudomonadota; class Alphaproteobacteria; order RF32; family CAG-239; genus CAZU01. The sequence goes on along the minus strand of JAFVWM010000034.1, from coordinate 3,543 downwards.
GCAAAAAAATCGGCTTTTGACATATAAACTTCGCCCCTGATTTCCAAAACTTCGGGAACTCCGGCAGGTAGTTTTAAGGGGAGTTGTTTTATGGTGCGTAAGTTTTCGGTAATGTCTTCGCCGGTAGTACCGTCACCACGAGTTGCACCTTTGACAAAGATACCGTTTTCATAACGAGCGGAAAACGAAAGTCCGTCAATTTTCGGTTCGCTGTAAAAAGCAATATCATTTGGTGTGTTTAAAAAACGTTTTACCGTCATGATAAAATCATTTACTTCTTCAAGTGAAAAAACATCGCCGAGAGAAAGCATCGGAAAAGAGTGGGTAATTTTTGAAAAACCGCTTTTAACTTTTGCTCCGACGCGAAGAGAAGGAGAGTCTGCTCTGATGAGTTCGGGAAAACGAGCCTCAATATCAGCGTTGCGATGTTTTAGTTTATCATATTCGGCATCTGATAAATACGGATCATCATTTTGATAGTACGAAGTATCGGCTTTGGCAATTTCGGTTGCCAAAAATTCCAGTTCTTTTGTTGCTTCGTCTATACTTAGTTCCGCTACCTGTTTCATCTTATTATCCTTATAAAATTGTAAGTATATGGATTTTATAGCTTCTATTTATAAATACAAGTCGGGTTTTACAGGGTGTTAAAAAAGAATCGATTCGTAAACGATTCGTTTTTGCGGTATAATAGTACCATTTTTAAGCATTTAACAGGGGATATTTTTGATGTGATAAAACGTTAAATTATTGTTTTATTTCAAATTATTATAAGGATGATTTGCAAATTATGGACAAAAATGCTATAATTATGGCGTTGTCTAATTATTGTGTTAATTATTAAAAACGTATCCGAACAGGAGATGTGGACAACAAAGAAAATCTTGACAAGTTTTTCTTTTAGGACTGCGCAAGCGGTATGGTGTCTCCTGTGCTTATCGCCTCTTTTGAGGTGTCAGGATATTGTTAAATTGTTATTCATACAAACATTAAGATTATAAGCGTTTGATAGATGTATGGGTAACACCTTTTGAAAAAATGAGTAGTTTGAAAAGGTATCAAAATGGAAATTTATATTTGTATATTCGGGCTTGTTGCTATGTAGCCCCATGGTTGAAGATTTAGTAGACTATGACTTAAATTTATACAGATCACTGAATGAAAGTTTTGAGAGAATATTTTACGGAAATTTTTTTGAAAGCATAATCTAGTATGATTATGAATACAACAAAAAACAACAGCAACATTGTCAATAACATGGTGGTATTTGCCGGTGGTTACGACGGTGAAATGATCGCAATAATCAATGCTTGCCGTGAGGCTGGTGTTGAGGTTGTCGACAACCACTTAGGTTGGGGTGCTTCGGCGTCGGCTTACGCTGAAGAAATCGCAAAAGCGGTTTCTGAAGGCAAAGTGCCTGTTCTCGTTGAGCTTACGCTCGATATAGAGGTGCCTAGCATTTCTATCATCGTGGATCACCACAATGAGTACGCTGGTAAGCCAGCCTCGATCATTCAAATCCTCGACTTGTTGGGAGTTGAGCCTAGCCGAGAGCAACAGCTCATCGCAGCCAATGATAACGGGTATATCCCAGCTATGTTGGCTCTTGGAGCAACAGCTGAGGAAGTGGCTAAGGTACGTTATGCAGACCGAGCAGCTCAGGGCATCACTCCTGAACAGGAGATCGAGGCTGAGCGTGCTATTGCCGCAGCTGAGGTTGTCAACGGTGTGACCATCGTACGTATGGCACACAGTAAGACGGCCACTGTGTGCGACCGTCTTTTTGACCCAGAGAAAGAACAACGTTTGTTGATCCTCTCAGGAGATGGCGAAAGCAACTTCTTCGGTAACGGAGAGTTGTGCAAGCTTCTCCAAGGAGACAAGACCGGAAAGACACCGGAGGGTTGGGATATATATTCTAACTTCGGTGGCTGGATCGGAGGCAACTTGCCGATATCCGGTTTCTGGGGCGGCTACGGCGACCAGAAAGCTGTTCTCGACTACGTCGTAAACTTCTTTGCGAAGTAATAACGGCGTAGGGAGTATAAAGAGTGAGGTTAAACCTCACTCTTTATTTGAAAGGTTATTTGATCGCTACCTGAAAACGCGATCGTATTATTATGGCAAAAAAAAGTCCCCCAATCCAGCCTTTAATTGGTGCGGGGGCAAATATATGAAATGTGAATATTGCGGTAAAGAAAGAAAGTGTATAGGGGGATGGTATTACCCTATATACGAAGACTGTCCAAACGGTTGTCACGAACGGGAACGTCGTAAGGCAGTCGAAAGACTTGAAGAAACATCAAGACGCTTGCGTGAAAAGCAAGCATCTTGTAACCACGAATGGCAAACTCGTATTCAGGACAATTACGGATATGAGTATTGTCCAAAATGCGAAGCCACACGACCTACTGGTGGTGGTTCGTGGTGATAAAAAAGGAGAGTTTTTTTTAACTCTCCTTTTTTATATATTATTTCTCAGGGGAAACAATCATCATCATTTGTTTGCCTTCTAATTTTGGAGCTTGATCAACTTTTATCATGCCTTCCAAATCTTCGACAATACGGTCTAAAATTTCTTTTCCCAAATTATTGGCACTCATTTCACGACCTTTGTAACGCATGGTAAATTTAACTTTGTTACCTTCAGCCAAGAATTTTTTAGCTTGTTTCAATTTTACTTCGTAGTCGTGAGTTTCAATCATAGGGCGAAGCTTTAGCTCTTTTGTTTCGACAACTTTTTGATTCTTCTTAGCTTCGGCCTTGCGTTTTTGCATTTCGTATTTGTATTTGCCATAGTCCAAAATTTTGCATACCGGGGGCGTAGCTTGAGGTGATATTTCGATTAAGTCCAGTTCGGCAGAATCGGCCATTTCGAGGGCTTGTGATATTGAAACGATACCTTGGTTTTCGCCTTTTTCATCAATTAATCTTACTTGTTTGGCGGTTATTTCTTCGTTTATGCGTGGTCCGTCTTCTTCGCGTACTGGCGCATTATTAAAATCTCTAGCTATTGTAGCCTCCTATAAAAGTTAATGTGATATTCGCTTGCTAATATACAAAAGTAATATTTATTTGCAAGAATAAAAGTAAAGAATCAAAAGAAATTTAGAATCGATGATGATTGATGAAAGAATCGTTTAGACCTGAATTATATTTTTTTATATATAATATAGAATCACACAAACGAATCGTTTTAAGCTTGTTGTGATATGTGTGGATTATTTTGTTGTTTTTGCACATAAAAAATATATAGCTAAATCAAGTTGTTGGCATAATAACTCACAAAAAAGTAAAAAAAATCAAAAAAAATTAAAAATAGTGTTGACAATTTAGGAAGGTTAGCTTATACAAGGCTACACCGACGCGATGAGTGTGGGTTGATTGGTGCGGTGAGCGCTGATGTTATAGATAAAAAGTGAATAAGAAGATATAAGAGGATACGCAGACAGTATTGTTTTGATATTTTGAAAAATAAAAACGATAAAGTCTGAAGTATTTGAAAAAGGAACCTATAAAAATTCTTTTATTTGAGTAATTTAG
>JAFVWM010000033.1 GCA_017501665.1 Alphaproteobacteria bacterium | reverse complement strand
GAAAAAAAATAACATCAATGAAATTTCTTCAGCAAATGAAGAAAGGTTAAATGACGGATTAGAGTTTTTGGATAATATATCAAATGAAGATATGATTCTTAATTTTGAAGATATTGATCATACGCAAAATAACGATTATTTAAATGGTGTGGGCGATGTAGATATTGAAACGACTAATGATGATGTTTTAGAATATGAAACAAATGATAAAATTGAAAATTTTGATATCGAAAAGGATGAAGCAGGGCAAGAAAATGATACCTTTATGAAAGTAAGCCATGAAGAAGAGCTTCCTGTTTATGATGACATTGATAATGAATTCGAAGAACAAAATAAAAAAGAAGAGATAACAACAGATAACAGTATAGATAATAATATCGAAAATGATAAAGGTTTTGTCAATAAATGGTTGGATTTTGAAGAAGATAATAAAAAGGAAGATATTAGCACAAAAAAAGAAAAATGGGATGAAAACGAAAGCCTGACAAGAGCTGTTTGGGATATTGACGATGAAGATGATTCTTGGGGTATTACGTACAGTAAAGAAAACAGTATTCAAGAAAATGGAGAAGGTTGGGAATATATTGAGGACACCCAAGATGAATATACTGATGGAGAAGGTTGGGAATATGTCGAGGACACCGAAGATGAATATACTGATGGAGAAGGTTGGGAATATATTGAGGACACCGGAGATGAATATACTGATGGAGAAGGTTGGGAATATGTCGAGGCTATAAATGACAACACCAAGATATACAGTAGCGATTCTTTTAATCAAAAAGTAGTTCAAATAGCAAACACGTTTGATAAAACATCAAAAATTCATCTTGCAAATATTCCTCAGATATGTGATGAGGCTAATGATGATGAAATTGATGACCCCTATAAAAATAGTATTCTAAAAGATTAAAATAATAATTTACATTAATCGATTGCTAAAGTAAATTATAACAAGATAACTTTACCGTAATGGAGTTAATAAGGATGGATACAAATAAGACTTTTTCATCGGGACAAAATACAACGGGTGATAAGTGGTATGTAGATAATTATATTCTACTTAAGGAATATTATGATATGACCATTTCACGCATAGCGGCTCGTTGTGTAAGAAAAGGTAATATAGCCATGGAGGAGTATGAGCAGTATTCATATATTCTTGATGTATTGGAGGAAATAAGCGAAACAGGTGAATATATAGTTACTCACACAGATTTATATGAATATGTTGATAAAAAAATATCCGGAGGGATAAATGCTTTAAAGAAGAATTTAAAAGAATTTAAAACGGAACTGCAAAATAATGCTTCTCCCGAGATGATAAAGCAAGATCCCAATGAGGTAAAAAAAATGAAAGAGGCATTAGGGGATATTGATAAAAGTGACGACCCGACGAGAGGTGCCGGTATGTCTATGGATGATGTTATTAACAAACTAATGCAACAAAATAATCTAACGCCGAATTTTTCGGATGCTGGAGAAGTAATTACGCAACCGCAGGCTCCGCAACCGCAGGCTCCGCAACCGCAGGCTCCGCAACCGCAGGCTCCGCAACCGCAGGCTCCGCAACCGCAAGCTCCGCAACCGCAAGCTCCGCAACCGCGGGCTCCGCAACCGCAGGCTCCACAACCGCAAGCTCCGCAACCGCAGGCTCCGCAACCGCAGGCTCCGCACCCGCAGGCTCCGCAACCG
>JAFVWM010000032.1 GCA_017501665.1 Alphaproteobacteria bacterium | reverse complement strand
CGCAGCCGGCAATATTATTCCGTCTTCAACCGGTGCAGCTAAGGCTGTGGGCAAAGTTATTCCTTCATTAAACGGAAAATTGACCGGTATGGCTTTCCGCGTTCCGACATTGGATGTTTCTGTTGTTGACTTGACGGTTAACTTGGCTAAAGAAACAACTTATGAAGAAATCTGCGCCGCAATGAAAAAAGCTTCCGAAGGCGAATTGAAAGGCGTTTTGGGCTACACCGAAGATGCAGTTGTATCATCTGATTTTATCGGTGATGCCAGAACATCTATTTTTGATGCCAAAGCCGGTATTCAATTGACACCTTCTTTTGTTAAGGTTGTAAGCTGGTACGATAATGAATGGGGTTACTCAAACAAAGTTTTGGATTTGGTAGCTCATATGTCTAAAGTTAACGGCTAATATTGATTAAACCCCTATCTGTTGATTAGGTAGGGGTTTTGTTTTTTTACAAGGAATAAAAAATGGAATACAAAACTATTGAAGATTTGGGCGATTTAAACGGCAAAGTCGTTATGTTACGCGCCGATTTGAATGTTCCTATGAACGAAAATTTTGAAGTTACCAACACTGCTCGTATTGACAGAACGGTTCCGACCATTAAGGAATTGATGTCAAAAGGCGCCAAAGTTGTGGTTACATCTCACTTGGGACGCCCCGAGGGCAAGGGCGATATGGCTAACTCTTTGACTCATATTGTTAAAGATTTGGAAAAAGCCTTAGGTAAACACGTTGTGTTTGTCGGCGATTGTATCGGTGATGAAGTTGCAACAGCTATTAAAAATATGAGTGCTGATGAAGTTTTGTTGCTTGAAAATCTTCGTTTTTACAAAGAAGAAAAGAAAGGAGATGAAAATTTTGCCAAAGAATTGGTTGCCAATGTTGATGCCTATGTAAGTGATGCTTTTTCCACAGCTCACCGCGATCATGCTTCTATGGTTGCAGCGGTAAAAATGCGTCCGTCTGCTTTTGGTCGCTTGATGGAAGAAGAAGTAAATGCCTTGTCCAAAGGTCTTAACGATCCGAAACGTCCGTTAATGGCTATTGTCGGCGGTTCAAAAGTTTCTACTAAATTGGATCTTTTGAACAATTTGGTTAAAAAAGTCGACAAATTGGTAATTTCAGGCGGTATGGCTCATACTTTTATGAAAGCCAACGGAATTGATACCGTTAATGAGAATAACTCTTTAGTTCAAATGGATATGCTTGATACGGCAAAAGAAATTATGGCAACGGCCAAAGCTAATAATTGTAAAATTGTTTTGCCATTGGATGTTGTTGTTTCTAAAGAGTTTAAGCCTATGGCCGAACACAAAACAGTCGGCCTTGATGAAATTCCCGCCGAAGGCTGGAGTTTGCTTGATGTCGGCGCAAAAACCATTGACGCAATCAATGCCGAAATGGATGAATGCAAAACACTCGTTTGGAACGGACCTTTAGGTGTGTTTGAGATGAAACCTTTTGACACAGCAACTAATGCCGTTGCCGAACACGCTGCCGAGCTGACATTGGCCGGTAAGTTGATGTCGGTTGCCGGTGGTGGAGATACTGTTTCTGCTTTGGCTAATGCCGGAGTGGAAAAGAAATTTTCCTACATCTCAACCGCCGGAGGAGCTTTCCTTGAATGGATGGAAGGAAAAGAACTTCCCGGAGTTGTTGTTTTGAAAAAGTAATTTTTTTGAAAATTATAAAAAGCCTCGTTTGTGATAAAAACATGAGCGAGGTTTTTTTTATGGACAAATAAAATAAATTAAATTATTTTAGGCGTAATTTAAAATTATTAACCTTAATTATTAAAATTATGTATAGAACAATTGAAGATTTGGGCAACTTAAACGGCAAGGTCGTTATGTTGCGTGCGGACTTAAATGTTCCGATGAACGAAAATTTTGAAGTTACCAACACTGCTCGTATTGACAGAACTGTTCCAACCATTAAAGAATTGATGTCAAAAGGCGCAAAGGTTGTGATTGTATCACACTTAGGTCGTCCTTCCGGCAAAGACGATATGGCCAATTCACTAAGACATATTGTCAAAGATTTGGAAAAAGCTTTGGGCAAACATGTTATGTTCGTTGATGATTGTATCGGACCAAAAGTCGCAAATGCAATCAAGGATATGAGCGCTGACGAAGTTTTGTTACTTGAAAATCTCCGTTTCTACAAAGAAGAGGAAAAAGGTAACGAATACTTTGCTAAAGAATTGGTTGCTAACATTGATGCCTATGTAAGTGATGCTTTTTCAACCGCTCATCGTAATCATGCGTCTATGGTGGCTGCGGTAAAAATGCGTCCTTCAGCTTTCGGTCGTTTGATGGAAGAAGAGGTAAACGCCTTAACCAAAGGTCTTAACGATCCGAAACGTCCGTTGATGGCTATTGTCGGCGGTTCAAAAGTTTCGACCAAACTTGATTTGTTAAACAACTTGGTTAAAAAAGTTGACAAATTAGTTATTGTCGGCGGAATGTCTCAGACATTTTTAAGAGCTCTGGGAGCCGAAACCGTCAATGAGAACAACTCTTTGGTTCAGATGGACATGCTCAATACGGCTAAAGAGATTATGGCAACAGCCGAAGCTAATAATTGCAAAATTATTTTGCCGGTAGATGTTGTGGTTGCTAATGAGTTCAAAGCCAATGCCGAGCATAAAATTGTCAAAATCGATGAAATTCCGGCCGAAGGTTGGACAATTGTCGATGGCGGTGTAATGACGGTAGCTCTGATTTATAAAGAGTTATTGGATTGTGAGACGCTTATTTGGAACGGACCTTTGGGTGTGTTCGAAATGAAACCGTTTGACTCTGCAACAAATGCAGTAGCCGAAGCAGTAGCCGAACTTACTCAAAACGGCAAAATAATTTCGGTTGCCGGCGGTGGTGATACTGTTTCTGCTTTGGCTAATGCCGGAGTGGAAAAGAAATTTTCCTACGTTTCTACTGCCGGCGGAGCTTTTCTTGAATGGATGGAAGGAAAAGAACTCCCCGGAGTTGTAGTTTTGAAAAAATGATTTATTTTTCCTCGCTTATATTAAAACCATAAGCGAGGTTTTTTTTATCCTAAAGTCAGATAAAAATTTTGCTTAAAATAATTAGATAATTAATTGTTCACGATGGTAGAATATAAAGAAGGGTATAATTCCTCTTTATTTCTAAGATGAGTGAATAGGTTGTTTTTCTTATATTCGGTTTTGAGAAACAAGAAAGAGATGTCTTTCAAGACGTTGAAAGATATCTCTTTTTTTTTTCATTAATAAATAAACAGCTTGCCTTTTTGTCCAAAAGATGTTACAATTAATTAAATTGATTATCTGGGAGTTAAAACAATGGCAAACCAACCTACAAGATTTGATATAGAGTATGAACAAAAAGAAGATATGAGAAAAGATGCAAAAGTTCTTCCTTTTAGCGATGTGGTAAAAGCTTATAAAGAAGCAAACCCTAATGAAGAGCTTACCGGTGAAAAGTTGCATGCATTTATAAATGAAGAGGTTAAAGCTATAAAAAAAGCTTTTGATGACAAAGCCGACAATCGCAAACAAGCATACGAAACCGACGATAACGGAAGCCCAAGAAAAAATAAAGTAAATTTTGTATCGGATTATTTTGCCGCAGAAGACAAATTTTCTAATAACCAAGATAGCTATAACGAATATTTATCAAAGAGAGCAGAAATTGAAAAAACAGATGATGAGAATGAGAAAAATATCGATTTAAGAGAGCTTGATGATAGATACAAAGATGCAATAGCCTCTTATGAAAAGTGTAAAGAATTAAGTGAAACTGCAGAAAAATACAGAGAAACAATCGAATTTTTAGATGATTTACCCGATAAAGTATTACAGAATATTATTGATACAAAAGACAATTGTGATGAACGGGGCAATAAAGCTTCAGCGTCTTTTGAAAAGGCTTTTGCAGATATGGTTTCTCAACCGGACTATAAAACAACAAAAGAAGACGACGGCGACACACTTATAAATGAGCACCGTTTTAACGCAGGAACAAATACAAATGTTGTAACACACACTGTTCATAATGTTGACGGAAGCGGTTTGGCACTTACATTTACCGACGGCAAATTCTCTATAGCTTGGACTGATGAAAATATGACACAAGATCAGTTAAATGCATTTGCCTTATATTGTTATAGATGCGGTATTACTATTGAAAACTTTGGTGATCTGGAAGGCAAAAAAGTTGTTGACAAAGACAATAAAGAAATCGGTGACGTCAAAACTTTGTTTGAAGAAGCTACAAAAAAACATGAAGAAGAAAATGATAAGTCCCGCCAAGCAAATGTATCATTCTTATCAAATGACCCTGATGTAGAAGAGTCGTTTAAGGAAAATTCAGATAATAATGAAGAAAAAGGCAATAATAACACTAACCAACCTGTTTCACCGACAGGCGGAAATACCAATCAACCGGACACTCAAGATGTTGATGTTCCCATAAACGGAAGTTTTTTTGGTCCGTTTATCCCTGAAAATGGCAAGATTAAATCTTTTGATATTGAGACGGTAAGAAGCAGTACTCAAAAGATTCTTCCTAATGGTGCCGTGATGGATTTCAGCAATGGCTTTGGTACAACTACACTAAGTGTATATCCCAGTAAGGAAGACCAAGAGGAAGACGGTGAAATTGATAAAAAATATCATCGTAAACATACAAAAAGTTACGCTATTACATTTAATCATTTTAATAACTCGGCAACATTTTATCTTGGCCCCAAAGGAAAACTTGATGCCGGTGTTATTAGAATAGCCTTGGATCAAGCTAAAGCGCAAGGTTATAAATATTTTGAAATTCCTCCGGTCAAGGCTAAAAATGGATTTGGAGCTGGTGCTAATCCTGATTTCTTCAAAGCTTCGGTAAAAACTCGTATGCCCCTTTTATTAAAAGGTCCCAGTGGCAGAGGTTGTGATATCGGTGCAGGTGATGTAAAAGATATCCTCAAGCTGATAAATGAGGACGGTAAAGAGTTTGAAGGTAAAGAAAACGAAAAAGTAGAATATTTAATGCGTTTTCACCAACAACTTGAAAAATATACAAATACTACAAAAAAACATGGCGAGTTTTCCGAGGTTATGGAAACAGTAAAACAACAAGCAAACTTTGAACATTTCAAAAACACACATAAGCCCGGTCTTGTTGCCCTTATCAATGATGGTGTAGACGGTAAAAATGGCGAAAAATGGGATCAGGTAGATGTTATTTGTGCAATAAGTGCTTATGATAACATACTTAAAGACATCATGAAAGGACGTCTTGGAGGGAAGCGTTTTAATCCTATGGATGCAGGCGCTAATGAAGAGCTGATTAAAAAAGAATTTGATCGTTACAGAAAAAAAGAACGTCAGAAAGTAGAAGATAAGATTGATGAAAAATTCGAATTTTTGACAAAAGATAACTCTTCTCGAGATATGAGAAAGAATGCAATAGATAGTGTCAAAAGAGATTATTTAGGTGGTGAATCGAGAGGTCTTACTAAAACAATCAAGTTGCTGGAGGGATATGGTGTAAGTATTAATATAGACTTTACTAAAATAGATGGTAATGACTATGATCCGAAAAATAGAAAAACAGAACGTTCTTCGGAAACACAAAGGAATATTGATAATATGAAAAATAATAAAAATGAGAGAACGACAAATAGTCAAGGCACGATTAACGTAAGCCAAATGCGTAATAATGGTGGAAGAAGTTAAGTAAAAAAGCCTCGGTTATAAAATAAAACCGAGGCTTTTTTTGATTATATTTCAAAATATTAGCAAGGTTTAATATTCCAAATTTTCTTTGCATATTCTCTTATAGATCTGTCCGAAGAAAATTTACCGATTCTGGCAACATTAAGAATTGCTTTTTTGTTCCAAACTTCACGATTGTTATAATCTTTTTCGACTTCTTCCATTTTTTTATCAAATGATTCCAAGTCTTCCAAAACAAAATAGTAATCGCGATTCAACAATTCTTCAAAAATCGGCTTAAATAATAAAACATAATCTTTTTCGCAAAACATATTAGAGTTAAGCGCATTTAAGATACGTTTAATGTAATTGTTTTTTTCGTAGAGTTCTCGCGGGTTATATGTTGCCGATTTTGCCTGAACTTCTTCTTCGGTCAAACCGAACAAATAAAAGTTTTCTTCACCCACGCATTCTCTGATTTCAATATTGGCACCATCAAGTGTGCCCAAAGTCAAAGCACCGTTTAGGGCAAATTTCATATTACCGGTACCCGATGCTTCAAATCCGGCGGTAGAGGACTGAATGCTCAAATCGGCAGCCGGAATTAAAACTTCGGCCAAAGATACTTTATAGTCCGGCAAATAAACCACCTTAATCATATCGTTTACTCGCGGGTCATTGTTAACCACCGATGCCACATTATTGATAAGTTTAATGATTAACTTGGCAAAGTTATATGACGGAGCTGCTTTTCCGGCAAAGATATAAGTTTTTGCGATTGTCGGTTTTTTATTGTCTTTAATAATATCAAGATAATCACCGATAACTTGCAAAATTGTCATCAATTGACGTTTATATTCATGAATACGTTTGGCATGAACAATAAACATACTGTTAGGATCAACAAAAATACCGGTTGTCTTTTGAATGAGTTTGGTAAGACGTTGTTTATTATTAAATTTAACCTCATCAAAATCTTTAATAAATTTTTTGTCATTGGCAAATTTTTCCAAGCCTTCCAATTGATCTAAATCAATAACCCAATCCTCGCCAATTTTTGAATCGATAAGTGAGGTAAGAGCAGTGTTGGCATGCAACAACCAACGTCTTGGAGTAATACCGTTGGTAACATTGGTAAATTTTTCCGGCCAAAGTTCATAAAATTCGGGAACGAGTTTGGTCTTAATCAAATTAGAGTGAATTTCGGCCACCCCGTTTACCGAGAATGAACCGACAATGGAAAGGTTAGCCATACGGATTATTTGACTGTCACCGCTACCGAAAACTATTGAAACTTTAGAAAGTTTTTCTTCATTATCGCCAAATTTAGAACGGGCAAATTCCATAAATCTGCGATTGATTTCATAGATAATTTGCAAGTGACGAGGCAAAAGTTTTCCGATAATGCGTGATGGCCATGTTTCCAATGCTTCCGGCAACAAAGTATGATTGGTATAAGCAAAACACTTTGTGGTAATATCCCAAGCATCAACCCATTCCTGACCGTGAATATCAATCAAAATGCGCATCATTTCGGCAATGGCAATCGCCGGATGTGTATCATTAAGCTGAATAACAACACTGTCCGGAAGTTTGTGAAAGTCATCATTTTTTTCCAAGAAACGTCGAACAATATCTTGAATGGCACAAGAGGCAAAAAAGTATTGCTGTTTCAAACGCAATTCTCTGCCGGATTCGACGGCATCTGACGGATACAAAACTTTTGAAATTGTTTCGGTTTCAATTTTTTCTTTCATGGCTTCGATATAACCGCCTTCGTTAAATATGTTAATATCTAACTCATCATCAGTTTTAGCCGAGAATAAACGCAAATAGTTTACCGACTTACCGTTATATCCGACAATCGGAAAATCAAACGGAACACCATAAATTGTCTTGGTGTTCATCCATAAAAAGTCTTTTGAGCCATCAGGATTATTTACAACTTCTACATTGCCGTACATCGGAATTTTTACAATACGATCGCGACGTGCAAATTGCCAAGGCGATTCTTCTCCTTGCCAAGAGTCTGCTTGCTCCACTTGGTATCCGTTTTCAAATTTTTGTTTAAATAAGCCGAATTTATAGTTTATGCCATATCCGAAACCGGGCATTCCCAAAGAGGCCAGTGAATCAAGAAAACAAGCAGCCAAACGACCCAAACCGCCGTTACCCAAAGCCGGATCATATTCCGTATCAAAAATTTCATTCAGATTAATGTCCGGAAATCCGTCAATTTTGATATCTTTCAAAATATCAAAAAGCCCTAATGAATGCAAGTTGTTTTCTAATGAGCGACCGAGCAAATATTCGATTGAAAGATAGTAAACACGTTTTGAGTTACATTTGTTATAACGAGCAATGGACTGGTACATTTTATCCATGGCAAATTCTCTTACAGCCAAAGCAATGGCTTCCAAAGCCTCGTCTTTGGTAACCTCGCAAACGCGCTTTCCGATAAAATATTGAATATAATGTTCAATAGAAAATTTCAGTCTTGCTTTATCAATTTCACTGATAATGGCTGTGTTTTTCTTCACGTCTGTCACTCCTTAAAAATAATGTAAATACCAAGTTATCCCGATTTTATAATCAAATTGTTTGAAATATAGTTAATAATTTGAAGCATTTTTTTATTTTATATTTTTTAACTTGTACTTTTTTTAATAATTATTTGAATTTTAATAAATGCTGTTGTATTGTCGAATAAGTTATTTATAAATGAAAACGTCAAAAACAATAGGAAATATAAATGAAAAAAGTTTTTTTAACCGGATTATTACTTACAACATCTTTGTATATGGCTGAAAATGCAAATGCCCAAGACATATTCAGCATATTGGCTGACACATACACGTCTAACCCGACATTGCAATCACAGCGAGCTTATTTGCGCTCTGTTGACGAAAATATCGCTATTGCCAAATCAGGATATCGTCCGAATATTTCGCTTCAAGGTGCGTATCGAGACGGCGAAAACAAAATAAAAAAAGGTATCGGACAAGGAGGCGATTATAACAATTTAAGCGGATCTGCCGTCGTTTCTCAACCGGTGTTCAGCGGTTTTTCAACCGTAAATTCGGTAAAGGCTGCAGACAGAGCTATCAAAGCCGCTCAAAATAGTTTATCAAATATCGAACAAAATATTTTACTGGAAGCATCTACGGCATATTTAGATGTTTTACAAAATCGAGCAATTGTTGAATTGCAAAAAAACAACGAAGAATTACTTCTTAAAAAATTAGAAGAAACTAAAGAACGTTTTAATGTCGGTGAAGTTACAAGAACCGATGTATCTCAAGCCGAAGCTCGCCACTCTCAGGCAATATCAGATCGCATTGCTTCAGAAGGTAATTTGCAAGCTTCAGTCGCTACATATATCGAACTTATCGGTAAAGAACCGACAGATTTAAGCGAACCGGTTGAGATGATAAAATATTTGCCGTCAAGTTATGATGAAGCCTTAAATGTTGCTTTGAAAAATAATTATACCATCAAAGAAGCTCAACACATATATGCGTCTAAAGGATACGAAGTATATGCCAATACGGGCGCTTTATTTCCTACTGTCAGCTTAGACGGGTCTATCGGACGTAATAAGGCCGAACAAGGTGAAATTGACACCACGACCGAAAATGCCGAGTGGGGTGTAAATTTAAGCATTCCGTTATATGCCGGTGGTGCAACAAGAGCAAAAATCCGCCAAAGCAAATACCAAAAATGGCAGGCGCAAGAGGGGGTTTTAGAGGCAAAGCGTGCTGTTAAAGCATCGGTGTTAAGCGCATGGGAATATATGAAATCAAATGAATCTCAGTTAAAAGCAATCGAAGCACAAATCGAGGCTAACACCATAGCCTTAGAGGGTGTTCAAAAAGAAGAGGCTTTGGGTAATCGTACAATTTTAGATGTTTTGGATTCTTATCAGGAATTGCTAAACTCTAAAGTTAATGATGTAAAAGCACGGCGCACATATTATGTTTCTGCCATGAATCTGTTGGCATCAATGGGTAAAATGACCGCAAAAGAGTTAAAGCTTGATGTTGAACTTTATGATGCTCAAAAGTATTATGAAGAAACCAAAGGCAAATGGCTTTCTCTTAATTAGTCATTAAATTACTTGATAAAATAATTTTTTTATATAACATATAACTTGGGTTTATAATTAAGCGGGATTTAAGGGATAATGTCTGATAATATTCAAGAAAACGATATGGAAGGTATCTTGTCTTCTATCAAAAATATTCTGGAAGAAGATGAGAGAACTCAACAAATGAATAATACCAAGGAAACTGCCGGTGCAAATAATGTATCGGATAATGTTTCCGAAAGATCTCCTGTTAACGAGGTTATAGAGTTGTCTCCCGATATGCGAGTTAATACTTCTGAGGATATAATTTTAAATGACGAAAGCTTCATAGTTGAAGCATCGCCGGCACCGGAAATCGAGAATGAGAATTATGTTGATGCAGAAACGCTCGCGGTTGAAAATATTGCTTCCACTGCTGAAGAGCCAACACCGGATGTCGAAACACAGAGGTTTGGCGAAAATGACACTGTGGCAGAAGAAACAACACCGATGAATGAACCATTTTTTGAAACAGATGTCGTTAAAGAAGTTGTTTCTACAAATGAACCTTTTTTTGAATCAAATAGTACAAATACAAACATAGATGAATTACTTAATGACAATCCGACATTTGATGCTATCCCCGATGTTTTTGAAACAGATATAATATCCGATAATGAGCCCTCATTGGATGAATTATTAGGAACTGAAGAACCATCTGAGGTTGAAGAAACAGCACCGGCATTTGAAGATCTTGCTCCTGAGGTTGAGGAAACAGCACCGGCGGTTGAAGAGCTTGCCCCCGAGGTTGAAGAAACAGCACCGGCATTTGAAGAACTTACCCCTGAGGTTGAAGAAACAGCACCGGCATTTGAAGAGCTTGCCCCCGAGGTTGAAGAAACAGCACCGGCATTTGAAGAGCTTACTTCTGAGGTTGAGGAAACAGCACCGACATTTGAAGAGCTTGCTCCTGAGGTTGAGGAAACAGCACCGGCATTTGAAGAACTTGCCCCTGTTGTTGAAGAAACAGCACCGGCAGTCGAAGAACTAGCCCCTGAGGTTGAGGAAACAGCACCGGCATTTGAAGAACTTACCCCTGAGGTTGAAGAAACAGCACCGGCAGTTGAAGAGCTTGCCCCTGAGGTTGAGGAAACAGCACCGGCATTTGAAGAGCTTGCTTCTGAGGTTGAGGAAACAGCACCGGCGGTTGAAGAGCTTGCCCCTGAGGTTGAAGAAACAGCACCGGCATTTGAAGAGCTTGCCCCTGAGGTTGAAGAAACAGCACCGGCGGTTGAAGAGCTTGCCCCTGAGGTTGAGGAAAAAATAGCGGTATTTGATCCGATTATAGAAATAGCCGATGATGCGGAAGAAGATGTTGTTGAAAGCGAAAAAGACGTTTCCTCAAACATAATGAGCAATTTTGCAAAAATGTTTTCACATGAAGAAAAACCAGATGAGCCGAAAATTGTATCTGTAGGTAATTCGTCAAAAACATTAGAAGATTTTGTTGTAGATGCAATTAGAGCAGCTATTGGTAAAGAGATATCTGCTAAATGGAATAATGGAGTTGATTTTAACAATTTCGCCGAAGCAGAAATCAGACACCAAGTTGAATTATGGATAACAAATAATATGAATGGTTTAATTGAAGATATTGTAAAAAAAGAAGTTGAACGAGTGATAGCAAAGGTTGGTTCATAAAAGCATATTAGCCGGAACTGACCTTAATAAATAATGCCCGCAAAAGTGAAATCTTTACGGGCATCTCGTTTTATAAAATATCACTCAATTAAAAAATAAATAGGATTTAGAAATGTTAGAAAAAAATTATACACCAAAAGATTTTGAAGAAAAAATATATGAAAAATGGGAAACCAATGGTGATTTCAAACCGGATATGAGTTCCGACAAAGACTCTTTTTGCGTAGTTATTCCTCCGCCGAATGTTACCGGTGTTTTACATATGGGACATGCGCTGGACTACACTTTGCAAGATATTTTGATTCGCTACAATCGTATGTTGGGTAAAAAAGTTTTGTGGCAAGTAGGAACAGATCACGCCGGTATTGCCACTCAAATGGTAGTTGAAAGAAATTTGGCCAAAGACGGTATTTCTCGTCATGATTTGGGACGTGAAAAATTTATTGAAACAGTATGGAAATGGCGCGAACAATCAGGTGGCACAATTTGTAAACAACTTCGTCGTTTGGGCGCATCATGTGATTGGTCAAGAGAGCGTTTTACTATGGACGAAGGTTTGAGCCGAGCCGTTCGTAAGATATTTGTAAATTTGTATAAAGACGGTTTGATTTACAAAGCAAAAAAATTGGTAAACTGGGATTCCAAATTTATGACTGCGGTTTCCGATTTGGAAGTTATTCAAAAAGAATGTGTCGGCAAAATGTATTACTATCGCTATCCGATAGAAGGCGAAGAAGGTAAATATATTCATATTGCTACCACTCGTCCGGAAACAATGTTTGGCGATACCGCTGTTGCTGTTTCTAAAGATAACGAAAAACTAAAACATCTTATTGGCAAAAATTGTATTATCCCGATTATCAATCGTGCTATTCCTATTATCGCCGATGAACATGCCGATCCCGAAAAAGGAACCGGTGCGGTTAAGATTACACCGGCACATGACTTTAATGACTTTGAAGTTGGTAAACGTCATGATTTGCCATTGATAAATGTCTTAAATCCCGACGCAACATTAAATGAAAATACTCCTTATGAGGGGATAACAACTCTTGAAGCTCGCCAAAAAACAATTGATGCATTGAGCGAATTGGGACTTATGGACAAGATTGAAGATCACCCGATGGTTATTCCTTATGGCGATCGCTCAGGTGTGATTATTGAACCTTTGATGACTGACCAATGGTTTGTTGACGCTCCGGTTTTGGCAAAAGAAGCTATCAGAGTTGTTGAAGAAGGCGAGATGGAATTCCTTCCCAAAACTTATGAGAAAACATATTTTGAATGGATGCGCAATATCCAACCTTGGTGTATTTCTCGTCAACTTTGGTGGGGACATCAAATGCCGATTTGGTACGGACCGGACGGACATATTTTCTGCGAAGAAAATGAAGAGTTAGCACAAGCCGAGGCTGATAAATTCTACGGTAAACACGAAGAATTAACCAGAGAAACCGATGTTTTGGATACATGGTTTTCATCAGGTTTATGGGCTTTTTCAACACTCGGCTGGCCTGATAAGACCGAATTTTTGGATACTTTTTATCCGACATCAGTTTTGGTAACCGGTTTTGATATTATATTCTTCTGGGTTGCTCGTATGATGATGATGAGTATGTATATGATGAAAAAAGTTCCGTTCAAAAAATGTTATATGCATGGACTTATTCGTGATGAGCATGGTCATAAGATGTCAAAATCTAAGAACAACACCGTTGATCCGATAGAAACAATCGAAAAATATGGTGCCGATGCTTTGCGTTTCTTTATGGCTGCCATGGAAACTCAAGGTCGCGATATCAATATGAGTGAAGCACGTGTTGCCGGCTATCGCAATTTTGCTACAAAGTTGTGGAATGCTGCTCGTTTTGGCGAAATGAACGAAGCCAAACCGGTTGCTGATTTTAACCCTGATAATGTTAGTTTGGCAGTAAATAAATGGATTATAGCTAAAGCTAAAGAAGCTACTTTAGAGGTTACAAAAAATCTTAATGCTTATCGTTTTTCTGATTCAGCCAACAGCATTTACCAATTCGTTTGGGGTACTTTCTGCGATTGGTATATCGAAATGATTAAGCCGATTTTATATGGCGAAGATGAAACAGCCAAAGCCGAAACCAAAGCAACATTTGCTTGGGTTATGGACAGAATTTTGGTTGTTTTACATCCGTTTATGCCATATATAACAACTCAGCTTTGGAATAATTTGGCAACTCGTGATGTCGAGTTAATGCACCATACATGGCCGACAGAAGATGTTGTTGACAATCAGGCAAAAGAAGCTATCGACTGGGCTATTGAAGTTATTACGGTTATTCGTTCTTTGCGCGCGGAAATGAATTTGCCGGCAGGAGCAAAATTAAAAGCTTATATCAAAGACGATAATAATAAAATTGCAATTTACATCAAAGATTTTGCAAATATTATCTGCTCACTGGCAAGACTTGAAACAATCGAAACATTAAATGGTGAAATTACACCTGATATGGTTCAAACAGTTTGCCAATCAAGCACAATTTTACTTCCATTGAAAGGTGTTGTTGATTTTTCGGCCGAGCGTGAACGCTTGCAAAAAGAATTAGCCGGATTGGATAAAAACTTAGCCGGTTATGCTTCAAAACTTTCTAATCCTAACTTTGTTGAACGAGCTCCGATAAAAGTAGTCGAAGAAGAAAAGAAACGTCAAACCGAAGCTTTGGAAAACAAAGCAAAAGTTGAAGAAGCTCTAGCACGAATTGCTAATCTTTAAGATGAAGAAAATCCCTCTTAATTAAGAGGGATTTTTTTTAATCAGCTTATTGCAAAATAAAATCTCTAAATTATAATAAAAAGCAACTTTTAATGATAAGAGGTTATAATGCGTATTCTAGGTTTGGATCCCAGTTTATCATCAACGGGATGGGGGATAATAGAGATTGAAAACAATCGGGTAAAATATATTGCCGATGGTTTTATTCCGACCGATAGCAAAGCACCTATTGAAGAAAGATTAAAAAATATAAATAAAGTTTTGTGCGAAGTTATAGAAGCATATAAGCCTGATGAAGCTTCTATTGAACAAGTGTTCTTAAATTCCAATCCGACATCTACAATTAAACTAGGAATGGCGCGAGGTGTAGTTATTATGACACCGGCACAATATGGAATTTCGGTAACGGAATACGAACCGACCAAAGTTAAAAAAGCTGTTGTCGGAGTAGGTAGAGCAGAAAAGGCCCAAGTTGAGACTATGGTAAAAGTTTTGCTCCCCGGATGTAAACCTAAAAATAACGATTCATCAGATGCACTGGCTATAGCTTTGTGCCATTTTCAATATCGCAATGCTTACGGGATAAAAAAATAATGACAGAATGGAATTTATTAAACGAAAAAGTTAAGGCTCATATGAATCAGGATAGTTGCGGACATGGTTTTGATCATGTTGAAAGGGTATCGCAAATTGCACAAAAATTGATGCAAAATTTATCAGATATTGATAAAGAAATTGTGCTTTTAGCCTCGCTTTTGCACGATGCCGATGATTACAAATTATTCGGTCAAGAAGCTTGTGACAATCTTACTAATGCCAAAAAAATAATGAACGAATGCAGTGTTGATGAAAAAACAAAGCAAAAAGTTTGTGATATTATTTCTTCAATGGGATATTCCAAATTTTTAAAAGGAATCAGGCCGACAAGCAAAGAGGGAATGATAGTTTCCGATGCCGATATGATAGATGCTACCGGCATAAACGGAATTATCAGAACCTTAAACTATGCGTTTTCACGTTGTCAAAAATATGGTACACCTGTGTTTGATAAAAACGAGTGGCCCGAGATAAACATGAGTGCCGAAAGATATAAATCACGCGATAGAAAGAGCGATAATTGTATCAATCATTTTTTTGAAAAGACATTGCGTTTAGGCAACCTTATGATGACTGAGGAAGGACGCCAAATGGCTAAAATAAGATTAGGCAGAATGGTTGAATTTTTACGAGGTTATTTTGATGAAAATGATGTGCCTGAGTGGAATACATATTTAGAAAATTACTTAAAACAAGAAAAAATAGACTTGTAAAGTTCGTTTTTTGTTCTAAATTTTGAAAAAAATCTTGCAACTGAATTGTTTATTTTGTAGGCTGATTACAGTAATTGAAACAAGGAAAATAGAAATGATTGCAAAGTTACGAGGACTTGTTGATACCATAGGCGAAGATTACTGCATTATAGATGTTAATGGTGTGGGCTACTTAGTGTATGCTTCTGCTAAAACACTGGGAAAATTAGCTTTGAATTCAACAGCATCATTGATGATTGAAACAGTTGTCAGAGAAGACAGCATTTCTTTGTTTGGTTTTGCGGACGCATTAGAAAAAGAATGGTTTAACACTTTGACAAAGGTTCAAGGCGTCGGAGCTAAAGTTTGTCTAAGTATTATGTCGGTATTGACTCCCAATCAATTGGCTCAGGCTGTTGCTGCCCAAGATAAATCTTCGTTTGCCAGAGCAAATGGTGTTGGCCCAAAATTGGCAGCTCGTATAGTTACAGAACTTAAAGATAAAATTGTTTCGGTACCAATGGCTAATATTTCTAAAGATATAAATCAATCCTTGAATATCGACACCGCAACCGGCGAAGTTTTGGAATATGAAGATAATTTGATATCTCGTGATGCCGATCCGACCAAGATGGAAGACGCAATTTCGGCTTTGGTAAATTTGGGTTATCAACGAATAGAAGCGTATAGAGTGGTCAATTTGGTGTTGAGCAAAAATGAAAATGCCGATATGAGCGAAATTATTCGTTTATCCTTAAAAGAATTTGCTAAGGAGCAAACAAGATGATTGATGAAAGATTAGTCAGTCCGCAAAAACAAACAGAAGACGAAAATACATCTAATATGCCGATAAATTTGCGCCCTCAAGCTTTGAGCGATTTTGTCGGACAAACTCATGTTTGTGAAAACCTAAAAGTTTTTATTGATGCCGCCAAAGCCAGAGGAGATGCTCTTGACCATGTGCTACTATTTGGTCCTCCCGGATTAGGTAAAACTACGCTTGCTTCAATTGTAGCCAAAGAATTGGGTGTCGGTTTTAGGGCAACCTCTGCTCCGATGATTTCAAAATCAGGTGATTTGGCCGCTATTTTGACTAATTTAGAACGTAACGATGTTTTATTTATCGATGAAATTCATCGCTTAAATCCGGCAATTGAAGAAGTCTTATATTCGGCTATGGAAGACTTTCAGCTTGATTTGATTATCGGCGAGGGACCGTCCGCCCGCTCGGTCAGAATAGATTTGCAACCTTTTACCTTGGTCGGTGCTACTACTCGTTCGGGAATGTTGTCAACACCGCTTCGTGAAAGATTTGGTATTCCTTTACGATTGGATTTTTATTCGCCTGAAGATTTGAAAAAAATTGTGCTTCGCGGTGCAAGGTTGTTAGATATGCCTTTATCAGAAACCGGCGCATTAGAAATTGCCAAACGTTCCCGTGGAACACCTCGTGTTGCCGGAAGATTACTTCGTCGTGTTCGTGATTTTGGCGCGGTTTGCGGCGCACAGGAAGTTGATAATAAAATTGCTGATGGCGCATTAAAAAGACTCGATGTTGATGACTATGGCTTAGATGCTTTCGACAGAAGATATCTAAATTGTATTTTACAAAATTATGGCGGTGGTCCGGTCGGAGCCGATACTTTAGCCGCAGCACTCTCCGAAGAACGAGATACCATAGAAGAAGTTATCGAACCGTTTTTACTTAAATTAGGATTTTTACAAAGAACTCCTCGCGGTCGAGTTATTTCTGATTTGGGTTGCAAATATCTTGGTGTTCCCTCTCTAAAAAAAGAAAAATATAATCCGCAGATGGATTTATTGGAAGGTTAAAAAAAATGATAGTAAAATCTGTATCGCCGGCTCAAGGCGAATTAGTTGATAAAGAGTTTTTATTTCCGGTAAGAGTATATTACGAAGATACCGATGCCGGTGGCATTGTTTATTATGCAAATTACCTAAAATTTGCCGAAAGATGTCGTACTGAATTTATTCGCTCACTAGGTGCCAGACAACAAGATGATTTAACATCACCTGAAAAAACAGCATGGGTGGTAAGACATTGTGAAGCTGATTATATGGCACCGGCAGTTTTAGATGATGAATTAATTGTAAGTTGTCGTATTACTAATCTTGGAGGTGTAACCGCCACCATGCATCAAGAAGTAAGACGCGGAAATGATGTTTTGGTTGCTATTGATATCAAAGCAGCACACATATCACTAGTTACTAAAAAACCTGTTCGCATTCCAAAGACATTGATGGAAAAATTAGTATAGAAAAAATCGCCCGTTTGGGCGATTTTTTTCTACTCTTTTCTGTTTTCTTTCGATTTTACAATCTCTAAACCTCCACTCAAAACAATAATATCGGCTTGATCATTATCACAAATTTCGCCGTTTAATATTTTTATTGCTAATTTATTTTCGATATTGTTTTTTAATAAACGTTTTAGTGGTCTGGCACCATACACCGGATCATAACCGTTGTTTACAATCCAAACAAAAGCCGTGTCATGAACATTGAGTTTAATATTGTGCGCAGCAAGTCTTTTCTCAATAAGCTCAATTTGAATTTTGGCAATATCTTTGATGTTTGACTTATCCAACTTATGGAAAATTGTTATCTCATCAATTCGGTTGATAAATTCAGGTCTGAACGATGCTTTTACAATATCCATAACTTGAGTTCTTATTTTTTTACCGTCATCAATACTGATTGCATTATTCAAAATTTCGGCACCTAAGTTAGATGTCATAATTATCAGAGTGTTCTTAAAGTCAACAGTACGTCCTTTGCCATCGGTTAATCTTCCGTCATCAAGTACCTGAAGTAAGATATTAAACACATCGGGATGGGCTTTTTCGATTTCATCAAATAAAATTACTTGATATGGACGGCGACGAACAGCTTCGGTTAAAAATCCTCCTTCGTCATATCCGACATACCCTGGAGGTGAGCCGATAAGTCTGGCTACCGAATGTTTTTCCATATATTCTGACATATCAACGCGTAAAATTGCTTTTTCGTCATTAAACAAAAATTCAGCAACGGCTTTACTTAGTTCTGTTTTACCTACACCGGTCGGACCTAAGAACAAGAATGACCCGATAGGTTGTGATGCATCGGAAATTCCGGCACGTGAACGACGAATAGCATTAGAAATAGCAGAGATAGCCTCTTTTTGACCTATAACACGTTTACTTAAAAAACTTTCCATATTTAAAAGTTTTTCTTTTTCGGTACTAAGCATTTTGTCAACGGGAATACCTGTTCGTTTTGAAACAACATTAGCAATATTTTCTTCATCAACAGTTTCGCTGAAACTATTATCTTTACCTTCGTTGTTTTCATTTTGGCTTATCTGTCTTTCTAAGTCCGGAATAATACTATACTGAAGTTCGCTTGCTCTTTCCAATTTTCCTTCGCGTTTGGCAATTTCGGCTTCATTACGAGCTTTGTCCAATTTGTCTTTCAAAACAGTATAATCAGCCAATCCTTTTTTATCTTCACGCCATTTTTCTTCCAAGATTTTTGCTTTAGCCTCAAGAGCATTTATTTCATAATTGATAAGTTCTAAACGTTCTTTTGATTTTGAATCTTTTTCTTTTTTCAAACCTTCACGCTCGATTTTAAGTTGCAAAACGCGTCGGTCAAGCTCATCCAATTCTTCCGGCTTTGAATCGATAGACATTCGCAAAGCCGAAGCCGCCTCATCCATCAAATCAATAGCTTTATCAGGCAAAAATCTGTCAGTAATATAACGATTCGAAAGACTGGCAGCCGCAATTAAAGCACTATCAGAAATTTTGACACCATGGTGTAGCTCAAACTTTTCTTTGATACCGCGTAAAATTGAAATAGTGTCCTCAACGCTGGGCTCAGCAACATATATTTCTTGAAAACGTCGGGCAAGAGCCGCATCTTTTTCAACATATTTTTTATATTCATTTATTGTTGTTGCTCCCATACAGTGAAGTTCACCACGAGCCAGAGCCGGTTTAAGAAGGTTAGAAGCATCCATTGCTCCTTCGGTTGCACCGGCACCAACTAATGTATGCATTTCATCTATAAATAAAATTATTTCTCCATTTGAAGTTTCAATATCTTTTAATACTGCTTTAAGTCTTTCTTCAAATTCGCCTCTGAATTTTGCACCGGCAATTAATGCTCCCAAATCAAGGGCTAAAAGTTGCTTCCCTTTCAAACTCTCAGGAACATCATTATTAACTATTCTGATAGCCATACCTTCAACAATGGCTGTTTTACCGACACCTGGTTCTCCGATAAGAAGAGGGTTATTCTTAGTGCGACGCGATAACACTTGGATAGCTCGCCTGATTTCTTGTTCTCTGCCGATTACCGGGTCTATCTTTCCTTCTTTTGCTTTTTGAGTTATATTTATGGTAAACTTTTTCAAAGCCTCAAAATTGTCTTCCGATGTTTCATTATCGGCCAAGCGTCCTTTTCGATAGTTATTGATTGCTTGGTTAAGTTTAATGGCATCAACACCTGACGATGACAAAATATTATATGCTTCATTACCGGAAGTTGTAGCCAAAGCTTGTAATAAGCGTTCAATAGTGACATATTTATCATTAGCCTTGTCAGCCAATTTTTCAGCTTCCATCATCAAAGCTGTAAAGTCTTGGCTCATTAATGTTTGAACAGCGCTTCCGCCAACAGTAGGCAATTTTGCAAAAGCTTTGTCCATTTTGTCCCTTATTTGAACAATGTCGCCACCGGCTTGCGCAATAAGGTTAAGGATAAGTTCATTTTTGCCGTTAAGCAAAACATTTAGTAAATGTAGAGGTGTGATATATTGGTTTTTATTGGCAACGGCCAAATTGACCACAGCCTCGATAACATCTTTTGATTTGTATGTCAGTTTTTCGAAATCCATAATAAAAAAACTCCTTGTTTATATTTATAATATAGGAAACAAGGAGTATTTAAATCAAGTACTTAAAGTTATTTTTTTAATAAATCTATTACAATTATGTCCGATGGAGCAAGTAGGCGCATCGGAGGTCCCCATGTGCCGGCACCGCGAGACACAAAAAGTTCTATACCGTTTACATTATATCTTCCGGCCAAATATTGATTCGCCTTTTTTACAAATAAATGCAACGGGAAGATTTGCCCTCCATGAGTGTGACCTGATAAAACTATATCATATAAGCTTTTATTAAGTGAGTTAATGATAATCGGCTGATGAGACAACAAAACCTTAAAATCTTCTTTTTTTGTATCCTTAATGGAACGCCACAAATTTATACGTTCAAACATGGTTGAAAAATCCGGAATTCCTGTAATATAAATATTACTGTTTGCTACGAATGTTCCGCCGTTAAACAAGAATTTAATGCCATTTTGTTCCAAAACCTTTTTAGCCTCATAAACATTGTTATAAAACTCATGATTACCCATAACTGAAAACACACCATATGGTGCACTTAAAGTAGATAAAATGGCAATTTTACTTTGTACTTTTTCAATATCATCATCAATAATGTCGCCGGTTAACACAATAACATCAGCATTAAGATTGTTAACAGTATCAACAATTGATAATATTCTGTTATCAGATGTAGCACGAGTTATATGTAGATCGCTTATCTGAACAATGCGAAGATTACGAGATATTTTATCGGACTTAACGGTTTCGTTTATTATCTCGGGTACTTTATTTCCTTCAAAAATAGCATAAGAACTGATTAATAGAGCCACAAATACAACAATTAAATTTGCTTTGTTGAGCAAAGACAAGTTTTGTGGATCCATATGCATTACATTAAATTTAAGCAATTTTAGTGAATAGTATAGAATATACCAAACAATATCACGTAATAACAAAACAATAAATAGAATAACCACAAAGCCCATAAGGGTATATAAGGATGTTGAAAGAACGGAATACACATTGTCACTGAGAATGGTATTAAGCTTAAGAACTTTTATAATAAAAGCACCGAACCAGCCTAGAGCAATAATTATCCCGATTAACAACTTATACACAAACTTAAAATCAGAATAGCCGATAAGAGTCTTAATACTAATTATTGTACATGCAAGGGCAATAATAAAAAATGCTACAAAAAACATCAGTTTATCATCCTTTAATCATTAACAGCATTATTTTCATCTTTCTTTGCACGAGGTTTCGTTGCTTTTTTTACTTTTTGAGTTTTTTCAGAAACCTCGATGACCTTAAAAGATTTCTTAGGTGTTTTTACTTTTGTTTCGACCAAAGTATTTTCCGGTTTGTTTTCTACAGATTCGTTTTCGGCATTGTTATCTTCCCCCGAATCTTGAGTTGTATTATTTTCAACAGCATCATCACTTGTCATGGTTTCAGATGCCTCATTGTTTTGTTGAACGTCTTTAGTGTTAAATCTTATATTTTTTCGTTCATTTATTTCTGTAATTATTTTACGATAATGTTCGGCATACTGACGAAAAACCTCGGCTTCTACAATATTTCCGTTTGCTTGAGCCTCTTTAGCCAGTTCATTATATCTTTTTATCAAATCAAGAGCTGTACCACAAAATTTTCCGGCAGGAGAAATGCTGTCGAATTTATAATTAAGAGAATAAACTTGACTGTTATAATTATTATTTCTGTATTTAACTTTTTTCATAAACAACTTACCATAAAAACAACACTTAATAAAAGCGTCAAATGAACAAAATAAAAACGTGATTTTTTTCTTAAATGCACCCTAATCTGAAACGGTACCAAAACACAAAACCCATAATAATAAAATATTTTATAAAATCAAATTATTTTTTCAATATTACACAACGTTCAATATCGCCCAAATCTTTAGCAATTTTTATAAGTAAAAGATTATTGGCTGAGGCAATTTTTTTTACGTCGTTTGCTTGATTTATGCCGATTTCAAAAACTAAATAACCGCCTTCTTTCAGCAGAGTTCTAGCAATTAAGCATATTCTTCGATAATCGCGTAAACCATCAATACCGCCGTCAAGAGCAATCATAGGATCAAAATTTTTAACTTCATTATCCAAATGTTTTATATCATCACTTGGAATATACGGCGGGTTAGAAATAATTATATCAAACTTTTTACTTAATTTTTTTTCAATATCATTATCAAACCAACTGGCATTTACTAAAGTTAATCTGTCGGCAACATTATTGTTAATAGCATTTTTTTGTGTTATTTCCAAAGCTTTTGCAGAGATATCAATGCCGACACCACTGGCTTTTTTATATTCATCGAGCAAGGATATTATAATACAACCCGAACCAGTGCCCAATTCCAAAATATCTAATTTTTTTGATTTTTCAAAAAGAGATGTTGTTTCATCAATCAAAACTTCGGTATCAAATCTTGGTGACAACACATCACAATTAACTTCAAAATCAAGTTTATAAAAAGATTTTTTTCCCAATATTTTATCGACCGGCCAAAAATTTTTTTTCATTTCTATATGTTTTTCAAATTTATTAATTTGTTCTTGTGTCGGTCTGTCTTTGTAAAAGCGCAAATTATTTATGTCGATATCAAGCGCATCAGCCATAAGTAATTTTAATTCAAACAATGATACTTCAACTCCACATTCACTAAGGGCGTTTAATTTTGATTTTATGATATTATTTATTTCCGTCAATGTCTTTCTCAAAAACAAAAAAGCATCTTTAGTTAAGATGCAACAGATTGAAGTACAATAAATTTACGCTTTGCAATATACTGAGTTATTTGTATAATTATGACGCAAAAGAAAGTTCTCATCATTGACTTCTTCCCCGCGTATTTTTTTTAAACGTTTTTCCATATTATCTGAAAGTTGCTTAAAAGAAGGCACAGACCAACCGCAAGAGGCAAGTTCATCACTTGTCATCATTTTAAGGGTATGTTCTTGTCCGTGATCATGCATAATAACGACTCCGTTTATTTCTTTAGTGTATATTTAACTGTATCACTTTTTTTCGTTCATTGCAAGCAAAACTGCATTTTTAAGCTTTTTTAGAGCAACTTCTTCAATTTGACGAACACGTTCTCGGCTAATGCCCAAAATTTCTCCGGCCTCATTAAGAGTTATAGGCTCATTTGTCAACATTCTTTTTTTGATAATGAACTGTTCACGTTCATTAAGTTCGTTCAAACATTTATTCAATATTATGCGACGATATTCCGCCTCTTGTTTAACAGCCAATTTCTCTTCAATGTTTTGCGAACTATCAACCAAAAAATCAATTTTTTCGCTATCATCTTCATCGCCGACTGCAACATTTAATGATGCATCGCCACCTAATCGACGATTCATTTCCTTAACATCTGCCTCATCGACAACCAATTCGGTAGCAATTGTCTTTACTTCATGAGGAGTAAGCTCTTTATTATCAAACAAACCTAAACGAGCTTTAATTCTTTTCAAATTATAAAAAAGCTTTTTCTGAGCGGCACTGGTACCCATCTTAACCAAAGACCAAGAACGCAAAATATAATCATTGATGGAAGCCTTAATCCACCAAATGGCATAAGTTGCAAGTCTAACCTTTTTAGACAGATCAAACTTTTTGACAGCTTGCATTAAACCGAGATTTGCTTCCGATATAATATCAGCCAAAGGCAAACCATAACATCTGTATGTCATTGCAATTTTAGCAGCCAAGCGCAAATGAGACGTAATTAAAATTTGAGCAGCATTCATATTGCCGTTTTGTTGCAAATCAATAACAAGGTTGGTTTCTTGTTCTTCACTAAGGACAGGAAAAGACTTTATTTTTTCAAAATATGCCACCAACGAGTTGTCGTTTACAACTGCAGGTAAGTTACATTTCCTTAGCACAAGTCCGTTATTAGCCATCATAAATTAAGCATCCTCATTAAGAATTAAAACACTTTTTTTATATAAGCCGTTACTTATAAATTTCAATTCGGTGTCGAAGATAAATGATATTTCAAAAGTTTTTATTTTGCAATATTATTTATCATAAAAATAAAAAGACGGGATATCATCTATTGCCAAATTCAACAGTTCAACTTTTATATTGTCATTGTCATCATACATCAGCACATAAAGCTTATCATGCAAAATTTTATTATTACTTTGGCATATTTTAAAGTTTTCATTGCCGAGTTTTTCATTAATTTTAAGTTCAGTCAATCTGGCCTTAACAATTTTGTTTTTCAAAGCATAAGCTTCATCAATGCTTAAGTCCTTAAAATTGCCGATATTTTTTATAATTAAGATATTTCGTCTTTTGTTTACGATGGTAACGGCATCAGAATCTATAAAAGGCTTGGCAACTTCGCGAACCATATCGGCAAGCTTTTCATCTTCACAAGCCGGTTTATCTTTTGATCTGATATTATATTTTACCTGCTTGTTTTCAATTACTGTTACAAAGCTTTTGTCAGGATACCCGAAAGCATTAAGTTCGACTTCTTCATAATCATCTTCTGTTTGTTCAACAGCAAAACAAGGATGAACACAAGTTAATAAAGCAACTAACGCTATCAGATATTTTTTCATTTTTTTACCCTTAAAAACTTATTGATTTAGGCGTGCGAGGGAAGGGTAAAACATCTCTGATATTGCCGATTCCGGTAACAAACATCATCATCCTTTCAAAGCCAAGCCCGAAACCGGCATGAGGAACACTGCCATATTTTCGTGAATCCAAATACCAATCATAGTCTTCGGCTTTCATACCTGTCTCTTCAATGCGCCTAACTAAAACATCAAGTCTGTCCTCACGTTGAGAACCGCCGATAAGTTCACCGATTCCCGGAACCAAAACATCCATGGCTGCAACAGTTCGGTTGTCATCATTTAATCTCATATAAAAAGCCTTAATTTCTTTCGGATAATCGCGAACGATAACCGGACGCTTAAAGTGTTCTTCAGCCAAATAACGTTCGTGTTCGGTCTGCATATCGATTCCGAACTCCGGCGTATATTCAAATTTATGTCCCGAAGCCTTCATAATTTCGATAGCTTCGGTATATGTAATGCGTGCAAAACCGCTATTCAATACATTATCTAATTTATTGAGCAACCCCGGTTCAACAAACTTATCAAACAAAGCCAAGTCTTCCGCACAAGTATCCTTTAAGTGCTTGATACAATACTTAACCATATCTTCGGCCAAATCCATATCATCAAAAATATCGGCAAAGGCCATTTCCGGCTCAATCATCCAAAATTCCGCAGCATGACGGGTTGTATTAGAATTTTCTGCTCTGAATGTCGGACCAAAAGTATAAATATCACCCAAAGCACAAGCATACATCTCACCATTTAGCTGTCCCGATACGGTCAAGTGGGCTTCTTTGCCGAAAAAGTCTTGGCTATAATCAATTTTGCCGTCAGGAGTTCTTGGAGGATTGCTCATATCCAAAGTAGTAACCTGGAACATTTCGCCGGCACCTTCACAGTCCGAACCGGTAATAATCGGAGTGTGGACATAACGAAAACCGCGTTCATTAAAAAACTTATGAATAGCAAAAGAAAGTTCCGAGCGAACTCTGAAAGCTGCGCCGTACTTATTGGAACGAGGGCGCAAATGAGCGATTGTACGCAAATATTCATCGGTGTGTTTTTTCTTTTGTAACGGATAATCTTCCGGCGCAACGGAATAGATTTCAATTTCGTTTGCCACAACCTCGTATTTTTGGTTTCCGCCTTGAGATTCGACCAAAGCACCTTTGACGGCAACCGAGGAACCGGTAGTAAGTTTTTTTACATCTTCATAATTATCTAAATCGTCTTTAGCGATAACTTGAATATTTTTCAAGCAAGATCCGTCGTTAATTTCAATAAAAGAAAAATCTTTGGAATCACGACGGGTTTTTACCCAACCTTTAACTAAAACCGCGTCAATGGGACTATCCGCATTAAGCAATTTAACAATTTTGGTTCTTTTTAACATTTTATCAATCCGTTAGCAAAAAAAAGTTATTAAAATTATAAAACTTTTGCGAGTTTATTACAGTTTTATAAAAATGTCTAGCATTGACAAAAAATATTCTACAGATTAAATTGTTTAGTAGTTAAATAATGTAAATATAGGTAAGAAAATATGAAAAATAAGTTGTTTTATTCTGCTTGTGTGGCTCTTTTGACATCAGCATGTGCCGCTAATATTAACTCTGACCACTATGCAACATCTTCAACCGGTTCGGTTGGTCAAGTTATGCCTTGCACGGTTGTCAGTGTTCGTCAGGTAAACGTTTCGTCATCAGATTCTTCTGCCGGCTCATTGCTTGGAGCTATCGGCGGAGGTGTTGCCGGCTCAACTATCGGTCATGGCCGAGGTTCTGTCTTGGGCGCTTTAGGCGGTGCGGCTCTTGGTGCTTTGGCTGGCGATTTTGCAGAAGATGAATTGAGTAAACAGACAGGTGTTGAATATATTGTAAAACTTGACAATGGTGCAATGCGCACTATTACGCAAGGAACCGATGTTTATATGCAACCGGGACAAAAGTGCTATTTGCTTTATGGCAGCCAATCGCGTATTATTCCGGCAAACTAGGTATATTTGAAAAAGATAAAACCCCGTCAAATTGGCGGGGTTTTATTTTAGATTAAGGTTTTAATTATGCTTTCAAAGCATATAAATCTTTTTGCATTTTTTCGTTATAAGCAACCAAGTTATCAATTATATCATCAAACTTTTCAATGCTCACTTCATTTTTGATTTCGTCCAAAACAGCCAACATATCATCAACAAAAGTATCAGGATACGGAACTTCTTCAACATGTTTGATATCAACTTCATATCCGTTGGCTATTTCGCCATCTTCTAAATGAATAATGATAACTTTATCCATTTTGTTTAATTCTTCTCTGATATCCAAAGATATGTTGGTCAGCAAATAAGCTTTTTCATTATTAACGGTCAAAATGGCACAGTTTCTGCCGTCATAAGATAAAAATGCATCTTTAACATTATCGTTGCCCATTTCTAAAGAAATTAACCAACCGTCTTTTGTTAATGAAAATGTATAATTATCTACTAAAATTTTTTCTATTGACATATGCCCTCCTTAAAAACGGCACAAATTAAATTTATTTAGAACCTTTTCCTTTTTGTGAAGCGATTATTCTTGTAATATTATTAGGTTGTTGTTTATTATCATGTGCATAACCTTCTGCAACTCTTTTCATATTGGCACCGGCGGTAACATGAGTTGATGCGGAATTATATAATTTTTGAGCATCTTCTTTAGAAATATCTTTTATCATTATTTTTTCTCCTTAATCTAAATTTTTGGTCATATGTCATTTATCTTCCTAGCATTCACATAATTTTTTGTCAAGAAAATTTTGTCAAAAGATAAAGATAATTAGACAAAACCAAAAAATGAAATTTTTTACTATCTCCAACCTTAAACTTTAATAGTTAAAAAATAGTGTATAATATTACAAAATAAAGCCTTGCCATTACGATGCGTATTCGCGACGCGGCAATCCCGACTACTTACAAAATGTCATCGCCTGAGTGAGTGAATAAGTAAGAAATGTCAAAAGCTATTTTTTTGTGCGACAAAACAATAATGTCATGCCCTGAGCGAATGTAATGAGCGAGGTTAGGCATCTTCAACTTAGTAAAAAACAATTTTAAACTGTCATCGCTCCGAGGAGGTACGACGAGGTCAAGCGATCTTCAACTTTTTAATAAAAACAAGGAAGATGCCTTGAATTTTGTTCGTTTATCACTCACAAAATAGGCATGACAGTTATTTTTTACGCACGGACGCACAGCGCACCTCAAAGAATGACAATAACTTACCGCACAAAATAGGCATGACAACCACCTCCTCGGAGCGATGACAGTTTAATATATGTCTTTGATTATAAAGCAAAAGTAACATAAGAAAAACACTTAAAAAATTATCCCTATTTTTTCGCATCAATAATCTTAATTGCTTCATCTAAGCTCGGTTCGTGACCGGAAACTTCTTTCGGCAAAGCATAGTTATTTTTACCGCATTTTAAATAAGGACCATACCTGCCCATCATCAAAACAATATCTTGTTTGTTTTTGGGATGGATTCCCAAAGACTTGCCTGTCGGTTTTTCTTTGGCACCGGCCAAAAGTTCTTTAGCACGTTCCAAATTGATATTAAAGATTGTATCGTTTCCTCGCAATGAAACCGATTTTCCGCCACATTTGATATACGGTCCGAATTTGCCCGAATTTACTTCCACACCTTCCCCCAAATCAACCGGCAAACTCAACAAACGGATTGCTTGCTCAATGGTAATATCATCAGGAGTAATACCGTTGGGCAAAGATGCACGCTTGGGCTTTTCGGTTGTGGCCGTTTGATCTTCACCCATTTGAACATAAAAACCGTAAGGTCCTTTTTTCAAATAAATGCTCATACCGTTCATTTCGCCCAAAACTTTGTCGGCAGTTTCTTTAATTTTTTGCGCGTCGGCACTTTCTTCGTCAGATGTATCAACCAGAGGTTTGGTATATTTGCATTCAGGATAGTTTGAACAGCCGATAAATGCTCCGAACTTGCCCAATTTTATGCTCAAACGACCGTTTGCACAATCGGGACAAGCTCTCGGATCGGCTCCATCTTCTTTTACAGGGAAAAGGTGATGCGCCAACATCTCGTCAATTTTTTCAATAACTTCGGATACTTGTAAAGGTTTAACCGCTTCAACGTTGCGTGCAAATTTAACCCAGAAACCTTCTAACAATTTTTTCCATTCCATATTCCCCGAAGAAACATCATCCAAAAATTCTTCCATTTGCGCGGTAAAATCATATTCAACATATTTTTTGAAATAGTTTTCCAAAAATACCGTAACGATACGTCCTCTGTCTTCCGGTATAAAACGCAACTTTTCAACTCGAACATATTTGCGTTCTTGCAATACGGCGATAATGGTAGCATAAGTTGACGGACGTCCGATACCCAACTCCTCGAGTTTTTTTACCAAACTTGCTTCGGTAAATCTCGGAGGCGGAACAGTAAAATGTTGCTCGGCAGTAATTTCGCCTTTATCGACTTTTTCGCCTTGCTCGACGTTTGGCAAAATTCTGTTTTCGTCATCATCATCAGAGTCATCTTTTGATTCTTGATACAATTTTAAGAAACCGTCAAATTCGATAACCTGACCGTTGGCACGAAGCAAAATTTGCATATCTTCTGATTTTGAATCAATTACTACTTTGTCCAAAATAGCCGGATTCATTTGACAAGCAACAGTACGTTTCCAAATAAGTTCATAAAGCTTGTGTTCATCAGTTGTAAGTTTTACTTCCATTTTTTTCGGAGTATTCATCACATCTGACGGACGAATAGCTTCGTGAGCTTCTTGAGCATTTTTTGACTTGGTTTTATATTCTTTTGCCTCTTTAGGTAAGTAAGACTCACCAAAATATTTCAAAATAGCTTCACGACAAGATTTGATAGCATCAGCCGAAAGGTTAACCGCGTCAGTACGCATATAGGTAATAAGACCATCTTCATAAAGCTTTTGAGCAATTTGCATTGTCTTTTTTGCTGAAAATCTCAATTTACGAGCGGCTTCTTGTTGTAAGGTCGAAGTTGTAAACGGCGGAGCAGGGTAACGATTGGCTTTTTTGCGCTCAATATTATATATGGCAAAATTTTGTGCCTCAATTTTTGCTTTGGCCTCTAAGGCTTTTTCTTCGCTGTTTAAGTCAAATTTTTCCAACTTTTTGCCGTCTAATTCAATCAAACGCGATTTGATTAAGGCTTTCTTGGCAGTTAAAAGTTCGGCATCAATTGTCCAATATTCTTCAGCCTTAAATTTTTCAATTTCATTTTCTCTTTCGCAAATCAAACGAAGAGCAACTGATTGTACACGACCGGCTGAACGCGAACCCGGAAGTTTGCGCCACAATACCGGCGACAAGGTAAAGCCCACCAAATAGTCTAACGCGCGACGTCCCATATATGCCGATACCAAATTATCGTCAATTTGACGCGGATTGGCAATAGCTTCAGTCACCGCCGATTTGGTAATTTCGTGAAATACCACACGTTCGATTTTTTTATCTTTTAGAGCTTTTTTTTGTTTTAGTTCTTCCAATAAGTGCCATGCAATTGCTTCTCCCTCTCTATCAGGGTCGGATGCGAGGACTAACGTATCAGCGCCTTTTAAGGCTTTTATAATATCGGCAAGGCGTTTTTTTCCACCCGTACTTAATTCCCAAGTCATTGCAAAATCATTATCTGGATCAACCGATCCGTCTTTGCTCGGCAAATCTCTGATATGACCGAACGAGGCTAAAACCTGATAATCTTTTCCTAAATATTTGTTGATTGTTTTGGCTTTTGCCGGAGATTCCACAATAACTAATTTCATTTTATTTATCACCCGTTAATGCTATTTTGTTTCCTGCACGTCTTTCGGCTACACCGCTTAATTCAAGCTCGATAATATCCATCGCAATCTCCGAGGCAGTTTTGCCGGTAAGACGTATAAGCTCATCAATATGTACCCCGTCAACAGTCAAATAATCCCTCAAAGTTTCGGGGGTGTTTTTATGCTCGATATAATTATCATCATTATTTTCAAAAACAAGATTTTTTTGAACGTATTGTTCTAAATTTGATTGTTCTGCTTTTTTATTACCTTTTAAAAAAGGTAATATGTCAGAAGCACTTTCAACCAAGATTGCACCGTTTTTTATAAGCGAGTTTGAACCTTGCGTTCGCGATTCGCCGGGTGTTCCCGGAACAGCAAAAATTACTTTTTTCATATCTATACCATATTGAGCGGTAATCAATGAGCCGGAATTATTTGAGGCTTCAACTACTAACACTCCTCCGCTTAAAGCGGCAACAGTTCTGTTTCGACGCGGAAAGTTTGATGTGTTGGCTTTGGTACCGATTAAAAACTCGGATATAACACATCCTTGTTTTGCAATTTGTTCGTATACTTCTTTGTTTTCGGGCGGATAAACAATGTCGATTCCCGTGCCCAAAACAGCAATTGTTTTTCCTTTTTTGTTAAGTCCGTACATTGCACCTTTATGCGCCGATGTGTCGATTCCTCTGGCCATACCGGAAATGACGCAAACACCTTCTTCCGTCAAATCCATTGCAATTTTAGATGCGGTTTTTCTTCCCGTAATCGAAGCAGATCTTCCGCCGACAATGGCAATCGCTTTTTCGTAATTTAAGGTGCTTATATCTCCTTTTACATACAAAACAGGAGGTGAGTTTTTATCTCCTTGCAATGCTTGCGGATATTCTTTGTCGCTGTATATTAATATGTTAATACCGAGTTTGTTTGCCTTTTCTATTTCGGCTTTGGCATTTTCAATGCTCCAAGGTTTTTGCTTTGCATTTTTTTCCAAATATGTCACAGCCTTATCGGGTGAACCGAAATCTTCGATTAACTGATAAAATTTTACCGGTCCGATTCTGTCGGTATTTATAAGTCGGAGTACCGATATAATTTCTTCTTTTTCTGCCACTTACCTAAGCCTTTTTCTTAAAAGAAATTTTGCTTTCTTGTCCTTTGAACAATCTCACAAAATTTGCATGATGCCTTATTAATACCAAAATAACCAAAGCCGAATAACAAACAACATATATTTGCTCGGCATAAAAATATGTAATTATCGGTAGCGAAAAAGCAGCAATAATGGCTGATAAAGACGAATAACGTGTAATAAATGCCGTTATAAGCCAAATTCCGAAAACACTCAAAGCAATCAAAGGTTTGGTTGCAAGTAAAAAACCGAACGCCGAAGCCACGCCTTTACCACCCCTGAATTTTAACCATATAGGAAAGTTGTGTCCGATAATAGCCATCGATCCGGCAAATAATCCGACGGCAATATTTAAGTCGGTTGAAATGGATTTTATAACAAACGGAGTTTGGGCAACAAATTTTATTGCCAACCAAGCAATAAGACCTGCTTTTGATGCATCTAAAATAACTGTAAGCAAGGCTAACCATTTATTTCCCGTTCTTAAAACATTGGTCGCACCGATATTACCTGAACCGATTTTTCTGATGTCACCATAACCGGCCAAATAACATAAAACTAAGCCGAAAGGAATTGATCCTAAAATGTATCCTCCGATTCCCCATAAGGTAAACAACATACTATCAGACATTTTTTCTCTCCAAAAATAAGATTTTTCAAACTATTTGCTAATTACTAACTCATGATTCACTTTTTGGCAACCTTTTTGCAATAGGTTGTTAAGCAAATGAAAAAATTTGATGACAAAGCGATTCTATTCGTTAATATAAGTCATCATGATAACTTATGCATAAGAGTTTATAATGAAAATAAAATACAAAAGGGTATTGCTTAAACTTTCGGGCGAAGGTTTAATGGGCGATGAAAAGTTCGGAATATCTCCTAAGGTGTTACAATCTTTAGCAATACAAATAAAAAACATCGTCGATTCCGGTGTCGAAATTTGTATCGTTGTCGGTGGCGGGAATATCTTTCGCGGAGCAAAAGGTGCAGCCAAAGGAATGAACCGAACCGTTGCTGATCAGGTTGGCATGTTGGCAACTTTGATGAATGCGCTTTGTTTGCAAAACGCGTTGGAGGAAAATGGCGTTTCCGCTCGCGTATCTTCCGGTTTAAGTGTTCCTCAGGTGTGTGAAAATTATATGTATCGAAAAGCTATGCGTCATTTGGAAAAGAAACGTGTGGTTATTTTTGCCGGCGGTACCGGAAATCCTTATTTTACTACAGACACAGGAGCTGTTTTGCGTGCATCTGAAATGCAATGCGACGCGGTTTTAAAATCAACACAGGTTGACGGAGTGTATTCGGCAGACCCTAAAACAAACGCCGATGCTGTTCGTTATGAAGAAATAAGTTATGACGATGTTATTCAGAAACAACTCAAGGTTATGGATATGACAGCCGTTGCTTTGGCAAAAGAAAATAACATACCGATTATTGTCTTTTCTCAGCATGAAAAAGATTCCTTGGAAAATATCGTGCGGGGAAAAGGCGTGTATACAATTATCAAAAATTAACGAGGTAAAAAATGACTGATTTTTCAGAGATAAAAAACAATACTAAAACCCGTATGGATAAAACACTGGAGTCCTTAAAAGGCGAATTTGGTTCTTTACGTGCCGGTCGCGCTCACATCAGCTTGCTTGATGGTATTATGGTCGAAGCCTATGGTTCGATGACCCCCTTAGCGCAGGTAGGCACGATTTCGGTTCCTGATGCTCGCACATTATCGGTAAGTGTTTGGGATAGAGGTTTGGCAAAGTCTGTTGAAAAAGCAATTATGGAATCTGATTTAGGACTAAATCCTTCATCTGACGGTCAACTAATTCGTATCCCGATTCCTCCGCTTTCGGAAGAACGTCGTCGTGAGTTATCGAAGGTTGCCGGTAAATATTCCGAAAATGCAAAAGTTGCGGTTCGTAATATTCGTCGCGATGCTTTAGATGAAGTTAAAAAGTTAAAAAAAGACAATGCAATTTCCGAAGATGACGAGAAAAGATATGAAACGGAAATCCAAAAATTGACCGACGAAGCAACCAAAAAAGTTGATGAAATGTTGGCTCAAAAGGAAAAAGATATTCTTCAAGTATAAGATATGGTACGGTTTAAGTGAGTAACGAATTAGAACATATTGCCATTATTATGGACGGTAACGGAAGGTGGGCAAAAAAGCGCAATCTTCCGCGTTCGGCCGGTCATAAAAAAGGTGCCGAAACTTTGCAAGAAATTGTCAAAGGAGCATCGGAGATGGGAATAAAATATATGACCGTCTATGCCTTTTCTACCGAAAACTGGAAAAGAGATAAGAGCGAAGTTGATTATCTTATGGATCTCTTGCGTCATTACCTGAAGAGTGAATTTGATGAAATCAATAAACAAGGTGGCAGAATTTTATTTATCGGAGAGCGAAATATGCTTGATGATGATATCGTTGCTCAAATGGAAAACATCGAAAACAAGACATCGGGAAATGACAAGTTTACTTTTATCGTAGCATTAAGTTATGGGTCGCGTGCCGAAATATTGTCTGCGGTAAAGAAAGTTTCATCATCAGTTGCAAAGGGTGATATTCTGGTTGAAGATATTGATGAAAATCTTTTTTCTTCAATGTTATATACTCGCAATATTCCCGATCCTGATTTGGTAATTCGCACAAGCGGTGAACAACGCATCAGCAACTATTTGCTGTGGCAATTGGCATACAGCGAATTATTTTTCACAAAAACATTGTGGCCCGATTTTACGGTGGCCGAACTAAAAGAAATCATCAATGATTTCAATTCAAGGGAGAGACGTTATGGTAAAGTCTAAAGCTAAAGATAATTCAAAATCTAAATTAAATTCGTTTTTAAAACGAGTAGCAACATCATTAGTTCTGATACCGGTGGTGATAGCGTGTATAATTTTCGGATATCCGACATTGTATTTGCTTGCTCTTTTAGGTGCGGCATTGCTGTCATGGGAATGGGCAAGTATGGTTCCTAACTCTCGTCCGACATTTTATGCAATGAATTACTTTTTTGTTGCTATGGTAGCCGTTTTAATGAATCCGATAATTATACCGGCACTTGTTATGGTTGTTGCTTTTACCGTAGCTTTTTGCAAATCAAAGGGGGAGGACAATCGAAAACTTCTTCTCTTGGGCGTTCCCTACATTGCATGCGGTATCGGTTCAATAGTCTCAATTTATTCTGCTTATGGTCCGTACATCGTATTGTGGTTTATGTTTGTCGTTTGGGGTGTTGATATCGGCGGATATCTTGTCGGCTCAACCGTTAAAGGTCCTAAGCTTGCACCAAAGATTTCGCCGAACAAAACATGGTCAGGTCTGCTTGGCGGAATATTGTTAGCCGTTGCTGTAAGTTATGGTGTAATGGTATTATTCAAAGTAAGCCCGCAGGTTAGTGCTTATTACTTGATTATGGCCGGAATAATTGCAGCTATTGCGCAAGTAGGTGATTTAATAGAATCATATATCAAAAGGCGTTTGGATATTAAAGATTCAAGCAATTTAATTC
The DNA here is from genome assembly GCA_017501665.1 of Alphaproteobacteria bacterium. Taxonomy (GTDB): domain Bacteria; phylum Pseudomonadota; class Alphaproteobacteria; order RF32; family CAG-239; genus CAZU01. The sequence continues at coordinate 117,773 of JAFVWM010000032.1, read as the reverse complement.
CGGGACATGGCGGTATTTTTGATCGTATCGACGGATTGATTTTTGCAGCTCCTTTTGCTTATTTAATGCTCGCTAATTTAGCAAAAATTGTAAAATAAGGAGTCTTTTATGGATTTTATTGTTAATATAATTTATTATGTCGTGCCGTTTTTATTTTTACTTGGTGTACTTGTTTTTGTACACGAGTTTGGTCACTATATTATTGCCAAAATCACAGGTGTAAAAGTTGCCGAATTTTCAATAGGTTTCGGCAAAATGTTGTGGGGTAAAACCGATTCCTCCGGAACGTTATGGAAAGTATCCGCTGTTCCTTTGGGCGGGTATTGCAAATTTTTGGGTGATACCGATGCTGCGTCATCCGGCAACGATAGCTCAGAATTATCTGAAGAAGATAAAAAATATGCATTTGCATTTCAAAATCCTTTCAAAAAACTGGCCATTGTTATCGGTGGTCCTGCATTTAACTATCTTTTTGCGGTGGTGGTTTTTGCTTGCATATTCACTACCTTTGGTAAAATGGAATTTCCACCGGTTATAGGTTCTGTAATCGAAAATTCGCCTGCAGCCAAAGCCGGTATAAAGGCAAAGGATAAAATCGTATCGGTTGACGGACGAAAAGTAAAATCATTTAACGAGTTTCGCCAAGAAATAGAAATGTCAACATCAGGAGAAGTAAAACTCGTTTTGATGCGTGGTAAAAAAGAGCTTAAACTCAATGTAAAATTAGCACCTGTTGTTGTCGGTGAAAACAAAGAGCAATCTAAAAAACCGATGTTAGGTGTAACATCCGTTACCGAAATAGAATTTTCGCCGACAAAAATGACCTTCTTTGAAGCGGTTAAAGAAGCTTTTGTTGAATGTTATAATATTTCCGCAGTAACCTTACGCGGTGTCGGTCAGATGATTACCGGAAAAAGAAATACCGATGAACTTGGTGGTATAGTTCGTATTGCCGAGATGAGCGGTGATATTACCAAGACAAGTTCGTGGATAGATTTCTTGGTATTTATGGCATTACTCTCTATCAATTTAGGTTTAATCAACTTGTTCCCGATACCGATGTTAGATGGCGGGCATGTCGTAATTTATCTGATAGAAATAATATTGCGTCGCGAAATTAACGAACAAGCTAAAGAATACATTTTTAAATTCGGATTCTTTTTACTGATAGCGTTAATGGTTCTCGCAACTTACAACGATTTTGCAAGATTATTTAATCGTTGGTTCTCATAAAAATTAAAGTGGGGTTTATAAAATGAAAAAAATAACTTTAGGAACTTTTGCATTTTCTTTATTGGCATCAACAAGTGTTTTTGCCGGAGATGTTTTGGTAAAGGATATAAAAATACACGGACTTGAAAGAGTAGAACCTGAAACGGTAAAGTCTTACATCGACATTAAAAAGTCTAAAATTACCAATGACGATGAAATAAACAAAGCTTTAAAAACTTTGTACTCAACGGGTTTGTTTGAAGATGTTGCCATTAAAATGGCCGATAATACAATGCACATAAAAGTTTCGGAAAATCCGGTCATATCCGAGGTTCTATTTGACGGAAACGACAAACTCGATGATAAAATGCTCGAAAGTGAGATAAGATTAGCCCCACGTTCTACATACTCAAGAGCAAAAGTTCAAGATGATGTTCGTCGTATTTTGGAAGTCTATAAAAGAAGCGGACGCTATGCGACGGTTGTTAATCCTGAAATTATTCGTCGGGATCAAAACAGAGTTGATTTGATATTTAATATTGATGAAGGACCTCTGGCAGTTATAGATAAGATAAACTTTATCGGTAATGAGCATTATTCGTCAAAAGAATTGCAGGAAGTGCTTATGAGTAAAGAAAGCAGATGGTACAGAATTTTTTCTTCATCTGAAAGCTATGATGCCGAAAAAACGAATTATGACAAAGAATTGTTGCGTCGTTTTTATTTGAAAAAAGGGTATGCTGATTTCAAAGTTGTTTCGGCAGTTGCTGAACTGAGCCCTGATAAAAAATCATTTACGGTTACTTTTGTAGTAGATGAAGGTGCTAAATATAATATTCGTAATGTTGATATAATATCCGAAATTGCCGATGTAAATTCTGATGATTATATCTCTTTCTTAGAAGTAGAAAAAGGTGACAGATATAATTCTAACGATATTGATAAATCAGTAACCAAAATAACCGATGAGCTAGGCAGAAAAGGCTATGCTTTTGCCGAAGTTGAACCGGATATTATTAAAGATACGGCTACCGGCGAAGCCGATATTAAATTTCGTATCAAAGAAGGAACACGTTTCTTTGTAGACAGAATTAACATTACCGGAAATAACCGTACTCATGACAAGGTTATTCGTCGCGAATTACGTATTAACGAAGGAGATGCGTTCAATGCATCAAAGATTAAAGATTCTCGTCGTAACGTCGAAAATTTGGATTACTTTGAAACGGTTAACATCACTACCGAACCGAAGGACAACAACAAGGCTGACTTAAATGTCGAAGTTAAAGAAAAATCTACCGGCTATTTTAATGTCGGCATCGGATTTTCAACCGTTAACGGAGCCTTAGTCAGAACAGGTGTTACCGAAAACAACTTTAGAGGTTTGGGACAAAGACTTGGTTTTGATGTAGCTGTTTCGCAAAAATCACAAGATTTTGATATAAGCTTTACCGAGCCTTATTTTTTAGGTCGTCGTTTACGTGCCGGCATTGATTTATTCCACTCTCGTCAAGACTATCAAGACGAAAGTTCATATGACAGTCAGGTAACAGGCGGTCGTTTACGTACAGGTTGGAATTATACCGATGACTTTTCGCAACAATTACGTTACACCTTAAAACAAGATGAAATTACTGATGTAGGCAGTGAGGCTTCTAAATATATTAAAGAAGAAATCGGCAAATACACCAACTCATCAGTCGGTACCACATTTGTGTATGACAAACGTGATAGTGTAATGTTTACCAGAAACGGTTATTTCCTGTCTTTAGGTTCGGATGTTGCCGGTTTTGGTGGTAATGAAAAGTATGTAAAAGTAGATTCAAAGGCCTATTTATATAAGACCTTTGCTGATTATTACACATTCAAACTTTTTGCAAATGCCGGTATGATTGAAGGATATGGCGATGAAACGGTAAGACTTTCAAATCGCTACTTCTTGGGCGGATACACAATGCGCGGTTTCGAAGCCGGCGGTATCGGTGCCAGAGATAAATATACCAAGGATGCATTAGGCGGTAACTGGATGGTATATTCCGGTGCCGAATTCGGTTTCCCGATAGGACTAGATGAGATGGGTATCTCTGCTCACATCTTTACGGATGTCGGTATGTTAGGTAAGCCGGATAATTTGAATTTGGACGAAGTCTATTACTCGGATACGCCTCGTGTATCAGTCGGTTTCGGTTTTCAATGGTTGTCGCCTATGGGACAAATTGATATTGATTTCGGTTTCCCTGTTGTTAAAGAAGACTTTGATGAAACCGAAGTATTCCGTTTGAACTTTGGTACTCGTCTGTAAGGAGGTAATATATGGTTGATAGCAGATTTTATAAAAATAACGGACCGTTTTCGCTAAAACAGATTTGTGAAATTTGTTCTTGTGAACTGCTTGATGCATCCAAAGCAGATGTTATGATAAAAGATATGGCTTCCATATATAACGGTAGCGAAGGTGAAATATCTTTTTTCTTTGATAAAAAGAAAAAAGATATGGCATCAACAATAAAAACAACTGCTTGTGTAACAGCCAAAGATTTTGTTTCTTTGATGCCCGAAGATGTAATAGTTTTGGTCAGTGAAAATCCGCATGACAGTTTTGTAAAATTAAACTATGCCATGTATAGTGAAGTTTTGCCTGAACCCAAAATTTGCGAAAGCGCCAAAATCGCACCTACCGCCAAAATCGGTCAAAATTGCTATATCGGCGAAGGAGTGGTTATAGGTGAGAATGTTGTTATCGGTGATAATTGCCGTTTGGAAGCAAATTGTGTAATTGCCGACGGTTGCGAGTTGGGTAACAATTGTCGTATTGGTGCTTGTGCCAATATTATGCATGCAATTATCGGCAACAATGTATATATATATGGTGGAGCTCGCATCGGATGGGACGGATTTGGTTTTAAGACCACAAACGGTGTTCACAAAAGGGTACCCCAATTAGGTAGAGTTATCATCGGAAACGATGTCGAAATCGGAGCAAATACTTGTGTTGACAGAGGTGCTTTAGACGACACGATTATTGGCGATGGTGTCAGAATAGATAACCTTGTTCAAGTTGCTCATAATGACGTATTAGGACGTGGCTGCATATTAGTCGCTCAAGTCGGCGTTGCCGGAAGTTGTACCTTTGGTGACTATGTTGTAGTCGGAGGCCAAGTGGGATTTGCCGACCACTTAAACATTGGCTCAATGGCTCAAATCGGTGCACAATCCGGTGTAATGAGGGACGTAGAACCCGGAGCATCATTGATGGGATCACCGGCAATCGGTTTCAGAGACTTTATGAAACAAACAGCCTGTGTTCAAAAATTGTGGAAAAAATAAAGGTAAATAAAAAATGGTAAAAACATATAATGAAGAACAAATAAAAGAAATTTTACCTCATCGCGATCCGTTTTTATTTGTAGAAAAAATGGAAATTATCGAAGATGGTGTAGAAGGTATCGGATACAAAAATATTACTATGGATATGGATTTCTTCAAAGGTCATTTTCCGGGTAATCCGATTATGCCGGGAGTGATTCAAGTTGAGGCAATGGCACAAGTCGCCGGTTGTGTGGCAATTGAGAATTTGCCTGATTATAAAGATAATAAAAGAGGTGTCTTTTTTATGTCAATAAATAATGTAAAATTCCGTCATCCTGTTGTGCCGGACACATTGTTAAAAATGCATGTTAAAAAGATAAAAGGCAGAGCAAATGTATTCGTCTTTGAGGGTAAAGCCTATATTGGTGATACCCTATGTTGCGAAGCCGAGCTAACCGCAATGATAACCAAATAAAAAAATCCCCGTTTGTAACAAAACGGGGATTTTTTTAACAAGCTTAAAATTGTAGTAATATATTGAAAATAAATGAAAATACCGATTGTAACAATTGGTATTTTTTTGTGTTTTGCTTTAATGGAAATAATCTAATAAAGTCCAAAATAGATATTAAAATTTTTAATTAAGAAGGACTTATATATTTATGGCTAATATTCACCCAAGTGCTGTTGTCGAAGATGGAGCTCAAATTGCCGCAACAGCCGAAATCGGACCATTCTGTTGGATTAGTTCACAAGCAAAAATCGGCGAAAATGTAAAATTATTGGCTCGAGTTACCGTATATGGAGATACTACTATCGGCGAAGGTACTGTTGTATTCCCCGGAGCTTGTTTGGGCACAGGTCCGCAAGACCATGGTAACGAGTTTGTCGAAGGAGCCAAGGTGATTATTGGTAAAAACAACGTAATCAGAGAAAACGTAACTATTCATGCAGGCACACCAAAAGAACAAAAAACGACTATTCTTGGTGATGATTGTATGTTGATGGTCAACTCGCATATTGCTCACGACTGTGTCGTCGGTAATCATGTAATTATGACCAACAACGCCGTAATTGGTGGCCACGTTCGTTTAGGTGATGGTGTAATTTTGGGAGGCAATAGTGCTGTTCATCAGTTCTGCCGTATCGGTCGTAAAGCTATGATCGGTGGTGTAGTAGGTGTGGATCGCGATGTTATTCCTTTCGGAATTGTTACCGGTGATCGTGGCAAATTACGTGGCTTAAATCGTATCGGTATGATGCGTAGTGGCATGGATGAAGCTACTATAAAATCTGTTACTCGTGCCTATATGTATATCTTTAAGGGTAAAGAAGATACTTTGGAAATTCGTCTCGAAAAAGCCAAAGAAAAATTTAAAGACAATGAATTGGTTATGGAGCAAATTAAATTTATTGCCGAAGGTCTTGAAGGTCGTCGTAAGATTATGACAGCCGAATAATAAAGATTGAATAACAAAAATTGGTTTAGCCTAAAAATTAAACCAATTTTTACAAAGCTTGATATATGATGCGTTAATAACAAAATCGAATGGTCGCATATTAAAATATATATTTTACTTTTGCCGCTATTTTAATATTTTGGTTTAACAATTTATATATCAAGTTTTTTATATCAGGAAAGACAAAATGACAGATAAAAAGCGCAAATTGGGTATTATCGCCGGCGGTGGCAGTATTCCTAAAATGTTAATAGAGGAATGTATACGTCAAAATCAAGATTTTGCGGTTATGGCTATCGAGGGTAATGCTGAAAAAGATTTGCTTTCACAACATAAAAACATATCTCATAAATGGATTCGTATCGGACAAGCCGGTAGCGGATTTAAATTTTTTAAGGACGAACAAGTTGAAGATGTGGTTATGATTGGTACAATCAAAAGACCAAGCATTTTCGACATTGTACCTGATTTGCGGACAACAGCATTTTTTGCTAAAGTGGGAGCTAAAGCATTGGGCGATGATGGACTTTTGCGAGCTGTTGTTGACGAAATTGAAAAAGACGGAATGAAAGTTAAAGGTATTCACGAAGTTATGCCGTCTTTGTTGATAAAAGAAGGTGTATTGACCAAAAAAACTCCGTCAAAAGAACATATGGTTGATATTAAACGAGGTGTCGAAGCCGCTTTTGAATTAGGCAGACTTGATATTGGTCAGGCTGTTGTTGTTCAACATGGACTTGTCCTTGGTGTCGAGGGTATAGAAGGAACTGACGAGTTAATTAAAAGATGCAAAGACTATCGTCGCAAAGGCGGTGGTGGTGTTTTGGTAAAACTTCGTAAACCTCAACAAGATATGCGTATTGATTTGCCTACTATCGGACCAAAGTCGGTCGAAAGAGCTCATGAGAGCGGTTTGGAAGGAATAGTCGTTCATGCCGGAAACGGACTTATAGTAGATGAAAAAGAAACTATTGCCTTGGCAGATAAATACAAAATGTTTATTGTGGGAGCAACGCCGAATGACTACCTCAAATAAATTAAAAATATATCTTATAGCCGGTGAACCGAGTGGCGATTTACTTGGTTCAAGATTGATGCGTGCACTCCGTAAAAAAACGGATAACAATGTCGAGTTTTTCGGACTTGGCGGTGATACTATGGAACAAGAAGGTTTGACACCCTTGTTTGATATATCGGAGCTTGCGGTTATGGGTTTGGTTGAGGTCATTCCCAGTATTCCGCGAGTTTTAAGACGCATAAAACAAACCGTAAATGATATCAAAAAATGTCAGCCAGATATTGTAATTACTATTGACAGTTGGAGTTTTTGTGCTCGAGTTCACAAGGCGTTACGCAAACAAAATTTGGGTATAAAACAACTTCACTATGTCGCACCGCAGGTTTGGGCATGGAAAAAACGTCGCGCCAAAACAATGTATAAATACATTGATGAGTTGCTGACATTATTGCCTAACGAACCGAAGTATTTTACGCCACATCGTTTGAAAGCAACTTTTGTCGGTCATCCGGTAATTGAAAGTGATGCCCTAAAAGCCAAAGGGGACGATTTTAGAAAAAAATATAATATTGATAACGATAAAACTGTTATCTCGATTCTACCCGGTTCTCGACACACCGAGGTAAGCAAATTATTACCGGATTTTATAGCTTCGGCAAAAATATTATATCAACAAAATCCGAATTTTGTCTTTGCGCTTCCAACCGTAAAAACAGTGGTAAACAGAGTTAAGCATATGGTTAAAAAATATAACCTTCCGATTATGGTATTAGAAACCGAAGCCGACAGATACTCTGCTTTTCAGGCATCATCTGTGGCGATTGCCGCATCAGGAACTGTTGCCTTGGAATTGGCAATGTGTAAAATTCCTCACATAATATCGTATAAAGTTGCTCCGCTGACATATTTTTTGGCTAAACATTTGGTAAAAATAAAGTACGTTAATCTAACCAACATAATGCTAAAACGTGAGGTTGTTCCCGAATTACTACAAGAAAAATGCACACCGCAAAATATTGTAAATCACATTACTAAACTCTTAAAAAGAGAAACCTTATATCAAAAGCAAATGCAAGGTTTTGAAGATGTAAAACAATATTTATCAAATGGCGAACAAACTCCGAGTGAAAATGCTGCTGACGAAATTTTGAGATTGATAAAATGCTAAAATTTATAGCAGAATGTTGGCAACAAGATAAAACCAGACATAATTTATGGTTACCGGTCTTTTTCGGTTTTGGTATTGCCATATATTTCAGTTTGAGTATTGAACCGTCAAAATGGATTACCTTAGGCATTATAGAAAGTTTTATTGTCTTAGCCATAATCTTTCGTCATCATATAAATATATTAAAAATATTTGCATGTTTGGGTGTTGCGTTAGCCGGTTTTACTCTTGTGCAGTTAAAAACCTTATGGTTGTCCGAAAACTATTCCGATATTCCGGATAATAGATTCTATTTTAAAGGTAAAATTGAAAAGATTGATACCAATTATCAAGGAAGAAAAAGGTTTATTTTAACTGATGTCAAAGACTTTGACGGCAATTTATATAAAGGAAAATATCGTATAACTCAGCGCTCATCAAAAGAAGATGCCAATATCGGTGAATGCGTCGAAATGGTTGGTAAAATTATGCCTTTGTCCAAAGAGGTTATGGTCGGCGGTTATCAATTTGACCGCAAAGGCTTTTTCGAGGGATTAAAAGGCTCCGGTTTTGCCGAAAGTCGCTGGTTTAAAATTGAATGTGAAAATAAACAAACATTTGATTTTAATGCTGTTATCGGAAATCTTCGCAAAGACATCGCTCGCCGTATAAAATCTGTTTTACCCAAAGATGAGGCCTCGATTGCTTCAGCAATTATTGCCGGAGAACTGGGGCAAATCGATGAAAAACAATATGAAAATTATCGCAATTCAGGTCTTGCTCACTTTTTATCGATATCCGGTCTTCATATGAGTATGTTGGCCGGTCTTATGTTTTTTCTTATCCGCTTTATTTTAGCCTTTGTACCGGCTGTTTCATTAAGGGTTGATACTAAGAAAATATCCGCGGTTTTTGCCATTGTTTTAAGCTTTATATATTTGCTTATTTCGGGGCAGGCTATTCCGGCGCAACGTGCATTTATTATGACTTTTGTTGTGTTGTTGGGAGTCTTACTGAATCGACGAGCCATTTCAATGCAGACAATTTGCTTAGCCGGTTTTATCGTTTTGCTTTTATCTCCTCAGGTTTTGGTTTCGGCAAGTTTTCAAATGTCGTTTGCCGCCGTTATGGGTTTGGTCGCATTTTACGAAAAGACCTCTAAAGCTATTACAAAATTTTTAAATATCGGCGGATTGCACAAATGGATCAGGATTGTTGTTTTATATATCTTGGGTGTGGTGGTATCAGATTTTATCGCCTCGCTGATGACTTTGCCTTTTGCCATATATCATTTCAATATGGTAGCGGTTTATACCACTTTGGGTAATTTTTTGGCGGGTCCGATTATCGGTCTTGTTATTATGCCGATGGTATTAATGTCCTTGTTGCTGATTCCTTTCGGCTGTGATGAAATATTCTTAAAAGCTTTGGGCTATGGTATAAACATAGTAAATCAAATAACCGAATATGTTTCATCTTTGCCAAATTCTGCTTTACATGTTTCATCAATGCCTCATTGGGGACTGGTAATGATAGTTTTAGGAGGCTTATGGTTAATGCTATGGCAAGCTAAATGGAAATACTTTGGTGTTATTGGAGTAGTAATAGGCCTTTTAAGTATTGCGGTGGTTAAAACACCTGATATTCTTATCGGTCCCGATGCTAAGGCTGTTGCTTTTAAGAATATTGCCGGCGAGCTTGAAATTGCCTCATCACGCAGTGGCAGATTTATTAAAAATGTGTGGAAGAATAAATATAAAGTTTCTTCAAATAAGACTAAATTAGAAAATCATAACGAGATAATCATTACCGAAAACAAGGTTATTTACGATAATAAAATGTATGATTTGAGCAAAGAAATCGGTATGAGTATTTATGTTAATTCAGACGGTTCAAAAGATATTAAGACAATTCGTGATGATATAGGTTACAGATATTGGAATAAATAAGTGCAAAAATATATATTGCACAAGTCTTGAAAATATGATACGATAAATTCGTTAAACAAATTTTTTTTTAATTATTAAAATGAGGGTACAGGACGTGTTAAAGGATACCCCTCGTTAAACAAACCTGTAAAAATATGAATAAAAAATTATTTATTGTCGCATATATATGCGCATTAACAGAAGTAGGGTTAATTTTTTACTTCGGATTAAGTGGATTTACAGTTCTTCCAAAGTGGGGATTGATAACTATGGGAGTACTGGGAAGCATAATGACGGTATCAATGCTTCTATTTATTATTCGCAAGATTACCGGAGCTGACAAGTGGGACAATATCTAGCAATAGATTGTTTCAAAAACAAACCCCTTTATCAAAAAAAATGATAAAGGGGTTAACCATTTTTTTATATCAAAAGTTTAAGCCAAATTCTCGATTCCCAACATCATATTTTCGCGATATTCGGCTCCCCATGCAACCATAGAATCAATAACCGGTTTTAAGGCATATCCCACAGCAGTCAGAGTATATTCCACACGTGGAGGAATTTGAGCATAAACTTCACGAATAATTAGTCCTTTTTCTTCCAGTGCACGCAAATTCGAAGTCAAAACCTTTTGAGTAATATCGCCCAAAGATTTCTTCAATTCGCCAAAACGTTTTGTTCCGTCCATTAAAGTTTGTATTATTTGCATCTTCCAACGATCGCCAATCAATTTGACGGTCATTTCTGCCAAATACTTCTGCACATCATCTATCATAAAAAAAACTCCTAAAATTCGCAGAAACATTACATTAGTATCTTTGCAGATACTATCGCACTTTTAAGTGCTTACTTTACTTTTCTAACAGAACAGGTCTATAAAATCAATATAAAAATAAAACTTAATATACAAAAAACATAATTATTGGACGTAAAGGACGCAAAATGAAAAAATATACGCTTACTGCGATAGCTTTGGCTGTTGCCTGTGCTTCACAAGCTCATGCTGCCGGTTATCAACTTAATGAATATTCCATAACCGGTTTAGGTCGTTCATTTGCCGGTGCCGGTGTCGTCGGTGATGACTATTCGGCTCTTGCTTATAACCCTGCCGGTATGACTTTGATGAAACGTTCGGGTTTTCAAGGCAGTTTGACTGTTGCCGAAATGATGTCAGATGTAAAAAGCAATACAACCGGCGATTCTACCGATATGCACTATGGTGTGCCGCTACCGTCCGGTTTTGCTCATTGGAACGTTAATGACAAATTGTTCTTAGGTGCCGGTATTTATGTTCCTTATGGTTTGTCAACCAAGCACGATCAAGAAGGATTCGTTGCCGGTTCTGCTCGTAAATCAGAATTGGAAGTTATCGATTCGTCAGTTGCCGGTGCTTATAAAGTAACCGACAAATTGTCTTTGGGTGCAACATTAACATTGCGTTATATTCACGGACACATGACAGGTGATAAGTATGGAGATGTTGGTTACGGATATGGTAAATTAGGCGATGCAAACTATGACTTAGATGGTTGGACCGGAGCCGGTACAATCGGTGCTATGTACGAATTTACTCCGAATACTCGTGTCGGTATCAGCTATAAATTCCGCAGTATTCAGAAAGTTAAAGGTGATTTTACTTTTAACGGGCAAGGAGTTTATAGTAGTGTTCTTAGTGATGTTGCTTCTGATGGTTTATCATCTCCGGATTTACCTGCCGGTATTTTGGTTTCGGGATATCATAAATTAAATGACAAAATCGGTTTGTCTTCTTCTGTGCGCTGGACCGAATGGAACAAGTCATTTAGTTCATTTACTATGGAATCAAGTTTTGCCGGAAGTAGTGTAACCCAGCAATACGATTGGCGTAACACTTGGACAGTTTCTGCCGGTGCCGATTATTACTACAATGATAATTGGACATTCCGTGTAGGTACGGCTTATGACCAATCTCCTGCCAAAAGTCAATTTAATCGTACAAATCGTATCCCTGACACCAATCGTATCTGGCTGTCTGCCGGTTTGAGCTACGTATCTGATAATTGGCAAATTGATGCCGGTTATGCTCACTTGTTTATGCAAAAGGGTAATGTTGCCATGGAAGGTAATACCCCCGCTGAATACACAAGTTCGGCCAATATGTATGGTATAAACTTCCAATACAAATTCTAAAGGACATAATATCTTAACGTCCGCTATTATTATTAAACACACACACAAACTAAATAAAAGGTCTTACAAAAAAAGTAAGACCTTTTTCTTGTTGCAATTGCTAATGTAGAGTAGTAGCATCTAAAATTGTTGATTTTTGCCGATTCTAACTTGGCTCGGCGATAAAAAAGATGTATTTTGATCTTGGTGTATAGATTAAAAAAGAGGAAAATATGGTAAAGAAAAATAATGAACCTGTTGTTTTACAAGTATTGCCTGAGATGAATCATGGCGGTGTAGAATTGGGAACCGTAGAGATTGCTTCCGGATTGAAAGAAGCCGGTATCAAAAACTTTGTTGCTTCTTCCGGCGGAAGAATGGTTTATGATTTAAATAAAATAAAGGTAAAGCATTTCGAGTTACCTCTCAAAACCAAAAATCCGATAAAATGGCTGATAAACGCCAGAAAATTAGAAAAAATTATCAAAGAAAACGGAATCAATATTGTTCATGCTCGTTCGCGCGCACCGGCATGGAGTGCTTATTGGGCAGCCAAACGTGCAAAGGCAGAGTTTTTAACCACTTTTCATGGAACATATGGCTTAGGACCGCTGGGTATTAAAAAGATTTATAACAAAATTATGACCAAAGGAAAATTGGTTATTGCCATTTCGACGCATATTAAAAATCATATGAAAAAATATTATAAAGTTGATGAAAACAAGATGAGATTGATTCATCGTTGCGTAAATATTGATAATTTTGCACCGGAAAAAGTTTCGCAAGAGCGCATAATAAAAGCGATAAAAGATAACGGGTTGCCCGAGGATAAGCCGATTATTTCACTTATCGGCAGAGTTACCCGCTGGAAAGGACAACACTTACTTATCGAGGCTTTATCCAAATTAAAAAGCAAAGATTTTTATTGCCTTATCGTCGGTTCTGATCAAGGAAGAATTCACTATACCAACGAACTGAAAGATATGGTAAAAAAATATCATTTAGATGCCAAAGTTCAATTTATAGATCATAGCTTTGACATACCTGCAATTTTGATGCTTTCTGATGTCGTTTTGTCGACGGCGATTGAACCGGAGGCTTTTGGTCGTGCTGCGATCGAAGGTCAGGCTATGGGTAAAATCGTATTGGCATCAAATATCGGCGGTTCACTCGATAACACTATTGATGGTGTTACAGGCAAACTTTTTGAAAGCAACAATTCTCAAAGTTTGGCTGATGCAATCGATTGGGCGCTAAACTTACCGGCTAAGGAAAAAGCAAAAATTTCTAAAGCTGCAATAAAAAATGTAAAAGATAATTTTACAAAACAAATAATGTGTGATAAAACAATTGCTGTTTATCAAGAACTAATGCAAAAATAGAAAGGAATATTTAATTATGGTTGCGATTAAATTGCCGAATGGCGATGTGATGAATATGGATGGAGAGGTCAACGGATTTGCTGTTGCCCAAAATATTAGTGCCGGTCTTGCTAAGGCCGCTATTGCTGTAAATGTAAACTCAAAACTTACCGATTTAAGCACTCCTATCACTACCGACGCAACCGTAACCATTATTACCGGTAAAGATAAAGAAGGCTTGGAAATTATCCGTCACTCATGTTCTCATATTATGGCCGAAGCAGTTAAAGAATTGTGGCCTGATGTTCAAGTTACAATCGGCCCTGCTATTGAAAACGGATTCTATTATGACTTTTCTCGTAAAGAGCCTTTTACAACGGAAGATTTTGAAAAAATCGAAGCCAAAATGCACGAGATTGTAAAACGTGACGAAAAGGTTGAACGCAAAGTTTTGCCCCGTAATGAAGCTATTGCTTATTTCAAAGGTATCGGCGAAAATTACAAGGCTGAGATTATCGAAGATTTACCCGAAAGTGAAGTTATTTCACTATATACTCAAGGCAACTTTACCGACCTATGTCGCGGACCACATGTGCCATCAACAAGCAAAGTCGGTGATGCCTTCAAACTAATGAAAGTTGCCGGTGCCTATTGGCGAGGTGATTCCTCTAAAGAAATGTTGCAACGTATTTATGCAACTGCTTGGGCTGATAAAAAAGATCTTAAAGCTTATTTAGAAATGTTGGAAGAAGCTGCCAAACGCGATCACCGCAAACTCGGTCGCGATATGGATTTATTTCATTTTGAACCGGAATATGCTCCGGGAGCAGTTTTTTGGCATGACAAAGGCTATAAGATATATCGCAGACTCATTGAGTATATGCGCAAGCGTCAAGACAACAACGGCTATGTGGAAATTGCAACTCCGCGTATTATGGACAGATGCTTGTGGGAAACTTCCGGTCATTGGGAAAAATATGGTGCTCATAACTATTCCGGTAAAACCGAAGATGAAAAAGTTTTTTGTGTTAAACCGATGAACTGTCCCGGAGGACTTTTGGTTTATAAGCAAGGGGTAAAATCATATCGTGATTTGCCGTTGCGTATGGCCGAATTTGGTATGGTAAACCGTTACGAAGCTTCCGGTTCATTAATGGGATTAATGCGTGTTCGTGAGTTTACTCAAGATGATGCTCATATATTCTGTACTCCGGAACAAATGGAAGAAGAATGCATTACAACTTTGAAATTGATTTTAGATATTTATAAAGATTTCGGTTTTAACGAGGTTAAAATTTATCTTTCAACACGTCCGGAAAAGCGTATCGGTTCTGACGAAATTTGGGATTTGTGTGAAAAATCTTTAGCTAATGCCTTAACTTCTCATGGTTATGAATTTGAAATAAACGAGGGTGAGGGCGCGTTCTATGGCCCTAAATTGGAATTTATTTTGCGTGATGCTATCGGTCGTGAATGGCAATGTGGAACAATTCAGGTTGATATGAATTTGCCTCAACGTTTTGATATCAGTTATATCGGCGAAGATGGTGAGAAACATCAACCGGTTATGTTGCACCGCGCGTTGTTTGGTTCTATTGAAAGATTTTTAGGTATTTTGATAGAAAACCATGCCGGAAGATTGCCGTTGTGGTTGTCGCCGGAACAAGTTGTCGTTTGTCCGATTGTCAATGAATTTGACGATTATGCAATTGAAGTTGTCAATGCTTTGAAGAAAGCCGGTTTAACCGCTAAAACAGATTTGCGTAACGAAAAAATTAACTACAAGGTCAGAGAACATTCTGTCGCTAAAACACCGGTAATTGCGGTTGTCGGTGCCAAAGAAAGAGAAAATCGTACAGTTACTGTTCGCCGTATCGGTTCTGATAAGCAAGAGGTTATGGCTTTAGATGAGTTTATTAAGGCTCTGGTTGAAGAAGCCAAAATGCCTCATGCAGAAGAGTAAAACCTTATGTTTGAGATAATAGGTTTAATGGGGTCCTTATTGCTTGCGGTCAATTCTTGGCCGCAAGCATGGATGGCCTATAAAAATAAAACGGCTCGAGGTGTTTCGCTGTATCTTTTGGTGCTTGCTACAATAGGAGGTACAAGTTCTTTGTTTTATGTTATTGCAACCAAGCAATATGCTATTATACCAAATTTTCTTTGCGGACTTCTGGGAATATTAGTTGTTTTTTATTATAAGTTGCATGATATTTTTAAGAGCGCGAAATAATGATCCAAATAATCGGTTATATAGGTTCAATGGCTTATGCTCTAAGCGGAATACCGCAAGCAATACTAAGCATTAAAAACGGCCACTCACGTGGCGTTTCTCGCGGGTTTGCAATGTTGTCGGTAATAGGTTCTTCGCTTAGTTTGATATATGCTTTACCCAGAGGAGATTATGTATTGTTGCTTAATTTTGGAGCAAACATTATCGTTTGGGGAACAGTATTAAAATATAGCTATTTTGAAAGAAGATAATAAAAAAGCCTCTTAAATTTTTAAGAGGCTTTTTTTTTATGTTTTTTGATTACAACTTGTTTAATCTGTCGGTTAAATCTTTAATCAAGGCATCTAAACCGCCGGGGTTATTTTTGATAAATGAAGTATATTCACTACGCGATGCTTGTGCAAGGCTGACTCCTTCAATAACAATATCTACAATTTTGTAATCATTACCTTTTTCTCTGACACGCCACAAAACTTTTGCCGGAGCTCCCTGATCCATAGGAACTTCTGTATCAACAAACACCTGACCTTTTGATGTTGAGGGTGAAGTTCCTTTGAATACAAAGTTTTTACCCTTAAATTCATTAAAACGCTTTGACCAGGTTTTAATATTTAAGTCGCGATAAACTTTTATAAAATCAGCACGTTGAGTAGGCGTTGCTGTTCTCCAATTTCGTCCTAAAACAAATTGTCCGATAAAGTCCATATCTAATGCCCCGTTCAATAAATCATAGAATCTTTTATCTTTTTCTGCATCGGAAACATTGGCATTAATAATTTCCTCAACACCTTTCGCGGTAGTTGATTTAATAAAATCTTCAGCTTTTTCGGCATTAACTTGAGCATTTGCATTAAAAGTAAAGCTCATCAAAAAAGTTGCCACTAACAATAACATATTTTTTTTCATAAGTCATTTCCTCAAAATTTTGGTTAGTTTGTAAAAATTATTCTTCCCATTCTTCATCAAAATCGAAGTCATAAGATGCTGTTGTTTCTTCCGGAGCAAATCGACATTTAAGTTGCTTCTGACTTTGCAGATAAGCAGAACGCATAGTTGCATAAAAGTCAACCGAATTTTTCTTAAAGTCATTATATAAATCCATATAATTTTCTGCCTTAGCGGTATATTTCAGCGCGGCATAAGGATATTGTATTTTTGCCGATATATTGGCGTCATGATAAGTTGCCCAGAACACCGGATCTGCAACTGCGTCGACAGCCATTCCGACAGTTCCTCTGATATTCCTTCCGCCCAAAAAAGGCAACACCACATAAGGACCATCAGCAACACACCAAGATGCCATGGTTTGATTAAAAGTTGTTTCTTCCGGCGGTAACCCCCATCCTTGAGCAACATCAAATGTACCGGCCAAACCTAATGTTGAATTTATTGCAATGCGCGTAATATTTTTCAAAGCAGCCAAAGGCTCTAATTGCAACAAGTGATTAACGGCAGATATCGGCTCATCAATATTGGCAATAAAAGAGTTAACTCGTTCTCTTATAAAAGGTGTAGTAACCTTGCGATATCCTTTGGCTATCGGAAAAAATACATTTTCATAAACATTGTCATTAAATGCAAAGATTTTTCTGTTTATATTTTCATATGGATCAGCATCCGTATCATTTCTATGGATATTTGTTGCACAAGCTGTTGTAATGAAAACTACTGATAAAAAGGCAAGCTTTTTTAAATTATACACAAGTATTCTCCCGCATTATAAAACAAAAACCAGCGAAAATATAACATTTTTATTTATTAAAATCAAGATATTCTATCAGATAATCAATATTTTTTATATTGTTACAAATGTGAAAAAAATTGTGTTTTGCTAAAATCAAAAAAATTCCTTAATATCACCCACAGTGTTAAAAAAAAGAACTGATTTATTAAGGAAAAAAATATGTTAAGTAAACCTCAAAAAGCAATTCCGTTGTTTGATTGTAAAACAACTCAAGAAGTTATCGGACAACAAAAATTTTTGGACGCATTTAAAACTATTTTAGATCATGGAGGATATTGCCAAGGTCCCGAAACAAAAGAATTGGACGTTGCTTTGGCTAACTATGCCGGATCAAAATATTGTTCAACCAACGGTTCGGGAACAGACGCCCTTACACTTGCCTTAATGGCATGGGGAATAGGCGCTGGTGATGCTGTATTTGTATCATCATTCACATTTGTTGCCTCAGCCGAATGTGTTGCAATTGTTGGCGCAACACCGATATTTGTCGATTCTGACCCTTATACTTACAATATGGATGTAAAAGATTTGGAACGTGCTATTTCCGAAGTCAAAGCCGAAGGTAAACTCAATCCGAAAGTTATCATTCCGGTTGATATATTCGGTTCTCCTTGTGATTATGATGAAATTTTGAACATTGCTAAAAAATACAATCTCAAAGTTTTGGCCGATTCTTGTCAATCTTTCGGATCAGTATACAAAGGCAAAAGAGCTGGCTCAATCGCTGATGCAACAGCAACATCGTTCTATCCTACCAAACCATTGGGCGGATATGGTGATGGTGGTGCAACATTTACCGGTTCGGAAGAACATAACGAATTGATTAAATCTTGCCGTGTTCACGGTATGAGCCCTCAAGATCATTATGATAACATTCGTCTCGGTATGACCGGTCGTATGAATTCATTCCAAGCTGCTGTTTTGTTGCAAAAATTAACAGTATTTGATGATGAGTTAAAAAACAGAGCCAGAGTTGCTTCTCGTTATGATAACGAATTGGATAGCTATTTCGGCAAACAAAAAATCTTGGATAATTGTAAATCGGCTTATGCTTTGTATACAATTAATTGTGAAGATCGTGATGAGTTGATGTCTTACTTAAAAGAAAAAGGTATTCCTTGCGGAGCATATTATCCGCGTCCGGTGAATACTCAAACAGCTTATGCAAAATGGAACACTCGTTCATTGCCGGTATGTGAAAAATTGTCAAAGACAGTTTTAAGTATCCCGATGACACCATATTTGGATAATGAGCAATTAGATTATATTATCGGTTGTATGAACGAATTTGCAGCTCAAAAAAACAGCAAAGCTGCCTAAATAGCTGTATCAAAATTAAAATAAGGCGCTAAATAAAAACCCTGTCGTAGTATAACCGGCAGGGTTTTTTGTTTTATAAATAATTTAATAATGCGGAGGAGGGGTTTCTTCCGACAAAGGTTTAACTACATCTTTGTCTATGTTATCTAAAATATAGCGATTTAGTTTTTGCAAATGAGCAATTTGTTTTGATTGTTCGACAACAACCGAGTTCAGCTCATCAAAGTTTTTTTGCAAAACAGCCAAAGCCATTTCAATATCAATAAGTCGTTCTTTCATATAATGATCCTCAAATGAATTTGTAATCAATATAATTTTTATATAATTTAATCAAAATTTTGTAAAGAAAAGTTATCGATAATATTGTATTATTATTATTTTAATATTTAGAATGTAGCATTAAACTAGTGTAGATACTTTTATGGTATTAAAATGACAGATTACGAACTTGAAAATTATAACGAAGACGAGGCTGAAGAATTTGCAGTAGCAATGGCCGAAAAAGCGTATGCTCAAGCTATTCAAAACGGAATTAGCGAGGCAAAAGCAAAAAAAATTGCTCAAGAAAAATACAATGAAGTTCGCAAACGTCATATATTAGAGTTCTTAAAAAAAGTTGAAGAAAAACTTATATCATTAAATAATCAAACAGTTGCAGATTTATTGCGTATTTTAATTGCTTTGGGCTTGGATATAGAAGATGAATACGAGCTTGAATCATGGATTAACCGTTTAAGCTTAGAAGCCTTTAATCGCATAAATTTTTATTTTAACGAACGAGATAACATAAGCCTGTATAAACAATTAATTACTAAAGTAAAAACTCAAAAGCTTTTACATAATCTAAAAAACTATTCGATTAAAGATATCGAAATACTAAGGTCTATGATAAAATCCTTAAATAAGGTTAATGATAAAAAGACTAAAAATGAAAAATCTCACATTAGAAGAAAAGATATATTACAAAAAATTGATAAGACTTTGAATAAAGATATTATCATAAAAAAACAACAAAAACAGCGAAATAATCAACCTAAATCAAAGCAAGAATCGAAAGACAATTCTATGGAAATTTTAACCGATAAAATGACGGCCGAAGGTATCGAAGTAAGCGGACGATATTGGAATGAGGTTATAAGTGACTATAATCTGTCGGCAGATAAAACCGATTTTGCAAATAATTGGCAAATTGACCATAATCGGCATAACGAATTAGATATTAAATCAGTTAACGATAAGCAAAGAGAAGACGAAAGAGTATTGGCTGAAAATGAAGAACATCAAAGACTTGAGCAAGAAAATCTACGCCAACATCAAGAACAGGAAAGCTATTTGAAACAACATGAACAACAACAAGACATCAACTTGCAACAAGCAGCCTTAAATAAGCAAGCCTTAAATGATAAACAAAAACGTCAGTTAGAAAAATTGATGGAAAAAAGAGGCCTAAAAGAAAAAGATAAAACAAATAATGAAAATAAATCAAATCAAAATAAACAGAAAATAGCCAAGCTTAAAAAGTCCGGTGGTATTAATATGGGACGTTGAAAAATTTTTAATCGCACGATAATATTGACATTTTAATAATTTGTGTTAGCATAAAATCGTTCTTGTAGCTCGCAGGGCTTATGAGCTAAGGACATTATAAACTGAGCCGGTTTAAGATAATTAAATAGATATTGTTTATTTTCTTTATTGTCGGCTCCTATTGTAAGGAGTTTTTTTATGTCTGAATACAAATATATACATGGTTTGTGTATTATGAGAGCACAGCCATTTCATATTGGTCACCAAAAACTTGTCGATAAAATGTTAAGAGAATGTGAGCGTGTTACTATAGTTCTTGGTTCTATTCAAGAACAAGGTACAGCTCGTAATCCATTAAATTATACGACTAGAAAAAAGATGATACAAAATATATATCGTCAAAAACCAGAGTACGAACGTCTCAAAATAGTTGGATTATTTGATATCAATAATCCAGCAGAGTGGGGAGAATATGTACTTGATTTTATATCAGAAAGTTTTCCGACCCTACCTAGACCAGATGTATATTATGCAGGTTCTACCTATGATGCACATTGGTTTAAAGACTGCTTTAACAACATAGAGTTAGAAGACCGTACCGATCCTAATTTTCCTTTTGTAACAGGTTCCATGGTTAGAGATATGATACGTTTTGATGATAAAAGGTGGAAAAACTTTGTTGCCATAGAGAATCACAATTTAGTTGAAGAATTTTTTACTAAGAAAAAAGGAATTATCTAAAAAACTTTGTCTGCGTCTTCTGCAGGGCTTATAGAAGACAGACATTTACTTTACCCCTAATAAGCCTGAAAGGGAAAATAGATGAATAATCGTATTTTAATGCGGATTGATTTTCAAAATGATTTTGTTCATCCGCAAGGACATTTAACTATTAATAATGAAAAACTTATCGAAAAACATCAAAACTTTGCTAATGGATTGTTTGCCAATAGTTTTGATAAAATTATTGATAGTTATGATACCCATTTTGTTGAAACATATAAAGACACTATAGAAGCTCAAAACTACCCAATGCACTGTATTTTTGGTGCATGGGGTTGGCAACAAGCTGCTCCTTTTAAAAATAGTACTCCTGTCACCAAAATTTTTAAATCAACTACTGATATATGGAACGAAGCTAAAAATTATCAAATTCTAAGTGATAATTGGCAAGGTAAAGAAGTATATCTTTGTGGAGTATTGAGTGACGTTTGTGTAGTCCAAGCTATGAATGGATTACTTAAAAGAGGGGCCAATGTTGTTATTATCGAAGATCTTTGTCAAGGGGCAAAGGCTCAAATAGGTGATATTTTGCAAAAAGATATATATCGTCCACTATTAAATAATGGAAGAATAAAAAGTATTACAACAGCTCAATTTTTTCGTACACAATTGCAAAACAAAAAAATTCAGTATAATTTAGTAAATAAGAGCAGAGGATAATAAAATGACTAGACCAAATATTTTAGCAAATTCAACACCTTTATTTTGTGATTTATATCATTTAACAATGGCTCAAGCATGGTTTAGTGATGGTAAAGCCAATGAAACAAAAACATCAGAATGCTATTTCAGAAAATGTCCATTTAACGGCAATTATTTATTATCTGCAGGTTTGGCAGAATTTTCAGAGTGGATTGAAAATTGGCATTTTTCTGATGAGGATATCAAGTATCTTCAAAATCAGACAAATGCAGATGGAAGCAAAAGGTTTAATGATGATTTTCTAAATTTTATAAAAAATCAACCACTTCAAATCAATATTGATGCTGTAGAAGAAGGAGAAATTGTTTTTCCTAATGAGCCAGTCTATTCAATAACAGGACCAACATGGCAAGTAGATATGGTGGAAGCTGCTTTATTAAATATTTTTAACTCGCAAAGTCTGATAGCAACAAAGGCTTCTCGCATTGTGTTGGCTGCATCTTCCGATGGTAAAAATCGACCAGTTTTAGAATTTGGTCTAAGACGAGGACAAGAACTAGGAGGATTTAGTTCAACCAGAGCCTGTTTTATTGGAGGCATGGCTGGAACATCAAATGTAGCGGCTGCACAGCATTACGATATTCCCGTAAGTGGAACAATGGCTCATTCTTTTATTATGAGCTATGAAGATGAAATAGACGCATACAAAGCATATTTACGAGCAAGCCAAGGTAATACAACTCTATTAGTTGATACTTATGAAACTAGCCAAGGTATTAAAAATGCAATTAAAGCTTCACAAGAAACTAATATTCCTTTGCAAGGAATACGAATTGATTCGGGAGATTTAGCTTATTGGGGCAAAGAAGCAAGAAAAATATTAGATGATGCAGGATTTAATCATACTAAAATTATAGCATCCAATGACCTAGATGAGTATTCAATAAAAAAATTAGTTGAACAAGGTACACCTTATGATATTTTTGCAGCTGGTACCAAAGTTGTAACAGCGTATGATAATCCGGCTTTGGGAGGAGTGTTCAAAACTAAGCAATATGCTGGACGTCCAGTTATTAAAGTAGCCGAAGGAAAAACAACAATTCCCAATAAAACAAATGTACTTCGAGTCATAAGAGGCGGAAAATATGGTAGCGATATTATCCAGTCCACAACAGCAGATGTAATAGCTGAAGGAAAATTAACTACAGATATCAAATCATTTATTATCGGTAGTAATTCTGCTCAGGCAATGTGTTTTGCTAAAGGTGAAGAAGCCTATACTTTGTTAAAACCTTTGATGCGTAATGGCAAATTTGTAAAATCTGTAGAAAAAGATTTGAAAGTATTACAGGCAAAAGCAAAAGACAATTTACAAAAACTTGATAATAAGTACAAAAAAATTAAAAATTCTACTGTTTATCAGGTAGGAATAGAAAATTCGGTTTATACTTTACAACAAAATTTGATAAAATTACATCAAGGGAGATAATCATTATGCAAAAATTATGGAATGACTTGAAAAATGGGCTAAAGAAATATCTCTCGGATAACAACTTTAACAAAGTTATCTTAGGTTTGTCAGGAGGACTTGATTCGGCTATTGTTGCTGTTTTGGCAGCAGATGCAATAGGTGGACAAAATGTTAAAGCTATAATGATGAAAACAAAATATACTTCAGACTTAAGCCTTAACATAGCACGAGGAATAGCAAAGTTTAATAATCTTGATTATCAAGAATTAGATATTGATAATATTGTTGATAGTGAAATAAATTTTTTGCAAAACTCTTTTGGTAAAGATGTTAAAGGTATTGTTCAAGAAAATCTTCAGGCTCGTATTAGAGGACAAATTTTGATGGCATATTCTAATCAAAATGGCGGAATGGTACTAGCTTGTGGTAATAAATCAGAAGCATTAACAGGTTATTGTACTTTGTATGGTGATACTTGCGGTGGTTTGATGCCGATCGGCAATATTTATAAATCGACAATATTTGAGTTGGCAAAGTGGCGCAATAGCATAAACGTCGTACTTCCCGAAGAAGTTATTTCCAGAGCACCATCTGCCGAGTTGACCCATAATCAAAAAGACGAAGATCTACTTCCGCCATATCCTCTATTAGATAGAATTTTACAAAAAATAACGGATGAAAAACTTAGTACCAAAGAAATAATTGCACAAGGTGAAGATAAAGATTTGGTGGAAAGAGTAAATAACTTGGTTTCGCGCTCGTCTTTCAAACGAAATCAATTACCACCGATATTATAGTGTTTTATATAACCTTAATTATTCTGTAAGTTACATCACCAACAGTAAGACATTTTATATCCGTATTGACCAAAAAATGAGTCACTGTATTTAGCGATACAGTGACTCTGTGTACTATTATTTAAATAATGGTTTACCCATATCTAATAATATACGTTGTTGTTCCATTACTGTTGCAATATTAAGTTTACCACTACGTATCATACCGCGCACTTGACAACCTGCATTGACATCAGGATTGGCGAATATTGTAGTAACATGAGCTCTTTTGGGTGCACCAGATAATATTTGGTGTACAACACCTAGCAAACCTCCGGCCACCAATTCATAAGCCATACCTTCACTAATACCTGATGATGCCGCATACTTAATCAGTGAGTTAACGGCCTCGCTCACATTATTTGCGTGAATTGAGGATAAAACCAAGTGTCCGGAAGTTGCAGCACGCAAGGCTTCTGATGCAATATCAGGAGAACGAATCTCTCCCAAATATATATAACGAGGCTTTGAACGCAAAGCAGACTTGATTCCTTCGGCCCAAACACCATTTGGTGGAATTGTTTGTTTACACAAACCGAGCTCATTTGACGATGTTACATATACACCATCAAGAGGAAGTTCTACCGGATCTTCAATTGTAAAAGCATACCCGCCGGCAGTACATAAATATTCTTTTAATAATGATGCAATAGTCGTACTCTTACCGGATCCCGTTGCACCGGCCAACAAAATCATTCCGCCACAGTTTGCAAGAGATAATAAGTGATTATATACACCTTGTGGTAAACCCAAAGATTTTAACTTGGGGATGTCCACAGGCATTTTTCGAGCGCAAAATTGATGACCTCCCGTCGCTACGGTTCTTTCAACGCGATAGTTACGACCGTTGTACTTTAACAAATAAGAAGGGATGCCGTCATATGCTTCATTTATTTGATTATAAAAATCCTCAAAATCATCAAAATATACTTCCTGCAGACCGGCATTAGTCTTTCCGCCCCATATATAAGTTTTTTTATCCGGAGTAATGTACAAATCAGAAAACTTACCGTCATTTATATAACCGAGATTAACGCATGGAGGAAATGAGGTATATTGATTTTCCGTACTCTGAGATGGTGTTGAACTGCTTACTGATGGTTGAGCCGGACGAGGCATTTGAACAGGTCTGTCCTGAGCAGTAGTAACAGTTGTTTGTGTAGGCGCAACTTTAGGGGGCGTATTTGATGTCACAGATTGAGGCATTGGAGCAGGCTGATTTGGTTGAGTTTGTTGAACATGAGGAGCCCTTGGTGTCATACTTGGTGACATCGGTTGTGTAGCGGGAGACGGCTGGGACGTAGTTACAGTCGTTGTTGTTGTTTGTTTCGGTTCAACCGGCTGATCAGGTTTAGCAACAATAACAGGATCGTTAATCAATTGCTCCGGTCTGATCGATTGATCAGTTTGATGTAAAACCGAACCTGAAGTGTTGTTTTCTTTAGCGTAAGACAATCCGGAGGTAATATTTTCCGGTGCACCGCCTACCTCATTTATAACTTCAGTATTTTGATTCTTTTCTTCATCCGATTTTCCGACAATTCTTTCAAATATATTCATAAAAGTCTCCTACATAAATCAATTTTAGATTATTATAACATCAAATGGTTTATAATAATTTAAAATGCTGAGTATTGCCGAAAAATATTATATTAATCATTTTAGAAACAAACACTACCAAATAATGTATTTACTTGGTAGTGTTGATATAAAGTCATATATGCTTATTATGAATGTTGACTAACTATAGAAATTTTCGAACGGTCTAAAGTAGTTTTATTAACTGTAGGTTGATAATTATTCGATGATTTACGACCAGATAGAATCATTAATTTGTCTTTATCATTTTGGGTTTGATTTTGTTGTTTCGCATCATTAACAACAAGCTTCTTAAATTCTGAGCTGTTACCTTTAATTTCTTTTTTCATGGCTCTTTTTATTTGTCTAAATTCTTTTGCTAATGATTTGTCGGCTTTGGGACCCGTAGCGCTTACACTATAGTTTTTAATCTCAGCTTTAACATGCCTAGCTTTTAATAAATTTTCGTTAAAAGTTCCTGTTTCTAACATATTACGAGTTTCTTTAACATATGTATAAAAAGCTTCCCTATCAGCAAGATTATCTATTTTTTTATCAGCCTTTTTACACATCTCCATTTCCCACCTATCATTATTTTCTTTTATTTTTGTCGGGTCCTTTTCAGATGACTCCGGATCTAACAAATATTGAGGTGGTACTAAAAAATCTCCGGTGTTAAAGAAATTTATGTCTATTTCTCTGCCATCAGGTGATAACATTGTTGTAGAAAAATCATTCCCTTTATTATCACCATGCGTTTCATGCATTATTTGATATCCGTTTCCGATTTCGTAAGACATAACAGCATTTTTCCAAAAAAATGTTTTATCATCATGTCGTACAGAAATAGACTCTGTATAACGGCAATAACCATCATTATAGGAAAGAGAGGTGTCATGAATGGATGATAAAATGGTGTTTTCTTGATTTTGCGCTTCAGCCTGAGTAACTCCGCCGAATATTGAAATGCCGGCAATAACATATGGTAGAGCTTTATGTTTTAATTTTTCTTTGAATGTACTCATAATGTTATCCTCATCTCTAAATATACCTCATATACAATTAATGTATCATTTTTTTGTATTCTTGTCAAATGGTTGTTACTTATCATCCGTTATTCTGAACAATTCTATAAAGGATTTAAGAGCTTCAATATCTTTGGCATCAGATATATATTTTTTTGCTTCATTTAATATAACGTTTTGATAATTATCACATTCTTCAGAACTTTTTTCTGAAAACACCGATAAATCAATAAATTCACAATTTATCATTTTGTTGTCGGGAGTTAGCATAACCAGAGTATAAAAAGCATCTGAAATATCTTTAATGCTGTCTTGAAGTGTACTTATCGTTACTAAAACTTCATACATGTTATAATTATCAATAGGGTAAATTTTTATAATTTCTTTTCTTAAAGCTTTTTTAATTTCATTATTGTCATCAACAAATTCGACAGTTATATTTTTTTCAACTGTGGAAATGGATTTGTCGGATATTATATCGGAAGGAACGATATTTTTATTGTTGTTTATATTTGATATTTCGGAGAGTATTGTTTTTAATATGTTTTTATTTATATCATCTTTTAACATCGTTAAATACTTTCAATAAGTTAATATGTTAAAAAATAAATTTTATTCATTAATTATTCGTTAATCATTCTAAAGGGCTGAATAATAAATCTTTACATCATAAAATTTTTATGATAACAAACAAACGCTAGTCTATTATTAATTAAATTTTTGGGTTATGAATAAAAAGAAAAAAATTTTTTATTATGCACTTTCGGGGTGCTTTATAGTCATTTTCTGCGTACTTTTGGTCATATGTATATATCTTGATGGCGACAGCCTTCAAAATGTACTAAAAATCTGTATGGCTGTTTTTATTGTAGCCTGTGTAGCTCTTTTACGAGCAGAATATCTTGAAGAAAAAGATAATCCCATAAGCCTCAAAAAAATAAAAGTTGCTATACAATATGTAACCGATATAAAACAAGGCATAAAAGAAGATTTTGTTAAAAAGTTTTCTTTAACCATGTATGATCATTTGGTAAGGATAGGCATAATTCATCAAATAAGAGATGAACGAGTATCCGAAGAAAAATGGGAAGTTACGGTATATGGACTAAAAAAAGCAATAAATTTCTAATCAAGGGGTGATAGTAACGACTATCACCTCTTTTGGTAATAACAATACAAAAAAAATAAAAAAACTAATTGACAATATTTTTTTTATTTAATAACATAACAAATGTTCGGGTGCTTGAGGGCAATAGGCACGGACGTTGGGACTTGGCCAGTCATCTGCAAAAAAGTATTAGGGTTTTATCCCGCAAGTTGATGAGTTGGCCTTTCGAAAGAGAGGTTTTTTTATGTTTAAATATCAACACGGTTTTTGTATTATTCGCTGTCAACCTTTTCATATCGGTCATGACAGACTTATCAAAAAAATGATGGAAGAATGTGCTTATGGCACTGTTTTAATCGGCTCAGCTCAAGAAAGCGGAACCGAAAAAAATCCTCTGCCTTATTTTACTCGTAAAAAAATGGTGCAAAATGTTTGGCGCAAAAGCGATGCATATGAGCGCTTAAGAATTGTAGGCGTTAAAGATGTAAACAATGTGCCATGGAATGTACACGTATTGGAAACAATCAAAAAAGAACAACCTGACAAGCCGGCTCCGGATGTAATCTATGTCGGAGACGAAAGAGAATATTTATTCTTCAAAAATGATGTAACAAATGTAGAAATTTGTTCACGTACTACTCAAGATTTTCCTTTTTTGTCAGGAAATATGGTAAGAGATATGATAGCCTTAAAAGATATAAGGTATAAAGAATTTGTTCATCCGGAAAATATAGAGCTTATTGAAAAAAGCTTCTATGAGGGTGAAAAAAACTAGAAGAAACAAAGCCGTTTCTTCACATGATTTGGGTCTTGTAGGGACAGTCGAGACAAATCATTATTTAGTAACCTACTGTCGAGGAGAAAAAACATGAATAAATTTAATCATGACACTCGCTGTGTCGGAACATCAGCTTTTGGTATCAGAATGCCTATTATCAAAGAGGGCGATAACATCAGCAATATAAT
This sequence comes from Alphaproteobacteria bacterium, assembly GCA_017501665.1. Lineage (GTDB taxonomy): Bacteria > Pseudomonadota > Alphaproteobacteria > RF32 > CAG-239 > CAZU01. The sequence goes on along the minus strand of JAFVWM010000032.1, from coordinate 88,954 downwards.
ATCTGATACAATTATTAAAGCTACCAAAACAAAGTATCAACCTTTGACAACAAACAATGGCGATATTATCGGAATTACCGAATCATTTTTGGCCAGAGCTCAAGGAAATTACATAACATTAGATGATATTGCTCAAGATGTTGCCAAAAAATTTCCTTCAGGTGATGTAGCTGTTGCTTTTCCGATACTTTCTCGCAATCGTTTTGCAAAGATTTTAGAGGGTATTGCCAAAGGCGTAAAAGGTAAAGTATATGTTTGTCTTTCTTATCCTGCAGACGAGGTCGGAAATGCAATTATGGATGAAGACGCATTGTTTAATTCTGACCTAAATCCTTATACCGATATATTAACAAAGCAAGATTTTCGTAATAAATTCGGAGTTTTTCATCATCCGATTACCGGTTCTGATCATATTCAAATGTATGAAGATATATCTCCGAATATTGAAGTCGTTTTACTAAACAATCCTAAAGACATCTTAAAGTTCACCAATCAGGTTATAGTTTCAAGTATTCATATTCGTCATCGTCAAAAACAAATTTTGACCAAAGAAGGAGCTGTTGCTTATACCTTAGATGAAATTTGTAACACCCCGAGTGAAAAACGCGGTTGGAGTGAATACGGTGTGTTGGGTTCTAACTATTCAGACGCTAACAGGCTTAAACTTTTTCCCAGAAATTCTACGGAATTTTGTTACAATCTTCAAAATCTGCTTAAAGAAAAAACCGGCAAGCATATCGAAGTTATGATATATGGTGATGGTGGCTTCAAATGTCCTAAAACCAAGATTTGGGAATTTGCCGATCCGGTTGTATCTCCGGGTTATACCAAAGGTTTGGAAGGTATGCCCAACGAAATAAAAATTAAGGCTGTTGCCGATAATAATAAATCAAATCCCGAGGAAGCTATTAAAAAAGCTATCAATGACAAAAATAAAAGCCAAGGTTTTTATTCTATCGGCACCACACCTCGTCAAATTACCGATTTACTTGGTTCACTTTGTGATTTGACTACCGGCTCAGGCGAAAAAGGTACGCCGGTTGTTTATATCAAAGGCTATTTTGACAACTATTTAACAACTGCACCTCAAGAGTAAGGAGGTAGATATGGGATTGGAATTAAAGAAGAGATTGAAAAAAATCTCATACACTCTTCGTCACAAAAAAGCTTTTTTGAAAGTAGAAAAACAGCTTCGAGGGAAAAATACGTTACGAGGATATCTGCATGACATTGATAAGCCGTTTTTATACTTGGCTTTATGGATAAAATACGAGGATATCCAAAAGATACATCGTAAAAACAGTAAACATCATGTTAGAAATAATTTAGTAAAATCAAAAGATGATTTGATAGATACAGTTATTGATTGGGAATGTGCCCGCATTACCAAGCCGGACAAACCTCTCAATGCCTATGAAACATTGTTGAAGTTTTACCCCGATAAAAAAGACGAATTTTTACCGATTATCCGAGAGCTCTTACCTCATCAGATAAAAGAGGCCTGTATTAAAGAAAAATACAGAGTATTAAGCGAACGATTACGTTATTGTTGCAAAAAAACAAAACAAACATGCTTACTTAAGGCTCCGTATATTTACAATTTCAACGCATATATAGAGAGATAAAATTATGATAAGTCTTGAAATAGGGGCAACAATCTTCGGATTGTTGCAAGGAATACTTGTGCTCTTAAACAAACGGAGCAATTGGATATTTTATATTGCTCAAATCATTTGTTTATTAATTTTTTCATACCTGAACAAACTTTATGGCGATGTCTTAAGCAATAGTATTTATTTTGTTTTTGGCATAATAGGTTGGTTTTTATGGAAAAACGAAGATATTGCACTAATAAGCGCTTGTTCAAGCAAAGAAAGGTTAGTATATAGCTCAATTATTGTTTTTGGCACAATAATAATGTTTATTTTGTTAAGTAAAACACAAGATCCGCTCCCGCTTATCGATTCTTTTACCAGCGTATCATCTTTTATTGCTACTTATTATATGGTCAGAAAAAAACTGGATACATGGATAATTTGGTTTGTAAACGATATTTGTTATGTCGTTCAATATGGCCTTTTGGAAAATCAGGCAGTTTATTTGATGGGTCTAAACATTGTTTGGACAGCTATGGCTGTAGCTTCATTTTTTAATTGGCTAAAAATTATGAAAGGATATAAAAATGAAAAAAATATATTTTGCCGGCAAGTTTAACAAAATCAAAAAGCCGGAAATCTCATTGGAAAAATCTTTGAGAGGCGATTTTCGTTCACAATTGTTAGGAGACTCAAAACTACTGACTCATTTTCAAAATAATCTTGTTGTGAACAATAAATTTCAATATGTAGGACCGTTTTATTGCGAGCAAGCCTCAAATGGTGATTTTACCTCAACTGATTGCAATGAGGTGCAAAATGCCGAATATAAAGCTATTCAGCAAAGTGATATTTTTGTTGTTGTTTTTGGCGAAAATTTTTCTGTCGGTTCTGTCGTTGAATTGGGTTGGGCAATAAATTTAGGCAAGCAAATAGTTCTTCTATACCAAGAGGAAGAAACCATTTATTCAATAAAATCTGAATATTGGTTTGCTATTGCCGATGCTCTAAAACGTAGCAAAAATATAATTGTTTGCAAATATCAAAATTATTCTGAAATCGTATCATTAATCAATCAAACAATAGAAGAGGTAATATAAAATGAAATATAAGGAATTTGAGCTGATTTTATCATCATTTAAGTGTAACAAAAATTGTCCGTATTGTACTGCCAAAATAACCAAGTGGCCTGCTGTTGACGACAAAGTTGATGAACTGGAAAACAAATTAAGCTATCTGAAAGAAAAGGACATAAGTTTCAGGTATTTTATTTTTTGCGGTAACGGCGAACCATCACTTCATAGCATCGATACGATAGACAAGGTGGTTAAAGCTACTCGTGAAGTAAATATTTTTGATGAAAAGCGCTTTCAGTCGTCCGGCAATATATTTTTTGAAAAAGAAAAGCTCGATTTAATAAAAGATGATTTTATAGTCGAAATAACTCGAGTTGATTTTGACAGCGCCAAGGATATGGCAACTTTGGGCTATAATCAGGATTATATAAATTCGCCATTGTTTATTAAAGCAAATGTCAGACTAAACTATGTAATGATGAAAAACAAAAGTTTTGATGAATATTTATCCGAAATAAAAAAATATATAGATACCTATCCAAACATCAAAACCGTAAGCCTTAAGACTCTTAATCTAAACACGCTTAACGGCAAAATTGATAATCCGCATTCTAAATGGATTATTGAAAACGCCCTAACCAAATCAGATTCACAAAATGTAATTGAATTTATGTGTAAGCACGCTGATGTGGTACATCAGGATAATGAGTTTTTTGATCGAATAGAGTGGATATATAAAGGTGTTCCGATAACCTTTTACATTAAAAAGCTGTCTTACGGCATATCCAACGTCGTCTGCTACGGTGGAGAACTCGTCGATTATCACTTAAACAAATTAGACATTTAGTTTGACACTTATTTTAATTAAAAAGGACAATTCAAATGGTAAAAAGATTACTTTTTAGCCTTATGCTACTGCTTTGTGTAAATCATGCAAATGCATCAGATGGTTTTAAGGAAGACATTGAAAATAAATATAATGTAAAATTCGGAGTTGATGGTACATATACATTGCAAAGTATAAAGTCGCAAGATGTATCTCGAGTATTTGTGACACCGTATGTCAGGAAAATTATTTCTGATAACAGCTTAGGAAAAACAGCGCTGGACTTTTCCATGAACATCGTAAGGTTTAATAACAAAATCCCCGTTGATGTGGCCACACAACAAGGAATTGCCACTTTATTTAACAGCTATGATACGGATTATAACGAGCTATATGAGTTATATTTGTCTTATACTTTGCCGGATAATATGATGACTTTGGGTTTGGGACAAATTCCTATATCAAAATTTGACAGCCCCATTGCCAGCGATTTGCAACGTTATTATTTTCTAAATTCCGCATTGGCTCAAAACACGACGTTTACTTACCCGACTGCCGGAATAGGTGGCTTTTCCCAATTTAATTTAGATAAAGATATTATATTAAGTTTGGGCGCAATTGACGCATCTAATCCTTTGGCTAACGGCGTACATGTTAAAGACTTAAGTAAGTTTTCGTCTTTTGCTTCAATAAATTATACGCCAAAATTCTATGATAAATATCAAGCCTCATATAGTTTGTTGTTATATGACAAGCCAAAGGTCGAAAATGCCGCATTTCAAAGTCAAGGTTGGTCATTATATTTAGCACAAGATATTAGTGATAAACATAGTTTGTTTTTAAGGATTAACGGGGCAAGCAGCGACTATCCCGTTATAAGCAAGTCGTATTCTTTCGGTGTTTTGTTTGATAACCCGTTTAATCGTTCACAAAACGATCAATTAGGATTGGCATATTCGATTAACCGAGTAAATGAAGACGCTACAGAAGACGATGTTTATGATAAATATGAGCATATAATCGAAACGTATTATGATTATAAAATAAATGACAACCTGTCCCTTAGACCTGATTTGCAGGTTTATCTGAATCAAAGTTTTAAGGAAGACAGTAAACCTGAAGCCGTTATTTCCTTAAGTCTTGGTTTAAGTTTATAGTACTTGGGTAACTATAAGTTATTCCTTTCTTAATAAAACCATGACAAAATCAAATATAAATGAGATAAGGAAGTTCGAAACCTCTTGTTGAAAATCAGTTTTTAAGGATTTTAGTTTCGAACTGTGTCTTAGATAACAAAAAAGCTAGGATTTCCTTGATCAAGCCGTTTAATTTGCTCTTAAAAAATCCTAGCTGTCTGATGTGGTCGGAATGACTGGACTACTTTCACTACGTTCAAGTTGCACCTGCACTCATTCGCTATAGCTCACCGCCGCGCTTCCGCTCGGCTTTCGCTTGTTGTCAAACAGCTTCCTCGCTGGTTCGAGCCCACAACTCTCGTTGTTCAACAAAAAAATCCTACCACAAGGGTAGGATTTATTTGTTGGTCGAGCTGACGACTATTAAACCTGGAACCCTATGTCCCTTTATCATCAATCTCGAATCTTAATTAAGATATACTGCAAATGCCTACAAATTACAAGCTTTTTTTTATTGTTTTATAAAATATTTTAATGTGGTTTATATTTTCCATATCTAATCAAATTACCTTACTTATCATCAAAAAAGATTATAGCTAACTACATATCTCATTAAAACATATTGATTTTTAATGATTTTATTTTTTGATTTTGTAGCCACATTAAAATATACCCTATAAATATTGATCCATATTTTTAATGTTTATAGAAAATATTTTTCTACTTTTTAGAACTTTTGTGGCTTATTAAAAAGTCAATTGTTTTACTTATATCATCATAGGGAATTTGTTTGATAAGATCATCATCCCACAACCACCACTTTGATTCTAATAATATATTGATTGTTTTTTCATCAAATCGATAGCGAATAATTTTTGCAGGATTACCTGCAACAATAGAATATTCCGGTACATTTTTTGTTACAACAGATCCAGCCCCAATAACAGCTCCAGTTCCTACGGTTATTCCATTTTTTATAAAAACATTATCTCCGATCCATACATCATTTTCGATTGTTATACCGTTATATCTCCAATATTCGTTGTGTGTAGGCATATTAGGTAATTTAAATCCAAGTTCATCATAGTAAAAGTAAGGAGATGTTGATAAAAAATTAAGAGGATGTTCTCCATGCCCTAATTGCACATTTTTACCAATACTTACAAAACTTCCAATTTTGGTCTCTTCTTTATTAACCACAACAAGATTATCAGCATAATAACTATGCTTTCCACAGTATTTTAAATCAGGATTTAACAGTATAATTCTTCTATTTTTTTTAAATTTAAAGAATAATATTCGTGTAATTATTTCATTATTTATAATCTTTTCTTTATAGAAAATATGTTTAATTTTTCTAATTGTTTTTTTGATTTTATTATTCATTTAATACCTCATTTACTGATTTCCTATCCCAATGAATATCTGTTTTTACAATACCATTATTTGTAATAATAGTATTTTCTTGATTATATTTCTTACAAATTGTCGTGTTAGCTGCAACTATACACCCATTAGGTATCACAGTGTTTTTTAGGATTAAAACATTTCTTCCGATCCAACAATGTTTTCCAATAACACATTTTTTAGCTTGATTTATTAATTTATTATTTTGAAAAATAGCATGACCATCAGCCGCATGTATGACCGCATTATATGCAAAAATACACTCATCTCCTATAGAGATTGAAGACTTATCATCATATAAGTGGATTTCACTATCATAAAAGGAGACATTTTTTCCAATTCTTATTTTTCCACCTTGGCAGTTAAGCGAATTCCATATTTTTAAGTTTTGAAGTATTTGTAAATCATCATCAATAATTATTGAATTATCATTTCCTACAATATTAATATAATATTGACCTAAACATTTTAATTTATCACCTATTATAATTTTGTTATTATTTCCCTCTATAGAAATAAAAAAAGAATGCTCACATAAACTACTTCCTAGTTTTACTTCATTATTATTTCCATTAAAGATTAGTTTATCCTTAAATGTCGGTTTGTATATAGAACAAAAAGTGTTATTGGTACCACTATTTTCTATCTTAAAATGTTTTACTTTTTTTCTAAACCACTTCATATATTTTTCCTTACAATTACTATTTTGCTCTATAAAGCTTATATCGTTTTGACTTTTCTTTATATTTCTTTTTTCTATCTCCAAATGTAACACAAGATAGTAATTTATAGAAAACTTTCTTAAAGGCGATAAAAGGCGATGATTTTACATATATTGGTCGTTTACAGATATTTCTATATTTATAGTATATATTATCAAAATAGATACTTGCATACGATATTGGAATAATCCAGGCTGGGTAAAATCCTTGTTCCTGAACAAAAATGGGCATTAATCTTTCTAAAGCATTTAGTATACATCCGTCTTTAGGTGTTTTTGCAGCTTCAGGAAAATCAGAATGTTTCCAATCATACGCTAATACCTTTTTAAACCCTTTCGATCTAACCCAATAACATTCGCCATAAGATGCAATAGGTTCATCATCAAAAGGTACATTAATATCAAGCATTTTCATTAAATTAAGCATATTGTTCTGGTTGATTCCTACCTCATTTCCACATAGAGTAGAAAAATCGCCACTATGCGGTAAAAAATTACAAGAATATCCCATTCTTGGATTATCATAAAAAGTTTGTAATAAATTTAAAACATAGGATTTTGATTTTAAAACACCTTCCCAGCAATGATCACAAAAATTCTCTGAAGCAAAATTATCTCGTAATTGAGAACTTTTTTTAGCTTGAGTAACACAAACTAAATCATATTTTTTAAAGATATCTTTACCAGAAATCAAAACCGTTGAAGCTAATTGTCCTCTATTTTCTTTTACTCTTACTTCAAATTTATTAGGAAGTTGCCCAAAAATTTTCTTTGCATTATTTACTAAATTTTCATCTACTACAAAAAGATAAATATCAACCCATTCTGGTAAATTTTTTGCGTAATTATAACAATAATTTAGCATGTCATTATAATAGCAATAACACAGCATGGCCGTTTTTTGTTTATCTTTTAATTCATTTACATTTACAGTATGGTTATTTTCATCTAAAAAATAATTCAAATGTAAAACCCTTTTAATATGAGATCCTTTTTGTGTTTTAAGTAAATCGTCATATATCATGTTAATATCATAATTTGTATTTTCTTTTATATAATTTAATGTATTAATAGCTTGATCTCCCCGTCCAAACTCATTAATTAGAAAATAATCGGCCTTGAAAATGTTTCTTTTAACTAAAGGACAGCGTTCTTTTAAGGCATACATAGGAGCAAAAGCAAAAATATTTTCACAAAATTTATTTGTTATTGATTTTGATATATATGTATCACCTTTAAAACCTTTTTCTACAAAATAGTCTGTAAATATAAGTTCGTTAAATGCTACAGCTTCATTATATGTAGTGGGAACTTTGATGTTCGCCCAATATTGTTCAAAACATTCTGAAGATAACATTTTATTACGAATAACCATAAAAAAAGACATAATGTGCTCTGGTACATAATCTGTTGTCTGTTTTTTACACACTTTTTTATTATTTACTCGTGGATACCAACCGATTCCCCAGAAATCGCAATTTCTTTTATCCATTTCAGAAAACATTTCATCAAAAGGATAGATTGGACCGTAACATGTAAAATTACATAGTAGTAACTCATCATATTCTTTGATCTTATTATAACCATACGATAACATTGCATGTTTATATGCTTGAGAATCATAACCAACATTTTCTCGAACAATTAATTTGTCTGATACTTTTTCAAGCTTTATTTTTCCTTCTTCAGAAAGAGGAGAATTTACAACAACGCATAACTCAGAACAAAATGGCTTTATATGTTGTAAATAATATGTTACATAATCACCCACAAAGCCTTCCTTGTCATAAAAGAAGTATATTCCTAATCTATTTTTCATTATAATTCTCCAATATTTTTTGTATTTTTAAGTTATCTCCATATATAATTGTTGAGTCATAAGCTCTACTTTTAAATGCTCCATATTCTGGCTTTATTTTTAATTTTTTTTCTTTTATAAATGTCTCAACAATTTCCTTTAAACTAGTTGGTTTTCCTGTGCATATGTTTATACAATCATCAATATCTGTTTGATGTATTGCAGCAACGACTTGTTTAGATAATTCATCAATATGGATGTAATCATATGATTCTGTTCCATCTGTAAATGGAAATGTTAATCGTCCCTCGTGTTCCCATCGTAATATTTTGCTTAATATTGAATTATTTAATTCATCATCTCCATAAGGAGTAAAAAAACGCAACCATTGAAAACAAACGGATTTATTCTCTATATATAGCTTTATAGCTCGATATAAGGTTTGTTTTGCTAATGAATAATTGTTATCGCAAACACAATGATGGTTTTCCGAAACCATTCCTTTACAAGGACCATATTCTCTAAAAGATCCAGCAATAGCTATATGTTTGCAACCACTATCTATCATATTTTTAATAAATAGATAATGAGAGGAAAGATCTCTTATGTGACTTTCTGCATTATGTTCAAAACCATCCCTCCAAGCTAAATGCACAAGAATATCAGGAGAACCTAAGTTATAATAGAGATTAGTATTATCAGCATTCTTTAATATATCATATTTTATAAAATGGGCATTCTTATCAATATTAGAATTAGAAAAATCAACAGCAATAATATTGTTTTGCGTCCTTAATAACCTCGAAACTATATGAGACCCGATATAACCATTAGCTCCTGTGATTAATATGTTTTTACTTTTAGTTTGTTCTGCTAATCTAAAGGATTTCTCGACCATAATATATTCTCCTTAATTTTTTTAGCTGGATTTCCCGCTATAATTATATTTTTTTCATTAAAGGTTCCGGATACTAAAGAATAAGCACCAACAATTGTATCGTTACTTAATGTTGTATTTTTTAGTATAGTAACACGATGACCTATCCAACAATGATCACCAATAACAACACCTTGTTTTGTTCTGTTTATAATCTTATTTGTAATTTTATCTTTTATAATATGACCATCTGTACACCAAATGGCGGCTTCTCCTGAAAACATACAGTCTTTACCTATAGATAACGATAAATTCTTTTCATTAGCCAAATGAATATACCCACAAACTGTAGATCCCTCATCAATATGACAATACGCAGAATGTTGTAAATTTAAATCAACCATGGAAAGTTGACATTTTTTCAATACACATTCACAGTTATCTCCAAATAAATTAATCGTATTATTATTTATGAAATTACAAGGTTCATATATTTTAAGGATGTTATTTTTCCCACTGAAATTGACATTTAGTCCTTTTATTTTTGGGGGATTAATGATTTTTTGTCCGTTATCTTTATAAATAATACATGAGTTACCATTTTTATATATTAGGTGTTTGGACGAACACTTATAACTAAAAAATAAAAAACGCTTAACTTTGATGTTGTTTTTGTATTTTACCTTATAAAATAAGTGAATAAAACTTTTACATTTTTTATTAATAAATGTTAGTATTGATGAATTATTGAATATAACGAGATTATTTATCTTTTTCTTTATCTTAGTTCTTTTTTTTCTTTTGAAGACAAAAAGTAATAATGTATAAAAATACATTTTTTTCAGTATATTAAAAAAATTACGATTTTCACTAGCAAAACATCTATATATATTTTCTTTTATACATTCATAGGGGTATTCAGTATTGTTTCTTAAAAAATTTAAAATATTAAATGGGTTCTCACCATCAAGTTGTTGAAATTCAATTTTTCCTCTTTTTATAAATAACGCTTTTCTCTTTAAAATTGGACAACGATCTTCTTTAATTTGTTGTATAGCACAAAATACAGATGAATTACCAACTTTATTAAAATATTTAGTATAATCTATAAATGTTGAAGATTTATATCCTAAATTCTCAAAATATTTAGTGATCTTAAGCTCATGATATGCCACAGCTTCTTCATAATTGTTAATTGGTTGCAAAGATTTCCAATAATTTACAAAATCTTTACTCTGAATAATCTTTTTCTTAAAACACATAAAATGAGATTGAATATGCTCACAAATTTCAACACCAGCCATATATACATGGGGTTCTTTTCTTGATCTATGTATTCCCCAAAAGTCACAATCTCTACTATCCATTTCAGAAAACATTTCGTCTATAGGGTAAATAGGTCCAAAAAAGGTAAAGTTACATAATACTAATTCACCATATTTTTTTATATTACTATAACCATAATCTTCAATCGCATCTTTATAAGCCCAACTATCAAATCCTTTATTTTCTCTAATTATAAGTTTATTTGATAACTTTTCTAACTCCTCTTTACTATGTGGTTCCAAATTTCCATTAACAACCACACATACTTCAGAACATACTTTTTTGAAGTTTCTTAAAAAATAAAGGACATAATCGTCAACGATTCCATCTTTATCAAAGAAAAAATAAATACCCAATCTATTCATTATCCATTATTCCTTTTATTATTGTTGCATCCCCCCAAACAGCAGGTGAATCATATTTTCGTGTAGGGTATGCTCCGTATTCAGGCGTGATATTGAGGTTGTGTGTTTTAATAAATTCTTCCACTTTATCTTTTAAAGAGACAGCATTTCCAGAGCAGCAATTAATAATTCCTGATATATTTACTTGAGTAGATGCCTTAACAATCTGTTCGGCTAATAAATTAACATCTATAAAATCATATTTGTTTATCCCTGATGTGAAAGGAAAAGAAGTTTTCCCTTCTTTTGACATTTGCAGTATTTTCGCAAAAATAGATTTATTTCGATTATCATCTCCTGTAATATAAAATGCTCGCAACCATTTTAATGAAACATCTTTATTTTCAATATATGTTAAAATAGATTGTCTAAGAGCATTTTTAGCAATCCCATATAAAGATAAAGGATTACAAGGAGTATTTTCATCAATACTTCCTTCATGATAGCCGATTTCATGCATCGTTCCCATAATTGATATAGATTTACAACCAGCATCTATCATATTTTTAATAAATGCATAATGAGAATGCAAATTTCTTAAATGAGCATCAGATTGATGATTAAATCCATCTTGCCACGCCATATGTATGATCACATCTGGAGATCCGAGAATATTATAGAGAGAAGGATCACCTGCTTTTTCTAAAAAATTCATTTTAATACTTTGTATCTTATTATTGGAAAAAGGCATTAAATCAACACAAACCACTTCGTGATTTTTTTGCAAAGCCTTATCAACAACATGTTGACCAATATATCCGTTTGCACCTGTTATTAGAATTTTCATGCTATCTCCTTGTTTTAAATACTGTTATATTAAAAATTTTTATTTTGATTTTATTGCGGCTGATTGTTTTGTGATAAATAAAGTTGAGTAATCTTCTTTTATATATGTTTCCTAAAATTGCGAAAGAATTTGCAGAAAAACATTCTTCAACATGCTTCTTAAATAGTTTGTTTTTTTGTAGCAGCACATATATTAACCATAAGGAATCTTTGCCATAATCAAACGTAGAAAAAATTTTCTTTTTAATTAGTGGCATACCTTTTTTATAAGTTTTATAAGGATAAAAAGTTGGGTTAATATTATTATTGAATTGGATATATTCAGAACTAACAAATGATGCATCATTAAGTTTAGATGTAAATGGAAGTTCATAACATCTTACAACATCCATAAAATTATCTTTATGGGTAACATTATTTATATGCTCAATAAAAGTTTTTGAGGTAAATACATTAGAATTAAAAACCAAAAAATAACTTTGCAGATGATCTTGAATTTCATGAGATTTAGTCATTCCCCAAAAATCACAAGATCTTTTTTCCATGATTTCAAAAACAGGAATTAAAGATGAAGTACAAAAACAACTATCATTACAAAAAATAAGTTTGTTTGCACTGTCTAACCATCCATTACTTTTAGCATAATAATATCCCCTTTTATATGATCCGAAATCATATTCTCCATGAGGACAAAATTCAGCATAATCAACTAATTCTTTTAACTTATTTTGTTCATACTCATCAGCATAATTATCAGCAATAAATATAATCTTATCTGCAACTTCTTTAAGATATCTCAAATATCCTAAGACATAATCATGAACTATGCCATCTTTGTCATAGGAGGCAAAAACCACAATCCTAGTCATTGATTTTTCTCCTATAAACTGGAATTTTGCAGATTTTTATTGTTATCATTCCTCGACTGCTTATTTTTTTTCGAAAAGCAAAAAATTTTAAGCGCAGTAATAATTTTTGAATTGGAATAAGATATTGTTTTGGTGTTAAAACATCTAATATCTTTTGTTTTTCGATTAAAACTAAACATCCCAGCAAACGCTCTATCGTATGAGCAAGAGTGGATGAATGTTTTTTATCAGGAATATCAAAATCTTTTATATTTAATTGCAACCGTAGAAGAGGATTAAGTAATTTAGCCCTTACAACAAACATTGTACCTGCAACAAAACCATAAGCATCGGCTTGATAGCCAAGTTTTTTTAATAATTGTATTGTTTCTTTTTTTGCATTTTTGTCATCTAATTCCTTATTGCAAATTAAATGATAATTAGAAACCATTCCAAGATTATTATTTTTTTCAAATTCTTGGATACAATATTTGAATTTATTTGCAGTAGATATAAAATCTAATGCATAGTTACGCCATTTAGAACCAGATACATCAAAATAATGTAACAAAGATCCTTTTGCCATATCACGTTTAGTATGTAGTTTTACCACATACGAATAATCATCTAAATTAACTTGATTTAAAACATGAATAAAAGGTCCAACATCATAACCTCGATTTTCAACAATCTCTATTTTAGCATTAGGAAATGTTGCTTTAATATCCGATATAATATCCGAATGCTCTTCAACCATAGTTACAAAAAGATCAAATTTATGCGGAGATATATTTGAAACATACTCTCTAAGTTCTTTATAAAGATGAGGATAATATATATGTAAGTGAACTAAAATAGGCTTCATTAAAAATCCTTTGCTATAATAACTTGATCTATATGTTCATTAATATCCAAAGGATTTTCTGCATCTTGTGCTAGGAATGAAAATTCATCAATTCCTAGAAATTCTTGAACACTACATACCTTGTCGGGAGTATCAATACATAAAATACGATTTTTTAGTTCATTTGTTGTATAATTATTTTCAGATAACAATTCTCTGATTTTTTCTATACCTACCTTAGATGCTCCATTATGAATAAGAATAGTTTTCATATATTTCATCTCCTATATTTTTTTCATACATTGTTGAGTGATAAAATTATTCATCTTAAATACCACTCTACTGTTTTGATTATACCTGTATCGAAATTTTCATCAGCTTTCCAGCCGAGCTCTGTTTCAAGTTTTGTAGCATCAATTGCATAGCGGAAATCATGTCCAGCACGATCTTGCACATAAGTAATTAATTCTTCATATTTTTTGCCATCATGACGTGGACGTTTTTCATCCAAAATTGCACAAATTGTTTTTACAATCGTTATGTTATTACGTTCGTTTCTGCCACCAACATTGTATGTTTCTCCGGCTTTTCCTGTATGATAAATCAAATCAATAGCCTTACAGTGGTCCAACACATACAACCAATCACGAATGTTTAAACCTTGGCCATAAATAGGTAATGGCTTTTCGGCCAAACAATTACTGATAATTTTGGGTATTAACTTTTCCTTGTGTTGTTTGGGGCCATAGTTATTGGAACAATTTGAGGTTGTTACATTCATACCGAATGTATGATGATAAGCCCTTACTAAGAAATCTGAACTTGCTTTACTTGCAGAATAAGGAGAGTTTGGAGCATAAGGAGTTGTTTCTTCAAACATTCCATCATCACCGAGCGTTCCATATACTTCATCAGTTGAAATATGATGGAAACGACAATTTTCATAACCTGCTTTAGGTTTAGAAGGTGCATCAAACCAATGCTTGCGAGCGGCTTCTAAAAGATTAAATGTGCCGGAGATATTTGTTTCTATGAATGCTCTAGGGCCAGAAATGGAGTTGTCAACATGACTTTCTGCAGCAAAATGAATAACACCCTTAATATCGTATTTTGAAAATAAATCTTCAATAAACATTGTATCACAAATATCGCCTTGAACAAACTCATAGTTTGGCATGCCAATGCATTCCTTAACATTGTCAAGATTACCTGCGTAGGTAAGCTTATCCAAATTAATGATTTTATATTCCGGATATTTTTCCGTAAAATATGGAACGAAATTCGAACCAATAAAACCTGCACCACCCGTTACAAGAATTGTTTTCATTAAGCTACTCCTTTATTTTTATATGGTTGATATATTCCTAATTTAGTTAATCGATAAATGACTGTATTGTATTTAACGCCGAAATGTTCCCCAATATCTTTGAGCAACACCCCTGATTGATACATCTGCTTTAGTTCTTCATCATGGCCCTTCATTGCTGAATTACGTTCTTGCTTTTTTTCAGGAGGAGGAAGGTCTAGTTGTTTTATCTTTTTGCCCAGCCAAACAGGATGAACATTAAGTTGTTTAGCAATTTCTCTATTTGTATAACCCTCATTACGAAGTTTTTTAATGAGATCAATATTGTCGTTGATAGGGCTTTTAATTTGTATTTGGGGACGTTTTAAGCCCAATTCCTTAATTTTTTTATCAACCAATTGGGTACAACAATTCAATTTTTGAGCAATATCTTCATGACTAAGGCCTGCCATAAAAAGTTTTTTTACAATATCTTCTTTAGGGTCAAGTTTTTTAATGAAAGGAGCATGAAGATCACATATTTTAATAAGATTATAAATAGTACCAGTTGAAACATTATATCGTTCAGCTATGGCTGTTTTAGTTATTCCATCTAATAAAAGTTGTTGGATATCATCTGCAAAGGGCTCTAATTTGTTTGTTTTATTTCGAGATGGAGTTTTTTCACCACGTTTTGCAGCTTCTTGACCTTTAACAATCTTGTGTTTAAATTTTTCCAACTCGTCACCAGATAATTGTTGTCTTAAATTAAATTCCAACATTGCTCTGTTTAATTTTGTTAGACCTACTTTTAATTTTTTTGCAATTGCTACTTTTGATAAACCTAATTTCTGTAATTCCATTATTTTTCTTTTATTTAAATTCTTTACCCTAAAACGAGGTTCTCTTCGCTCAAGATCCATGGACTCAATTTTTTCATACAGAATAGTTGTGCTAACATTTAGCTTTTGTGCTATCTTTTGAATAGTTAAATTCGAATTATATAATTTCTTTACTTCCTCATCACGACCATCAAGTAATCGAGGAAAATATCTAGTATTTTCTTGCGATTTTTTTACAACAGAATTTGAGGGGAATTTTAATTTCATTTTAATAATTCTCCTCACAGAATTTTCTTAAACTTTCCTTCCAATAAGGAATTTCAATATTGAATACACTTTTGATTTTTTCTTTGTTTAAGACACTATAAAATGGACGATTAGCCTTAGTAGGATATGCTGAAGACGGTATAGGATTAACCTTACATCCCATTCCTGATAAGTTCATAATCTCAGTTGCAAAGTCATACCAAGAACAAACACCTTCATTTGTATAGTGATAGATTCCTTTATTAGCTTCATCTATTTGAGGCAAAATTGTGACAATTGCTTGGGCTAAATCTCCAGCAAATGTCGGACTCCCAATTTGATCAGCCACAACATTCAAACTTTCTTTTTCAGCTCCCAAACGACGCATAGTCTTTACGAAATTATTGCCATGAGCTGAATACAACCATGCAGTACGAATAACAATTGCAATTTGAGCATTTTCTAATACAGCTAATTCTCCGGCACGTTTGGTACGACCATAAACTGAAACAGGATTTGCAGTGTCTTCCGGTAAATACGGTTGATAGTTTTTCCCATCAAAAACATAATCTGTAGAAATATGTATAATTTTAGCACCAGATAAAGCCAAATTACGAGGCCCGTTTTCATTTATCTTTTGTGCCAATTCAACATCATCTTCGGCTTTATCAACCGCAGTATAAGCCGCACAGTTGATAATTGTTTCAATGTTATTATTGGTTACAAAATGTTTCACAGCCTCTAAATTTGTAATGTCTAATTCGGCTACATCTGTAAATACAGCATCCGGAAGCAGTTTTTTAAGTTCTGTTCCCAGTTGTCCGTTAGCACCTGTAACCAATATTTTATTACTCATTTGGAATATCCTCCAAACGGTTCGCTAAACGGTCTTTTTCTGAAGTGATGACTTTGTCAGTTGGTATTTTCCAATCAATGCCAATTTCAGGGTCATCATAACGAATGCCAAATTCTGCTTCCTTGCAATATAAATTATCGCATTTATAAGCAAAAATCGCTTCTTCGCTTAGAACAGAAAATCCGTGCAAAAAGTCTCTAGGTATAAATAACTGACGTTGATTTTCTGCTGATAATTCAACTGCCACATGCTTACCAAAAGTCGGGGATCCTTTGCGAATATCAACTGCCACATCCAAAACTTTACCTTTGAGAACTCTTACCAACTTAGCTTGAGAATGTTTTCCAAGTTGGCAATGCAACCCTCTGATAACACCATAGCTTGATTTTGATTGATTATCCTGAACGAAACGATTGGAAATACCGTTTTTTATAAATTCAGCTTCATTATAACTTTCAAAGAAATACCCTCTGGCATCTTCAAAGACCTTAGGTTCTATTATGAAAACACCATCAATTTCTGTTTTAATAAAGTTCATGGTACTCCTCATATACTTTTTTCAAATAGGTCTTGTAATTGCCGTCTTTGAGTTCATCTATTAAAGACATCATTTGTTCATCATTAATAAATCCTCTGCGGTAGGCAATTTCTTCAATACAGGCGATTTTTAATCCTTGGCGTTTTTCAATAATCTGAACAAATGCACCGGATTCCATCAAACTTTCCGGCGTTCCGGCATCAAGCCATGCATTACCTCTACGCATTGGCACTACCGACATACGCTTTTCTTGCAGATAAAGATTGTTCAAATCTGTGATTTCTAACTCACCACGAGCAGAAGGCTTTAGATTACGAGCTTTTTCAATCACATCAGATGGATAAAAATATAAACCTACAGAAGCATAGTTTGATTTTGGTTGCTTAGGTTTTTCTTCAATGGAAATAGCATTAAAATTCTTATCAAACTCAACCACCCCAAAACGTTCAGGATCAGAAACATGATAGGCGAATATAGTGGCACATTTACCTTCATTATTTTTAACAGCTTCCTTAAAAGTATGGAATTGATCGCCCATATAAAAAATATTATCACCCAAAATCAAGCAAACATCTTCATTGCCTACAAAATCCGCTCCAATGGTAAAAGCCTGAGCAATACCTTTGGGTTCGTTTTGAATGGCATATTGAATGTTTAATCCTAATTTTTGACCGTTTCCAAATAACTTCTCAATATTTGGCGTATCTTGCGGAGTAGATATAATCAAAATATCCTTAATCCCAAACAACATCAATGTTGATAGAGGATAATAAATCATCGGTTTATCATATACAGGCAACAACTGCTTTGATGTTGTCTTTGTTAATGGATAAAGTCTAGTGCCACTGCCACCGGCTAAAATAATACCTTTCATACTATTTCCCTTTCAGCTTTATTACTTCCTTTGTTGTAAACAAAAGGATTTTTTCAAATAAATATGTTTTTGTTCTGTTTGCTTGAGTAATCGTGGTTAAAAAAGGAATGAAGCCAAAAAGTCTCGTTCTTTTTGTTCTCTTAGCTTTTAACAAAAATTCTTCATGTAATGCTGGATTTTCAACTTTTACAAATGACCAAATAGATAATGTTGCTTGCTGCATTTTCTCTTCTTGTTTATGAGAAGTATTTTCAACATGGTCTCTATAATGAAACAGCACATCCGGAATATTATAAAAATTTGTAAAAGGAATAAGTCTGCACCATAAAGCATAATCTTCGGCCGGAGAAAAGCGTTCCTCATAACGAATATTGTTATTGATTAAAACAGATTTTCTAATCATTGAAGCAGGATGGCTCATTGCACATGTCCGAATAAGGGCCATTTTTATATTATAATCATCAATCGGATTTGCTGATATCCGTCCTTTTACCAAACTTTTTACATTTGATGAAACAACTCCAACATCTTGATGCTCATCTAAGTATTGAACTTGTTTCTGAAATCTTTCCGGTAAAGATACATCATCATGATCAAAAACAGCCAAGTATTCACCTTTTGCCAGATCTATTAACTTATTACGAGATGGTGTAATCCCGAGATTTTTTTCATTCTTATAGTATTTGATACGTTTATCTTTATATGATCTGACGATTTCTTCTCTATCATCCTCAGGACAATCATCCAAAATCAAAAATTCAAAATCTTCAAAAGTCTGACTTAGGATTGACTCAATCGCTTCTCTTAAATACTTTTCATTTGTTTTATATACAGGCATTAATACTGATACTTTAGGCATTTGATACCTCCAATTTTTTAATGCGATAAGCAACTGTTGTTAGGGGAATATTAAATTTCTCGCCAATTTGTTTATAGGTAAATCCTGATCGATAGAACTTTAATAATTCATTATCATAGGCACTAAATTTTGAACGGTATTCAGCCCATTTTTTAGGACGAGTTAACTTCATTTTTCTAATTTTATTATAAACTGAAACAGGGTGTGCATGCACTTGTTTGGCTATTTCAGAGCCGGATAGCCCTTGGGCGTATAACTCTTTAATTAAATCTTCCTGATTATTTAAAGGACTTTCCTTTTGAACGGAATTCCGTGGACGTTTCCAGTTTAGGTCTTTTATCTTATTTGATACTGATTTTTCAGAACAATTTAAATCTACGGCAATTTGTTTGAGTGAATTGCCTTCTTCAAAAGCCTGTTTTAATCGGATGACATTATCACATTTTTTAACAACCGGCGAATTTAATTGCATTAAATAGATAAAATTAAAAACAGTTTTCACACAAACGTTATACCGATGGGCAATTTCAGTCTTAGAAACACCTTTGTTTAATAACTCGGTTATTGCATCAGCATATTTTTCTAATATATTTGTTTTATTCGGACAATTAGGAAACGTTCCGTTTAATTGATTAAAACGACGGCTTTGAACCCGTTTTTGTGTTCTCATCGGATTTTCCGGTGTTGAAAAATCTTTTCCGAAATGGTTATAAATTCTTTTTAAAGTCGTTATATGAACACCTAGCTTTTTTGCAATGTCCATGTGGGACAATCCCAAACGTTCTAACGTTTCTATCTTTTTTTTGTTATATCCTTTTTTCTTATAACGAGCGGTTCTCTTTAATCCCAAAACCTTAACAGCTTTCGTTAAAGAGCTTTCTCCTACGTTTAGTATTTTTGCTATTTCTGAAAAAGTTTTATCACTCTGATAAAGATTCACAATTTCACTTTCTCGTCCAAGTAAAATTTTCGGAACTTGATAAGAGACACAATAATTATTCATTTTACTTAGCCCCTCGTTTAAGTTCCGGATATAGTTTTAAAAAGTTGTATAATGAAACAACAGATATACCAACTTCTTTGGCTGTTTTTAGACGGCTTAAACCTGATTTTAGTTTTTTTATTATCTCTTCTTCTTTACCTTCCCAAATATAACGCTTATGTTTATAACCAAAATCACGACCAAGTTTATAGCCTTGTTCTCTTTTCTTATTTAAAGCTTTTTTTGTTATAGTTGAAACCATACTTGAACGAATTTTAATAGCCAAATTTATGCCATCAATTGCCTCAGAGAGTGTGTCATCTGATTTTAAATGCATTTCCTCAGTGATGCTTATTAAATCCAATTTTGAGGACATCAAATTTTCAAGATTATCTTTGATTTTTTCAAGTTTATTTCCCAAACAAGCAATATTTGCTACAATTATAGTATGATTTTCTGAATTAATTTGAGCTATTATAGAACTAAAATCTGCAGATGAAAAAAATATATCAACATTCATTTGGTGTTTGTTAATATAAGACATAACAATAGATTTTTGATCATCAATTGTTATATTTTTTTTACTTTCATCAAAATATCCAATATACATATCAGATTCTACCTCTTATAACGAGAAAATTTGACTAGTTTAAACTATTCAAATTACCCCAATTAACGAACGATTGTTTTACTATACACAAATCCAATATTTATTTCAACTAAAAAATAACAAAAATCACATTTTTTTCTAGAATTTTCAAGGCTCATAGCCAAAACTGATTGTTTTTCGCAAAACAATCGTTCGTTAGTTTTTCATATGTAAAATGATAGTGAAATATATAGTTAAAACTATGTAATGATAGGAATATTTAACGAACATTGGCTTTCATAAAATTATATATTGTTTTAGAACTAACATTAAGCATTTTAGCAATTTGAACCTGAGATATTCCTTTACTTCTTAATTCTAGTATTTTATTTTCTTTGCCATCCAAAATATGCTTTTTATTTTTGCACCCATATGATCTACCTAATTTACGACCGCTTGCTTTTATTCTATTTAGAGCCTCTTTTGTCCTTTGACTTATTAAATTTCTTTCAATTTCTGCAGCTAAACCAAATGCAAAAGCTAAAACCTTACTTTGAATATCAGTTCCTAAACGATAATTATCTTTAATTGTCCAGACCTGAATACCTTTTTTCATACAGATGTTAAGAATTGTCATTATTTGAAGTAAGTTACGCCCAAGCCTGGAAACTTCAGAACAAATTAATATATCATTTTGTTTTAGTTTTTTTAGAACTTTACCTAGTTTTCTTTTTTCAAAATCCTTTGTTCCGCTAATAGTCTCCATTACCCATTTATCTATTTGAATGTTTTCTCTTTCACAAAAATTTTTAATTTCAAATTCTTGATTCTCAAGTGTTTGCTTATCAGTGGAAACTCTTATATATCCATATATCATATTATTAATTCCTTTCATGAAAAAATCCCTAGATTATAAAAACTAGGGATTTATAGCAATAAAAAGAGCCCCAAAGGATTTCTCCAATGAGGCTCTGAGATAGTGAAAACTATAAACTTATAATTAGTTTACGGCTTTCTTCAAAACAGCACCTGCTTTGAATTTAGGTGCTTTTGAGGCTTTGATTTTGATTTCTTTACCTGTTGCAGGGTTGCGACCTGTACGAGCAGCACGTTTTGCTACTTCAAATGTACCAAAACCAGTGATTTGAACAGGTTCACCTTTTTTCAAGGCTTTTGTGATTACGGCAATTGATGCATCAACTGCAATAGCAGCTTGAGCTTTTGTCATACCAGAAGCTTCAGCAACGGCAGCAACGTATTCAGTTTTGTTCATGTTTGACTCCTTTTTTGATGTTGAACTTGTTAACCTCGTTAAGATTCTTGCGATTTTTAATAGAAAAGTCAAACAAAAAGCGACTTTTTGCTACGTTTTTATACAAATTTCATCATAAACGAGGTTATTTTGGTCAATTTGCCGGATAGTTTCGGGGGTATCATGCTCATAATCAGCATAAATAGGCTCGTAAATCAGGCAAAAATCACCGTTTATATTTGTCGTGCAACCGGCGGATGCGGTCAATATCGACAACATTATCACGTATCGTCTTAGCTTTTTTAACATTTTCCAAGGTTCCTTTCATTGTTTTGACTTGTTCTTTGTGTTTTCCTTTTTGATAGCCCAGCAGGTATAAAATTGCTAAACCACCGGCGATAATCCAATATTTAGCTTTATTCCAAGCCGTTGTTATGAGTGTCCACATTGTTTTTTCCTTTCTTTAACCCAATATCTCGTACTCCGCTTACGCCAAGCACAATACCTAGTCCCAGTAGCAGATATTCCCAATCCACCGCCGGGACACTAAAAAACGGGACAATCACACAGTTGTGAAATATCCCGTAGCATAAAATCCAACCAATCGTTGGTATCCATTTCCGTTTCATAGAAGTGCAATTCCTTTCTGAATAGTTTCGTTTGAATAAGGCTGTATGCCGTTTTCATGCCTGATGATCGCCTTGATAAACACAGTCAAAGTGCCGATTTCGGTCAAATCAACTTTGCCGTCCGGTGTGATACCAAGCTGAGTGGCTACACTTTGAATGTAGGCTTGAGTTTGGTTCTCGCTCGGTGGAGCGTATCGGCTGATTATCTTTCTTGGCGTATCTAAGCCATGAATCCGTTGATAGTTTTGCAGTAATCTTGCCAACGCTCGGATACCATAAACGGCCGATATAAATACACAAAAGGACGGATCTTGTTCTTTTCCGTCCAGTTTTAATCCGAGCCAATTTTCTCCCCATCTGATGTTTCCAGGGTTATTGTTTCGAATGCCTCTTGGCTGTCGTGTTTGGTTCATGATGTAAACTCCATATCATTTCTCGTAAATCGTCTATTTTAGTTTCCAGTCGGGCGATATGCGTCTGAGTTGCATACTCTTTGGCCACCGCTACTTTGAATTCGTTTAACTCTCTTTCAACACTTTTGATTTCCCTCCGTTGTTCTCCCAGTTTATAAAAAAACCAACCAAAGGCTGGCACACAAATGATTTGTAGGAATTGTATCCAATCCATGTTTTTCTCCTATTGATGTACTCGGCTATCCTCAATAACCGCTGTTATTTCTACCTTGGTGGAGCGTGGATGAATACCCGTTACACGTGCAAGCACACTCCATTTATCGGCAGATCCAAAGGCAAAATGCGTTCTTTCCGCATCAGTGCCTGTTAAAATGTCAATGTCCGGTTCTTCAGATAAGACAACTTCGGTCGTCAATGCTCCGGGAGTGACGACAAAAGGTCCTGATAAAGATCCGTTTTTCTTTCGCAATGCCAAATAATGCGTTTGACCTTCTTCAAACTTGACCGGTTCGGACAGGCTTAGTGTCAGACCTTTCTTTTCCGTCACTTCACCCCCTTGACCCCATTTGGCCATATCGTGAGTAATAGCGATCAGATCTCCATAACTCGGAACCAGTCCTTCCAGTTCCGTTGTAAAATTGACAATACGTCTGCGATACCGGTTTGCCAAAGCCATATAAGTTGCTTCACGCAAGGCTTGTTCTTTATTTGTACAGCCGAACAATTCAACGGTTGCTGTTTTATCTGAAGATGAACCTTCAAAAGAGCCAACGACTTCGGACGTTTTCCAAGTCTTTTCCGAAAAATACTGAACGCAAACACTGTCGGCGGTATCCTCGGAAGGCATCACATATTGTATAGATAGGCTGTTTTTTACAATATTTCGTGGTCCGAAAAGTGCCACCGGTATGTTTTTCGGCTCGTCCCGGACGAAACGAACAATGCCACCTTGGATAAATGGAATGGCTCGTCCAACTCGGGCTGTTCGGGATAAAGCCTCATAAACAGTCAGTTTGCTATCAAACACACCGTTGAATGTATCGCCACGACTGTTCCAAGTCTGATCCAAATTATAAAGAGCCTGCAGATCTATGGACTTATCGGCAAGTCCGGCACCATATGAGGCTCTTAAGATATCTGCCAACACCCAAGCCACAGAACGGGTCGCTACTGGCGATGACCACCCGAAAGTCGGAGACCAAGTCGGCAGTTTTCTTGTGACGATACAGTTGACCATACGTGACGAACGCTGTGATAGGTTATCGGTGGCTCGCATCGTAATGGCAAGCAATGTCACATTCCCATAGTCCTTATCCGATACAATGTAGCCTTTAGCTGAACCCCAGCGGATTTCATGTCCGGCTCGTGAGGATGTGTCTTTGGCATCTAACCGGGTAGCTCGGACCTCATATCTACCGGTTGTTACCGAATAGGTATAGGTTTGATACATAGCGTTATGGTTATTGCTTGTGATACTTTCTGTTCCAAGGGTTACCCAGTCACCCAGCGCTTTATCTTCATCATCTATTCGTCTGGCATCGATACGCCATTGAATGGTTTTATTGGCCATGGTTCCATTGTCATTTGCGTAATAACAGCCTCGTTGAAATGCCACATCAATTTCAATTTTATTGATAACGCTTTCAGTCGGGTTTAACACAAACGGTCCACAAATGGTGTCCTTTAAGAGTTCCTGACCGGCTACTTCGTTGGAAGTCACCACATCTTCTTCAAAAAGCGTATTTTTACCTCCGGGTGGAATGATTTGATAGGTTATTTCTTCAAATGAACTGATGGGCGTATCCTCAATACGAATCTGTTCGACATTGTATTCACCTTGACCTAAACAATGGAGCTGATACACAAATTGCTCGTTATCAATGTATTTATAATATGGCTGACTGGCAAAATCCGGATAAATCAGGTGCCTGCCATAAATAACCGGAATGGGATTACCAAGACGTGCCTGATTACCTTGAGCCTGTAAAGAATAGGTTGGGCTTTGGGTTAGACTTGAGGTTGTCATTCCATTTAAGGAGGCCTTAGGTGTAGGCACAAAGGTGTTAATTAAAATACCTCCGCCAACAGAAACGGCCGCTGCAGCAACACCGCCCCAAACGGCACCATAAGCGGCTCCCACAGCACCACCGGTATAAACAGTAGCAACAATTAAGGCCACCGTTAGGACAACCTGTAATGGGTTTGAGCTTTTACCACCGCCACCCAGCGGCAGAGCTACAAAACTAACCACCGCTTTCTGATGTAGGGTTATGTTCCAGTCTTTTCTGAGTTTTGCTACACCGTTAACCAAACAGACTGTTGGCCGGCTTAAATCAATTTTTTGTTCTTTAACGATTTGCCAAACGGTCTGCTTTCCAGGTAAGACTTTGCTTATCCGTCCCTTATTTGGGTTAAACGGATTTGTTAGATAATTAAAATAAACCATTGTTTTAACTTTCTTTCACTCGGTAATAACTGTCAAGGTACCAACCGCAGGTGTTTAATGAGCGGACATTTTGGAATACAACGCCGCTATCCCGAACGCAGTGCAAAACGCCACCACCATCTATGTCTAACCATAAACCGGCATGAACGGGATTTTTAGATTGCCTCATCAAAACAACATCTCCGTTGCGAGGTGTTGGCACTTCAATAAAGGCTTGAAATGCCAAGTCCACCTTAAAGGCATGAAGGACATCTCTTAAATTATTCGGATTAATGTTGACCGGTGGTACATCATGGCCAAATTCGTGCAACAGCACATAACGGACAAAGCCCCAACAATCAAAACTGTCAGGACCTTGTGCTCCGGCGATCCATGGTCGCCCGATATACTTTAATGCAAAATGTGTCATCTTGATAATCCCGGATACTTTTTAACGGTGTAGTTTTCAGCAGGAAAAGACTTATTGCCGATATCCATCATGCGAGCTGTGGCCGATATTTTGGAAATATCCGCTGTTACCTCAGTAATAACCAATGTAATCGGCGGATCCATTTGTGGCGTGCTTAAATCATTGGTCAGGTATGGCCGATAGGTCATTTCGATCATGTCCTGTGTTTCTACGGCTCTGTCCAAGTATTTGATGATTTCCGTTGAAACGTTATCGATGGACAAAGTAATCTCCGGTACTGGTATAGCCTCAACTGGCGGCAATTCCAAATCAAATGCCAATGCTTGAAACTCAACTTCTTCTCCCGGATTAAGTGGAGCGGTATCTTCAAGCTTGCAGGTATAGTTTTTGTTATCCCTGACAATACGAATGGCAGTCGGATTTCCATCATCATCAACAAAAGCCGGATGTCTTAACTCCAAGGTGTGCAGTAAAACAACTTCACTCGGAGCCGAGGCATAGGCTTCTTTTAATGCTTCTGAGAGTGTGTTATCTGTCATTTTCTTGTTTCCATTCGTTATAAGTTAATGGGGGATTTTCCCACCAGTTATCAGTATTTGTATAATTTCTTAAATACTCTCTCCATTCCAAATGTAATTTTACAATGTCTGTTTGCGGTCTATCGGCAACACCCCATTCATCAGAACCTCTTAAGAGTTGATTTCTCAATTCTCTATTAATTTCTTTTAATTCTTCGGAGGTTGGCTCAGGGATTTTTTCAATAAGCCATGTTTCAGGGTTAATACGGGCATTGTTTTCGTTACACCAAATAGCTCCCTCTGTATAAGTTTCTTCTGTTAATTTTTGACCTAACATATTTCCTCCTGTTATTTTCTGCCTGTGGCACGCCAAGTTGATAATTGAACGGATGAAAGGTTGTTCGCATATGTAATTGTTGCTCCGGTTGTTGATTTTGCAGTAACCTTACAAGACGAACTTCCTGCATCACTCCAGTTTCCCAAACAAAATAATTGATAAGTGTTATCCTGAAATGGTTTTAAATATGTGATTGCAACACTTGCCCAAGCACTCGTTCCACCGCCAAAAAAACCGCCTTGTTCTAGGCGGCCTGATTTATAAATCCGATACCAATTTCCATTACTGGCAACATAGTTTTCAATGCAATAATCTATGTTAGAAGGAAAATTTGATAGATTTGTATTTACTTTTTGGCTAAGCGTTGTCCTGATTTCAGAGGTTTCTTCACTCGTCAATGGGCGAGAAATATCCGCACACTTAATGTAAGTTAACTCATAGTAGGCCTTTGGACGAGTTTCATCACCAAATCGAGCAGTTCCATTAGCACCGGTTTTAGGGTTTAAAATGGCTAAATCAGGACCATCTTGACGCATCCCTTCATCTGTTCCATTTGTTGTCCCTATGGTAGCCCCATCGCCCGAACCATAAACGTCTTGTCGGATTTGAGCAATGTGATAGTGGCCTTGAAATTGGTCATTTTGAACAGTTCCCAACTGATCCAAATTGCCTCCACGTCCAAAATTCACTAATAGTGGTAAAATAAGGGTATTCGCATCAACCTTCACATAACTGGCACACATTCCATAGGTTGAAACCTGACTGTCGTATGTGTCCTCAGTGACCAACACCAGAGAATTTGTATCGACTAGCTGTTCAAAAAAGTCCGGATATCTTGCTCTGGTTATCGTGTTTTTATACCAAACAGGCTCATATCCGTCCGGAACTTTTGAGTTTCCAGGAACCGTTAACTTAGATCCAAGAGGTGTTGGAGCACAGGCTTCAGCATAATATTTAGAAAGATTTGCCTGTTCCGTTGCCAACGCAATTTGATCGTTTGCTTCTGTTTTTACTCTGTTTACTTGTGTCGTTCCGGTTGAATTAATAGAACTTATTTGTGATGTCGCAGTTGAATTTATGGTTGAAATCTGAGTGGTCCCTGTGTTTTTAATACTTGAAATTTGAGAAGAAGCCTCTGTTTGTATGTTTGAAATGGCTGTGTCCGTAGATGTAGAAATGTTGTTAAACACATCAAGAGCCTGGTTTTTGATAGCTAAAGTATCCGTTTTTAACTGTGCGGTTTCTGTCTTAATCGTATTTGTCTGTGTTTTTAACTGATTTGTAGCGTTTTTTGCCGCAATTGCCTCATTACGAGCTGCTTCTGCCTCAGCCACAACATCAGATACACCACCGGTAATCGCTTCACGAATATCTTTTAATTGCTTGGCAACAGTGGGAACATTTCCTCGATCTGTCGGGACCGTTGTATCTTCATCACCATGAACAATTGTATGCCATTTTTCTCCGTCTGTTTCAGCTTTAGAAACTACAGCTTGAAGTCTTTCTTCCATATTTGCCATAATTAAGCTCCTTTACAAGGGATAAATGTTAACTCTCCAGCAGTCAATTTTACGACATCGCCAACATCAACTAAAAAAGATAAACTGTTATATTCTTCCCAATTACCATATGATCCATACTGGCGAAAAACGACATTACCATTTATGTACCCTGTAATATTGCTATTATAAACGGTATTACGCATTAAAACCCAACCGATTTTACTTATTGTTACATCGGTATTTAACGATAGTGTTGTTCGTTGTTTCCAATTAGGGCAAAGCCACTGCATAATTCGGGCTATTGAACTTTGAGATATATTAGATAAAGTTATATCTAGTTTACTACTTGTTGCATTTTCAGCTCGGTCTGCTTGTGAAGTAGCCTCTGCCACTTGTTCTGCCACCGCTGTTTTTACGTTAGAAACTTGTGCTATACCTTCGGCTTGAATATCAGAAATTCCCTTTGAAACAGCAGAAGACACCGAATTAAAGGTCGTCTGAGCCATATTTTTATAGCTTTCGGCCGTATCTCTAAACTCTTGAGTGTCGGTTTTGAGCTCTTCGATTTGAGATTTAATAACAAGAGCATTGTCCCGAACAGCAGTCGTTTCAGTCTTTGCCTGTAAACATGATCCTAAATAGTCAGCAGCTCCGTTTATCAATTCATCTCTTACATCTTTGAGTTGTTTAGCAACAGATGGAACCATGCCATTTTCTGTTGATACAGTTGTGGCGTTGTTTCCATGAATTATCGTATGCCAAAGTGAACCGTCTGTTTCAGCCTGAAACACAACGGCTTGTAGTCGTTCTTCCATATTCATCTTATAAATCCTTAATAACCTATTGCCATCCACCCAATTCCAAGTTGCCAATTGCAACCATTTTGTGCAATTCCACCCGTTAAAGTTACTGAATGAACTCCGCAACCTGCGTCTGTACCATTGTTAAAACCATAATAGAAAGTTGCTTGAGTTGATATTACTGCCGTTGGAAAAGCCTCAGGAAATGTAAAACTGGCTTGGCTGTCACCATTAACAACAATTTTTCCAAATTGAATTATGATAATTCTAATAGTGTTATCTGGCAAAACAGCAGGAAATTTTATGACAGTTCCATTAGTATTAGATGAAAACCTGCACGATTTTAGGATGCTTAATAGATTTATATTTGAGCAATCTATATTTAATTTACTGTCGACGGCATTTTCTGCTCTGTCTGCTTGTGCTGTTGCTTCTGCCACTTGTTCGGCAGCGGCCAGTTTTACCTGTGAAATTTGTGTGGATCCTTCTGTTTGGATATCAGTAATTCCTTGAGATACAGCCGATGATATTGAATTAAAGGTCGTCTGAGCCATATTTTTATAACTTTCGGCCGTATCTCTAAACTCTTGAGTGTCATTTTTGAGCCCTTCGATTTCAGATTTAATTACAAGAGCATTATCCCGAATGGCAGTTGTTTCGTTTTTTGCTTTCAAGCATGATCCTAAATAATCGGCAGCACCGTTTATTAACTCATCACGCACATCTTTTAGTTGTTTAGCAACAGACGGGACTTTTCCATTTTCTGTTGATACAGTTGTGCTGTTATTTCCATGGACTATCGTATGCCAAAGCGTGCCGTCAGTCTCGGCCTGAGACACAACGGCTTGTAATCGTTCTTCCATATTCATGTTATAAATCCTCTATTTGTTTTGGACAGGTCTCATGGACGTATTCGTGTAAGCGGTTAACTGCCAACACCAATTTATCGTAATCGCAGTCTAATAAAATGTTTAATGCACCTTCAGACAAGGTCGGACGGTCTCGGATTTCCAGTTCAGAGGTTATTTCCCATAAATAGCCGTTTAGGAGTTTTGCCTCGAACTGTTGGGTAAAGCGAGCTTCTTGCTCCAATAAGCCCAAACCACCAAGCAATGTGATGTAAAACCATTCGGCTCCTTCCTTTGCGTGGTATTTATACCAAGCTTCGAAAAGAGAAAATTGTTCTCGGTTCATCACCCACCGTACCGAAATTTTAGACGGCGTTTGAGTATAACGCCGCCTTTGTCTTGCTGGACCTGATTCCATGTCGGTTCGCACAATGGCTTCTCCGGGCTTAATTGCATATCCTTCCGTTGTCGGATAAGGCAGATGTTGAGGAAAATATACTGTCATCGATAACTCCCAAATGCTGGATTAAGGGCATAACGTTGTTCTAAAATCGGCGATAAACCTTCGCCTTTAGATATGTTTTTACCTATTGTGCTTTCTATTTGCTCAACAATTACATCAATGGACACGTTGCCTTGAGCATCTTTATTTGCCGATGCTGAAGCCTTTGTGCCTGATGCATTATTGTGAACATTAACATTGACATTGACGGGATTTTTTGAGTTTAACTCGGTCCCGAGTGCGTCCATTTGTCCTTTTGTGAAGACGGTTTCTCCACGTTTTGCGATGATCGGGATTTCGTCTCCGACCAAACCGCCGGTATGATAGCGAGGAGCACCTTCAAAAACATCAGGACTAATCTGCCGAGAAGATAAAGTATCCGTACCAATTACACCTCCCGTATGGGCCATAGGCACGCCAAAGTATCCCATTATCCCACTCATGATGGGTTTGATAACGGCATATTGAATGGCCATCCGGACCATACCTTCAACAATAGAATTAACAAAATCCGAAAAACTGGCTTTTCCGGTCATGACGAACTCGGTCAAAGTGTCTTCCATGGCGGTAAAAGAGTTTTTTACAATGTTCTCAGTTGCCTTTGCCATATCGGTTACATCTGCATATGAACTTTGCAAACTGCGAGTGAGACCGTCCCTCCAATTGGTTGAGCTTTTCAAGGCGGCATCACTTGCTTTTTTGACCATATCATCATAAACACGATTAACATCAGCCTTGAAATCTTCATACCCGGCCTTAGTGCTGTCAAGGTTCGCCAAAGCATTATCACGCCATTCGGCCGCTTTTTGCATAGCCTGATCATAGGGCTCCTGAAGTTCAAAGACTTTCTTTTTTATGTCCTCTATGTTTTTCTCATAAGCCGAAGTGTCAACGGTTGGCAATTGCTCGGTCTGTTGCTCCAGTTCTTTTTTCGGCCGAAGTTCCGGATTGTTGATGTATTCCAGTTCCTTTCGGGCATCCCAAGCATCTTGTCGAGCTGCCTTTAAGAGCAACAACTTTTCCTGAATGGCATCGGCTTGTGGCTTGAAGTCCGGATATTCCGCCGCCAGCTCCCAAACCTTTTTCTCATATTCATCAAGGTTATACTTTGATTCAGAGAGGATTTCAGCCAAATCGTTTGCAAAAATCTCGTATTCATCAAGCATAAAGTTCGGAGCATGACGTTTGAAAAACGAGATGCCGCCGGTGTTTTTCAGCTCTTTTTCAAGGTCTTTGACGTTCTTTTCTGCGATTTTCAGCTTGTGCGACCATTCGGCAATGGCTTGGTTTTTCGACAGAGTGTTCATATAGGTCGAGGTTTCCTTGACGGTTTCTGCCATTTGATCTTTGAGTTTTTGCAATGTATCGGCATGGTCATTGGCGGCTCGCTTTGCCACATCATGACTATCCACGAGCTTATAAAGACCATAAGCCAGTGCTAAAACAAGGCCGGCAGGACCACCAAGAAGAGCCAATGCACCTTTCAAAACATTGGCGGCAACAGTTGTTGCATACATCTGAACGGCGGCCAGTTTAGAAACCTGCCACATCATACGAAGACCGAGTGTCGCCGTTGCTCCAGCTGTCCCAGTTCCAAGAAGAGCGGCATTCAGAGCCAGAACTGAACCTTTAAGAAGTGTCCAAGTTTTGATAATAGCGGCAGCACCCAAGCGAACAGTCAAGAGTGTGATGATCGGCTCGATGTTATTGGCCAAAGCAAAAAAGGCTTTACCTGCAACATTTACAGCCGTTGTCAAAGCCCCACCGATAGATTTTGCCGCACTGTTTGAACCGGATATAAGCGTGTTAAATTGTTCTAACACACCTTTAATCGCATCGTTTAGTCCGCTTTCACCAATGGTTCGGGCAACTTTTGCCATGGCATCTTCAATGTTTGACATCGTTCCGCCCATGGTGTTCATCTGTTCAGCCATGGCTCCGCCGAAGTTGATGTTTCCGATAGAACGCAAATACCGTTCGATTTCGGTTGCATTTTTAGCCACTTCTGTTGTAACACCTTGAAAGACAAATTTGACAGTATCACCTTCAACTTTAGCTTTAATACCGAAAGTTTTAAGCCGTTCAAACTCGCCAACGGTTGCAGAGGTTACCGCAGAAACAAACTCCAAGATGTTCTTACCAAAGGCTGATGCCGTATTACCATAAGAGGTTAAGGCTTCCATTGAGGGTTCCAAGCCCATCGCCTTTAATCGGATAAAGCTATCAACGATTTCATCAAGCTGATACGGGGTTGATGTGGCAAAGTCTTCAATTAAAGAAAATGCTTCCTTTGCCGCTTTTGCTGACCCAGTCACAGTTTTTAATGATCCGGATAACCTTTCAAACTCGGCGTTTACTCCAACAATTGACTTAAACGTTGAGGTTAAACCACGTAAACCAAGATAGGCTCCGGCAAGTCCAGCCGCTTGTTTGAGAACGCCATTAAAGGTTTTGGCCGTTTCATTTATGACTTTCAGATTGTCATTGGCAGGTGTGATGACATTTGTAATCTGCCGAAAAGCCTTTGTGCCGTCCGTCCCAATGGACTTAAACTCCTGACGGACCTTATCACCGCCAACAGCCTCAAGTCTGATGGATAGTTTCTTTGCTACTCCCATGTATATTCCTCATAAAAAAACACCCCAACCAAACGGTTGAGGTGCTTTGTTGAAATTTGTTATAATCAGTATTCGTAGTAATTCGTGTAACCCAAGCTATCAGTATGTGAACGTGAATTAAAACTGTCATCTCCAATATTTCCGTAGGAGTTTGTATAACCTAAGCTGTCGGTATGGGAACGAACATTAACGTCTCTATTGCCAATTGAACCATAAGTGTTTGTGTAGCCGAGACTGTCTGTATGAGAACGGGTATTAACATCGTCATCTCCAATAGAGCCATATGTATTCGTATAACCAAGGCTATCCGTATGAGAGCGTGTATTCACATCTCTATCGCCAATTGAACCATATGTATTAGTATAGCCGAGGCTGTCTGTATGAGAGCGAATATTAACGTATTCTCCATCAGAATTTGTACCGCTACAATTCCGATAACCTAAACTATCTTCATAACAGCGAATATCTGCTTGGGCTTGATATGCAATTAAGCAACAACATAAAATAAAAAATACTTTTTTCATATAATAACTCCTTTGTTGTTTTAATTTTAAATAGAAAAAATTAAAATGCAAGGCTTACATAATTTTTTTATTTATTGATGTTAGTTTTTGACATTTCCATGTATTCCTTCTTTCATGCCATGTATGGCTGTGGGTAAGAGTTCTGTCATTATTGCCATGTCAAATCCAAGATTTTGGGCAATTTCAAAAGCTGTTTTTAAGTCAGGCTCGGATAGTTTAAGCAAAACTTCCCAAGCCTGATAACCTTCCGCTGTTTTTAAGCTTGTTTCGATGTATCGGCACTTGTGGATTGGGCAGTTTGTTTTTTCGCCACATCCTTGGCAGTATGTTCGTCCGTCTCCGAAGTGCCATTTTGAGCGGACGTAAAGGCGTTTTTTTCGGCCTCTAAAATCTCCTGAATGCCACAGTATTGTTGACGGAAGTTTTCTGCCACCACCCAAAAGTTTGAAAATAACTCTTCAATTTTTTCAGGTGTAAGCGGTGCTTTTTCATCACTTTCGGCCTCTAAAACACCGTCCCATTCTATGATGCCGGCCAATGCTAAACCGAGGATTAGGTTCTGATCGGCGAAGGCTTCACGTTTTGAAACATCTTCCAAATTCGGAATGGACGGGTCAGTAATACCGTTTTCTTTATTGCTTTTGTAAAGTTTCGCTGTTTCAGATACTCTGTTGTTCATAAAGGCCTTGGCTTCATAAAACACAGCCGAAGTGCAAGGTTTTACTTTAACCTTTACACCGGATCCAAGCTCTAACCAGTAAGGTTCTTTTTGAATTTTAAGTTTTAACATCAGTAAGCCTCCACATCATTAACGAGTGAAACAGTAATCATTTTGCCAAGTGTTGGTTCTTTTGCTCCTTGGAAATCATAAGAACATTCAACACCACCCGGACCATTCACCGAACGTTTTGGTTTGGGCAGATAGACCTCATGACAGGTAATAACCAGTTTTTGAGTGTCGGATATTTGATATCCCAGTTCTAAATCAACCGGAGTACCGGCACGAGCCTTATCCATTAAGGCATTGTCACCATACCTGACCGAAATCGAACCGGACAAGGAGGCAACGCCCAAGTCAATGGCTTCCACTTTGCCGTCATTTCGGATTGTTTCAATCTTTTCAAGGTTGTTTGAGTAAGTGACACTTGCCGATGTAATATTGGCCAATGCTTTACCTTCAGACTTGATGAAGCCTTGGAATTGAGAAAAACGGGTGTAAGAAAGCACATCGGGACTTGCAGCAATAGTTGAAGTCGCAGCGGTTTCACCTTGAGCCAATAAGGACACCGTTACTTGGGCTTCACCGGATCGGGCGAAGTTAAAGGCGATGCTGTCAGCTTTGACACCCAAGAAACGGATAAACTCCGGTACTTCGGGCAAGCCAACTTCTAATGTATAACTGGGCAGAGAAATTTTACCGCTTTCAAATGTATGCGTAAATGCACCACCATCTTCGGCGGTTGTCGGAGTGCCAAATATAGCCTTGAGCCAAATACCGATGTTTCTTAAATCAACCGGTACCGCCAGTTCGCCACCGACATTAATCACATCTTGGAACGGTGTGGTCGGGTCTCGACCCAATCCCAATACGTTAGATGAAATCAAGCCTTGTTCACTGTCTATCGTGCTTGAAGCAAACGGCACTTGCGTATATTTACCGTCAGAAAGCGTGCCGTAAGTACTTTCTTCAGCAATTAATAGTTTTGAGTTCCATCCATAAGCTCTTGCCATTTTGGAATTCCTTTCATTTTAATGCGTTTGTTGTTGAATACTGTAAAACCACAGGGATAATGGCCGCCTTGATTAGCGGAGCACCCTCGATATAGTCCTCAATAATTTCAGGCGGTTTAGGATAAACAAAGTCGGTCAAACCGGTCAGGTTTACATCTGATGAGAGCAACTCACCAATTTTTTCGAGTAGTTCATCCAAGAGTTTATCTCTATCCTCAGATTTAACCGCTTGAACAATGACCTCGACTTCAGCCTCATGATTAAATAGGCAAATCGGTGGAGACAGAAGTATTTCCGGAACACCTTGCTTGCCGTCTCGCATAATCACAAGACCTGATGCCGGTATTTTTTGCGGAGCGATTTCGTTCCTTTTAACCACAACATCTAGTGTTTTAAGCCTTGCAAATAAGGCATTTAGTATCATTTCTCGTTTAGTCATCTTCACTCCAATTCTGAACGATGAGTGACGGGACTTTTTCCTGCCACTTTTTGCTTTCTGTTTCAAAGTTGATGATTTTGGGCATCTTGACCTGAGGGACTAGAATAAAGGCGATGATCGTCTTTTTCCTTTGCTCGTGAACCAAGAACGAAGCACCTCGTGACCGATAAACGAACCGAAGTCGGACACCTTTAGACCTTTCATAAAGTGCCGGTGTCATCCGCTTTCCATAGGCTCTTTTTTTAATTGCCGTTGTTGGGACGGCAAGCCAAAAGCCATTGGGTGAGCGAATGACACTTGCAAATTCAAAGCCTTCCATAATTTTAGGTGCTTTGGTATAAACGACACCTGCGGCAGAGATACTCTTCTTAGATTTAGGATACGTATCACCACGCCAAGTATTGGCCAACCGATTACCTAAACTGGCGGCTTTTATTTGATTTCTCATCGTGGTTTTTAGCCCATCGGTCGCTTGCCTGATACCGTTTGTGACAGCTTCAGCTCCCGACCGATAGTGTTCTTCCATATATTCTTCCAAGTTCCCTTCAAGTGCCGCTTTTAGTCGCATGATACCTCCGCACGCCACACAAGTCGGTGTTGTTCTCGTCTTGGGTCTGACATAACACGATATGTCGCACCGCCACATTCAAATGTGTCGCCAACGGCCAAATCAGGTGCATCAGAAACCCTTACTCTGATTAAAGTTGTGGGAGAAATGGTATTCGCAAAACCAACTTCTCCCATTTCATCAGGTGCAAAGACTAAGATCGGAACGGTCTTGCCGTTATACTCCGCCGGTTGCCCCAGTCTCAGGAACAGACTGTCCACCGCTTTGTTTATCATCGGGTTTATTGTCATTGTTTGCTCCTTGCTTTTCTTCAGGTTTTACTTGAGGTTTTTGTGGCGGATTTTGTGGTGCCGGAGCCTTTTTAACTCTTTCGGCAAACCCTAAAGATATCAAACGTTTTGCTTCCTCATCAGAAACTTCACATTCTTGCCCAGGAGCGAACTCCTGAGCTTTTCCAACCACAAGCGTAATTAACGCCTTTACTTTTACTGCCATGAAAACCTCCTAGCCAATGGTTGCACACAATACCGCATTCGGACGGTATGGAACGACTAATGGTGCTGACTGCAACAATAACCAACGAACGGAAGGATCTTCTTCCAACCAAGATTTTGTAAAGTAGCGAGTAGCCGTCCAGTTGGCTTTTTCATCATGAATAGCACCATAGCAACGTGTTCCATCTAAGCCATCACGAGAACCGAGGATGACAGTTTTTGAAGGCAATAAGTTTGTGGTTTGACCGGCATCATTGATATAACTGTCATTATAAACATAGATATCAAAGTCACCGATAGTCCCAACATAACGAGCCTTGCTGTCTTTACCACGAGTAATCGGGTCGGCATTTAAGGTGTTGTTGGTGCCTCTGCGGTAATCCAAATACTTTTCAACCGTTGAATTTGAACGGAAGATCTTCCAAGCATCAGGATCCATAACCACTGTTTTAGCAACAACACCGGCTTTGTTTTGAATTTCAGAAGCCCAGTCCTCAAGGTTATCAAGTGGTTTAACACCAGATGTAGCCCATGTGTTGGAACCAACCAAGGCTTTAGTCAAACTGGCATCACGCCCAAATGAAACTGTCGTAGACGGATAACCATCGCCCGAAACAATCGTTTGTCCGGTTCTTAAGATTTCAGCGGCCATGACTTCCTCACGACGGGTTAGGTTTTCCAACTGGTCCTGTAATGTTGTAGCCAATGCTCGTTCATAGCGTTGAGCATTTGATAAATTGCCACCGATAACTTCTCCGGCAACACGCTTGAACGGAATGTTCGCATCAAAGCGGCGTTTGTCTTTGACATAAGCCGGTTTGAAAGATTTGGTTGTGTAGCCTTTATTGTCGACCACTTTACCAGGAAGTAAGGGGGAGACGAAAGGAGTGATGCGAGGTTTACTGTCCGTCACATCAAAGTAGATTTCCTCTTTTTCCGATGTTTGAACATTCGGGAAGAATGTATCCAATAAGAAAGATGAAGGGGTTGGTAAGTTTTCAACGACCTTCGATAAGACATGAGTAGAAAAAATATCCATGGTCTATGCTCCTTGGTTTGATTTTACAAAAATGCTTTTATTTCTGAGTTTGTCTGTTAGAGTTGCCACATCAACAGAAGCTTTCAAAGCCGATAAGTTAAATTCGCCGGTTAAATAGATAACGGCTTGTTTGTCTTCGGCTGAAGCATCAACGGTTTCGGCTAAAATTGCCTCAGGCTCGGATGAGCAGATGGTGTATTTACCGTCTGATTTGCTCAATATCGTTCCTTTTTCATAGGAACCACCTGTGATTGTGGCCAAAATGCCAACTCTTGGAAACTCACCGGCGAGTAAGTTATCGACCGTTGAAGTTCCTAAATCCTTAAATCCTTGTACTGTCATTATTTGCCCTCCATAGTATATGATGCAATACGAGCAGCGACCATATCCGGTGTTTCTTCCTGTTCTTCAACAGAAGGCGAAATGTTCGGATTTGGCACGCTTGCCATGGCTTTTTCAAAGTCAGTTGATTTTTGGGCTGTCGGAATAGTTCCTAAAACAGCCAAGATGTCAGAAGCTGACATATCTGTTTTTGCGAGCAACATCTGAGCGGTTTCTTCTTTACCTTTTACAAGTTCGGAAGCAAACACTTGGCTCATGCGTTCACGCTCGGCCATCTTAATATCCTCGGCCGAAAAGGTGGGTTTTTGTTCATTCATGAATGATTTCTCCATAGGGTTAAGGTCTGACACTAATTCCTCGAAAGAGGACAAGCCGTCCGCCAGACCGATACTGACGGCTTTTTGCCCAACAAAGACATCTCCGCCACCGAAGTTTTCGATAACTTCCTTCGGGGAGATATCCCTGTTAAGTGCAACTTTATTGATAAAAACATCAGCCAACGCATCAACGTGCTCTTGAATTTTGGCTTTACCTTCCTCGGTTTCCACGTTTGGTCGTTTGTTCGGACTTTGCGATGAAACAATCTCTATGGTTTTGTTTTCATCATCCTTTTCAAAAATGGAAACGACACCAATTGAACCGATGACAGCTGTATCGGTTGCATAAATCTTATCACAGGCTGAGGCAATCCAGTAAGCACCCGAGCAACAGTAACCGGATGCATAAGCGATAATCGGCTTTGTGCCACGAGCCTTATAAATCATATCGGCAACTTCCGAACAGCCGTTCACTTCGCCACCCGGACTGTCCACATCAAGCAAAATGGCTTGAACGCTTGGGTCTTTAAGGGCTTTATTAAAATCCTGAGCGAACAGTTCATAAGAGGTCGCTCCGCAAATGCGAGTGAACAGGTTTGCATACCTGAACAATGGGCCGGTTACCCTGATAACAGCAACGCCGTCTCTTACTGAAACGGCGTTTGTGTTTTTCATCTCTTTACCTAACTGACTGGCGACTGCTTCAGGACTTTTGTTGTTCTGCCTCGCTATCGTCATCATCGTTTGCAACATCTCGGGCGTTATTGCCCAAACGGTCTTGTTTAATAGTTTCATGGTTTTCTCCTAGTGTTAAACCTAATTCGGCAAGTTTGGCTTTTTCTCTTGCTCTTTGCTCCAAAACTTCTTCCCAGTCTAAGCCTTGACCGGCACATTCGGCCTCTAAGGTTGAAAGTCCTATCTCCATTCGGATTTGGCAAGCTTGGGCTTCCTTGACAGGATCCACCCAACCACGACCCGGACCGATCCACTTACATCTTGTATATGCGTAGCGGTTCTCATAAAAGTCCGGAGCATCAACCAGTCCTTTATTAACGGCTTCTTCTAGCCATAGTTCATAAACCGGTGTTGCCCAGTAATCGGACAGCCATTGACGGCGACCGTTGAAATATCGCCAAGCTTCTAACAAGGCAGAACGGGCGGACGAATAATTAGTCTTTGAGAAGTCTTTTAACAGCAACTCATACGGAATGTTTAATCCGGTTCCGATGTGTCGGAGCAAGTTTTCAACGAAAGCACCATATGCCGAGTTCGGGCGAGACGGGGTAAATGGGGCGACCTTATCTCCGGGGAATATCGGGATAATCGAGCCACCCTCTAACTTAACTTGCCAATCTTTTTTGGCATTTAAGTATTCATCGCTTGAACCACCGAATAGTTCGTTTAAGCCTTCATTATCCATCGGCGTTTCAATAAATGCGGCAATCATTGCATTCACAATGGCGGCTTGCAGTTCTGACCGCTCATAATGATCGAGCATTTTGAACATCGGCATAATGGCACTTAGGACAGGCTTTCCACGATTTTGACCAATTCGGCTGATATCGTGAACGTGTAGAACTCGTCTTCGACCAAAAGGAGTAAAAGCCGAAACACGCTCCCAAGACGCAATTCCTGTCCAATAATCGCCCGGATGGTCTTTTTGAATGTGATAGGCAATGGGGGCTCCATACTTATCAATTTCAATACCACCTCGGAGTGTTTTGGTATCGCTGACATTGTTGGGGTTTGATAATCTGTCAGGCTCTACCAACTGGATGGCTGTTGAAAAAGGTCTGTCTTTCAACCATAACGGCAACGCCAAAGCCTCGCCATTGATAAGGCAGGACTTGAAAACCTGTGTCGTCAGGCCATGAAAGTTTAACTTTTTGGCGGCATCACAGTTAAATGTTTCTGCCCACGATCGCCAAAGACCTTCCACTTTTACTTGCCATTTTTCTTCCCATTCTTTGGTCTTTCCCAATGCCTTATAATCCGGTTTTGCCGACAGACGAAAACCTGTACCGACAATGTTATCGGATAAGGTTTGCATCGCCCCGGAAGCCACACCATGGTTTCGGGCCAAATCCCTTGAACGGGCAACAATTGTATTTAATTCCGGTAGCAAATCGCTGTCCGCTGACCCACGACCGGGAAGCCAAGAAGCAATCTCTCTTAAAGAGTGCGAGGCTGATTTATGTGATGTGTCTGTCATTGACTTTCCTTACAATTTTTTGTATAAAATATTCGAGTTAATCAACAGAAAGGAAAAATATGGAATTTGTAGTTATTATAAATTTATCACCAAATATAGCTTCTGATTTAAATCAAAGAACAAAAGATGGTCTTCAAATTGTTAATGGAGCTCATAATTTTCGAGAATTAAATTGCTGTACTGATTTACATGGAAGAATTGAAAGCAGAGTATTTTATGCTCAAGATGTTCATCCAAATGAAAAATATCTTCTCGTTTTAGGAAAATTAGAAGAACCAGAAAAAGTAAAAGAATTCAGAATTCCCACGGATAAAGAATATATAATTCTTGACTTAGACTAGAATACCACCTTTATCATTCGTCTGCGAGAAGATGTTGTTTTACCTTCGGCTGCCGCAATTTGTGATTTTAGGCTTGAGATATAACTTTCCAAAGCCGCTCGGGAGGTTTGGTTATAAGTTACCGAACCGAAATTGCCGACATTGACCGAAACTTCCTTGGCTCCGATGAGCAGTTTATGGTAGGCTTCTTCTGCCTCAGCCAATCGTGTTTTAAGTATTTCTTTATCTATAACCATGGATTATCCACCTTTGTTGGTTGCATTTGAATAAATCGTTTTTTCTTTTGAACCGGAACAACCGAGCTTTTGGCCGGAATAACGGCTTCTAACTCTTGCCATGCCTTTTCACTTAATCGGTCTAGGCCATAAATTGCAGCTCCGGCACGAGCATAAACTCGGCAGTCCAAGGCTTCGTTTCGTCTTGCAGGGTCTTTTTCCCATACGGGTTTCGGATAGCCATTGCTGATTTTCACGACCTGACGTTCAGCGGTCAGCTGTTTGAAGTATTCCTCAGAGTATTGAGGGAAATGGCATCGTCCGAAATCCGTTGCATTTTCGCCAATGCGTTCCATCTTCAACCACCGGTAAAGTTCGGTCTTAACAACCGGACCCGATACGTTCCAAACCTTCAGGCCTTTCTTTTTCGTGTCAGCTTTAGAGGTTGACAAGAGCATTGCGGTGTCTCGGCTTTGACCTTTTATCGCCACAACGGTATGAGGCTGACTGGCTCTTGCACCCGAACCACCCCAAACGGCTTGGTTAAAGTTTTTGACGAAGTTATAAACGTCTTGGGTAGCATAACCGGAGTCAACGCACATTACCCGAATGGGCATTGTGATACCACTTTCGTGTGGGTAGTCCTTATGAAGCACATTTTGTAATTGTCGCCATACGTCAGGTTTTGCCGTATCGCCATCAAGCACAAAATATTCCACCGACCAACTTTGCTTTTGACGTCCCCAAGCCACAACCTCGCATTCAATACGGTCTTTTTGAATGTCCACACCGGCTGTAAGGAATAATCCGCCATTAGGAACTGTCCCAATTGGGTAAGTTTCTCTGGTTTCATAAAGCCGTTGCCATTCAGGTGCATCACTTTCTTGTTCGAACGTTTCACCCAAGATGGTGTTTTGAAAACCTTGTATTAAACTCGGGTTTTTCTTGGTCTTTTCATAAATATCAACGCATTCTTTCCACGACAGCCACCCAACCGGAGAGTAAAGTGAGGACAAGTGAAATCCTGCCGTTATACCATCGCTTTGGGCGGTTGCCTGCCAATGGCCATTTGCCAGCATCTGCGTTTTATAATGCTCGCCGATGAGCTTATTACAATGTTCACACTCATAATAAACATTATCGCCTT
Organism: Alphaproteobacteria bacterium; assembly: GCA_017501665.1. GTDB lineage: Bacteria > Pseudomonadota > Alphaproteobacteria > RF32 > CAG-239 > CAZU01. The sequence continues at coordinate 46,596 of JAFVWM010000032.1, read as the reverse complement.
CAGCTCGTATCTGTGACCATTCCAGTTTTTGAAATCCGCCACAGTAAGGGCAAGGCACCACATAATAGCGTTTATCTGATGTTTCGAATTCACGCTCGATATTTGATAATCCCTTGATAGTCGGGGTTGACACCAAAAATATCTTTTTGCGTTTGTTAAAGGTTGCGGTTCTTCGCTCGGCCAAAAGTATTGGATCACCTTCGCCGTCAATGTCCTGAGGGTAACCGTCCACTTCGTCCATAAAAAGGTATCGAGCCGGCATGGAACGAAGTCCAACGGCCGAGTTTGCACCGGTCATCACAAGTACGCCGCCTTGAAAGTCTTTTGACAGCATTGTGTTGCCTTTATCCCGAGAGCGAGGCGAACTGACCAGATTTTTTAACGCCGGACAGTCCTCGATCAATGGGTCGATACGCTGACGGGAGTTTCGCTTGGCCATTTCCACAGTCGGTGATACCGCCATTATCGGGCCGGGAGCCTTATGCATGATATAACCAATCCAGTTATTGCCACATTCGGTTCCACCGATTTGGGCTCCTTTCATAAAGACAACTTTCTGTATCGGGCTCTTGGGCGATAAACAGTCCATAATATCTCTTAAATAAGGCGTTCTTGATGTTCGCCAACGTCCGGGTTCGGATGCCGATTTACTGGACAGGACACGATATTCATCGGCCCAGTCTGACACCGACATATATGAATCCGGTTCAACACCACGAAAAAACTCGCCTTCAATATAGTCTGCCGCATCAAAGTTCTCGGTCGATAACGTCCTTGCTTTCTGATAAGAGTTTTCGGATATATTCATCTAACACCACCACCGTTTTGTGTTCGTCTGTTTCCAATGCCGCCGCAATGAGAGCTCCGTACCTTGTTGGAAACGAAACGAACAAATCTCTTAATGATCTGCCTAGGTTGAATGCGTGTAATCCTGCCTTTTTGCGGTCAATTGTTTCTCCTGTAATCATTTTGAGCTTTGCCTTGGCAAGCATAGCCCGATAATAAATGTCTGCCGTTTTTGCCTGCTGAAAGTTTGACATCCCGTTTTTGGGCATGCCACCGCCGTCAGATGTTTCAAATAATGGATCAGCTTTTCTGCTTTTGGCCGGGTCAGTGTTCATGAACCATTCCTTGTTGGCTTCCTCCACATCAATCTTCCCATCAGGCGTTTTATGTATGCGACCGGAGTTAACGGCTGTCTGAACTGCATTAAGCCGAACTCCACGCATTCGGGCATATTCCCGAAGTGAAACCTTTTGTCCCATTTATTTTCCCTTTTATGCAACAATTAACTGGATATAATTGTAAATCCAAGCATTCATTGTGTTGTGTTAAACCTAATCAATGAAAGGACTTATAAGATGACAACACAAAAAAACAAAACCAAATCAAACGATGTTATAACCTTTGAAGACTTGGGCAATAAACTGACCCAAACGCTCAATGAGATAACATCACCGGATACGGACATTAAAAACACTTCCAAGCAATTCAAAACGGCAATGATGGCCGTCATGCTGACAAAGGAAGAAGGCGTTACCATTAAAGAACTGGCCGATAAACTCGGTTGGAAAGAAAACTCCGTCCGAGGGGCCATGTCAGTCTTGGCAAGTAAGCAAGTCGGAGCCACACTTACGTCTGAAAAGAAAGACGGGGTTCGCAGATACCGACTGATTGCTGTCGCACCCGAGGTTGATGAAACTCCCGAAACAATCCAGTAACAAAAAAGGTGCGGTTAACTGCCGCACTTTTTCTTTCTCTTTTTTTAAGCCTTATTCGACTTCAAACCATTCCATGCAGGTCATCAGCAGGTGGTCGTAATTCCCGGAAGTCGCTTCAGCATAGAACTTATCTCGTTCTTCCTTAGATAAACCGGCTTGTCTCATAGCACGCAGGCAAATTCCTAAAATGCTGAATGCGTTTCCGTTTTGACCGATTAACTCGACTGTGATATCAGGATATTTGGGCATGTTTCTCCTCCAGTTCTTTAAGTTCTTGCATAATAAGTTCTCTTTCTTTGAAACCTTCTTGGCCGATATTAATGATAGCACCGCCTTCTTCCATAGAAATAAAGCAGACCATTAAATTGATGTCGTCTGCTTTTAGTTTCTCTTCAAATTCAATAATTCTTTCTCGTATTTTTTCTAGCCTGTCTTCAGCAACTGCCGTATATTTCTTTTTGTATTTTTGCTCGAATGGTTGGTAACCGTAGTAATCTCCGTTAATTTTGAAAACCGCTGTATCCACAAACGCTCTTTCTTTATCAAGAAGTTGTGCGGCGGTTTTAATTTTTGCCAAATACTGTTCCGGTAATGCTTTCTTTTTCATTTTAATTCTCCTTCCAAATCGGTTCTAAATCGCCACTTTCTAAATCGGCAGTGTATCCTTTGAAGTTTTTCAAATCTTCTTGTGAGCTAAGGCTAACCCCACCGATGGATTTGATAACGATGCCGTAGGTTTTTGTTAACTTTGCTAAATCCTTTGCAAAATTCTCATACCGGCGTGTCGCCTTGGTAGGTTTGTAGGCATCCGCATCGACATAGTAATTGAAATCCCTATGCAGGCGGTCTTTCGTCATTTTTCTCTTAAAGGCCTTGATAAATGTTTCTAAGTCGCAACTGATTTCTTCGGCGAACTCGTCTGCGGTATGGCGACCCCATCGGCTGTCCATTAAGCCTAAAGTCTCTTGAGGGGTAAAACCGGCTTTGGTTTGGATAATCTTAAAGGCGGCATCCCATATCTCTGCCATATTGTCTTTACCGGTATAGCCTTTGGCTGTTCCCCAAAATCCCCATTCTTTATTTTGTGTTGGTAATATTGTCATCGTTCATTCCTTTCCATCTTAAGTTTTGCTAGGCTATCCTTGCCTTTGCTTACACTTATAGTATTGCTTGGAATTCGAATTATATCCAGTTAATTCTGCATTTATTTTAAAAATAAGTGCTTGTTTTTCAATAATTTTTATCATTTTATCGTAATTTCAAAACGACTGGCTTCACTTTCGGGCTTTTTAAGCAAAACGCCATGTTTTTCAAGGACTGCGGCGATTTCATCCACGTCACCGGTCCATGCTAAATAACATTCGCCGTATCTCATTAGATCCTCATTATCTTGTGCGTGGTAAAAAACCACCTTGGCTTTATCCATTGGAACGGCCGCCCAAGCACAACTTTGGCAGCATTTGAAGTTCTGTCGTGCGAAATACCCCAGTTTGCGTAACTCTTTAAAGGCGTTGTTTAAGTTTTCTTTATTGTAAAACATGGTAACCTCCTTATTGTTTAATCCCTAAGTAACGGCAGTAAGCTGAGCCTGAAGGATCGGCGTAAAGCGTTTTGTGGCCCTTGCAGGTTAAGGCGATGACCTGTCGCATCCCGTCGTCATCGTAGCCGCCTTTGCCGACTAAAAAGTCGAAGTTCATTAACGGGTTTTCACAAACCGCTTTGTAGGTTTCTTCGTCTAAGCGGATGGTTTCGGCGACCTTAACTTCGGTTGCTTCGTTGCCGTATCTTTTGGTTAACTCCATGACTTCTTCTAAGTCACTCGGTTTGCGTACTAGGTAGGTTTTAACTGTTTTCATTTTAAGCTCCTTTTGTTATTGTTTTTCAAGGCTTTCTCTGCCTTTCCTTACAATTACATTGTTGCTTGTTATTCGAAATTTATCCAGTTAATTCTGCATCATTTTCGATTATTTCTGCTTTATTTTCAATAAGTTGGGCTTTGTTGCCGGTATATTCCTCCCAACGCCTGATGATGACGTCACAAAACTTCGGATCTAGCTCAATTAATCGGGCAGAACGACCCGTTTTTTCGCACGCAATCAGCGTCGAGCCGGAGCCTCCGAAACCATCTAAAACGATATTCCCGATTTTAGAGCTGTTATTTATGGCTCTTTCCACCAGTTCAACCGGCTTCATTGTCGGGTGTAAGTCGTTCTTGACCGGTTTATTGTATTCCCAAACGTCTGCCTGATCCCGGTCACCACACCAATGATGCTTTTGTTCGGCGTTCCAACCGTAAAGAATAGGCTCATATTGTCGCTGATAGTCGGCTCGGCCAAGGGTAAAGGTGTTCTTTTTCCAAATGATGAAGGTCGACCACTTGCCACCGGCATTGACGAACGAGTTATAAAGGGTATGCAGTTCAGATGAACTCATGCACACATAGGCGGCACCTTTACAATACATCATCATATTGGATAAGCTATCCGTCAGAAACTGAGCAAAACCTTCGCCAAGGTTATCATTCATAATCTTTCGGCCACCAAGTGAACCGGCATGATAGCGAATGCTGTCTTTCATGGTGGAGCCATAGTTCACATTATAAGGTGGGTCTGTGAAAATCATATCGGCAACTTCATCCTGCATCAGCTTTTTAACGTCATCTATCATGGTGGTATCGCCACAAATCAGACGGTGTCGGCCCAGTTGCCAAATGTCACCACGTTTTGTGATGGCTTCCTCGGGTGCTTCCGGAACTTCGTCATCATCGGTGTTACCGGACGACTTTTCCTCACCGAACAGTTGGATTTCATTCAACTCATCCGGGTTAAACCCAAGCAGGTTCAAATCAAAGTCCAGTTCTGAGAGTTCTTCCATTTCAAGATGGAGCATCTCTTCATCCCATCCGGCATTTAGAGCAATCTTATTGTCGGCAATGACCAAGGCCCGGCGTTGTGTTTCGGTTAAGTGAGGCAACCTGATGACTGGAACCTCTGTCATGCCAAGACGTTGTGCGGCCATAAGGCGACCATGACCGGCGATTATAACATCATCATCTCCAATCAGGATTGGGTTTGTGAAACCGAACTCCTTAATGCTTGCCACAATTTGGGCGATTTGTTCATCGTTATGTGTCCGAGAGTTTCGGGCATATGGGATGAGCTTTTTGGTAGGATATTTTTCATTAAATTCCATGTAATTCTCCATAAAAAATGCAAAGTGACCAGCCAGATTTTGAAATGACCAGCCAGAAAAAATAAGACACCCTCAAACCCCAATAAACACAAGGGTTTCCGAGTATGGGTGACCAGTAAAGAAAAAGGTGTTTCGCTAGAAAAATCGGGCGGCTTGCGTCCCCGCATACGAACAGAGGCCAGGAAGGACCCGTTGCCTCAGGGCTGTCCGAGATAGTATCTCGTTAGTATGATACTAACCACCCAAACGGGCCAAAACCCGAGAGAGTATGTTGATAGTATGATACTATCCGTCAAATCCGGCTCAAAACCGAGATACCGTCTTGATAGTATGATACTATATGCCTATTGTGACGGGACGACCGGGTTATGGTTTATCATAGCGAACATATATGCAAATCTATGCGAACATATGTCAAATATATGTGCAATATAGGGCGATATTCCGTCAGAATAGCCCATATATATGTCTTATATGTGAGGCAACGCCGACATATAATGTTATATGTTCGCATAGTATGATACTATCCGGCATTTCTGCCCAAAAGTCGGGATTATATGTCGTTAGTATGATATGTTCCGGCAAATTCGGGGGTTATACCAAACCATTTCGGCATAAACGGGCGAAAACCGGCTTTGTTAAATCCAATTCTTCGGCCAGTTCAATCGGGGTTTTGGCCACCGAGATGGCGGTATTTGTCTCGACACCTGACTTGATAGTCTTCACAACTGCACTGGGCAGTTCTGCTCGGCCAATACAGGAGGAGAGATAGACAAAGCACTCGTCGTTATCTTCCAAATAACGAAGAGCTAAACGGCGAGCATAGATGTTCAGGGTTACATCTGCCTTACTGCCGTCTTTAGTCCAAGGCGAGCCACCACCGATCGGACAGGCAGTAGAGTAAAAATCGCAGGCCAATTTGCGACCGGTAATGCCGCAGTCTGCGATGGAGGAATGCAATTTGAAACTTCCGGTGCCGTTAACAATGATGTTGTCGGGCTTTTCTCTGAGTGTTTCAATGATAAAATCTGTTAAATCTTCCGGTTCTTTCATCGGAATGGCAACGACAGCCGTTTCAATTCGGCCATAGTCGTTTAAGGTTATCTGTGTTTTAATGTCAATGCCAAGGTTTTTGCTTTGACGAGCCTTAATATAAAGGGCATTGTTAAGGGTACGAGCGAGATAAAGCTCTCGGTTTATCAGGCCTTCACCTTTACAGGCATAACCGACAAATACACCTTGGTCGCCCCAACCATTGGCCACAACACCTTGGTTGATGTCTGCGGACTGCTGACCGATGAGGTTGATGACTTCGATTTTACGAACATCTATGGCATTTTTGCCCCAAACTTCGGCGTATTTTTCATCATAACCGATATCTCTCAGGGCATTTTTAACGAACTCTTTGACATCTGATAGGACAACTTTTCCTTTGATTTCGCCTCCTAAAACGACGGTGTTGTCTTTGACCATAACTTCAACGGCGTATTTTACGTCCGGGTCTTGGGCGATCATACGGTCAAGGATATAACTGGAAATATAGTCGGCCGTTTTGTCCGGATGTCCGAGCGAAACGAACTCTGCTGTTTTTTTCATCTTTTCTCCTTTTTGCTTATAAAAAAAGGCCCGACAGATGAACTGCCGAGCCGGATGCTATATGTAAAAATGTATAAACGGGACGATTACGTAGAACCATCCCGATTATACCCTTATTTATAGCGATTTCTTTTGAAAGTGTCCACTCATTTTTTGCACTCTGCATTTTTCCTTTCCTTTTAGGTAAAACTCAATCTTTACAATGGCTTTATCATACTTGAGCATTAACCTTGTTCTGCAAAGGCCAAATTCTCGGCATAAAATTTTCCAAGGAATTCGGTTGGCCCGTTTCCAAACAAGGCGGCGTTCATCAATCTCTAAAAGTGGTATCCATTCCAAAGTAACAGTCTCCCATAAACTGACCTGTGCCTGAGTTGGACGTGGTCGAACCGGTCGACGGTCCATCAGGGCGATTTCTTGCGGTGTGTATATAATTTCGGGCATCAAACACCGATATCTGGGAGAACGAACAGGCGGCAACAACCGGTCCACATAGGCGGCTGTTTCCAAGTTTGCTTTGATTTCTGCGATGGTCTTAGGTTTCATCCGGCACCACCTTTACTTTGCTAAGCACATCATGACAGATGTCTGTCATAGTCTCCATTTCCGAGTAAGCGAGACCGTTTTCCTTGCAAAACCATTTCCGGACGGCTTTACGCCAGTCAACGGCAATGTATTTCTTGCCGTTCATCCAACCACGTTCTTCGTTCCACCGAACGAAGGCTACAGGGTCAATTGTATATCCACTTCGTTTGCAGTATTCAGCCACTTCTTCAACGCTCGGAGCACCGACATATCCTGACTTATCCACATTTTCAGCCCCTTTATTTTTATTATTTTTAATAAAAACATATCCGGACTCTTCATCTCCTTTATCCTTATCCTTCTCCTTATCAGGTTTTTCGTTGGCGGAATTTGGTGGTGGTTCAGAAACCTTAAGGTTTTCTTTTTCACGTTTTGGACGACCACCTTTAGAGCCGCCAGCCTTACGTTTTTCGCAGGTTTCAAAATATTTGCGATTGTTTTCATCGATGCCTGCTTGCAAAAAATTAAAACGGTCTTGAACTTTTTCCGATAAATTTTTTGTGATTTTTCCGTACAGAGCGTATTCACAAAGAGCCTTAATTAAATTCGCACATTCACAATTTGTGAAATTATACACAGAAGCAAGGAACTCCGCCGGATAAAACACGAATGACGTTTTTCTATCCATTTAGTCCTCCTTTGAAAGATCTACGACCATGATAACTGTCTTAGGAGGCATCTTTCCTGTTTTCTTATATTCAGCACTTGTTTTAATTCGACGAATACCTTGAAGCCATTTAAGTGAAAGCAAGGCTCTGCGGTAAGCACGAGTTTTTTGACGGCCGATTTCCTTCAACTCATCAATTTCTTCCTGTACCTCGTTTTCCCAAAAGATAAGTTGGCTGTTATCCATGGCCATTAACTTATTAACAGGAATGGTTTTAATCATTTCATAAACAGTATTTTTCGATTTTCTCATAGCTTTTTATCCTTTCATGTTTGGTTGCTACATGAGGTAAAAAGCCCGGAGATCGAAAAATCTTACTCAAAAAAATCAATTATTTTATAAATCTTTGATTTTGCTTAATACTTTATATACTGTTGAGTTAGATAAATGTAATGTTTTTGTTATTTTTTCTATACTGCATCCTTTCAATAATAAATTTATAATTGATTTTTCTTTTTGAGATAAAGATTCTAGTTTTATATTAATATCTATTTTATTTTCTAAATCTTCTAAACAAAAGTCGGATCTAATTTCTATGCCATTTTCTTCAAACATACTATTTAATGACTCATTAAAAAAAACTCCCGACCGTATGCTACGTAGTCGGGAGCGTATGAGGTGATTTGCTTGCCTTCGTAAGGCGATAAATAAAAGCTCGTCAGGTATATCTACATCTTTCTTATAAAAGTGTTCTAAATAAAAAAGAGCGAGGTCCTGAAAAAGGTCGTCTCGCTCTTGAATTTGAAACAAATTTGTTTTATGTAATCTAGCTATTTGAATGCGAATATACATTTCAATTTTGGGTGGAATACCACTGCTATGTTTTTTTAACATTTATCATCCTTTCGTAAAATTTTGGGGAATTGCTACGAAAAAAATGATAGACGTTAGAATACCTAAACAAAAGAATTAATTTGAAATTTAGACATAAAACAGAATTAAATATACCAGTTTATGTTATTCACATAAATTGGTATGAAGTATAAATACCCTGGTATATTTAAGAATGTGGAAAATTACATCGAATCGTGTGTGAAGCCATATTTTCTAAGCTGATCACTCCATAATAGAGGGATTTGACCTCGTGTAAATATCTGTAAATTTAGCAAGCGAGGCTGTTTACCTTCCATAATAGCCGTAATAATTTCTGGAGATAGAGAACACAACTTTAATATACGCCCCATATGTGTTCGATCTTCTTTTTCTCTTCGAGCTAATTCTGCAATTGTTAAGTTTGTTCTATCTAATAAATCTTGCCACTTAAAAGCCTGAGACACAGCATTTATTAGTCGCTCATCTCTTTCGGGCATTTCTGATGGGAGATTGTTAATTATCTTTATACGTCCTCTTTTTCGAGCCAACGTTACATTGTAAGTAAATTCTAATGTTTTATGATTAAATCCTTTGTTTTTTACCTTTATATTATCCTCGAGTAGGGATATTCCAAAAGGCTTAAATCTTATTACGACCTTGTCTTTATGAACAATAACTTTCTCTATAATTTGCGAAACAATAGATTGTAAGGTTGCAGGTTCAAAGTGTTCAAATACTTTTTCAACTGATTGGACTATATCAAATATTTCTCTTACACCATATTCGGGTTTATGCGGTTGAACTTGATGAACAAGTTCTTGGATTATTTCGGGAGATTTAAAGGCGTTTCTTACTTTATCTAAAACAAATTTATCTAGCTCGCCGGCAGGAACACTTCCTGTCCGGCAAAGTTTATAACCTTCTTTTACGGCCTTTAAGGAAGTGTAGTATTCATAATATTTATTGCCTTTTTTACATCTTGTAGGCGTCATAGTGCCGCAACATTCACATTCAACCAATCCTTTTAATAAAGAGTTCTTAAAAGAGCGAGAAGGTGCAAATCTATCACCTCTATTTAATCTTTTTAACTCTTGTACCTGATTCCATAACTCCATGGGAATGATTGCTTCATGTAAACCGTCAAACAGTTCACCTTTATAAGGAACTTTTCCAATATAAATAGGATTCCTCAACATATTATTGATCATTGCGTGATTAAAAGATAGAGCTACTTCGCCGCTACTATTTCGCACTTTTCGAGGTTTAGAATGATATCCCATTTCGTTGGCGTTGCGACTAACCTGAATTTCAGATCTGCACCGCAAATACTCTTCAAATATATATCGTACAATTTTAGCTTCTTCTTTATTAATAATTAGCTTTTTCTTTTCAACATCATATCCTAGAGGAACGCTTCCACCAGTCCACATACCTTTTTTCTTGGTTGCTGCGATTTTATCTCGTATACGCTCAGCACTTACTTCACGCTCAAATTGAGCAAATGATAGTAAAATATTTAGTGTCAGTTTCCCCATAGAGTCACAGGTATTAAAATTCTGGGTAACGGACACAAAAGAACATTCATGTGCATCAAGTGTTTTAATCAGCTGTGAAAAATCAAGTAATGAACGTGTAAGACGGTCAATTTTATAAACTACAATCATATCAACTTTACCATCCTGAACATCTGATAGTAATCGTTGTAAAGCCGGTCGTTTTAATGTACCACCGCTATATCCTCCATCATCATAGTATTCTGGTATTAAGACCCAACCTTGATTCTTTTGACTTTTGATATAGTTTTCACCAGCTTCTCTTTGAGCCTCAAGAGTATTAAACTCTTTATCAAGACCTTCTTCTGTTGATTTACGAGTATATACTGCACACCTGATTATTTTTTGTTCCATGTTTACTCCTTATAACGTTCTAATCCAAAAAAGTAATTGCCTGATATTTTTGTGCCGGTTATTAATTTGGCAATGCTTGATAAACTTTTATATTTCATGCCATTATATTCAAAACCACCCATGACTATTTTTACTGAGTGTTCAACACCTTTATATTCTCGAACAATTCTGGTTCCATAGGGTGGGAGAGCTTTGTGTTTTTGTGTGCTGTCACAAATTTCAGCAATCATTTTTTTAGTTGACACTTTTAAACCACCCAGCGCTAATTCCTGCATCCTATATGCAATTCTTGAGATATAATAATCTTTCTTTTTTACATCACAGTCAGTTTTGAAGTAATGTTTCCAAAGACGACGTAACTCGGGTAGAGGAAGTGTTTCTAATTTAGCGATTTCTAAAGCTAATTGCATTTTCAACTCCTTTCAATTCGTTTACGTCACAATGAATGCTTGGATTTTTATTTATATCCAGTTCTTTCTCAACTATTTCACCTTTTTCTAGCTTATCTAAATATGTAAGAAATTCGGGCAATATTGTTTTTACTAAATTTTCTAATAGGGTCATCTTGACCTCCTTTCTATTAGTAAAAAGCCCGAAAACCAAAAAATCTTACTCAAAAAAAATGATTTTTTTATAACTTATTGAAAATAAACAAATCTTTTTTATTTCCACAAAAAAAGTCAGGAGTGCTTGACGAGATTAGGAAAGAAAGTCACAGAAGAAAATAATCAACTGAGAAATAGCAGTATGTTATGACAATGTGGCTAAAACAAAAATGCCACATTCAAAAAAGTATATGATTTTGGAGAAAGGTATATATATAAAGTAGAAAATTTGCCAACCACATTAATATTTAGATAAAAATCACTTTTCAACAGTTGGCTGTCCTAGGGCTTTGCAGGGGAATTGGATAACAAAAAAAGCGAAAGTATATTCTTCCGCTTTTAGTTATTGGTCGGAATGACTGGACTCGAACCAGCGACCTCTTCGTCCCGAACGAAGCGTTCTACCAGGCTGAACTACATTCCGTCGCTTTTCGTGTCATAGTATTAACACATTTTTTTTATAACACAAGCAAAATTTTAAAAAATCTTTATATTATCTCACAACACCACTTTTTTCGCTTCATATACCAATACGAAATCGGTAACATTATTATGTAATAATAAAATTCTGTTGTCCAACTCCATGTTAACCCCATATCAAATATAGCGATGATTAATCTTATTGAAATCACATAAACAATTGATGATAAAAATTCTACAAACATGGCAATTTTGGTTTTGCCCGTTCCGCAAATTGCATAAAAATATATCAATGCCGGAAGAGCAAACATATAGGGAATTAGCATTGCATAAAAAGGATTTGTCGCTTGTTTGATAAGATCAAAATTATCAGTATATATTCTCAAGAGTTCTTCAGGAAACAACGCCATAATCAAAAAGCAAATATAATATGGTACGGCACCTAATTTTATGGTTCGGACTATTGTAGACAATACCTCGTGGTCTTTACCGGCCCCGATAAGATTGCTGATTATTGACGATATAACAACAGATAAGGCACTTGCAATAACATAAGGTATTGATGAAACAGAGCGTAAAATATTTGAAATGGCTAAGGCATTGGCGCCAAGCTTTTCTATCTCTATAAAAAAGTATAACCAAGATCCCCAATTTAACAGATTTTGTAACATTATCCAAACAGACAGTCTGAAAATATTATTAAATAAAGATTGTTTCCATAATAAATATTTGTGAAAACCATATTTTTTTAATCTTGTTTTCACAACAAGATATCCGATAAAATATAGCATGGTTAGAGCTTCGGCCAAAACAGAGGCAACAGCAGCTCCGGCCAATCCCATAGGCTCGATTCCAAGACCTCCGAATATCAACCAAAAATCAAAGACAAAGTTTGAAACAAGCATAATCAGCGCCGAAACAAAAATAGCATTGGTTTTGTTTATAGCTACCAGATAAGCTCTAAAAACCGTAGTGATGCCGGCAAAAATCAAGCCCCAACATCTTGGTAATAAATATGTCGAAACAGCCATTTTTACGGCATTGTCAATGATGATGTAATTTAAAATATTCTGAGCATACAAATAAAAAAAAGCTATACATAACAAAGACAAAATCAAAATAAAATTTATGGTTTGATAAAATACATGACCAATTTTGATATAGTTTTTTTCTCCGTTTCGTCGAGCCATAATAATCTGTGCACCGACGGCAAAACTTTGTTCTATCATATACACAAAAAGATATATGACACTTCCTAATGCTGAAGCGCCTAGTTCAATTTCACCTACTCGTCCCAAAAAGGCGGTATCTGTCATACCGACCAACACTTGAATCAACATTCCAAGCATCAGGGGATAAGATATATTTAATATTTTTTTGTAATTGTACGTTATCATTTCTTTAACCGATATATAAATAAGATATACAATAACTATCTAAATAAAAGATTAAGAGGTAAATTTGTTTAAAATTTTCAGCAACAAAAATGTTGATAAGGCACAGCTTTTGGAAAAAGCAAATAGTTTGTATGTCAAAAAAAAATATGCGTCTGCCATAAAATATTATGCTAAAATTTTATTACTCGATTCTACGGATTTTCCGTCTGTTGCCAATACCGCAACCGCATATTTCGAAATGCAAAAATATGTCGAGGCGATTCCGTTTTTTTATAAAGCAATAAGCATGGATTCTGATAATCCTTGGTGGTATAATTATATGTCGCAGTCCATGCAAAAATGCGGAGATTTTTCCAATGCATTAGATTATGCGTGGAAAGCAGTTTTATTAGGCAAAAATGATAATGCACATCATTTGAATTTAGCTTATACCATATATGAAACATCGGATGAAATCGGGCGTAAAAAAACTGATTCGTACTTAAAAAAATGGTATGAAAAATTCCCTCAAAATCCGATAGCCGAACAATGCTATAAATCATATTTTTATGATAAAAATTTTGATATCTCAAACCCTGAATATATTGAAGAGTTATTTGATGTTTTTGCCTCGGATTTTGATTCGGTTTTAGCTGATCTTAATTACGATTCTCCTAATATAATTGCGCAATATTTAAGAGAATATTTTAATAAAAAAAAGCGTGAAAAATTATCATTTTTGGATCTGGGATGTGGTAGCGGTTTATGTGGAAAACAGCTTAAAAAAATATTCAAAAAATCAACATTTATCGGTGTGGATATTTCATCACAAATGCTTAAAAAAGCTAAAGAAAAAAATGTTTATGATAAGCTTGTTAAGGGCAATATAACAGATTGTTTTTGCAGTAATGATTCGTTGTTTGATGTGGTCGTTGCCGCAGATGTTTTTACCTATTTCGGCGAATTGGACTCTATATTTAAAAAAGTGGATTCTTTGCTTTGTAAGAACGGAGTGTTTAGCTTTACGATAAGTGAAAATTTTGATAATAAGAATGACTATTATTTGATGCCTTCATCACGTTTTGTACATTCGATAAATTATGTCGAAAACATACTTAAAAAACATAATTTTTTTGTTATAAAAAATGAATGCAAAATACTTCGAAAAGAGGGTGATAATGATATTAAAGGCAGAGTGATTTTAGCTCAAAAACAATAAAAAAATTCCCGCTGAAGAGCGGGAATTTCTTAAGCACTTCTAAGTATTACTTAGATTTTTTTGAGCTTGATTTAGCTGAAGAAGCCTTCTTTGTGCTGCAAGATTTAGAAGCTGTTTTTGAAACAGATTTTTTAGCACAAGAAGATTTGTTACAACAATTGGAAAGTTGTTCAACAGCCATAGACCAAAAATATTCATCTTGACCGTTCGGACAACCTGCATTTTGCCAAATGTAGTAAGCAGCTTCTCTGATAGCTTGTTCATTATATGCCATAATCACTAACTCCAAATTAAATTTAATAAACACTAACCAATATACATACAAAATTTTATACGTCAATACTTAATCAAAAAAAATATCAAAAAAAGTCAAAAACTTGCATAAAATTTACTGCGTTTTTTATTTAAGACTTGCATTTAAAAAGAATAGAAATTATAACTGATACATAAGATTTTTTTTATGTAAAAAGTCTCTGTAATTATGTTGTTAATTTTAAGGAAATTTTTAATGCAAAATTTATTGTCTAAAGAAGAGATGGAAGCCATCATAAACGGTGATCATGGAAACGTTTTTGCTGTACTCGGAATTCATAAAAACAAAGGTTCAAAGGAAGTGTATGTTCGTACATATCAACCTCATACTTCATCAATTGAAGTATTAAACAGAGCCGGTGATTCTTTGGGGCAAATGATCAAACTTGATGATAGAGGATTCTACCAAATAGACCTCGGTAAAATTGAAAATTTTGATTATAAATTTCGTATTACAAATGATCAAAATTATACCTATATTACAGAAGATGTTTATCGTTTTTCTTCGACCTTGGGTGATATGGATGTATATCTTTTGGCTGAAGGCAGTCATTTAGAGATGTATAAAAAGCTTGGTGCGCATATTATTGAAAAAGATGGTGTGAAAGGAGTAAGCTTTGCTGTTTGGGCTCCTAATGCCAAACGTGTAAGTGTTGTCGGAGCCTTTAATAATTGGGATGGCAGAGTTAATGTTATGCGCAAACATCCTTCTTGCGGAATGTGGGATATTTTTATTCCTAACATTGGTGAGGGTGAAATTTATAAATACGAAATAAAAACACAATCAAATAATATTTTCTTAAAAGCTGATCCTGTTGCTTTTTATGCAGAAAAGCGTCCTAATACGGCTTCTGTTGTTTATGATATAAATCATTATTTATGGAATGATGAAGAGTGGATGCGTTATCGTCAGGATTATAATTCTTTTGATAAGCCGATGTCCATTTATGAAGTTCATTTGGGGTCTTGGCGTCGCAAAGACGGAAATGATTATTTAACCTATCGTGAATTGGCAGACACGCTAATTCCTTATGTAACCAATATGGGATTTACGCATGTCGAATTCTTACCCGTTTCCGAACATCCGTTGGATACGTCTTGGGGTTATCAGGTAATAGGTATGTTTGCTCCGACATCTCGTTTCGGAACGCCGGATGACTTCAGATATCTTATTGATAAATTTCACCAAGCCGGTATCGGTGTGATTATGGATTGGGTTCCGGCTCACTTTCCTAAAGACGGTCACGGCTTAAACGAATTTGACGGTACGCACTTGTATGAACATGCTGATCCCAGAAAAGGTGAACACACCGATTGGGGAACAAAAATTTATAACTATGGTCGTTCGGAGGTTTCGAACTTTTTATGTGCAAGTGCAGTATATTGGTTAAAAGAATTTCACATTGACGGTTTGCGTGTTGATGCGGTTGCTTCAATGTTATATTTGGATTATTCACGCAAAAACGGTGAATGGATTCCCAATCAATATGGCGGTAACGAAAATATAGAAGCAATTTCGTTTTTACGTCGTATGAACGAGCTCGCATATTCACAAATTGATGGTGCGATAACCATAGCCGAAGAGTCAACGGCATGGCCCATGGTTTCAAGACCAACCACTATGGGCGGTTTAGGTTTCGGTTATAAATGGAATATGGGATGGATGAACGATACGCTTCGTTATATTTCTCATGAGCCGATTCATCGTAAATATCATCATGGTATGTTAACTTTCGGTTTGCTATATGCATTCAATGAAAATTTTGTGTTGCCGATTTCGCACGATGAAGTAGTACATGGTAAAGGTTCTATGTTGGCAAAAATGCCGGGAGATGAATGGCAAAAATTTGCAAATTTGAGGGCTTATTACGGCTTTATGTATACTCACCCCGGCAAAAAACTTTTATTTATGGGCTGTGAATTCGGTCATGACCGAGAATGGAATTCTGAGGAAGGATTGCGTTGGTTTTTGCTTGATCATCCGATGTATAAAGGAATGCAAAATTGTGTAAGAGATCTTAACTTGATGTACAAAGGTAATGAACCCTTGTATCAACAAGATTTTGATTATCGCGGTTTTGAATGGATAGAACACTCAAATGCCGATGATAGTGTAATCGCATATATGCGTAAAGGTTATAATGCCGGCGATTATTTGATTGTTATCTGTAATTTTACGCCGGTTGTCAGAGAAAACTATCGTATAGGTGTTCCCGAGGATTGCCAATATCAAGAAATTTTTAACAGTGATGATGTAAATTACTGGGGAAGCGGGGTCAAAAATGAAGGACCTCGTCAAGCGGAACATATTGAATATAATTACAAGCCGTATTCGATTAATTTACGCTTACCTCCCTTATCGACAATTGTAATAAAACCGTTACGTTAGGAGACTTGATGGTAAAATACAAAGCATATACCAAATCCCCATATCCTTTAGGTTCGACATATGACGGAACAGGTGTTAATTTTGCGCTTTTTTCCGCCCATGCCACAAAAGTTGAATTGTGTATTTTTAACGAAAGCGGATCAGAAGAACTCGCGCGTTATGTTATTGAAGAAAACACCAACAATATTTGGCATATATATCTTGAAGGTGCTAAACCGGGGCTTGTATACGGATACAGGGTGTACGGCTTGTATAAACCGCAAGAAGGTTACCGTTTTAATCCTAACAAATTACTTATTGATCCTTACGGAAAAAAACTGACTGGGGTTTTGATTTGGAATAAGGCTATCTTCGGATATGATTTAGATTCTCCCGAAAAAGATTTATCATACTCCACATTGGATTCGGCACCATATGTTCCAAAATCGGTAGTGGTTGATGATAATGACTATGATTGGAACGGCGATGTAAAGCCTGATTATGCAATGTCAGAAAGCATTATTTATGAAGCTCATCTGCGAGGAGCTACAAAACTTAATCCGTTTTTACCCGACAGTAAAAGAGGAACTTTTTCCGGATTTTCCGATGATTCGACAGTCAACTATTTGAAGCATTTGGGAATTACGGCAGTTGAATTTTTACCCATACATGCATTTTTCGGTAAAAGGCACAAACGCGGCTATATAATTGATAATTATTGGGGATATGAAAGCTTCAGTTTTTTTGCTCCTGAGCAATCTTATCTTGCAAGCGGTGATATAAACGAGATAAAAGATACGGTAAAAAAACTTCATCAACATGGAATAGAAGTATTGTTGGATGTTGTTTATAATCATACCGGTGAGGGTAATCACTTGGGGCCGACATTGTGTTATCGCGGAATTGATAATCTAACTTACTATATTTTAAATCCTGAAAATAAAAGAATATATCATGATACAACCGGCTGTGGTGCAAGCTTAAATATGCAAAATCCGAATGTCATCAGAATGGTTATGGATTCTTTGCGCTATTGGGTCGAAAAAATGCATATTGACGGTTTCAGATTCGACTTGGCTACAACACTTTGCCGTCGTAATAACGAGTTTAAACAAACGGCAGGATTTTTATATGCTGTTGCTCAAGATGATGTTTTGCAAAAAGTAAAATTGATAGCTGAACCATGGGATGTCGGTTATGGCGGGTATCAGCTTGGTGCATTTTTAACAGGTTGGTCAGAATGGAATGACAAATATCGTGACAACGTACGTCGTTTTTGGAAAGGTGATCAATATCAAATTGCGGAAATGGCATCAAGACTTACCGGCTCGAGTGAAATATTCAATCATGATAATCGCAATATAAATTCAAGTATCAACTTTATAACCGCACATGATGGGTTTACGTTGTATGATTTGGTCAGCTATAATTATAAGCATAATAGCGCCAACGGGGAAAATAACCGCGACGGAACAGATTCAAACTGGAGTTGGAATTCCGGTGAAGAAGGGAAATCAAGTAGCTCGATAGTGTTGCGAAATCGTAACAAAAGGTTGCGAGCCATGATGGCAACATTGATGTTATCTTTTGGAACTCCGATGATAACCTTTGGCGATGAATTCGGACGTTCACAAATGGGAAATAACAATCCTTATTGTCAAGATAATGCCATTACATGGATTGCATGGGAGGGATTATCGGTAAAACAACGCAGTCTTATTTCATTTACCAGAAAACTTATTCGCTTGCGTAAAAAACTTAAAGTGTTCAATCGCAATCAGTTTTTTACCGGAAAAGTTATTGATGAAAAAGGAAATAAAGACTTGGCTTGGTATACTGAAAAAGGTGTGGAATTTAAGCCGGCAGATTGGCATGACAGCGAGCGCCGTTGCCTGTCGTATCTTTTAACAACATCTAACGGATATATACAAGCAATATTTAATGCAAATCACACGAATATTGATTGGATACTTCCTACACTTAAAGGAAAATATTCATGGGATTTGATATTTGACAGTACGGAAGAAGTTATCAAGGACAATAAACCGGCATCAGGCAAAATGTTTAAGGTTCCGGCATGGAGTGTTTTGCTTATCGAAATAAAAAAATAAGGGATAAAAATTATGAACTCAAATCTTGAACAACTTGCATCAAAATTAAGAATAGCCACCACTTATAGTGATGGAGGTTTGACCAAAAAAAATTATGTAGTCAATGATAAGACTATAAAGTTTTTTGTTCAAGCTTTGGGATATAAAGCAGGAAACGATAAGCAAATTCAAGACTCGATGGCTGAAATAGAAAACAAAAGGTGGCGTCAGGCACTAGAACCGATATATGTTTGTGTAAAAAATAACTTGATAATTGATGTAGTTTCATCAGATCTTTCAGATATATCAATTGTTGCCAAAGACGAAACCGGTACAGAGCGGAAACTCGATTATAATTATATGCAAAATGCCGAAAATAGAGGACTGTTGTATAAAGAAAGCTTACGTATAACAACAGCATTGGAAATAGGTTATTACAATTTAGAAGTTGCCGTTTCAGGTAAAAAGTACACAACAGTTTTAGCGGTAGCTCCGGAAAAATGCTATGATGTTATAAATGATAAAAAAATATGGGGCTATGCATTACAACTTTATTCTCTAAAGAGTAAACGCAACTGGGGTATCGGTGATTTTACCGATTTGCAAAATTTTGTAAAGTTATGTGCTAAGGATGGTGCTGATGTTATCGGTCTTAATCCCCTTAACACCTTAAGCCATGATCATCCGGAAGAAGCTTCTCCTTATTCATCAATATCACGTGAATTTCTAAATCCGATATATATAGATGTCGAAAAAGTTCCCGAGTATGAATCAAAGGATAAAGAAGAAATAGAAACACTGCTAAACGAGCTTCGCTCATCAGAATTGATAAAATATGGTAAAATTTATCCCTTAAAAGTATCGATTTTGAAAAAATGCTTCGCACGCTTTAAGCAAGGCAAAAATTCAAAAAGAAAAAAAGAATACGACGCTTTCTGTAAAAAATATGGCGAAGCTTTGGATAAGTTAGCTGCATTCCAAGCAATATACGAGGACAAGACCAAAGAAGTTTGGGGTGGTTGGCGTGCATGGCCCGAGGAGTTAAAATCACCACATTCAAAAGGTGTAAAAGAATTTGTAAAACAAAATAAAGACAGAGTAGATTTTTTCAAATATATGCAGTTTGAAGCTTCTCGACAATTTGATGAAGTTTTTAACACCATTAAGGAAAGCGGTTTAAAAATAGGGCTGTATCGTGATTTGGCCGTTGGTGTCGGCACCGATAGTGCAGAGGTTTGGAGTGAGCCTGATTTGTTTATGCAAGAAGCCGGAACAGGAGCACCTCCCGATGCATTTTTTCCGACTGGTCAAAAATGGCGTTTGGGAACATTTTTACCACAAGTGCTAAAAGAAAAATGCTATCTGCCGTTAAGGCGTATTTTACGAGCCAATATGCAAAATGCCGGAGCTTTACGTATAGATCATGTTATGAGTTTGATGCGTCTTTATGTAATTCCGGAGGCATACGATGAAGGAACATATATTTATTATAATTTTGAAGATATGCTGAATATTGTTGCCTTAGAAAGTCATCTGAATAAATGTATGGTCGTTGGTGAAAGTATCGGTAATGTACCTGCCGGATTTTTAGAAGCCTTGGCAGAAAAAAATATATATTCTCTAAGTGTGTTGTGGGCAGAACGTTGGGATAGCGGTTGGGGTGATTTTAAACAACCGGAACATTATCCTGATAATGCATTTGCCTCAGTTGCCACACATGATATTGCACCGTTAAAAATGTGGTGGTTCGGCTATGATATAGAAGTTAGTGCTTCGCTGGGACTTATTGCTAATGATGGTGAAAAATTATCCGCTTATCATAAAAGAGAAAACGACAGACAAAAACTGCTTAAAGCACTTGACGAGGCAAATGTATGGCCAAAAGATAAATTACGTAAAGGAGATTATATCTACGGAGAAAACTATCCTGAGGGAATAGAAGAGGCTGTTGAAGCCTTTGTTGCTAAATCGGCATCTCCGGTTTATTTGGCACAGTTAGAAGATATTTTACATATTACCGAGATGCAAAATCTTCCCGGAACTGACAGAGATAAGCATCCGAATTGGCGCAGAAAACTTACAGTTAATTTAGAAGATTTGGCGGAAGATATTGCGTATATTCGTTGTATCAAATCAATAAAAAGTGAGCGATAAAATTATGAAAAACAAAACATTGATATTTGATTTGGACAGCACGTTATATTATGCCGGAAATCAAATGGAAAAACTTTGTTATAATAAAGTAATGTCATTTCTTATAGAAAATATGAAAGTTAATAAAATTCAGGCAATGAAGCTCATTAAAGAGTTTAGAAAGAACTATCATTATGATTCTGAAGCCATAGCAAAAGAATATCCCTTTAGCCAAAGTGAATTTATTGAATATGTATGCGACATTCCGACAGATTTTATTTCTGAAGATAAGGAGCTCGCGACAATTCTAAAACAGATTTCAAATTCAAAATATATTGTAACCGACAGCACCCAAAAACATACCAAAGATGTTTTAGAAAAAATAAAAATAAACAAAGACTTATTTGTATATATTTATGATGCACATGATATGGATTATATATTCAAATACAATAAAATATGTTTTGAAAAGTTTTTAGATAAGTTTAATTTATGTGCCCAAGATTGTGTTATTTTTGAAGACAGTATAAAGAATTTGGAGGTGGCAAAGTCTTGTGGAATGATAACAGTTTTTGTTAAACCTGATAAAATAGAAAAACCACAGTATGTAGATTATATGTTTTCAGACATAAAAACAGCATTAAAAGAACTTTTTTTATAATGGTAAATATCATAAAAAGGAGTTTACTCTTGTAAGTAAACTCCACTTTTTTAGAATTTAAAGGAAAAATTTTTCTTCCGGAATTTTATGAGGATGATTTCTATAAAAGAAACTAACCAAATCAGCACAAATATTTATAACATATTCCTCTTGTTCAGAGGTATTATTATATTTATATTTTCTGAGATAAACCATAAATTCCATAATTTTTAATATGTTATCACATATTGGAGCAAAAGCTGCTAATTTGCCATCAGCGACTATAATTATAATATCCTCAACAGTATTTTCACTGAATGATGTTTTTTTATCTACGGATAGCACATCATCAGAATAACTGCAAAGATGCAAAGACAAGTTGTTTGCTTTGCCGATGTAACTGCAAGGATAGACAAATTCATCTCCGTTGATAATCGCCTTAAATCCATTACCTTCTGAAGTAGAAATGTATTCAAATCCTTCAACGTCGTTTAAGCTTTCTTTGGGTTTCCTAACAATAATACTCTTGTCATCTGTTGTCATATAAGACAATAAAAGATGAATAAATTCTTTTTCCATTTTAATAATTTTTAAGTTATATACAATTCCAGTGCAGACTATTATATTTTTATATATTAGTAAACATATTTTTAATATGAATCTGTATTTATCTGTTTTTTTTTGTTGATTTTTAATTGATTTGATGTATACATACTAACCGAATGTATATATGTGTGTTTTTTTAAGAGACAAAAAATGGCAAGAAAAACAAAACAAGATACAGAACAAACGCGCTTGGCAATAATGGATTCTGCTTTGCAAACATTTTATGAAAAGGGCTTTTCCAGAACGACTTTTGATGAAATTGCAAAGCGTATCAATATGACCAAAGGTGCGGTGTATTGGCATTTTAAAAACAAAACAGACGTTATTGTGGCAATAATAAAACAAAAGATTGCTCAAAGCGATTCGGATACACATCAGATAAATACGATGGAAGATTTAAGAAATGCCATAATAAAGCGAGCAGAACATATTGAAAAAGACAAAAAAAATAAAGATTTTTTGTTTTTTATGATATACCGTATGGAGTGGTCCGAAGCTGTATTAAATAATGTATGGGAACAAATAGGCAGTTTATGCGAAATACCCGACAAAAAAATGTACGAAACATTACTCAGATTGCAAGAAAACGGCCACATAAAAAAAAGCATTGATATTACAACGTTAAGTGAAATTTTAATATGTTTTATGCGAGGATGCATCAATAAATATGTTTCGGGAAAAAATAACAATATGAAACTTACAACAATAATGGCACAAGGTTTTGATGCTGTAACAAATAATGCAAAAGCGGAGAATAAATAAAAATGCAAGTAGTAAAAATACAAAAAAGAAAAATTATATTAAATTTTGTAATAATAATGGCATCAGTGGCCGTCGGATGGTTTATAAAGGCAAAATTGACTCCCGCACCGGCCGGTATGATGGGAATGATGGGCGGAACTGCTCATGTTTTAGTAGAAAATGTTACATTAGTAGATGTTTCTCCACAAAAAAAATATATAGCACTTGTAGAACCCATAAACAGTGTAAACCTTACTCCTCAGGTGTCAGGATATATTGATAAAGTTTTGTTTCAGGAAGGTTCTGTTGTAAACGAAGGCGACATTTTGTTCGTTATTGAACAAGATCGCTATATTGCTAATGTCGATTTGGCTAAGGCTTCATTAGCCAGTGCGCAAGCTAATTTTGTAAGAGCCGAAAGAGATTATAATCGCCAAAAGGCATTGAGTACACATAATTACGCCTCAAAGTCAACCCTTGATCAATCCGAAAGCACATATTTACAAGCAAAAGCAGCTGTCGCACAAGCTAAAGCAAATTTAGAGTTGGCTCAAATAGATATGGAACACACCGAAATCAAGGCTCCGTTTACAGGCACAATCGGTAAGGCATTGGTTACCGAAGGAAACTATGTCTCATCAAATTCACAAACCCTTGCTCGTATTGTTCAAAAATCTCCGGTAAGAGTAGCTTTTTCCGTTCCCGATAAAGATCATAATCTGTTTAATGATAAAGGAATGAAAAATTTAAGAACAAAGATCATAATGCCGGGAAATAATGTTTTTGATGAAAAAGTAAATTCATATTTTACAAATAATGAAATTAACACCAATACAGCTACAATGTCAGTATATTTGGAATATCTGAATCACTCAAAAGAATTAATCCCCGGAAATTATGTTGATGTTGTTTTATCGTCATCAAAAGCAACCCCTGCCGTTGTGATAAATCCCGCTGCTGTTATGCAGGATGCTAACGGTGCTTATGTGTTTGCCGTTGATAATGAGGGTAAGGTGAAAGAAATGAGAGTGCAATTGGATGGTATGTTTGAAAATAAGCAAATTGTTCTTTCAGGATTAGAAGGAAATGAAAAGATAATTGTCAGCGGTATGCAAAAAGTAAAAGACGGAGCAACGGTAAGAGCCAGTCTAGTTGCTAATGATATTGAGGAGGCTAAATAATAATGTTTTCTCGTATATTTATTGAAAGACCTCGTTTTGCGATGGTGATATCCATCGTTATGGCAATTGCCGGCATTATTTCGGTATTTTCTTTGCCAATTGCGCTATACCCCGAAGTTACTCCGCCTGAAATTGTTGTTTCCGCAACATATCCGGGGGCTTCAGCCGAAGTTGTTGCGCGAACAATCGGCATACCTTTGGAAGAGCAAATCAACGGTGTTGAAGATATGCTTTATATGTCATCATCATCTGAAGATTCGTCATATCAATTGACTGTTACTTTTAAGGTCGGTATCGATTCTGATATGGCGCAAGTAAAAGTACAAAATCGTATACAACAAGCCATGTCAAAGCTTCCTAGCGAAGTTCAACGCCAAGGCTTGAGAGTTATGCGTCGTTCTTCAAATATTTTGGGTTTTGTTTCGGTATTTTCTCCAGATAATAGTTGGACCAGCCAAGAGTTAAGCGACTTTGTTCAAAACAATATGAAGAATAATCTTGGTCGTGTAAACGGTGTCGGTGAAGTAAATGTTTATTCTGCAAGACTTAGTATGCGTGTATGGCTCGATGCCGATAAAATTGCAGCCTTAAATTTACCCATAAGTACTATTACTTCGGCAATTGAAGGACAAAACTATCAACCTTCATTAGGTAAGGTCGGAGCTATGCCCGGTGACGGTAAACAACAGGTCGTTTATTCTCTTCAAACTCAAGGTCGTGTCAATGAGGTAAAAGACTTTTCAAACATTATCGTCAGAACAGACGAAGAGGGCGGTTTGGTAAGACTGAAAGACATTGCTCGCATTGAAGTCGGTGAAGAAAGTTATATGGCATCATCAAGATATAATGGTGCTCCGAACGTAGCTATTGCCATCAACCAATTAACCGGAGCAAATGCTCTTGATGCAATGAAAAATCTTAAAGCTGAGTTGGAAAGAATGAAGGCCAACTTTCCGGACGGCGTGGATTACATATTCGGTTATGATTCAACCAAATATATCAGCGCATCTATTGAAGAAGTTGTATTTACCTTAATACTTACTTTTGCTTTAGTGGTTTTTGTTTGCTATATCTTTTTGCAAGATTGGCGCTCAACTTTGGTTCCTTCACTTACCATTCCGGTATCATTGCTCGCAACTTTTGCCGTAATGTTGGCATTAGGGTACAGTCTTAATATGTTAACCTTATTCGGCTTGGTTTTGGCAATCGGATTGGTGGTTGATGATGCCATCGTTGTTGTAGAACGTGTGTTAGCTCTTATGGAACAAGAAAACTTGCCTCCGAAAGAAGCAACCATAAAAGCAATGGAAGAAGTGTCAGGAGCCATTATTGCGACAACATTAGTGCTGTTGGCTATTTTTGTACCTGTCGGATTTTTGGGCGGTATTACAGGAAAGATTTATCAACAATTTGCCGTATCAATTTCATTGGCGGTATTGTTCTCATCTATTAATGCTTTGACATTGTCACCGGCACTTTGCGCAACAATATTAAAACCGCTTAAGATGAAAGAAAAAGGCCCGCTTCACTGGTTTAACATGGCCTTAAATAAAAGTCGTGATACTTATACCGGTTTAGTGGGGCTTTTCGGTCGAAAAATAGGCGTGGTTGCCGTTGTTTACGGACTGGCATTGATTGTGATATGCTGTATCTTAAATATCAGCCAAACATCATTTATTCCGTCTGAAGACCAAGGCGTGATTATGGCTAATATTCAACTTCCGGAAGGTGCATCTCGTGTAAGGACACAAGAATTCGTTGATAAAATATCTCCGATTATCAGAAAAGAATCAGGTGTCAGCGATTTGATGATGATTACCGGTATCAGTATGATAGGCGGTCGTGGTGAAAACGTAGCAATGGCTTTTATTGTGCTAAAACCATGGAATGAAAGAAGCAAAGAAGACTATTCTACAAATATATTAAACAGACTGCGTGCTAAATTAAGTGCATTTCCGGATGCCGAAGTTCAACTGTTTGAACCGCCGGCAATTATGGGACTTGGTATGAGCGGTGGTATGGACTTCAGACTTCAATCACTTGATACAGATAATCCGCAAGCAATTGAACAAGCATTATTGGCTGTTTTATCAAAGATCAATGCCTTACCTGAAGTATCTTATGCGTACACAACTTATACCGCTAAGACTCCTAACATATTTGTAGATATAGACCGAGTTAAAGCTGAAAGTATGAAAGTTGCGGTTGGCAGTATTTTCTCGACATTACAATTTTATTTGGGTTCTGCTTACATTAATGATGTAAACTTCGGAACTCAAGTTAATAAAGTTATGGTTCAAGCTGATTGGAAAAACCGTAAAGATATCGAATCTATTAAAGAACTTCATGTCCAAAATCAAGATGGTCAAATGGTCCCGTTAGGCAGTATTTTATCCTTAAAAAAAGTACTATCACCTCGCGTGGTTAATCGTTACAACCAATATCCGTCAGCAACAATTACAGCAGTTCAAAACCAAGCTGTAAGTACGGGAGAGGCTATGAAAGCCGTGGAAGAGATAGGTAATAACTTGCCCAAAGGTTTTGGCTATGAATGGTCAGGAATCAGCTTTCAAGAAAAGAACTCACAAGGTCAAATCGGATATTTGATTACCTTAGCGGTTATTTTCGGTTATTTATTTTTGGTTGCTCAATATGAAAGTTGGATTACTCCTTTGCCTGTGCTGACATCTGTTGCCGTAGCAATGTTAGGGGCTCTTACAGGACTTTTTGTAACAGGCTTACCTTTGAGTATATATGCTCAACTCGGACTTATTCTATTGGTCGGATTGGCTGCAAAAAATGCTATTTTGATTGTGGAATTTGCTCGTGACGAACACGAAAAAAATGGTACAAATTTGGTAAAATCGGCAATGATCGGCACCAAAGAACGTTTCAGAGCTGTTTTGATGACTGCATTTACCTTTATTTTGGGTGTGTTCCCGATGATTGTAGCAACAGGAGCAGGGGCATCAAGTCGTATTGCTATCGGCGTACCGGTATTTTACGGTATGTTGCTTGGTACAGCACTGGGACTGATTGTTATTCCTCTTTTGTACATATTGTTTGAAACGGTATATGAAAAAACAATAGGTCAAAACAAAAAGAAATAAAATAAAAACGCTGTCATAATTTAGTTATGACAGCGTTTTTTTAGTAAAAATTGTGTATAAAATAATGTCGAACTTGTACTTTTTATGACTATAAATTACTCTACATAAGGTATATAAAAGACATAGAAAGTAAGTGAATGAAAAGAATTAGCTTATGTTTAGGCCTTGTTATGCTGGCTTTATGTATAAAGCCGGCTTTTGCCGCATCATATGGTGATTTGTATGATGTTGAATGGTGTCCGTGCGATCCTGAAAATGAGCTAAGCGGTCAAGGTTCTGTTGTTCTTGGACAAACAGTTATGTGTCCGTGTGATTATATGTATGACGGTTATGGTAGAACACTGAAAAAAGATGTTCAGAAAGTTAAAGAGGTTGCGAGAAAAGTTATTGATAAGGCTTCTAATTACAAATATTATATCGGAATTGAATATAATAAATCCGAAGCTGAAACCAATGAGGATAAAATAAGCTTTCCTAAAATTCAATTTATCAATCCGGTTGAAGTCAGATCAAATAATATTTTCGATGATCAAGACAATATCGGTATTATTATCGGAACTCGACCTCACCCCAATTTTGGTATAGAGGCTTTTTATAATCGCACGTTTAATGAAAGTGAAACTATACATGTTGATCAAAATGCTTTGGCATCATCATCCTTTCACGTTGTAAATACGTATGTCAGCAAATATCAGGCTTTTGGTGTCGATGTCATCGGTTATTTGCCTGTAACCGACTTTTTTGATTTTGTTGCTTTTGTCGGACTGGGACAATACTACTTCGAAAATGATGTTACACACCAGGTGGCAGATGTGTCGGGAGGATCAGGTTCCGGAAATCCGTATTTTGACACACTAAAGTCAAATTTTGATGATGATAAGTTAGCATGGCGTGTTGGTGGAGGTTTGCAGGTTAATATAGGCAGAGGTGTAGCTCTAAGGGCTTTATACAGGTATATTAATTTAGATTCAGCTTATATCAAAAATTTACAAGAATTTTCTTTAGGTGTAAAATTTGTGTTTTAATAAAAATATAAGGATGAAAAGTTTTGATAAAAAAGTTTGGTTTTGTAGCAACAATGGTTTTATCGGGAGTGATTTCTACATCATCTCTTGCTCAAAACTACTATGATCCCGGATACTTTCAAAATAATAATCAAGGATATGGCGGTTACGGATATACGCAAAGCTACAACTATCCTCAATCTTATGGTTACTACACCCAACAGGCACCACAATATGCAAGGCCTCAAGCAATGCAACCAAAGAATAATAAACCGGCAGAAAATACTCAAAAAACAAAATCTCAACGAGGAGTTGGAACTGTTTCGGTCGGTGCCGATTATGTTTTAGGATACTTTAAATTCAACAGCAAGGAATATAATCTTGGAAACGTTATTAACAGTGGATCTGATTATATCTTTGATACAAATGAGTTTGAGCAAGAAAATAACTCTGTTTCATTTAATTTAGGATGGCGTCCTTTCAAATTTATAGGTATTGAGGCCTATTATCTTTCGTCGCTAAAATCAACTAAAAAAGGTAACTTTTTAAGCAATACGTATTATCCCGAATTTGAAATAGCCGAACAAGAAGTATCATATCAATCCTATGGTGTCGATATTTTGGGGTATTATACTATAAATGATTATATTGAATTTATTGCATCAATCGGTGTCGGTAAGTATGAAGTTGAAGGTGATGTTACGATATCAGCAAAAGATATTGGCGTTTCACCAAATATAATACGCCAAAAAAGTAAGTCTTTTGAAGAAGCTGTAACCGCATATCGTATAGGGGGAGGCGTTCAGCTTTGGCTCAGCCGACATGTATCAATGCGCTTAATGGGAAGATGGACAAAGCTTGGTGGCGATATAGCTGATTATATTACCGAAGTAAATGCAGGTATAAGATATCACTTTTAAGATTATATTCGTTTTATATAACAATAATCCTCTTCTATCAGATAAGTGGGCGATTGTTCAAAACATCGTTTAAGCGTTTTTTTGCCAGTTCGCAATACTCCTTAGTATTATCAATTCCCACAAATTTACGATTTAGCTTTAATGATGCTACACCGGTAGTTCCGCTTCCCATAAAAGGATCGAATACAACATCACCTTCTTTGGTTGAGGCCAAAACAATGCGTTCAAGTAAAGCCAAAGGTTTTTGAGTGGGATGCTTGCCAAATTTTTTTTCATCAGGAGGTGTTGCATTAATCGACCAAACAGTACGCATTTGATGTTCCGGTTTTTTTAATATATCTTTAGGAAAGTTACCGTTTTTCATGGCATTATAATTAAAATAGTGTTTTGCTTTTTTATCTTTTCTGGCCCAAAGCAATGTTTCATGACTTGCCGTAAAATATTTGCAAGAAAGATTGGGACTGGCATTAGGCTTAAACCAAATAATATCGTTTAAAATATGATAATTAAGCTGTTGCATTGCAAAACCGCAAGGATGAATACTGTGATAAGTTCCGGAAACCCAAAGTGTTCCGTTTTTTCTTAAAAGCCTTTTACATTCTCTAAGCCAACGTTTATGAAATTCATAATTTTGTTCAACGCCTTGGCAATAATCCCACTTTCCTTTATTTATTGATACAAGCTTACCGTTTTGACAACTTGTTCCGACATTCGAAATCATATATGGCGGATCTGCAAAAATCATGTCAAAACTTTCATCAGGTAAATTTTTCATTACCTCGAAGCTGTCTTGATTAAAAATTTGATAATCATTAGCCATATTAATACTCCGGCAAGTATAATAAACAACAAAGCAATTATGCAACATTACACAAGATGATGCAACTCAAATAATTAAGCTTTACCCAAACAAAAAACCACTCTGCAAAAAAAGTGGTTTTTTTCTGATAATATAAAAATATTATTTTTCCTCAATTGGTGCTTCATCATAAGGCACTGTTTCATAGCTTACTTGTGAAACTGTTTTAGGATCGCATACGGTTTTATAAGTTGTTTTTTTATAAACTACTTCTACAGGTTCGCGAACTTCAGAAACTTTATCTTCGCAAGTGTTACAAGTATTGCAAGCAGGTCTGACGGTATGACACTTACGATAACGGACAGGTTCCGGTCTTACAATCGGGTGATCCGGTTTTTTGTATACATATCTGTAACATGTACGACCATCAAAATAATCGCAATCAAGTTTAGCATTATTAGCCATACGGATTCGCGTAGGAATATCATTTTTGCAATCAAAACAAGCACAAGCAGAAAGCATTACGACTAACACGACAACAAAAAGTTTTTTCATAACATACCCTCACAATAAAAATATAACGCTTTTCAGTGAATATAAACGTTTTTTTTAAAAAAATCAAGGTGTTTAATATTTTTTTGTCGTTTTCTTCTAAAACTTAAGATTTGTAAGAGGTTCGAACAAATTATTCAGCAGTACCTGGTGCCGGAAAATGTAATATTTTTTTCTTAGGTAAGTCATAATCTTCAAAGTTAAAGTCGATTTCGGGTTTATAACCGCCTTCTGTACAAAGTAATTTATCGGAGTCGTAAACTTTACATTTTAATGGATCTATTCTGTCTAATTCATACAATTTTCCGTCATTATCTCTTTCAAAAACAACGGTACCGCAACCGATTTGTCCGCAACTGAATGGTGCATTCAAGATAAATACATAAGATTTGTCGGGAAAGCGCGAAACATAAAAATCTTCAAATTTTACTTCTTGCGGTAATTCTTCAACAACAGTTCCGAATTCTCCGTCAAAAACATTTTTAACCTCATCTGTTTTAATATCTATTTCATTAAGATATTCGCTTGATGCATTATAAAAAAGATAAACATCGGAAGCTTTTACATCAAAAGTAAAAGCCAATAGTAAAAATGCAGCTAAAATATGTTTCATAAAATACACCTTTCTGTTTTTTTATTTATAAAAAAATAATATAGAACAAATATTAAAAATTAAATACTTTTTTACAAGTTTTGATTAAAATATGAACTATATGTAAAAAAAAGAGGACATAATTATGAAATTAAGCAAAATCATCAATACACAAGAAGAAATTGAAATAAAAGGTATTACCTCTGATTCCAGAGAAGTTAAATCGGGATATTTGTTCGGATCATTAAATTCTGACGAATATGTAAAAGATGCCATATCAAAAGGTGCTTCGGCCATTATCGTGTCAAGTGAATATAGTGAAGTTTTACCCGAAGACGTAATTGTCATAAAATCAGATAATCCGGCGCTCACCTATGCTCAAGCTGTCGCCAAATATTATGGTAAAGTACCGGCTAATTTATGTGCTGTAACCGGAACCAACGGTAAAACGTCAATTGTTGATTTTGTTCGTCAAGTGCTTACAAAAATGGGATATAAAGCCGCCAGTATCGGAACTTTAGGACTTATTAAAGGTGGTGAGGAAGCGCTGCCGTCACCCAACACAACACCAAATAACGTCGCGTTGCATAAGCAACTTAAGTCTTTGGCTGAAGACGATTTTGCCTATGTTGCTATGGAGGCTTCAAGCCACGGTTTGCATCAATATCGTATGGGCGGACTTACTTTTAAGGTTGCCGCTTTTACAAATTTGACACGCGATCATCTTGATTATCACAAAACTTTCGAAGAATATTTAGATGCCAAATTGATTTTGTTTAAACAATTATTATCACCTGACGGAACAGCAGTTTTAAATGCTGATGTCGATGTTTATGGCAAAATTGCCGATGTTTGCCGTCAGCGTGGTCAAAAAATAATTTCATACGGAACTCGAGGAAGCGATATAAAATTATTATGTGCCACACCATCTGAAAAAGGTCAAAAATTAGAAATCGAATATTTCGGTCAGCCACAAACTATCGAGATATCTCAAGTCGGTGAATTTCAAGCTATGAACATTTTATGCGCCCTAGGTATACTATCTGCAATAACAGGACTTCCCGATGATGTTATACACTATATGAGCGACATTAAAGGCGCTAAAGGTCGTTTGGAACATGTGGCAGACATAAACGGAGCATCTGTTTATATTGATTATGCACACACACCCGATGCTTTGGAAAATGCCTTAAAAGCACTTCGCCCTCATGTGAAAGGAAAATTGCACGTATTATTCGGATGTGGTGGAAATCGTGATGCGGGAAAGCGTCCGATAATGGGACAAATTGCGCATCAATATGCCGATGTAATTTATATTACCGATGACAATCCGCGATTTGAAGAGGCTGAAGATATCAGAAATGAGATAATTCTGGGATGTCCCGGAGCATATAATATAGCTGATAGAGCAAAAGCCATCAAAACGGCAATTCAATCATTGGAAACCGGTGATATTTTGGTTTTAGCAGGTAAAGGACACGAAACAGGTCAATATATAAAAGGTGAGATTATACCTTTTAGCGATCATGAGGAGGTCGCTAAAAATATTTAAAGTGTAATACGTAATTAAAAAAGGTTTGCTTTATAAAAAAAGCAAACCTTTTTTGTAATTTGTATTTAGTATAAGTTTAAATTTCATTATCTAATATAACAAATTCATCTTCTTCGGCCATATTAAGAATTACTCTTGCTCTTTCATCAAGCAAATCAATGTCCAGAGATGTGTTAGACAGATAATCTACATTACGTTGCAGATTAGTTACAATGCTTGAATAGTGGTTTGATAAAGCCGTCGCTTGTGCAATTTCATTTTTCAACACAAAATAACGATAAATATTTCTATCACCGCAAAATATATTAAAACAGAAATACACTGTAATAAAAGCACAAGTTAAAGCCAACCAGTTCTTTTTTAATTTATCTTGAATATCCAGCCCAAAATCCATATCAGGTGCACCTTAATTGTTACATATTTTTCCTACTGGAATTTTCAGACTCGTACTGCTTAAATTTTTTTAATTAACTGAAACGAGTCAAACAGATTTTAGTTAATATTGGTTTAATTTAAAAATATATTTTATAAGATTTTTTTCAATAGCAACTATTCCCTTGCCACTTCCAAGCAATAACTTTGTTGTCTTCAAGCAAGAACAATGTTTTACATATATATTTTGCCTCATATCCTATATTACCCGGAGTATTTGAAAAAAGATAAGTAGATAAAAAAGGTGAAAACAGCCCGTCCTGACCATAGATTTCTTCGCCTTGAGAATAAGTATAAAATTCTGATGGTACAAAAATATCATCAACTTTAGTATAAGCTAAGATTTCTACGTTATCACCCAAGATTTTAATAGCCGAAGGGCGACCGAACTGTGCTTCAATATCGTCTTTTGATGCACCTATTAAAGAGTTTAGTTTCAGATTATATGAATTTGGTGTAACACACGCAAAAAGCATAAACAAGACAATAAGAAAAAATGAAATTTTTGCAACATTGTTCATATACGAAACCCTTGTTAATTTAATTGATGATTAACAAAGATAAGAACAAAATATAAAATTTCAATTCTAGTGATAAGTTCTAATCAGCGAGCTTAAGATACCTTGAATTTTAACGCGACTAGCAGGCAGACGGCGTGTTTCATAAGCTTCATTTTTGGGTATGAGCAAAACTTCCGGTCCGTCTTTTTTAATTTGTTTTAAGGTGGCTTCACAATCATCAACCAAAGCAACTACGATATCGCCGTTATGCGCAACATTGGTTTTTTTGATAATAACCGTGTCGCCATTCATAATTCCGGCTCCGATCATAGAGTCGCCTTCAATGGTTAAGGCATAATATTCTCCGCCATGTATCATATTAAGCGGAACAGAAACTTTTTCACTTTCGTTAGCAATAGCTTCAATCGGAGTTCCTGCTGCAATTTTACCATAAAGAGGGAGCTCAACCGTTGATGAAGCCAAAGCTTCTTCTTTAAGCTTTTCTTCGGCAATTATACTGGAAGGTTTTAGCTTAGGCAATCTGACAACTTCCAATGCACGCGCCTTATGTGGTAATTTTTTCAAAAAGTTGCGTTCAACCAAGGCATCTATAAGAGCATGAATACCGGACTTTGATTTTAATCCCAACGCATCTTTCATTTCATCAAAAGAAGGGCAACAGCCTGTTTCTTTTAAAGTTTTATTTATGAACATCAATAGGTTATATTGTTTTGGCGTCAACATAGCGTAAAACCTTTCAATATATATATAAAATGATTTTTGTTCTAGTTTAGTTCTTTTTTTTTGCTTGTCAAGTTATAATTGTAAAACTTATTTTGAGTTGATGAATTTTTATGTTGAAAAAAATTTAACTTGTCGTATAGTTGGAAAAGTTATTTGGAAATAAAAAACAATAAGGAAATATAAATGTCTACAGAAACAAACATACATCGTGAATCCCGTTTGGTAAAACTTAAGAACTTACAAGACAGAGGTTATAATCCGTACCCGTATAAATTTGTACCTAATGCCTATGCCGCAGATTTACAAGAAAAGTACAAAGATATTGA
Organism: Alphaproteobacteria bacterium; assembly: GCA_017501665.1. GTDB lineage: Bacteria > Pseudomonadota > Alphaproteobacteria > RF32 > CAG-239 > CAZU01. The sequence goes on along the minus strand of JAFVWM010000032.1, from coordinate 11,893 downwards.
AGCCGGCACCGACACCGAAGATAGAGTTATAATTGCCGGTCGAGCTATGGCTGTACGTAATTCAGGTATGTTTATTGATGTAAAAGACAAAAGTGGCAAGATCCAAGCTTTTTGTCACAAAAATCATCTTTCCGAAGAAGATATGGAACTGCTAAAAAATCTTGATGTCGGTGATATAGTCGGTATTTCGGGCTATGTCAGAAGAACACCTAGGGGCGAGTTGTCCATTGCCGCCGAAAAATTTGATATTATATCAAAATCACTTCAACCCTTACCGGAAAAATTTCATGGTCTTACAGATGTAGAAGCTCGTTATCGTCAAAGATATGTTGATTTTATCATGAATGATGACAGCAGAGAAATATATCAAAAACGTTGCCAAATTACCTCTGCGGTTCGCCATTGGCTTGAAGAACATCAATTTATGGAAGTTGAGACTCCTATTTTACACACTATTATGGGTGGGGCCAATGCCAAACCGTTTATTACTCACCACAATACGTTGGATATGGATTTGTATTTGCGCGTTGCACCGGAATTGTTCTTAAAACGTTTGGTCGTCGGAGGATTTGACCGAGTATTCGAAATAGGGCGCAACTTCCGTAACGAAGGAATTGATAAGAGCCATAATCCTGAGTTTACCGGTTTGGAAGCCTATCAGGCCTATGCTGATTATAATGACATGGCCGATTTATTTTCCGACATGATACCATACGTTGCCGAAAAAGTTTTGGGTACCAAAGTTATTACAATTGGCGAAGAAGAGGTTGATTTGTCAAAAGGATTTGCCCGTAAATCAATCATTGATTTAATTAAAGAATATGCAGGTATAGATTTGCTTTCTACTGAAGATTTGAATGAAGCTAAAGAAATGGCAAAATCTGTCGGTGTTAATGCCGATGAATGTACATGTTGGGGTAAAGTAGTTCAAGAAGTATTTGATGAAAAAGTAGAACCTTATTTAATACAACCTACATTGGTTATGGATATGCCGAGAGATATTTCGCCTTTGGCAAAAACACATCGTGATAATCCGCGCCTTGTAGAACATTTTGATGCCTATATCGGTGGCATGGAAATCGGTTGTGCTTATTCTGAACTTTCTAACCCGTTAGAACAAAAAGAACGTTTTGATGCTCAAGCTGCAGAACGTGAAGCCGGTGATGATGAGGCGCAAATGTTTGACGAAGATTTTGTTACTGCTTTGGAAAACGGCTTTCCTCCGACGGGAGGCATGGGAATGGGTATCGACAGACTTGCAATATTGCTGACTTCTGCCGCTACAATTCGTGATGTTATCGCATTTCCAACTTTAAGAAAAAGAGACTGATTTTGTTTGATGAAATACAAATAACTAAAGCGCAGCTAAGATTTTTGATGCTAAAAGGTTTACATCTCTTAGCTGCGATTTTTATTATAATTATGTTATGTTTGTATTTTAATATAAAATCTCAAATTAATAAAGAAACGACAGAAAATGATAATGAAATAATTTCTCAAAGAACAGGTGAAACGTCTTACGAAGCATTTTGTGCCAATAATAGAGATGTTGCTTGTGGGTCTATTAAAAGATTTATAACCGATTCGTATAATGAGGAATATGGCAAAGTTATATTAAACGAAAATATAGAAAAAAAAGAGGTTATTTCAAATCTTATAGCCGATAACAGCGACATAAATATTCATCCCGAAGATATGAATAAGCTTCTTGAACATTTGTATGAAGAAAAATTACCGGATGATATTATCGACGTCGGAGACAAAGAAAAAGTTGAAAAATCAAAAGGAATACACATAATACCGGCAAGAAAACCTCCATATTTCGGTAGCAAAAAAGCAGTTGTCATAGTTATTGATGATATGGGTATAAGCTTAAAACGAACAGCAGAGATATCATCATTAAAAGCTCCTATTACGGCATCATTTTTAACATATGGACGAAAGCTTGATGAGCAAATCAATAATTCGCTAAAAAGCGGACACGAAATTATAGTTCATGTTCCCATGGAAGCACAAACGGCAGTAGATGTAGCACCCGATGTTTTGACAACAAAAATGAGTTTAAGTGAAATAAAGGCTAATCTACTTGCAATGTTAAAAAAATTTAAGGAAATAAAAGGTATAAATAATCACATGGGAAGCAAACTTACCGAAGATTATAAGCGGATGAAAACGGTAATGGAAACCCTAAAAGAAAAAGGACTTTATTTTCTGGATTCAAAGACATCGCCCAAATCAAGAGCCGAAAAAGCAGCTCAAGACACCGGAATTGCCTATGCTCATCGTCACGTATTTTTAGATAATAAAAACGAAAAAGAATATATTTTAGACCAACTCGGCAAGGTTGAACGTTTAGCAAATAAAAACGGCTATGCGATTGCTATCGGTCATCCTAAAACCCAAACTTATGCAGCCTTAAAAGAATGGTTACCGACAGTAGATAAAAAAGGAATAAAAATAATTCCTTTAAGCACTGCAATAAAAATATTAAACCCTAATGTCAAATAAAAAACTCTGCGCAATTTATGGGCAGAGTTTTAGTTGTTGACTAGTCTTGATGGTGAAATACTTTGCGATAAAGCCTAAACTTTTTGAACGGACCACGCATTCCTATTTTTATTGCAAAATCTCTATGGTCTATAAACGGCCATTTTCTTTGAATAAAAGGAATGTGTTTATACCAAATATCTTTTTCAGCGATAAGATTTAATATATCGTTAGGTGGCAGACACAAATACAGATAATCTTTAGCTATAGTTAGCAGAAAAAAACGATCTGCGGTAACAATAACATTTTGATGTTCACGTTCATTGGTTAAGTCATTAACCAAGTTAAATAAAATATCTGTCATGTGTTTTCTCAAGTGCGATGCTAAAATATACTTACTTTGTCGAACCAAAAAACTAAGACATGCATCATTTAACGGTGAAGGTACTTTTACCATTTTAGTAAAATTATATACCTTATCCTTTGAACTTGGGTAAAAACTAAAAAGATTTGATGGTACCGAAAAACTTTCCGTTTTTTGATCATAAGGTATATTATAGGCACTCATAGCACCTAAAGAAATCCGTTGCATACAAATTTCTGCAAATAATACCCATACTCGTTTGCTTTTATTATAAAACTTATGCAAATGATTTGCCATCAGTTCCATAAATTCATCAGAGATATATCCGTCTTTATCAGCAAGAATATTCTCAATAATCAGCTGAGCTATATCTCCGGGTTTCATTGCAAATACATTAGAGTTTCCCGTAAGTTGAAAAACTCTCAAATTTAAATCTTTCATATAACAATAATTTTAAGTTAATAATTTTTTTAATGGCAAGATTACACTGCACTTTGATTAAGAAGTCAATATAAAAACTGAAAACAATTTAAAAAAATCAATTTTATGAAAAAAAACACTTGACCAATAAAAAAAATACATATATAAACCATTTTGTCATTACGGCGGTCCCATCGTCTAATGGTTAGGACATCACCCTTTCACGGTGGTAATATGGGTTCGAATCCCGTTGGGATCACCAATACAAAAAGCCTCCCTTTATGGGAGGCTTTTTGTATTGGTAAACAATCCCCACAGGGTTTCGAAGCCATATTACCTTGGTAATTATGGGCTCGAGGATAAAAACAACCGATGCTCCGGTTGTTTTTACCGCAAGAGGCGAAGTTTTGTTAAATTTTTGAGCCGGAGTAATACGGCGAAAAAAATAATACAAAACGAGTGACCGAAGCGAGTTAGCGAGGAACGAGCTTATGAGCAAGAAGAATCCCGTTGGGATCACCAATACAAAAAGCCTCCCTTTATGGGAGGCTTTTTGTGTTGGTTAATCTAACAGAGCTGAAGAGCCCATTGGGTTCGGAGTGGATAGTTGGCGAAAACAAGTGTTGAGCTTAGCAAATCGCTTAGCGAAACATGATGTTTGAGCCTTACGACACGAGGAGGACCCGCGAAACTTTGAGCGGGAGTACCCAATCCCGTTGGGATCACCAATAAAAAAAGCTCCTTAATGGAGCTTTTTTTATTGGTGATACGTAGCGAAGTTATTATTGTGAGCCGCGTAAGCGAGCGAAACAATGATTACGTAGCAAGTGACCAAAGCGAAGTTAGCGAGCATGTCAATGCGAGCTTTACGCAGCAAGAACACCAATACAAACAGCAGGCTGAAAAATGCCTGCTTTTTCTTTATTTTACCACGCCAACCATTTCTAACTTTTGTTTTTCAAAAATTGCTGTTTTTGTAATTTTCACGAACTTAACACATCAACTATCTTTGTTTTTCAGCAACTTACTACCTTTTGGAAATAGGTTGAAATCATGTATATAAAAAAGGAAGCTGTTTTAAGGCTTCCTTACAAATTTATAACCATAATCTAATTATAATGTTAATATTGCATACTACCTAATTTTATGATATAATAAAACTCTATTCCGAATTATTATAGATGCTTTATAAATTGTTTTTCATTGTTTTATGGTTTTGGCCATTACTTTGAGAATATTATGCATTGTAATGGTTCGGTTAATTGTGAAAATTTATTTATTAATTAATCTTTAAACTTATAAAAAAATGAAAAATTTAATTACAGAAATTGAGAAAGTAACCAGAGTATCAAATCTTAACCAAATGTCTTGGCAAGAAATTGTTGAGAAAGTTGTTTTACCTAAGATGGCTGGACCTAGAGAAACACGTTGGTGCATAAATGATATGTTTATGAACTTTGTTGCAGACAATGCATACTCAATATATATTACCGACAAGTACCTTGCTGGTGTATTATTTGAGATTGCGTTGCAACGTTTGTCTTGTGGTGCCGTATTACACGAACCCACTTCTTGGCCTGAACCTTTGCCAAAACAATATTGGGATTACTCGTCTAAATGGGACGAAGCTCATGTTATGACTGACGGATGCTACAATTTTCTGTGTAAAGCCATGGATGCATGCATGAAATGTGAGATGACACGTTCACACGCACTTAAAGTTCTTTTAGGACTAGTATCGCACATTTCACCAAATGGTTCTGTTAACTATGGCTATCTTCTTCCTAAGGAGATTGAAAAAAACTCTGTAAAGTTGTATGCTTATGCCGAAAGAACAGCTGAGGAGTTTGGCACCTTTGAAGAACTTTACCAAAGTTACGCTCGTCCGGAACAGTGGGCAAAACACAAGGTTTGGTTTGCAGATCATCTCAAAGATCTTGATTGGGATAAATTTTTCAAGGACACAAAATGCCTAAAGGGAAATTTCTTCCAGTATCTGCTCCAAAGACGTGCCATCAAAAGAGAACTTGAAAAGTTGTCTTTACCTGTAGCTCGTTAAGAATGCTACATCAGCCAATAGTTTTATGCTATTGGCTTTTTTATTATATGCCTTACAGCTCCCGATTTATCGGGGCTAAATGCAAAGCTATCATTAAATACCGTTTTCACGCCAACGAGCGTGCTCAAACTGAAGGTTTGTATCCTTATTACTCGGGGATATATAGTATAAAATGTATACTGTACTAGCATATTTTGATGGGGATATAAAGATATTTTCAACTAATTGTATTCGTAGTTACTTATGTAACGTAAGCACTTTTTTTGTATAAACAACCTCGTAAAATGTGAGTTAAGCACCACCAATTTGGAGAAGGCTGGCAAAATTCTTTACCAGCCTTACGTTTTTCTGGCTTTCAGCGAGTTCGATTGATTTCATATACCCAATTTGTACATTTTCGTTATCGTTTCCATATAAGTGAGTTCATCAGCAAATTCCGGGCAAGAGTAAAAAATTATAATAAGCATTAAAACTATATGCAAAATTTATTGACTTTTCTTTGTTTTTTAATGTAACCTTTTTGATGTAAAATATTGTTGGAGACATATAATGGTGGTAAATAAACACAAGGATATCATTATTAATAAATATACCGAATACAATGAAGATGAGCGCTTGGTTAGTGATAGAGGACACAATTTAGAATATCTAACCACTATGCGCTACATTCAAAAATTTCTAAAACCTGATGCCAAGATATTGGAAATCGGCGCGGCGACCGGACGCTACTCCATAGCTTTGGCTAAAATGGGATATGATGTTACCGCTGTTGACCTTACTCCTAGAAACGTTGAAGTAATGAAATCTAAAAGCAAACGATTAAAGAATTTTAATTGTATGGTGGGTGATGCTTTGGATTTGAGCATGTTTGAGGATAAAACTTTTGATATGGTCTTAAATTTAGGACCTATGTATCATTTATTTAATAAAAAAGATAAAAATAAGGCTATAAGTGAAACTTTACGTGTTGCTAATAAAGGAGCAATATGTATGTTTGCATATCTTCCTTGTGCGTCATTAATGACCGGTTATGGTTTGCGCCACCAAGCTGTGTCACGTTTAGATGAGGTGATGGATAATGCCGGACGGTTTAAGGATGTTCCGGAAGAAATATTTAATGCTTTTTATATAGAAGACTTTAAGAAGCTATTTGATAAAACCAATACAAAATATATTACAAATGTAGCTACTGATGGTATAGCATATGTCATGAGAGAATGGGTAGAACAATTATCCAAAAAAGATTATGATGCTTTTGTTAAATGGCATTTTCTGACTTGTGAACGTCTTGATCAGCAAGGTTATAGTTCACATTTATTATATATCTGTAAGAAAAAATAGGTTATTTTACACGAAAATAAAATTAATTAAATAAAAACCATAGAGGGTGTTGCAATGTGGACAATTATTATGCGTACGGTTATTGTTGTTGTAATAACGGCATTGTTTTATTTGGGGGCAAGAGTTCCAAATCTGATAAACATCGGTAATTTTGCGGAATGGGGCAGATTTAAACAATTTTCTCTAGGTTTGTTGCTGACTTTGGGTGTTTTGGGGATATTGGTACTTTGCCTTGATTTTATAAATGCTCTCGTTTGTGTAATATATATCGCAATGATTTGGGCAGTGTGCGATTTTACATTTTGGATAATTGAAAAATTTACCAATCACACTTTTGAACATTATTACGCCGGATGGTTAGCTCTAATATTTGGCATTATCGCCTTAAGTATCGGTTGGTATCTTGAACACAATGTAAAACAAACAACTTATAACATAGCAACTGATAAAAATATTTCAGAATTGAAAATAGCAATGTTTGCTGATTCTCATATCGGAACAACTTTCAATGCCGAGGGTTTTGCCAAGCATTTAGAAAAAATTCAAGCCCAAAATCCTGACATCGTTGTGGTGGTCGGCGATTATGTTGATGATGATACTTCAAAAGAAGATATGATTTCAGCCACCAAAGCTTTGGGAGAATTAAGAACAAAATATGGTGTTTACTATGTTTTTGGCAATCATGATAAAGGTTATCATGGCTTTCATTATCGTGGCTATGGTGCAGATGAGCTAATTAATGAACTAACTAAAAACAATATTAACGTTTTGCTTGATGAATCAATTTTAATCAATAATGATTTTTATTTAATTGGTAGAAGAGATGCCTCAAGTTTCAGAAAACAGAGATTATTGCGTCAATCTATAGAAGATTTGGTTAAAGATTTGTATAAAAGCAAATATATGATTGTCTTAGATCATCAACCGACAGAATATGATAAACAAGCCGAAGCCAAAGTTGATCTAGTATTAAGCGGGCATACCCACGGAGGCCAGCTCTATCCGTTTAATCAAGTCGGAAAATGGATCAAGGCCAATGATATGATTTATGGTCTTGAAAAGCGAAAAGATACAAACTTTATCGTAACTTCGGGAATTTCTAACTGGGCCTTAAAATTCAAGACAGGAACACAATCTGAATTTGTTATCATTAATATTAAAAAGGGAAATTAAATGTATGATATTTTGCAAAACATCAACAAACCTGCGGATGTAAAAGAATTAAATAACGAACAATTAAATACTTTGGCAACAGAAATCCGCGATGCAATATTAAATCGTGACAGTATAATCGGCGGACACGTCGGGCCAAATTTAGGTATTGTCGAAACTGCAATCGCCTTGCACTATGTGTTTAATTCTCCGACAGATAAAATTGTATGGGATGTTTCGCACCAATGCTACCCTCACAAACTTTTAACCGGCAGAAAAGAAGGTTTTATTACGAATGAAGGTATGAAAAAGATTTCCGGTTATACTAACCAAGATGAAAGTGAGCACGACTTTTTTAAGGTAGGACATACTTCAACTTCGGTAAGTTTGGCTTGCGGACTTGCCAAAGCTCGTGATTTGAAAGGTGAAAAACATAATGTTATAGCCGTTATCGGGGATGGCTCACTTTCCGGCGGTGAGGCTTTGGAAGGATTTAACAATGCTGCCGTAATGGATTCTAATATCATTATCATTGTAAACGATAACGAAATGTCTATTGCCGAGAATCAAGGAGGTTTGTATACAAACTTGCGCTTGCTTCGTGAAACCAAAGGTTCAGCCGAACTCAATATGTTCAAAGCCTTAGGATTTGAATATCACTATGTTGATGACGGTAATTCTATAAATAATATGATCAAAGCATTATCTTCCATAAAAGATACCGATAAACCGACTGTTTTGCATATCCGTACACTCAAAGGAAAAGGCTATAAATTTGCCGAGGAAGACAAAGAAACATGGCATTGGAATGTTCCTTTTAATATTGCAGACGGTAGTCCGAAATGGAACATATCGGGAGAAAATATCAACGATTTGACCTATAATTACATTTTAGAAAAAATAAAAACCGATGATACAATAGTTGCCGTAAATGCGGGAACTCCGGGAGTTTTTGGCTTAAATGCCGAAAGACGCAAAACTTTAGGCAAGCATTTTGTTGATGTAGGGATTGCTGAAGAACACGCGGTTGCTTTTGCATCAGGCTTAGCCAAAGGCGGTGCAAAACCGATTTACTTGGTAATGAGCTCATTTATCCAACGTACCTATGACCAATTATCACAAGATTTGGCACTAAATAATAATCCTGCCGTTATTTTAGTGGCTTGGGGCGGAATTTCCGGTGCGGATATGACACATTTGTGTTCGTTTGATATTTCTATGACAAGTAATATTCCTAATTTGGTATATTTGGCTCCGACAACGGTTGAAGAATATATGGCAATGCTCGACTGGGCTGTTGAACAAAATGAACATCCGGTTATTATTCGTCAGCCTAAAGAAATGATACACACTTCTTTGCCGGTCGATACCGATTACAGTAAGCTTAATACCTATAAGATTGAAGAACAAGGCGCGAAAGTAGCTATTATTGCCGAAGGAAGCTTCTTTAAACTTGGCAAAGATGTTGCCAAAGAACTAAATAAACACAACATTAAACCCACACTGATAAACCCTCGTTATTTGACCGGTGTAGATAAAGAATGCTTAGAAAACTTGAAAACCGATCACCAAATAGTAATAACCTTAGAAGACGGCGAACTTGATGGCGGTTTTGGAGAAAAGATAGCTCGTTTCTATAGTTCAAGCGAAATGAAAGTATTAAATTACGGTTCATTTAAGGAATTTACCGACAGAGCAAATTTGGACGAGCTTTACACACGCTATCGCTTAAAACCCGAACTCATAGTCAAAGACATATTGGATATATGATATGCAAATAAGAAAAGCTACAATAAATGATGTTAACAATATTATTGAAGTTGTTCAGTCTTCATATAAAGTTTCTTACCGAGGATATCTGCCGGATGAATACTTAGACAATTTGGCAATTACCGATGATATTTTAGAAAAATGGTGCAATTATTTGCAAAAATACGAGTGTTATGTAACTCATAAACAAGGTGAAATTGTTGCTTTCTTAATGTTAGATGACAATAAAGCAATAAAAATTTTTGAAATTTGCATATTATATGTCAAGCCTGAATATCAAAAAAAAGGCGTTGGTTCACTAATGGTAGATTATGTTTGTAAACTAAAACAAAAATATAAAATTTGTGAATTGTGGACAATGAAAAACGGCCCATCAACAGCTTTTTATGAAAAAAAAGGCTTTACGGCAACATCAGAAGAAAAAGCTTGGAAATTTGACATACCAATTATAAAAATGATTAAAAGATTATAAAAACTCATAAAAAATAAGTTTTGCAACGCATATATTTTTAGGAGAACACATTTTATAAAATTGGCAAATGATTGATATTACCGTTTTTTTAATAACGTACAAAAAGAATACCCCATAGCAAGCATGCTTGCTACGGGGTTAAGATCATTCACTTAAGTGTAAAGCTTCTCTAGGTGTCGGATAGTCACCATTAAAGAGGCTTTTATACATCTCTTCAGAGAAGAGATGCATTCCTTCTCCGTCATACATACTTTCCACAGGTATGTTTTTATAGCTAAATGACGGAGCATCTAACAGATCCTCGTATGAGATGTTACCATCCCATATATTTTTTATAATCCAAAGGTACTGTTTTGCTTCGTCACCGAGCTTGCGCTCTTTACCTGTCTTATAATGGAGCGACATGTGGCGAGAAGCCCCATGTGTGCCATTTAATCTAAGTTCTTCCAAGAACTTAGAATTTTCAAACCCCGCTTTGCCATTTCTCATAGCAAAAAGGGTTATTGCGATAAGCTCTTCATCTGAAAGAGATAACCCTTCAGTCATCTCTTCAATGAGCGAGCTCCAATCTTGGGCAATAACCAAGATAGCTTCCTCATAGGTTGTCTCTTCGCTCCATTGATGGTTTTTGGCAGGCGATCCATCCACAAATTTCAAGCCGACCAAAGATCGACCAAAACGAGGGGTGGCTTGAACGCCGTCGAGATAAGCTCTCGTTGTTACTACATAATCGAAATTCTCGATTATGCGCTCGGCCGTTGTTTGAGGCTGTACAACTTGTGGCTGTTGGACTTTGTCTCGATCGCAAGATCTGACAATCATCCCTGCTAACAAAGCGACCATTGAGATGGCTACTATTACTAGCAATATCCTTTTATTCTTTATAATGAAGTTTTTAATTGCTTCATGATATTTTATTAGCAGCAGCACTAATAAAATAAGAATAATTGGTGATATAAACCACCATATATTTGTGGCAACAAAACTTGCTGCCGATATTATTCCTTGCCATACTATCGGCGCAAGCCACAACACGGCTTTTACCAATAGATAGCCCACAAAAGCTATTGCTACTAAAGCTAAAGCTTTTGCAATTAATACTAGGTTTACAACCACTGTAATAGCATATCTGCCATTACCTAAGGATTGAATTTTGTTTTGCTTGTTCATTTTTTTTAATTTTTTGTTAATTAATAATAAGGTAAATAATTTTTTTATTTGTAATATATATATCACAAAAAAAACATAAATGCAATAGTTAGATATCTTTTTTTGTCGATTTTTTGTTTAAAATTTTAGCAAAAATACATAAAATACAACATTAGATACAGAAACGAATCGGATTTCGTCAATACTGTTGATACGAGTCGTTACATTATTTATAACAGTGGTAAAAGCTTTATAAAATAAGTGTAAACCGCAAATAAATAAAAGAAGATGCCGTAAAAAACTTTTTTTACATATAAATACGACATTATAGACAAATTTAAACACCATTTAAAGTATTTCATATCAAAATTGGCAAGCCGGACGAACTTTAGTTTGAACCCGCAAAATAAAGAAAAAACCTCTCACAAGGAGAGGTTTTTTTGTATTGGTGAGCTCGGGCGGGTTCGAACCGCCGACCCTTTGATTAAAAGTCAAATGCTCTACCGACTGAGCTAACAGACCATATGGTTGCCTCGGCTAGATTCGAACTAGCGAATGCCACAGTCAAAGTGTGGTGCCTTACCGCTTGGCTACGAGGCAAAAAGTGGTGGAGAGAGATGGATTCGAACCATCGAACCCGAAGGAACAGATTTTCAGTCTGCCGCGTTTAACCACTTCG
>JAFVWM010000031.1 GCA_017501665.1 Alphaproteobacteria bacterium | reverse complement strand
ATCAATTGCCTGATTGCAAATATCGAATGATGCTTTATTTCTTTGCCTGTCGAAATCTGTATTTTTGTTTTGGTAGGAAAGCCTTTCGATGTAGCTATCCTTATCTCTTACAACTCCATGTTGCAAAACCAAGGATTTAAGATTTTGATCTATTTGTGTTTCTTTAAATTGATGTACCTTTTGTGCTATTGCGTGAAATGTAGTATTGTTTTTTGTAACAAAACTTGGACCTTTTTCAGCCAATCCGTAAAGATAGTTTAAAACAGCAGTTGTTTCTTTATTGAAATAAGTTACAATGTCCATATATTCCATTGTACTATAATCAGGTTTGTCCTCTTTGCTTGTAAGACTGAAATTATCCGTGTATTTTTCTATGTAGTATTCTTTATAGGCACTTGTTATCAAGGTAATTACATTCTCTGCGTCTAAGTGGTCGGTGTGCTTTGAAGCGTGATATTCTACGATGAATTCAGTAGAAATGTGATAATTAGACTTGTCGTTCACATCGCCCTGTATATAGGGATAAACACACAAGCAGTTCTTTAATTGTTTTACAGTTACATTTTCTAAAGCACCCATTTCGATAGCTTTTTCTACAACCTCATCACAGATTATCTCTGCCATGTTGTATCTTGTTCCGTTGGAATTCTGTGCCTGTGACGCTTCTGAATAATTAAGTGCTACAACAGCCGTAACAGAGTGCTTTGCTTTTATATGATTAAAAATTCCAAATATACCTGAGATAACGAACACGAAAATCAATATCCACGCACCTATTAAACGTGTGCTTTTGAATATCTTTAAGAACTCACTTTTTGTAACATTCTTTGAACGAAAGTATATTGTCAAAGCTGATACAACCAGTAATAGCCCTACTACTGCAAGAGGTAATTTTTGCAAAAGTGAGGAAATCATTTATTATGCACTCCTTTCCGACATTAAAATTTATTTATATCAACAATCACAATTTCCGGCTGATTGTTGATTCTCATAATATTTTTGTTTTCGAGTCCCGAACTTATAATGAGTGGTCTTCCTTGAACTTCATATCTGCCACTAACGAAGTGTCCGCCTCGATCCGGCAGAAAGCCTCCATCATGTGTGTATAATGGACCAATCATTGGTATTTTAACTGTGCCACCATGGTTATGACCAGCAAGCATCAAGTCACCCCATGAGTCAGGAGAATATTCCTCAAACACTAACGGCTCGTGAATTGCTGTGATTTTTAAATTGTTTTCATTTGAATACATATATTCATCAAAGCTTTCGCCTGCATACGACCAGAAGGATGACGGATTAGATGTAAGCACTCCATATATATCCACATCGGTTGTCCCAATTGTTATAGTGTCTGACTTGTTTTTAAGTACCGTTACACCTGTTGCTTCAAGTTTTCTTGTAAAATCGTCTGTGATTTCCAAAAGTTTATCGAGCTGTCGGTTATTATCATTGAACCCAAACTTTTTATCAAGAGATTCCTGAGTCAGAGGAATGTCATAATACATTTCCACTTCGTTGTTGCCATATATGTAATATGAAGGCGCAACATCTGCAAGTTCCTTGCATAGGCTTATGACTCTGTCATTTGATTTTGCTCCTGAATCAGTTATATCTCCGGTATATATAATCAAATCCGGATTTAGGTTTTTAACTCTGTCAACCAACTTTCTATTATTCTTTCCGTATGAACAATTATGCAGGTCGGAAATTTGAATAATTCTTATCTTGTTATTCACCTTAAGGCTGCTTACACTATAAAAGGTCTCTTTGAAGTTACGATTCCCAATATAATTACAGCCGATTATTGCAATAGACGCTGCTATCGAAACAAAAATCAGACTTATTAAAAAGAGTTTCAACACTCTTATGTTTTTCTTGGTTTTTGTAGTAAGTGTATATCCTTTCATAACATAAGTTACCTTCCTTTTATTTTTTCATTACTTTTTTATATAGGTCGAATGTTGCGTTTGCAACATCATTCCAATTGTACTTACCGAGTATAAATTCATCAACACCATTTTTTAGTTTCTTAACAATTTCATCATCATTGCACATTTCTTGCAGTTTTTCCGCCAAATCCTCCACATTACTCTTTTTAAAGTGCATTGCTTTGCTTTCTGTAACCAATGTGTTTTCAGGAATATCAGAGCATAAAACTGCATTACCATATGCTAAAGCCTCTAAAAGACTAAGAGACATTCCTTCGATATCAGAAGGAAGAGTAACTACATAAGCATTGCTATATATTTCGGTTAATACATCACCTGATATAAAGCCTGTAAAAATAATATCAGGATTTCCCAATGCTTTTTGCTTTAATAGTTCAACATACTCATCAGTATCACTGGTATCACCTGCGATAACAAGTTTTTTATTTGTATTAATACTGTTATACGCATCAATAAGATAATGAACACCCTTTTCAGCAGTAAGTCGTGATACGATGCAAATATACTCATCTTTTAAAAGTCCGTATATTTTTGTGATTTCATCTGCTTCTTTTTTATTAGGCTTATCTATTCCGTTATGAATAAGTACAGTGTCACGATTATAGTTTTGCTTGAAATAGTCACGAGCACTTTCACTTAAAACAATTATTTCGTCCGCACATTTCACCATGACTTTTTCGCCGAATTTTATATATTTAGAAGCAAATCCCTTGCCCCATTTTTCTCTTTGCCAATCAAGTCCATGAACTGTTGCAACGCACTTTTTCCCAAACATTTTTGGTATCCACATAGCAGCACAAGGACCTTCTGCATGGAAATGTACTATATCGTATTTCCAGAAAGCTGCACAAATTGCCGCAGTAAAGGAAGCAACCATAGCAGAAAGACCTTTTTTGTTGATAGTCCATGCATTTTTTAATGTTACACCTTTATATTTTTTGTCTTTAACCGTGCCGATATATTCATTTTCCACCTTATCGGAACTGCGGTTGTAGCAGGTAACATCTATTCCTTTTTTAACAAGCAACGGACACAAAGAAGTGAGCACGTTTTCAATTCCGCCACGTCTTGAGGGAATAACTTTATGTCCAACCATTGCAACTTTCATATTTCTATCTCCCATCTTTAAAACAATCAAAATCTGCTTCAAACGGTAAAAAATCGGCTACCTTCCTGTTCCGCTAAGCATAACGATAGGTGTTTTCAGCATTATTAGTATATCACCGGGGAAGGTTCTGTTTTGTATGTAATCAAGGTCCATTTCAACCCACTGTTCAAATGGAATGTCGTTTCTGTTTTTACTTATCTGCCATGTGCAGGTGAGTCCGGGGGTTACATGCAGACGAAGCTTCTGATAATCGGTGTAATGCTCAACTTCCCCGGGCAGAGGTGGTCTGGGACCTACCAAAGTCATATCACCTTTGAAAACATTAAAGAATTGCATCAATTCATCAAGAGATAGTTTTCTTAAAATTTTTCCTACTCTTGTTATTCTCGGATCTTCTTTGATTTTAAAAACAGGTCCGTCCATTTCGTTTTTTTCTTTCAACTGCTCTAAAAGTGCTTCTGCATTAGGACGCATTGTACGGAATTTATACATATAAAATTCTTTTCCATGTCGTCCCACTCTTTTTTGTTTAAAGAACGGTCCTGCGCTCGGATCGTCAATACATATAACAATCGCAATGATTATCATAAGCGGAAGAAAGCCAAGCAAAATTATCGTCGCAAAGAATATATCAAAGAGTCTTTTCTTTCTCCAATATCCTAAATAGGATTTTTCGATTAAAGCTTCCAATTTTACTCTTGTTTTCTCGTCAACTTTCTCACTATCAATGTAGGGCATTTTTGAATCCTTCTTTCATTTATTCATAGTTGAAATTTAAAAGTGTATTGTACTCTGTATTACGCCAGGGAGAATAATAAAACTTACTAAAATCTTGTCTGCTTCCGTCAAGCAATTTCTCTCCGCTTTTTACATATCCCGGATGGAATCCAATCTCAATATTTTTATTATATTTATTTGCAAGTTTCAGATAGTGCGGAAGCAGTTTTCTTATTCTTGCTTCGTTTAATTTACCCGAAAACAAAATCCCCATAAAATATGCAGATTGTATTTTTGATTTTTTCAATTCCCTTCGGTTTACCAAAGCAAAAGTTTTTAAAAGCCATTGCTTTATCAAACCTATGAGGTTATATTCAAAATATAATGATGGTGTAAAAACATATGGTAAAATTGGCTCTGCAGGAATACGAATGCTTTGGACATTTAGACCTTCATCTTCTATTACACGCATCAGAGTTTTAAAAACAAGTGGTATCATATGAGTGTGCTGATGACTATCTATCGAAATGGATGTATTTTCGTCCGTAGCCTTTTTCCAAAATTTAATCTGACTTTGCATTTCTGTATAAACTTGTTTTTCAAATTCCTTCCTTTTATTTGAGATGGAGAGAAAAAACAAGCCTATAAATGAATATTTAAAGTATCCTTTATCCGATATTAGCAAGCTGGCATCATTCGGTTCCGAAAGCGGACGTCCCTCCACCAAATTAATATGTAAAGATAGTGTCGTATTAGTACCTGCCAAACGCTGTTTGAAATCTGATATTTCGCCGTTTGGCAAAACACTAACCTTGTTTAAAACCCCATTTTCAAGACAATTTTCTATGCGCCTATTGCCACAGGTAGATATACCATAATCGTCCGCACAAAAATATACCATATTATTTACCTCTTAATCCCCAAGCTTTATAACAATCACATTATCAATGACTGATATTGAATTTTTTGCAGGCCAGTTATTTAAACTGTCTGTATCAATTCTTTTCAGAAGCTCTGATTTTTCTTCACCTGAAATAAATTTATAATTTTTTCCGCAATAATCATTTAATGCACTGCATAAAACACTTTGACCAACTATTTCATCATCTGCTCTCAAAATATAGCCATCTGTTGTTCCCGTCATATCAGGTGGTAGCTCTGCGCTATAAGCCTCACTTTCGGTAAGATAGCCTAAAACTAAAATACTATCACATTCTCCGGCGCCTTCGGTCTGTTCGATTCGGTCCGCAATACGGATTAAAGTGCCATAAGACCTTTCATAAGCCATATTCAGTTTATGATAACTGACATTTGCAATAATTGTCTGATTAAATATTAGTAAAGCCGAAACACCAAGTATTGCCCAAGACTTTAAAGCATTTTGCTCTGAATTTTCGTATTGCAGTATAAACAACAAATAAAATACTAAAAAACCCATTTTCATCAGGCTATGATAATCTATTCCGCTGTTTATAAAGCTAAGCACACTTGCTCCGATAGGCAGTAAAATCACAAAAACGCCAAGCATCAGGATTTTACAGATACCTAATTTATTTTTAATAACATCCGTCAAATAAAAGACAACAGTCAGAACAAACACAATAGAGTTTATTATGCCAAACACATTTGGTCCTTTTGAAAAATCAAAGAAATAGCCGGTAAAAGACTCTTTGATGGTGTATAATGCCCCTGCTACATCAAAGCCCTTCAAAGAAGCTGCATTGTCAAATCCCTGATAGTCTAAAAGTGTTGTTCCAGTCAATTTAAGAAGAACTGTCATCACCAGATAATATAGCGCCATACCCAAAACGCCTGTCAGTAAAAACTTTAAGCATTTAATTAATATTTTTTTTAAGTCTATATTCTTGTAAAGTACATCAAGAATCAAGCTTAAAAGTAACAACATTATTGT
>JAFVWM010000030.1 GCA_017501665.1 Alphaproteobacteria bacterium | reverse complement strand
TTAACTCTAGGTATTACGCCATCTCTTGGGATAATATCGAAAATAATATTGATGATTTTGATGTTTTTTGGTCGTGTTGGCGGGTTAACCCTTATATATGCGGCTTTAGGTGGAAATAAAAAACAAGTTTCAAAGTTGCCGATAGACAATATAACGGTAGGTTAAGGAGAAGATATATGAAGAAAAAATCAATTTTACTTATAGGGCTTGGTCGTTTTGGAAAGCATATCGCTATGAAATTAAACGAACTTGGACACGAAATTATGGCAGTTGACCACGACGAAGAAAAGGTCAATGAGATTATGCCTATTGTAACCAATGGACAAATTGGCGATAGTACAAACGAATTATTTTTACGTTCGCTTGGCGTGGATAATTATGACGTTTGCATCGTTACCATTGGGGGAGATTTTCAAAGTTCGCTTGAAACCACTTGTTTGTTGAAAGAACTTGGAGCTAAGAAAGTTGTTTCGCGTGCTGAACGTGATGGGCAGGCAAAATTCCTATTACGTAACGGTGCTGACGAAATAGTATATCCTGAAAAGCAACTTGCGTCTTGGATGGCGATTCGATATAGTGCAGACCATATTCTTGATTATATAGAACTTGATGAATCTTGTTCGATATTTGAAGTATCCGTTCCCAAAGAGTGGATAGGTAAAAGCATTTTGCAAATTGATATACGTAAGAAATATAACGTTAATATCATAGCGATTAAGGAAAATGGAAAAATAAACGCAATGTTTGCGCCTGACACTGTACTAACATCAAAGAAAACGTTGCTCGTGTGTGGAGAGTATAAAGCATTAAAAAAATGCTTTAATATATAAGAGCGGTAAAAATACAAACTTATAAGGAGGTTACATAATGGAAAACGAAGTATTAAGAGATATATTATTAGTAATAACTGTGTTGGCTATTTTTGTATTCGGTTTTTTCGTTATGAAACGTCTTGACAAATTTTTGAATGAAAATTATAAACCGTATTTTAGAGAAGATGAAGAAAAACCGACACGAATCATACATAACGAAGATGCATCGGACGAAGAAATCCTTTCAGACATAAAAAAGGTTAGAGAAAAAGGTGGCAAAATGAAAGTAGTTATTTCCAATGAAGATGACTTTTGTGATGGATAAAATAATTAAGGAGCATAGGTTGTAATAGATTTTTTTGAAAAGATATGTTATAATAGAAATGTAAAAAATAAAAAGGAGATGAAGTATGGTGCAAAATACGGAAAAACAATCCAAGAAAAAAGAGCATATTTTAGTTGGGCTATCTTCTGCTCCTTCCAATTCAAAAATTGTTGAAACTGCATCGAAAATGGCAAGAGCGTTTGACGCTAATCTTACTGCGTTGTATATAAAAACTTCCCAAAGTGAAGTCTTATCAGAGGAAAATGCAAAGCGATTACAAAATAATATAAAGTTTGCAGAACGAATGGGAGCAACGATTGTGACCGTTTATGGTGAAGACGTAGCGCTTCAAATGGCTGAATACGCAAAAACGTCAGGGGCTACCAAAATCGTTATCGGTAGAAATGCAACGAAAAGAGCGGGAATTATACGAAAACCTACTCTTGCGGATAAATTGATTGCCCTTGCTACGAATATAGATATTCATATTATTCCTGATGCTGATTCTGATTTAAGAGAACAAAAAGAAACTTTATTTAAGAAAACAAATGCTTTGTCTATTGTCAAAGACCTTGCAATAAGTCTTGGAGTAATTATAGTTACTTCTTTAATTGGACTATTTTTTGCCCATCTTGGCTTTTCTGAAGCTAATATTATAACGCTTTACATTCTTGGTGTGTTGATAACATCTATAGTTACGAGCAGTAAATTAGCGTGGGGATTTTCTTCGGTAGCAAGCGTATTGATATTTAATTTTCTATTTACAAAGCCGAGATTTTCATTAATGGCTTACGGTGACGGATATCCTATTACGTTTGCGATTATGTTTGTCGCTTCTTTAATTACGGGTAGTTTGGCGTCTAAAATGCATAACCAAACGAAACAATCTTCACAAGCGGCATATCGAACGAAAATTCTTTTTGATGCTAATCGGTTATTACAACG
>JAFVWM010000002.1 GCA_017501665.1 Alphaproteobacteria bacterium | reverse complement strand
CGGCGCAATAACACGTGACCGCCTTAATGCTCTTCGTGAGGCGGATGCAATCCTCCGCGAAGAATTTGACATCTGCGGTCTTGCAGAAAAAGTATGGCAGTATTTCATCGCCGTTCCGGTTATGAAAAGCGTTGGCGTAAAAGACGATAAACGTTATGAAGGCTGGCCGGCAATCATCCGTGCGGTAAATACAACCGATGCAATGACAGCAACAGTTGAAGAAATTCCCTATAGCGTGCTCCATAAAATAACAGCACGTATCACAGCAGAAGTTCCCGGTATCAACCGAGTTCTTCTCGACCTTACACCGAAACCGATTGGAACAATCGAGTGGGAATGATGTACGAAACGGCTGAACACCGCATAAATACTGGGTTTTTCGAAAATTAAAAGGTGTTTTGGCAACGATTTGGCAACATCTGTATTATTCATAATAATTAAGAGCTAACTGATTTTTTGTAAAATCGGTTAGCTCTTTTTGTCTTGTCATTTTTAATTTATTGAAAATGACACAGATTATTTGCTTTTAGAAGATTTTTTTGCTTCGGTGAAAATATCGCTGATTTGTTGTGACGGAACTTTAACCCATTTTTGTGTTGTATCAAATTCGGGGTAATGATAACGCCATTCGTCATATTCTTCTTTGGTGATATTGCCGTCATAAAACTTTTTGGCGGTTTCAAGCCAAGCAAAAAGCATTTTATGAAGATTAGCGGCAGAGTTGCCTTTTGATGTATCAACACGCAAACAAACATCTCCGTCTGTTTCTTCAATTTTTACGCCGTATATATCTTCCAATGCAAAGAGAGTGTGCATTAAGCCAACATAGCTGTCAATGTTGGGAACATTTAAGGCAGCAGGAGAAACTTCTAACACTTTGGCAAGGTCATTTGTTAAATTCTCTTTCGGTGTTCTTGTGCCCGATTCATATTGTGCCATACGAATATCAGCAGTCTTTTCATCAAAGCCGACTGCCATACCTAACCATTTTTGTGTCATACCTTTAAGATTGCGTAAAAAGCGTATTCTTTCACCTATTGCCATAATTTACTGCTCCTTTTTAATTTCTTATAGGTAGTATAACATATATGTTTAGTGTTTGTCAAGATAATATAAACAAAAAAGTTTAATATTTTTTCAAAAACCACTTGACATAAACAAAAATGTTTAGTATAATGATATTGGACTTAAACATATAAGTTTAATTTATCGCACAAGGAGGTGAAAAATATGGCAAATAACACTTTTCTTAAAGTAGAAGATGTTGCCGAAATTCTCGGCGTATCAAAATCATACGCATATAAAATTGTCAGAAGCCTTAACGCAGAGTTAAAGGAAAAAGGCTTTTTGGTGGTTTCAGGGCGTATCAACAGAAGATATTTTTTAGAAAAAGCGTGCTATGGCACAGATAAATATGATGAAAGGAATGAGTAAAATATGGCAGTTTACAAGGAAGAAAAAACAAATACTTGGCGAGTTATATATCGCTACACCGATTGGAAAGGTGAACGCAGGCAATCACAAAAGCGTGGCTTTGCTACAAAGCGAGAAGCACAGGCTTGGGAACGGGAGCAGCTTAATAAAACAAAGGCTGATTTGGATATGACCTTTGCGAGCTTCGTTGATACATATACGGAAGATATGAAAAGCCGTATTAAAGAAAACACTTGGCACACAAAGGAGCATATAATGCGAACAAAGATTTTACCATATTTCAAGAACAGAAAGATGTGTGAAATTGAGCCAAAGGATATTATTGCTTGGCAAAACGAAATGATAAATTCCGTTAAGAGCGATAACAAAAAATATTCCCCTGTATATCTTAAAACGCTTCACAATCAATTAAGTGCAATTTTCAATCACGCAGTAAGGTTTTACGGATTATCTTCAAATCCGGCAGCAAAAGTCGGTAATATGGGTAAGGAAAAGAACAAAGAAATGCAGTTTTGGACACAAGAGGAATATAAAAAGTTTGCAGAGGCGGTTATGGATAAGCCTGTTTCATATTATGCCTTTGAGATGTTATATTGGTGCGGTATTCGTGAGGGTGAGTTATTGGCATTAACACCGTCAGACTTCGATTTTGAAAAATGTACGGTTGCAATTACAAAATCATATCAGCGTTTTGACAGACGAGATGTGATAACAGACCCGAAAACACCAAAGAGCAATCGAGTTGTCAAAATGCCCGATTTTCTCGGTGAAGAAATACAAGATTATATCAAACAGCTTTACCACATCAAGCCTGATGAAAGAATGTTTGAAATAACAAAAAGTTATCTTCATCACGAAATGACAAGGGGAGCAAAGGCAGCAGGGGTTAAACGCATAAGGATACACGATATTCGTCATTCGCATATTTCCCTTTTAATAGAAATGGGATTTTCAGCGGTTGCCATTGCTGACCGAGTAGGACACGAAAGCATTGATATAACATACCGATATGCACATCTGTTTCCGACAACACAAACGGAAATGGCAGATAAATTAAGCACAATCAGAAAAGGAGATGAAGAAAATGTCAGCTAAAAATTTAGACAGCCACAAACGATGGAGAAATATCACAGTAGGGTTTCGGGTTTCTGCCGAAGAAAACGAACTAATAAACAAGGCAGTAAAGTTATCGGGACTACCGAAACAAGAATATTGCTACCGCAGATGTTTAGGTCAGGACATTGTTGTAGTGGGAAATCCGAGAGTATATAAGGCACTCAAAGATGAATTGCAGAATGTATTAACCGAGTTAAAGCGTATCGAAAACGAGAATGTGACAGAGGAATTACTGCAAACAATTCAGTTGATTACCTTAACTCTGCAAGGCTTAAAGGAGGACGAGTAATGAACACAAAAAAAGAAATGACTGCTCCGATTACATCTGTTGGCGCAGATGAAGAACAGTCAAATAGTATTAAAACCAACACTATTATAACCGATTATGACGAAAATTGCAATGCTTCTGATGATATTTTTCAAGAAATGCAAGAAGAATTTCAAAGAAGTTTGGAGCCGTCATATTTGAAAACAGTTTCTATGGATAAACTTTATGACACAGTTTACAGGAGCAGGCCGCCGATTATTGACGGCTTGCTCTATCCGGGAACATATCTTTTTGTAGGAGCACCTAAACTTGGAAAGAGCTTCTTAATGGCGCAGTTTGCATACCACATAAGCACGGGTAAAAGCCTATGGGGATTTGATGTCAAACAAGGCACGGTTTTATATCTTGCTCTTGAAGATGATTACCGAAGATTGCAGGAGCGTTTTTATCGAATGTTCGGTGATGAAAGCACAGACGATTTGTTTATAGCCGTAAATGCAGGTCAGCTTGGAAACGGACTTGATGAACAGCTTAACAGATTTGTAAATGAGCATACTAACACAAAGCTGATTATCATTGACACCTTGCAAAAGGTCAGAGAGTTCGGCGGTGATAAGTATAGCTATTCCAATGATTACGAGGTCATAACAAGGCTGAAAAAATTTGCTGATAATTTCGGTGTTTGTCTGCTCCTTGTTCATCACACAAGAAAGCAACAGGCAGACGATAAATTTGATATGATTTCAGGCACAAACGGATTGCTCGGAGCAGCAGACGGAGCGTTTATGCTACAAAAGGAAAAACGCACTTCAAACAATGCGGTTCTTGAAATATCCGGCAGGGATCAGCAAGACCAAAAGCTGTATCTTGTAAGAGATACGGAAAAGCTGTTGTGGGATTTGGAAAGGTTAGAAACGGAGTTATGGAAAGAACCACCAGAGCCGATATTGGAAGCGGTTGCAAAGTTTATAACCTCCAACAATCCGCAATGGTCGGGAAGTCCTACCGAGCTTGTAGAAAAATTACAGGTTGATATGGCTGCAAATGTTTTGACATTAAAGCTCAATGTAAACGCAGGGCGGTTACTCAATGAGTACGGCATACGATATGAGTATGGCAGGTATCACGCAGGTCGCAGAGTGAAATTTTCACTTATAGAAAATTGAATTTTGCGTGACGGTGTGCGTCGGTCGTGTCGATGATTTTGATAGTGGTGGCGGTACTAAAAACACCGTCACCACCGTCACAGACCGACACGGATTTTTGGATAGGAAAGGATTGGATAGGATATGAAGAAAGTACAAATTTCAAGAGAGCTTTTTCTAAATCTGATTCGCTATCATTTTGCAGAAATGTATGAGCTTGAGGAAGATATAAAAAATGAGCTTGAAAACAAATTAAATTTAATGGTAATGCGTGAGTATTACACCACATATAAAACTGCTCCCACAGAGCAGGAGCGTGAGGAAGCACGCAAAAAATATCTCGATGAAAGAGGTGTACCTGAGAGCTTCAGGTGGTGATTCCTCTTTAAGAGATATTTACGGGAATGTGCCACATTCCCGTGTAGGCAATTAAGGAACGAAAGTGACGGATTGCAGATAGGTGAGAACGAGAAAATTTTGAGCGTTCTCCACCATTGCAGACGGCGGAATTTTTGTTGAAAAATATCTGCCGTTTGCGGTGTGTGTAGCCACAAGCAGCACACACTTCGGCGGTAGCCGAACAAGCCCTCTGCAAGAGCGCAAACAATCGTAGATTGCCGCATTTTTGTTGGCTCTGCTGACAAAAGTGCATTTGCGTTACTTTTGACAAAAGTAACAAAAGAAAAATTACTATAAAAGAGTACCCACTCTAACAGAATTGAGGTGAAAATGAATATGCAAAGAACAATATCCATAATGACAGGTAAAGGCTCGGTTAATCATAATGACCGAAAATTTACGGCACAAAATGTTGACAAGGAACGGACAAAAAATAATGTTGTGTACTGCAATGAAAACATCAGAACAGTATATCATAAATTATTTGATGATGCCGTAAAAAGATACAATGCAAAACAAACTCGCTCGGATAGAATTATCAAAAATTATTATAAAAAGATAAGTCAAGAGAGCAAACAGGAAAAACCTTTTACGGAGATAATAATTCAAATCGGCGATAAGGATAATATGGGTGCTGAAACGGAAAACGGACAACTTGCAAAGAAAATCCTTGACGACTATATGAAAGGCTTTCAAGAAAGAAATCCAAACCTATATGTATTCTCTGCTCACTTACATATGGATGAAGCAACACCGCATTTACATATTGATTTTGTTCCGTTCACTACGGACAGCAAACGAGGACTTGACACAAGGGTATCAATGAAAGGTGCATTAAAGCAGCAAGGGTTTAGCGGAACAGGTCGGAGTGATACGGAGCTTAATCAATGGCGTGATTCCGAAAAGGAAGTTTTATCAAAAATAATGCTTACACACGGCATTGAATGGGAGCAGAAAGGAACTCACGAAAAGCATAAATCCGTTAGCGAATTTAAGAGAGATAAGCTCATAGAGGAAGTCGAAAATCTGCAAGAACAAAAGAAAGACTTGTTGCAAACAATGTCAGCATATAAGCAGGCAGAAGAATATGCACATCTTACAGTACAAAAAATCAAAAACAATGACGATTTTGATATACCGGAGCCTCCGTCATTGATGACGGCAAAGACATATAAAACAAAATTTATAGAGCCGTTCATAAAGCGTATTATGAAAATAATTGAAAACCTTGCAAGGCGGTGTTATAGGGCGGAAAAACTTGCTGAACAGGCAGAAGCAAAAATCAGACCGTTAGAACAGAAAAATAAAGAGCTTGAAAATCGGCTGTGGTATAAAAATATGGCACTATCAAAAGCAGAGGTTAAGGTCAGAGATTTTGACAGAATACGAAATCATTTCGGCAAAGAAACAATAAACCAATGGCTGAAAGAAATAACAAGGCTTGGCAAAAACAGAAGTAAAAGCAGCAAGGAAATTGAAAGATAAAATATCCCTTTAATCACTGGTACAGGAATGTGCCACATTCCTGTGTGGGTGGTTAGCATAATAAAAATGACAAAACATTATAAAATTTATATATTCTAACTATTGATTTTTGGAGTAATATGTAGTATAATTTAAGAAAAGATTTGGAGGCGGACAAATGATTAACTTTTCTTGCTAATTTATGTTTAACATTATAGGGCTAAAGAGCCGTTATTTTGTTTTCGTGAAAGCAGGAAAGCTATATCTATAACTCCGCTGTATAAATAATATTATACTGTTTATTTGAGTCATAGGAAAATGCTTTCTTATGGCTCTTTTCTTTTGCATTGGGAGGTGTTTTAATGAACGATAAAATATCTATTACACATATTTATCTTCAAGCAAGGTTGATTTGTTTTGGCAGTGGTTGCTTGAAGTATCATTACTGCCGGTAATATCAACTCAAAACATTTGGAAATACAGTTTTAGAGGAGTGATAATAATGTCTTTAATAAATGTAAAAGATTTAACTTTTGCTTATGACGGAAGTTATGAGAATGTATTTGAAAACACAAGTTTTCAGATTGATACAGATTGGAAATTAGGTTTTGTTGGCAGAAACGGCAGAGGTAAAACCACATTTCTGAATATTCTGTTGGGTAAATACAAATATAGCGGAAATATAACTGCATCTGTTAGCTTTGAATATTTCCCGTATGAAGTTGAGGATAAAACCAAAAACACAATAGAAATTTTCTATGATATTTGCCCTAATTGCGAGGATTGGGAATTTATGCGTGAAATATCTTTGCTCGAAGTTGATTTTGATGTTTTATACAGACCTTTTTTCACACTATCAAACGGAGAGCAGACGAAGGTTTTACTTGCAGCACTATTTCTTGTTTCAAACAGCTTCTTGCTTATAGATGAGCCTACAAATCATTTAGACGAAAATGCGAGAAAAATTGTAGGCGATTATCTATGCAGAAAAAAGGGGTTTATATTAGTTTCGCATGACAGAAAATTGCTCGATACTTGCACAGACCATATTTTATCTGTAAATAAAACAAATATAGAAGTACGAAAAGGCAATTTTTCTACTTGGTTTGAAAACAAAACCCTGCAAGATAATTTTGAAATGAATGAAAACAAAAAATTACAAAAAGAAATTTCAAAACTATCACAGGCGGCAAAGCGTAGTGCATCGTGGTCTGATATGGCAGAAATGAGCAAATACAATACTAACAATTCCGGCTTAAAATTAGATAAGGGTTATGTAGGTCATAAGGCTGCTAAAGCAATGAAACGCTCAAAAAGCATTGAAGCAAGACAAGAAAAAGCTATTTCGGAAAAGTCAAAATTGTTACACAACATAGAGGAATACGAAGCACTTGCGTTAGCTCCTGCAATCTATACAAAAGATAGGCTGGCAGATGTAAGCAATCTTTCTTTATACTATGATAATAATAAAATTTGTGAAAATATCAGTTTTGAAATTAAAAATGGTGATAGGATTGCTTTATGCGGAAAAAACGGTTGCGGAAAATCAAGTGTTTTGAAACTGCTATGTGGTGAAAAAATCAAATACACAGGTGATGTGTGTATAGGCAATGGGCTTAAATTTTCCTATGTTTCGCAAAACACCGATACATTACAGGGCAACCTTTCAGTGTTTGCAAAAAACAACGGAATTGATGAAAGCTTACTCAAAGCAATTTTGAGGAAACTCGACTTTTCAAGGGAACAGTTTGACAAGGATATATCCGATTTCAGCAGCGGACAGAAAAAGAAAGTCTTGATTGCAAAAAGTTTATGTGAAAAGGCACATTTGTATATATGGGACGAACCGTTAAACTTTATTGATATTTTTTCGAGAATACAAATCGAAAATGTGATTTTGGAGTATAAGCCAACGCTGATATTTGTCGAACACGATATTTCATTCAGAGAAAAAATCGCAACCAAAGTTGTAAATATGTAACCGAAAAAATCGTGGTACAATTTGCTTAATGAGTAAAAGGTATCACGATTTTATTTGCATACTGTGTAACGCAATAGAAGCTCATTTTTGAGGCTTTGAATATAAAACCATTACCTTTATGTTTTTTGCATATTTTAACCGCATAAAATGAGCGTTTTTAACCTCTATTGCGTGACAAAAGTAGAACGATAGAAACCTATTTTTGAGGGTGGAAATATAAAATCCTTACCTTGTAAATTTTGGTTTTTGAAAACCGTATATAAAGGGCGATTTCGCACAGCTATTGTTCCACATACTAAGTTAAAAATTATGTAGGCAAAATTTATATAACTAATTTTTGCAAAAGCATTGATTTTATTGTGGCTTTGATGTATAATATGAACTGTCCAATGGCAACAATATGGCAACAAAAAATCGGATAGTCCATAGGTTGTGGATAATACAGATAACTACAATACCTCGTGATAAAATCTCTAAACAGAATTGTTTAAGATTTCTTTATCAGGAGCGAGTGGGAATAATACCATTTTAATACACATTAGTTTATTTTGCAGACAGTTGTTTTGACTGTCTGCATTTTCATCGTATTATTCATAGTTGCTGAAAATTTAGTATCAATGATAAAAAAAGCGATAGGCTTTTTCTGTAAAATGAGCAGGAAAATATATAAACTATTGATATAATATAACTATTATTGTTTACATATAAGGAGTTATTATGATAAAGAAGAATTACAAAAAAACATTGATAGCATGTTATCTCGGTTTCGTAACACAAGCTATATCAGCAAATTTTTTAGCATTGCTATTCTT
>JAFVWM010000029.1 GCA_017501665.1 Alphaproteobacteria bacterium | reverse complement strand
CAGGAACATGCAAAGAAAACTTTACAATCCGCACCATGATTGCAGAACCTATCGAAGGTGGCGACAATTGGGCATTTATCGGTTGCAGATAAACATCATTATAAACCGAGTACGAAAGTGGTGGTTTTTCACCACTTTTTTTGATTTTAACTTTCGAACTCGGTGGAAATATTAGAAAACAAAATAAAAACCCGCCTTTGTCGGCGGGTTGTACATCTTGGTTGGAGTCGGCGGGCAAGATTCGGGCTATTTGCGCATGTGTTTTTGCAGTGATATTGTGTGTAAATCTGAAATAATGTTTTTGCCTTTATAATTTTTTATAAATTTTTTAAATAATTCAATTTGTTTTATAAAGTCATCAACATTGATATACCAAGCATAGTCATATTTTGCAAATGGATCAAATGCGATTGTATCGATTTCTGTGCGATGTTTTTTTATCCATTTATATACCGTTTCAAAATCTATATATAAAAACATGTGATTGTGTGCAATATTATGTATTTCACGAACAGATAAAAATGCGTTAAAAAACCTGATATTATCGGCTGTTTTTATTTGTGGAATAATATTAGAATCTTTCATATATAAATAACTGTCATTTTCACAATCTGGTATTTTTATAATAGATTCATCGTTTTTACCTGGCGGGCAAATATAAATTGGAAGCAATATTTTTGATTGTAATAACAGAGCAAGAAAATATGCTAAACTTTCATTATCTTTAAAAGTTATAAATTCAGCCAAAGCACTTGTTAATGTTCCACCTAAATAATCAAAATCGTTTTCTTTATGAATAATACAGTAATCAAATTCATATTCAAAATCTTTGAAATGATTTTCGTCCATTATGTATGTTGATAAAGATTTTGTTGTCTTTTGCATTTTTATTCTGTTATTGTCTGTAAATATTTTTCTAAATCTTTTAATTTCAATGATTGCCCCAGGCCATTGCGACTTTTGCAAAATTGTTTTTTATTTAATTTTGATAATTGTTCGCCAACATCTTTATCATTTAACCAAAATCCATAGTAATATCCAAATACCGGAACACCATTGGCAATATGTTTTAATAATAATTCTTTATTTTGTGATAACGATTTCTGCGCAAAATTATCCCAATTCCAATGTTTGCTGTTATTCGAGCGTTTGGTGTGATATGGATAATATTCCAACGCTAAAATATCAGTATCTTTTATCCCGAATTTATCCGTCTTTTTCAAAATATTGTCCCACCATTCACAATATTCACGATAAATATGTAAATTCATCCCAGTCGGTTTATAAAAACCATCCTTGTCCATTGGATATTCTGCCAACCGTTTATAATATTTTGCATCCCCCCCAGGATTACATAAAAGAATTATCAACTTTGGCGATTTTTCATTACCTATTCGTGATACTTTATAATCATTTGACATGTTTACTATCCGTTTTTTGTGGGATTTCTATAAACAACGATTTGAACAAACCGTTTTTATCACCGGTGTCGCAAAAGTTACACCACAGGAATTCATAATCATTTTTTATTTCAAAACCAGGATGTTGTTTAATCCATTTCGGAATATGGTTTAAATCGTTATGTTGCCATTTTAAATTGCCATAAAGGTATTTCCCTTGCACAGTTCTAAAAGGATAACCCTTTGAATTATTTTTCCAATTCCCAGTCCAATAAAACTTATCGTTAGTTATCATAATGCATACCCCAGAAACAACTTGATTGTTTTCTACTAGTTGTTCTATGCGATTTATATCTTTCCAAAAATTATAACCGTTTATATCTACGGCATTGTGGTTTTTTAATATCTTTTTTATTGGCAAACCAGTAAATCCGTATAATTGTTCTGACGGAATAATTTTGGTCTTATATTTCAGTTCAATTGGGTATAGATATTGTTTATAAACCAGCATAATATCAGTATAAATTATACGACCATTTTGCTCTATTGGAAACTCGAGTAAAATGGTTGCTGTGCCATTAAAAATTTTTTCTAACTCCATTGCAAAAGAATGTTGAAAGTCCGCCTCTGACACAAAAAAACGATTTTTATTTTTCAAATTTAAAAATGCTTTTTTTATATTTTTGATAGCATCCATATCTTGCTCCTGTCACCGAAATTAGTGTAAAATAATAAAACAGAATTGTAAATATTATTTCGTTTCGCCCGCACACCCCAACCACAAAGAATATTTATAGCGGTTTTAGGTTAGTTTTGTAATGTTTTGCCTTGTTCGAATGTTTGTTTGCATGATATAAGCGGTTCGAAAGTGTATTCGAAGAGATAAAAAATGGAAATTTAACTTTCAAACTGAAAAAAATTGCGCACGGATTGGCTCGGTCAGCTGTGCCGACACTGCGCCGCATTCGTTAGCACTCAAACCACGCAAGGCTTGTTTTCGCTTACTCATAGTCGAACCTGTCACGCCAAAGGCGGACGATGTTTCAAATCAAACGGGCGCAACAAAACCAATATTAAAACGCACCACAAGGGTGCGTTTGAATATTGGTTGGGGCGCACGGATTCGAACCATGATAAAGAGAACCAAAATCTCTTGTCCTACCATTAGACGACACCCCAATAGCGTACACAATTATAATTATCTTTACACAATTTGCAATAAT
>JAFVWM010000028.1 GCA_017501665.1 Alphaproteobacteria bacterium | reverse complement strand
TCTTCAACGGAAGCGTCTTTCTGAGCCACAACACCTATTGGCAGATGACGTTTATAAGCTTCCTTTATTAACCTTATGGACTTATCGCGACCCACTGTGATTGGTATCACCACACCAGGGAAAAGCACTGCATTACGCAGTGTCATGATTGGCACTTCTTCCGGAATCTCCTCTTCGCTAATGCGTTTCTCATCTTCCGGTGTCAGAAGCGGAATATATTCTGTGTCAGTTTCTACTATATCTGTCAGGAATAAATCGTGATTTATTTGGTTGTCCATTATTATATTGTATTTTAAGATTACGTTCGCGCGTTCGTCAATAATTGTGCCAAAAGAATTGACAATTGACGGTTGGAGGTTTTCAGGTTTTCAGATTTTCAGGTTTTTAGGTTTTTAGGTTCAAAAAAAAGGCTGTCAGTTTTGACAGCCTCATTTTTTTATTTGTTAGCGTTTCTTGCTTCTTGGAATTTTTTGTACTTGCTGTTGAATTTATCAACACGACCAGCAGTGTCAACGAGTTTCATCTTACCTGTGTAGAATGGGTGTGATGTGTTAGAGATTTCTAATTTTACTAATGGATACTCGTTGCCGTCTTCCCATACGATAGTATCTTTTGTGTTGATTGTTGAACGTGACATGAAAGCGTGATCATTTGACATGTCTTTAAAAACAACAAGACGATAATTTTTTGGATGAATGTCTTTTTTCATTGCTATATTTTTTTGCTTATTTTTACTCGATTTTGAGTGGCAAAGATACTAATTTTATTCAAACGATAATAACTTTTTAAAAACTTTTTTTTCATTTTTTCATCAAGCTAAATATCAATAGTTTAAATCAAAACAAGTATTATTTATTTTCGTATAAAAAACGTTTAAGTCGTCAAAACAATTCATAAAGAAAAAATAAATATCTCAAAGGGAGGCACAAAAACGAAAAGAAGAAAAGATGAGTCGTTGAATGTTCATGGTTAAAAATTAGCGTCCTAATATTAATAATGTATCGGGCGTTATAGGAGTAAAAAAATAAAACTAAATATTTTTCAAAAAAGTTTTGTTTATCATTTTTATTTGTTACCTTTGCCACGAAGAAAACAATTTTAAATCATTAATAAATTTAATACATAAAGAGATGAAACACAACTTTAACGCTGGACCATGTGTCCTTCCAAGAGAAGCTGTTGAAGCAGCTATTGAAGCAATCCGTGACTTTGACAACACAGGTATCGGTATTCTTGAAATTTCACACCGTACTCCAGGTTGGGAACGCGTAATGGCAGAAACACGTCAATTATGGCGCGAACTTTTGAACATCCCTGAAAACTACGAGATTTTATTCCTCGGTGGTGGTGCTTCTACACAATTCTTCAATGTTCCTGCAAACCTTTTAGAAAAGAAAGCAGCATATCTTCAAACAGGTGTTTGGGCAAAGAAAGCTGCCAAAGAAGCTAAATTCTATGGTGATGTAGAAGTTGTTGCTTCATCAGAAGACAAGACATATTCTTACATTCCTAAAGATTATGTAATCCCAACAGACGCTGACTATTTCCATATCACAACAAACAACACAATCTACGGTACAGAAATCCGTTACGATATGGATTGTCCTATCGACTTAGTAGCCGACATGTCATCAGACATCATGAGCCGTCCAGTTGACGTAAGCAAATATGCTTTGATTTATGGTGGTGCTCAAAAGAACGTAGGTCCTGCTGGCGTAACATTCGTCATCATCCGTCGTGACCTCCTCGGCAAATTAGAAGGCAAACGTAAGCTCCAAACAATGGTTGACTACCGTACACACGCTGCAGAAGAAGACAAGAACATCTCTATGTTCAACACACCTCCAGTATTCCCTATCTACGTCATGTATCAAACTTT
>JAFVWM010000027.1 GCA_017501665.1 Alphaproteobacteria bacterium | reverse complement strand
CTAAATTACTCAAATAAAAGAATTTTTATAGGTTCCTTTTTCAAATACTTCAGACTTTATCGTTTTTATTTTTCAAAATATCAAAACAATACTGTCTGCGTATCCTCTTATATCTTCTTATTCACTTTTTATCTATAACATTAGCGCTCACCGCACTAATCAACCCACACTCATCGCGTCGGTGTAGCCTTGTATAAGCTAACCTTCCTAAATTGTCAACACTATTTTTAATTTTTTTTTTGATTTTTTTTACTTTTTTTGCATCTCATTGAAAATACGTATTTTTATTTTTACTTATTTTTTATATCTCGCTGTTTTGTTTGCTTTTAATTAATAAAAGGATTTTATACTGAATGTAAATATATGCGACTCGTTGCGACGAGTCTTAATTGATAAAGCTTTTGAGGATATATATAATGAAAGAAGATTTTTATACTTTTGGCGGAGGTCATTTTTGGGAAGATGTGTTCTTTTATCAAAAATGGCGTATTCAACGTAATTATATTACAAAAAGCTGCCGTTTACTTGACAATTGGGATATAAAAAGACACGAAGGTTCTTTTGAAGAATGTCGTTTGGCCTTTGTTAAATATATTGATGCTTATGAAATTGCCAGACCTAAAGGTCATATGATTATTATGATACATTCTATCGGCCAGTCTAAAAATGTATTTAAACCAATGTGGCGCCGTGCATTAAAAGATGATTGTGTGGTAGCTGCATTAAACTATCCCTCAACCCAAAAAAGTTTAGAATCACATACAAAACAATTTCACTTCTTTTTGGAACATATGGAAGATGTGGACAGTGTTTCTTTTGTTACATTGGGCGCCGGTAATACTATTGTTCAAGAACTATTTAAGGAAAAAGCTTCTTGGCAATCTAACCTGAAGTTTAGGCGTTGTGTTTTTGTAAACCCGTATGTTTCGGGAAGTAAGTTGTTGACAAAGCTTTGTAAAAATAAATTGTTAAACTTTATTATCGGGCCTATGGGAAATGATCTTTCGGAAGAAAATATTGAAAAATTGCTTCCTTTAACGGCTATGGAATCGGGTGTCATAATATCAAATAAATCTTTATGGTTAAGATTGGCCGAGTTACTTACTTTTTCGAATGTAAAAAACAAAACAAATGAAGAAATAAAAATTTTTACCGGAGCAAAAGATGTTGTTGAAATAAGCAATTTTCACAGAAATATTTTTGATAATAAAAATATTTCTGATGCGGTTATGTCGTTTTTATTAAAAGGTGAATTTTAACAGATATATTAATGAGTATATTGGCATATAATAAAAAGTCCCTTTCTGTAAAAAAAGGGACTTTTTTATTGTAAGGATTCTACTGCCAACCAAAGATGCCTCTGATAGCTCTTTTTAGGCTTCGGGGGGATTTTGAACCGGCAAAATAGAAATTCATATTGGCTTCACGTAATGAATAATCATTACCTCCGAACCAACCGCCGTTTAATTTTCGCTTATTGCGACGTACTTTATCTCGTCCAAGGAAGTTTTCTTTTGATTTTTGTCTTCGATCAAGAAAATCTTGTCTTATCTCTCGTCTTTGTTCTCTACGTTCTTGTCTTAATTCTTTTCTAGCCTTTCTATTGTTGTTCCATTCTTTCCATCTATCCTTTCTATATTTAATTTTAGCTTCCTCATAATTTTCTATTTCCTGCATATTTTTACGAAGATCTTGATCAATTTCATTAATCTTCTCATTATGAAGATTTTTCAGATTTTCTTTATTTTTACGAAAATCTTCTCTCATGGTAGCTCTTCTTGCACGGCGCTCCTGTCTTAGAGATTTCTTTTCTTTCCATAATTGCTGTCTTTCTCTGCCTCTTCTTCCTAGATATTCAACAACGCCTTCTCCTTTTTGTCGCCTTACTCTTTCATCTTTCTCTGTTTTACCATAATTGCTACTACCATCACTTTTACCGGCAAAAGACGTATCCGTTCTTGCATTATCCATGTATTTCTTAAACGCACCGCTGGTAATATCTTTTTCGAACATTCCATCATCGATGTTTCTTTCATCCACACCGGCGGCTATTCGTTTTTTAGAATGTTCGGTATAGGCAAATGCAACATTTTTTAATACGTTACCCGATTGATCCGTTTGGCAAAGGTCTTCAATATTTCTGATTTGATCCAAAGAAATGTTTTCAACATCAGCATCTTTTTTAAGCAACATCGTTGTCATCTTATTTCTGAGACCATCAGATTCAAAAACCATTACTTTACCTTCTGCATCAATACGAGTCACCCTTGTTTCGGCAATTCCTTTTTCTCTATTAATTTTTGTTCTTGAAACAACAAGATCGCCTTTTTGGGTTTTGTACTCGGTAATCATTTCACCGGTTTCGTTATCCATATAGGTTTTCTCAGATCCAGGTTGTACTTCGTTCTCAGGGTCAAAAGCTGCTTTTGATAAGCGTGCCTCGATTATAACTCTATTCATATTTTTCATAAGGGCATCCTTGACCTCGCCTGACGTTCCGGCAAGAAGTTTGTCCATACCGTTGATGTTAATTGTACCATCCCTATTTATTATATCGATATTACGAGTAATACGCATTCTATCTACAGTTCTCTGACGCACTTCAACCCATTTGTCGTCCTTTTTTTCCATAATCGTAATTATTTTACGTTTTATAATAACACCGTCTGTTCTGATTTCTTTTTCTGTAACAACCCTTTTTCTATCTCCTCTTTTTTTCTCTTTTCTTTTATCTCTGGTAATATTACCATCTTTATCCATGGTGTAGGTTTTGCCTCTTATTGTAACGGATTTTGAACCATCGGCATTTGTTACCTGTTTGTCTTTATTATTTTCCATTCTTCTTTTCATTATGCCTGTTCGTGCTTTTGCTATTCCTCTGCCGGCAAGACGATTGACAGCTTGAACACCCACACCGGCGGCGCTTCGTAGCGGAGCCGTTGCCTTTAGCGCAGCACCTTGTGCCATTGAGCCGATTTGTCCGCCAAGCTTAGCGCCTATTCCTTCCGGACTTAATGAAGATGCTATCTCATTGGCAAAATCTTTGCCCATATTCAAAACCGCCCATGCTAACAAAAATATAAATACCAAATTTAAGAACATGGGCGAACGCCAATCAACCGCTTCTTTAAAAGATGAATAAATATTATCACCGGAACCACCCATAACAAACATCTGATCAAAGCCGTTCATGGATCCGATATTTTCTTGCGTGGCAGTTTGTAAAGCTCCCAATAATATTAAGACCACTATAGAAGTAAATAGAAATGACATGGCGGAGTTTAAAAATGTATCCCACACTTTTTTACAATATTTCCTTGTATAATTAAAAGCATATGCTCCGACAGCAAACGGCATAAGCAAAGTGGCCACCCCAAGTTCAAAAACAGCATCAATCATTAAAAACGGAATAACAATAATCATTGCCACAGTCAAAAGCCATATTGATCCGCCATATATAAGATATTTAAACTTCGGAATGATCGGAATCCATGCATCTTGAAAACTTGAACAAACCAAAGATGAGCCCAATGCTTTTATCATACGAACTCTGTTTTCCATCATTGTCATAGTCGTTACTATGCTGACTCCGATTGAGGAGGGAAGACCGTTTTCTATTTCTTTTATGCCGGTTATTGATTTGTCTTTTTTGGCTTTTTTATCATCTTCGTGTGTTCCGATATTATTACTTTCTTCAAACATTATTCGTGCCATACTTTGTGCCGTATTGTATACCGGTTGAATAAAAATATTATAAAAATTGCCCACTCCGGTTTTTAATATGGTTACAACCAAAATTATGGTAAATCCTTTTGTAATCAGCGTCTGAACAAAATCTTTCAGGTCTTTGGTTTTCATCGATGCAACAAATTTAATTACTTCCATTGCTAACCATACACCAAAAAAAACAACAACAATTTGAATTATTCCATCAGAAAAATTTTTGGCAGAAAGAGAACCTACTTTACTTACAGTGTTGAATACCAAAACAAATAAAGGACATAGTGTACAACTTTCGACTTTGGTGTATTTACAACCGGGATAACACCTTTTAGACCAACTACAACCGGGATTTCTTGCAGAAGCGTCTGATGACACCATACACAAAGCGCAAACCAAAAGTATGCAACTAAGAGCGCTTATAAGAAATTTTTTTATCTTTGTCCTTTTAGTCATCGCCTTACCCCTATTTTTTGCCCCTGACCTTATTTACAATCGAATTTGCTGCTTTACCCATTGATTCACCCAATTTCTTTCCGGGTTTGGATGCTAATTTGCCTGCTTGGTGTTTGATAACGTCTGCTCCATATTTGAGTCCGGTTACTTTTAGTGCTCCATTAAAGGCTTTTGATGTTGCCTTTGTTGCGCCTTCATGCATAGGTTTGCTACCACCGAAAGTAGAGTCCTTAAAGAATTTGTCCGTAAATTTGCTCGTAGCGTTTTTTACAAGATTAAAGAAATAGTACATTGTAAAACACATTAATAAAAATGTGGTTGAAAATAATGCAAGAGTATCATCAATATATGCGTTTAATTCGTCTAATTCTTCATCTGATGATGTTTCTGATATTGCTTCGATTTTTTCATACAAAACATCTAAATCGCCTAATGATTCCGAAACCAACGTCATACCAAAGGTCGTTACTAATGCCATAAACGCAAATGAGGCTGCGGCTTTAATCATTATACTTAATATGGCTTTTACTTTGTCTTCGGTTTTCTTAAACGGCCATAAACCGACAGCTATCGGCATTGCCAAAACAGCAAAGCCCAATTTGAATGAAATATCCAAAAAGTAATAAGCTACGGACATTGTCAACATCAGACCGATTACAAAAATTGCAGCTCCTTGCAACCACTTGATTAGGTTAATAATTTTGATCTTCCAAAATTCAATCTTACCACCATTTTCTAAATCGGCATAGCACATAACCATTTTACCTAAGACCAAGGTTTCTGCCGTGGTGTTGGTAATTACACGTAATGCGCCCAACAACGATTCCATTATTGACTTCGGAACAATATTGCTAGGTCCCGTATATGCAATTTGCGGGATGGTGGGAGCCTTGTAAAAATTGTAACCGGTCACAACAAAATCACTTGTATCAGCTGAGATAACGGCTTCTGCCTTAACACCGGGATTTGTTATTCCTCCCGTAGGAACTTTACTGCCGACTTTGAATCTTGTTTGAGATGCAGGTGTGTTAAATCCCTGACAACTTTTGCCTTGTTTTGACTCAACTTCTTTGGCTTTGTCTATGCTACTCCATTTACTGTGATAAGAACATGCCGGATTGTTTCCTTGTCCGCAAGCACATGAAGATTTTGATACGGTGCCTGTCGGACTTCCTGATTTTTGACCGACAGGAACTATTTCTCCATCGGCCAGAGCCATAGGATCTATAATTTCGTTATTATAAGTTTTTCCGTCAATCGTTCCACTCACGATAAGTTCTAAGTGAAGATGGTGAACGTTACTGCTTCCTGTGTTTCCGACAGTGCCTATTATTTCACCGCGTGCAACCTTATAACCTCTGGTGGCAAAATATTCCCTGTATGTTTTCCAATCATTATTATTCAAGTGACCGTATAAATGTGTCCATGTAGCACCATTGTGTTTGGTGGTAATTTTTGCCATGTTACCCCAGCTTCCGTTACGAGAAAATACAATATCTCCTCCGGCAATTGCCCAAACAGGTGTTCCTTCTTGAGCGCTAATATCCAGTCCCATATGTGAATTGCTTCCACAATCACTTTGGCTGACAATAGGTTCAGGAATTTGGCATCCGGGGAAAGATGTTATTGTACCATTGGTTCCGGGTAACTGAAGTGGCGGAAGTACTGAATTTGAATCCTCATCTTTTTGTATACGTGCTTCCAATTCATCTAATATTTCTTGATCGCCCTGTTGTGAATCTTCATCAGATTGGTATTCTTCCGTCCTTTCTTTTTGTTTTTTTTCTGCTGTATTAACATTTTTGGTGATATCTTCATCGGACAGGTCGTCCCAAGGTTTAATTTGTGTTTTAATTTCACTGTCCCACATATTTTGACCGATTGCCGCTCCTACTGACATTATGGGGCGAACGAAGTATTCGCCGATAGCCGTAGAACTTAAGACAATAAACCAATATGCCAGAAGAGCCTTAAACACAAATTTAAATAAGTCGTTTAATATATTGGCAAGTTGTACTTCACTGAAAGTTGATACGTTGTTTAATCCCCACATCAGTATCCACAAAATACTTCCTAAGCTCAACACCATTACACCGACTTTTTGTGTAACTTTCATACCGTTTTTGGCTACTTGTAAAAATGCCGAAGTTATTTTTTCCAAAACCAGACATGACCAACATCCTGCGCTGTGTTGTGCTCTATAAACCGATGCAGAACATTCACCGGCAGCCTCAACCTCGGTTACTATCACTTTTTCAGGCTCTAACTCTTGTGCTGAAACAATGTTTACCAAGCCCATATTTAACATTGAAGCAAATACAAGTGCTATACTTGCTTTTATTAAATTTGTTATGTTAAATCGGTACATAGTCATATCTTGTCCTCACATTATTTTTTATCTTCAGTATCACCTTTAAGACGATTCTCGTGTCCTCTCAATGCGTTAGCTTTATTGATAAAATTCTGTACTCCTGTCGGCATGCATGATAGACCAAAACTTACCGCGGCTGCACCGGCTGAGAGGGCCCATCCTTTAACCATATCAAGTACTTTAGTCAAGTTTTGTTGGAACTTGTTATCAACTTTGCCACCGATTAAGGCTCCGGTAATTTGTTGTGCAACACCCATTGATCCATATACTAAGAAACCTATAAGTAACAAACACAAGAATCCCAGACCAAAGCTTGAAACCTCTTCTTGAGCATTTGTCGGATTGAATATTGCCGGATTGTTTTTTATCAGCTCTACCATTCCTCTTAAAACTAATGTTACTATTATGGAAAAACACATCAAAAATCCGGCCGATGCCAATATTTTTTGAATTGCGTTTGTTGTCCATTTTCGTGTTGATTTGAAAGCATATGACATTATAAACACAGGTAACATAAGTATTACTATACCCATTTGGAATATTGTATCAACCAAGTAAAACACAAAACCGATACGAACAATCAAAAAATACAACATAAGGATAAATCCTGCTATCGTACCGCTGAAACTTGTGCTCTGACGCATTAATGTACTTGATATTTTGCCTCCGATTGCCAAATACGTCTTCAATACTTTGATCATACAAATAATTGTGTCCAAAAACTCTTGCGGAAATCCTTTTTCGGTAATAATTCCGGTTTTATCAAACGAACACTTCAAAGAAACTCCTTTTACGGAAACAACCTCGCCAAAAACATTAAAAATAGTGGCTTGTCCCGTATCACCCTCGGTAACAGATGTTTCCATAATAGCTATACCCAGCTTTAGAAATGCTGCATATATAGGATATACAAAAGTATTTACCGCGTATATAAGCATTGTGGGTGATGAGGCTAAATAACCACAAAACAAACAGAGAAAACCTTGCTTTAATATTTCGTTCCAAACCTGAGAAATAGAGCTTTCGGAAACGGAAGAAACAAATTTTAACAACCTTAGTACTAACCATATCGAAAAACACACCATCATCAATGCCATTGCGCCTTGGGTCAGTTGCCCATGCATACGCATTATGTTTACGCTGACTGCATTGAACATTAGAGTGAAAATTTTACATCCCAAACATCCGACGTCGTTTACATCAACACATGTGGCATTACTGGCCTCAGATCCTTCGGGACCACACGGATCGGCGCCTGATGCCAATTCATTATCTTCACCGCAGGCAGACAAAAACACCACCAGTAATAACATTACCAGTATTTTTATGATGTTTTGTGATATGTTATAAATATTTTTCATAACTTACCTTTCATTGTTTACCGCGTTTTCGTTTCTCTTCGGCTATCTTTGAGTGATTAAAACGGTCACTTCTCATCTCATTCTTCACAAACTTCCAACAATTAAAATCATGATCATGTTCAGCCTTAATCTTAGCTTTCTCACTATCGGTCTTGGCATTTAACATCTCCGCAAAACCACTTTTAAGACTCATACTTATGCTCTTATCTGCTAAATAGCCACGTTCATCAGGTGTTAGTTCTTTACATTGAACACAGGATGCCATTGCTTCGTTTGATACACTTTTTCCCTCTTTCAAATCAGCCAATGTTTTCTTAGCTTCATCATGTGACGCCGGCTTAGGCGGAACAAAATCTTTAGGAAGCTCAAACCTATCTGATGTTGCTTCAGGTACATCTTTTTTTGAGGTGTTCGTATTAACTTGGTTGTTTACTGAAGTGTTTTCTTCAACACTTGTGTTAACTTCGCTCTCTAACTCGTTGATTTCGCTCATTTTACCCCCCCCAGCCGGAGCCACCGTTTTGTCGTTCTTGCGCGTTTTTAGCCTCGCGCTCTTTTTTGGCTTTTTCCAGTTTTGCACGTCGCTCGCTAACTTTTTGTCTATTACCGACTTTACTTGCAATATTTCTAACAGCTCTTCCGACAGCTCTTGTTGCACGAGAGGGTAAACTCTTGATACCTTCTTTAATTTCTTCTCGCAACTCTTTTGTTTCTTCTTTGAAACCTGACACAACCGGTGCCGCAGCTTTTTTAGCCATTCCTTTGGCGGTAGATGCGGCTTGTGTAGCAAAATTGGAAGATATTGACGGCATTGCACCTGATGCAAATGTAGATGCCAATTCTTCAGCCTTTTTTAGCAACATCATCGCCATCAGATTTGCCATCATAAATAATATGAACCCTATACTGACGATGTTTACCATATCGTTTAATTTAACTACATCTAAAGAACTTAAGGCCGAAACCAGTGCGCTTATGCCATTTTCTGTTTCTTCCATGCTTCCGCCATCAGAGTTAAACTCTATTGCCGCCTTAATAAGCTCTATACTCAGGTTTACAACAACACCCATCATCATAAATATGAAAATTGAATTTAAGAGCATTTCAAATCCTGCTTTAGTATACTTCGATGT
The DNA here is from genome assembly GCA_017501665.1 of Alphaproteobacteria bacterium. Classification (GTDB taxonomy): domain Bacteria; phylum Pseudomonadota; class Alphaproteobacteria; order RF32; family CAG-239; genus CAZU01. The sequence continues at coordinate 4,992 of JAFVWM010000027.1, read as the reverse complement.
CAGCTTAAAAGGCCATGAAGCGACCAAAAACGGCAACATAGCTCCAACAATACCTAATTGAACAACTGCATCAAGTAAGTAAAAAATAAAGGCTAAAACAAGTAATAATCCAAAAATGCCAAAACAAATACCGTAGATGATACAGGCAAAACCGAGACCAATCCGTCCTCCAAGCCCGTCATATTCAAGAAAGAATATCAAAAGCTTTGAACCCACACAAACCAAGCCACTACCGATACTTTGAAGTAATGAATATTGCAAATTGACATTATATGCAAGATTTTCTATTGTGGCATAGGTAAACACGTCGTAAAATTTGTTATTCGCATTTCTAATATAGTCAAAAGGAACTTTACTACCTAATGCTTCTAATTGAGCGCTACCACCACCGGACGATGCGGCAATCAATGCATTATGTACCTCTTCTCCGAATCGTGAATAAACACTTTCAACAAGCACAAATGTTGTTCCAAAATTCATACCGGCACGAATCAACGGACGAATTATCATTGTAAAAATTTGTTCATAGTATAATAGAGCAAAAAATGCTATCAAAAACTTAAATGACTGAATAAATAGCTCGGTAAAATATTTGGCAATATCCTGTTTGGTTAAGCTGCTTACAAAAGCAAGTGTCTTAAAGGCCAACCAAACAACCAACCCAACCGCAATCACTATCGCAAACGAATGAGCAAATGTTTTGTACGATCTTACGGTAACATCATCGGCTACGGCATAAATTACTCCTATTAATGAGCAAAATAAACAGTTACGGCTGTTGTACCAAGATACCTCGATAACCTCACAAACTCTCCGCCCTTTCTCAGTGCCTGAACTAATTTCTACTTTATCACCGGTCAATTTTGCGCAATAAGTTTTAGATTGCTGATCTCCGCTGACTTTTGCTTCATAACAATTTTTTTCTTTTTTTGCTTTTTTCTTGGTTTTTTGTCCGGGGTTGACACCTCCTGCGGCCTTTTCCTCGTATCCTCGCTCTTTATATTTTTCTGCATCTTCCTTTTTTACGCAGATATAATCTATCCAATTTTCTTTTTTTGATGTTTCTTTTGCCAAACATTTTCTGAAGTTTAAATTACACTTCCTTTTGCCACAATTGACAATATTAACAATATGATCTCCTGCCTTTTCACCATAGTTACTTCTAAATTCGGCACCTCCATCTTTGGTATTACTCTTCATAAAACCCCAAGCATCCTGAAAAAATTTTTGCTCGGATGACTGGGCATATGAATCCGTGGCCGCAAAAAGTAGCAGTCCCAAAGAAAACAATCCTATTATTTTACATATCGTCTTCTTCATTTTTTGTTCCTTTATCGGCACGTTCCCTTAACACCCAAAACGCTGCCATCAAAACGCTTACCAATACAACAAACGCAACATAATAAGTTATTCTGTGCGATATTATTGCAAATATGTTTGTAGCCGAAGCCAAAAAAAACAATATCACGAAAAATAACGTCATTGAAAACATTCTCAGCATTTGTCTTTTTGCTCCTTGTAGTGCATCTATTTTATCATAACACAATAATTACTTATAAAGTGTTACATTTTTTTGATTTTTTATTTCTTAACAGATTTTGTACACAAATTGTCTTTTTTTGTACTAAAAACCTTGATTATTCAAACCACGAAGCTAATATTGTGATAGTTATTTAACTTTATTAAAGAGGTTATCCGCCATGGAAGAAATTATTTTCCCTAATCAAATACGAATGTATCGACGCCTTAGAGGCAAATCAATGCAAGAACTGGCTGATTATATTAATGTTTCTTTGTCGGCTATTTCTAAAATTGAAAAAGGATACAGACGAGTTGATCAGGAGCAACTGATTAGATTTGCTGAATTTTTAGATTGTCCCATACAAAATCTATTCGTTAACGAACAATCTTCTCAGCATGAAGTTGTTATGGCTTGGCGCAGAGAGCAAGAAAGACGCAGTAAACTTAATGAAAGAAACGGCTTGAAAACTTTGGGCGCCGGTTTAAGACAAATACGAACAGAAAAAAATATGACACTTATTGAAGTTGCCGAAAATGCTAATATGACTCTTTCGGTTTATCATCGTATTGAAATGGGACAGCGAGAAGTATCCGAAAAAGAAATGAAAAACCTTGCCAAAGCATTAAAAATGCCTCTTGATGAACTTCGAGCTCAAATTAAAGAGCTGGATGAGAAAGGTTCTTTAGAAGAAATTATCCAACGAAATGACGCAAAGTATAAGTTCTTGTCCACACCTCGCGGAGCTGTGTCTTCTTTTGAAACGGATATTAAGGATAACAAAGATATTTCCGTTTATGGAATTGCCGGTAATAACGGTAATATAATTGTTGACTTTGATGAAGAGGTAAAAAAGACAGCTTGTCCTTGTCCTTTAAGAAATAGAAAGGATGCATATGCAATAAATCTTTGTACAAAACGCTTAGGCAACCTTTTGACACCAAGGTCTATTTTGTTTGTTGATCCCTATGAACCTGTGGGAACCGGTGATATTGCAATATATTATGAAAGCGAAAATGAAGCTAAAGTTATTTCAATACGTGAAAATGATGAAGGTCAACTTTATGGTGTTCGTTGGCTTCCTGATGAAAAAATTGCTTTAGATAATGATGACTTAAAGAAACTACATCGAGTTGTTTTCATAAAATTATAAATAAAAAAGCCTGATGTAAAAATCAGGCTTTTTTATTTATTATAAGGGAGGAATATTAAGTTGAACAATGTCTCCAGGTTTTATTTTAGAGTTTGCATACCTCATATTTCCGGTTTCTATCATAAATCTTTGTCTTCCTGTTACTTGGGATGCTAAATCATAAAAATCCTTGGCAGACATTTCTTGTCTTTGAGGATTCATTATGTATAAAACACACCCTTGTGAGCGTTCTGCAATTCCACAACGAGCACGCCCTCTGGGAACTTCGGGATTGACAACAACTCCCTGAAGTCCGTTTTTAACAACTGCCGATTGAGTAAAAAAGATTTTTCCGGCAAATACCCCTATAAACAATACTGTTATCATGGCCAGTACAAAAACTTTTACGTTTAACCATGAAGGTGCTTCAGATTGTTGAGTATCTTCATAATATTCATCTTCACTAACGTCGGGATGATAATAAATATTTTGCCCCCCAATATCCGGAAGATTGGTACCGCCATCAAGATACTCATTAAGAATTTTTGAATCCGGTATTTGCGTCCGAATCGGTTGTTGATACATTTGGGTGTCTTGATGCATGGGGTTTTGCATTGGATTACGCATAGGTTTTTGCATTACGGGTGATTCGTTTTGAGGTTTTGTTGCTTGTGGTTGAGCATACGTTTGCATCTGTCCACCACCTGAACCTATAGGCGCCGTCCTATTTATCGGTCTTTTGATTTTTTTGAGCTTTGGGCGATTCTCATTTTGATTAATATCCATAAAACGTTATCCTTTATAAATTATTTTCAAGTTTATTGTCGGTTTTCATTGTTCTTATAAGTCTTGGAACAATCATTATTACAGTTTCAGAAAGGGGAGAATTCTTATCAAAAACAGTGTTGGGCAACCCTATAATAAAAAAGTTTTCGCCGATTTTGCTTCTAATTGAAAAATTTGAAACTTCGCCTCCTTTGGTCTCAATTGTTATGTCAGACTGTATCTTTCCATTCTTCTCATAAACACCTTTTGATAATATTGACATATCATTGAGAATCGAGTTGTCGGCCATACATTTGCCTATATCAAATCGAGAAAACCACATATTTGGTATAACAAACTTTCCTTCACCGACATTTTCAACCTTTGCTTGTGATGACAAGAATTGAGATAAGCTGTCAACGTTTACTTCATTTGATGTTGTTAAAATTCGGCCTAAAACACCAGTTTTTGTACTTTTGATAGAACCAAAATTAAAGGCCTGAATAATTTGTTGCCATTCTACGGAAGAGTTATTGTAAGGATATAAGTTAAAAACTCTTATATCGTAAGCAATTAACAAAGGATTTTCTTCAAAATAATTTATCAAATTAAGAATTTTGCTTCTTAGTTCAAAATCAGCATCAAAAGTTATGCTGTATTCATCAAAATCAGATGTAAAGTCTGTTATTCCTGCTCCTCTTAATACATCTAAAACAGCCAACATTATTGTTCTGGATTTTGGAATATATAAGCTAAAGTTCGCTTTGCGAGAAATACGTATAGTTTTAGAGGTGGCATTATAGGTATAATAAATTTCCGCAGCATCAGCTATCATGTTAATCACATCGGTAAAATCGCCTCGAAGATTTTCTGCAGAAATGCTGGCATACGGCGCATCTTTTGCCACTAATTTTATATCGGCTTCTTTGGTTAGCTTTAATAAGGCTCTTTCTGCCGGCATTGTATCAAAAGAAAAACCGTTTACCTCAAATCTCGGTAAAAGATCGTTTACTCCGTTTCGTATTAAACTAAATGCGGTTAAATTATATGGAATACTGGATATCATTTCTTGAGTATCCCAATTTACAAAACAACGAAGTGGCGTCTCCAAGTCCAATGTATTAGCTCCTTTAGGAGTTTGGATTACCGGATAAGTATTCTTTTTTACTACTGCGCTATACTTTTCTTTTTCACTGACTTCCGGCATAGGTAAGGAATCCACATTCTCTTTTACCAACCCTTTATTTTGCAACTTAACAAAATCATCAATAACGGTACAAGAGCTTAAAAAAACAACAAAAATACTTATTAAAGTTACAATATTCGGTCTTAATTTCATCGTATATCCTTAAACCTGTGGTTGTGGAGCCTGCGGTTGCGGAGCTTGCGGTTGCGGAGCTTGCGGTTGCGGAGCTTGCGGTTGCGGAGCTTGCGGTTGCGGAGCTTGCGGTTGCGGAGCATGCGGTTGCGGAGCCTGCGGTTGCGGAGCTTGCGGTTGCGGAGCATGCGGTTGCGGAGCATGCGGTTGCGGAGCCTGCGGTTGCGGAGCCTGCGGTTGCGGAGCTTGCGGTTGCGG
>JAFVWM010000026.1 GCA_017501665.1 Alphaproteobacteria bacterium | reverse complement strand
GTTTCATTATGGAAACAAAAAACAAAATTATCAAAACAGCAAAAGTGTGTTACAAAGTAACGAAAGTTCTTTATTTTGTAAGTTGTGCAGCGTGTTTGGTTTTTATAGCTTTGGCGATTGCGCTGTCGTGTACAAATGCAATTAAAGAATTTTCCGTCGCGGAAACTGCAAGCATATTTGGTACGCTTGCTTTATATGCGTTTATGTGTATCGGGTTACTTTGGAATGTCGAAAGCCTTTTCAAAAGTGTAGAGCAAGAAAAAGCCCCGTTTGGAGAAAAAATAAGTCACTATTTGAAAAAGAGTGCTATATTTGTAGTACTTATTTCAGTTGTTCCTGCGCTTGTCGGCTCAACAGTTTTACGTATAATCTACCCTACAACCGAATTGACGTTCCCGATTTCGCTTGGTGGAGTTATATCGGGTATTGTTATGTTTATGTTTGGTTTGTTTTTCAAATACGGCAAAGAATTACAAAAGAATGACGACGAAACATTATGATAGTATTAAAATTAGATAAAGTAATGAAAGAGCGTGGCGTAAAACTGAAAGACCTTGCCGTAAAAATCGGCTTGACGGACGCGAATTTATCCAACATAAAAACAGGTAAAATTTCAGCAATTCGATTTTCCACCTTAAATGCTTTGTGCAAAGAATTGGATTGTCAACCCGCCGATATTTTGGAGTATAGTGAAGATAAATGAAGATAAAAGATAAATAAAGATAAATAAATTGATTTATAAAAAATTGCAATAAAAATGGCACTACGGCGTGCGCTTGTTATATACAAGTGCCTTCGCTTCGCTCGGCAGACAAGCACACGCAAAACAACAAAAATAAAAAAGACTGTTTCAGCAAAAAAAGGAAACGGGACAAAAAGAGGGCTGCACGCAGGCTTGAAGCAAACCCTCTTTTTTTGTTGTCCTCGTTTCCTTCATTTTTGTAATGTTGCATGAAAAATCTTGCAATTTGTGCTATTGTTTGCAATTAATGTTATTCTACATTAAACACTAAGCAAGTGTTTGATTTGTAAACATCAAATCAACTATAAATTGACTCATTGTATTTTTAAAATTTAAATGATAAATTGTGTGTATAGGAGGTGGACAACTTTGAAAAACAAAATGAAACTAATATTTTTAAACGAGATTGATATAGACATTTTTGATCAGTACTTTTATGAGCAGATACTAAAAAATGTTGTCGATCTCAAGAAGAAAAAAGGAGTGTCCGTCGTGAAGCATAAGGAACAGTCTTTCTCAAGCGAAGTTTAAACAAAAAGTCTTTTTAGTCAAGGTTAAAGTGTATTGATTCTCAAACCTTGACTAAAAATGAACTATTGCAAAAATAAAACGTTTAAACCCTTTTCGTTTATTCGCTTGTCGTCGAAAGACAGAATAAATGAATAAGGAGAAAACGAAATGAAAACAGCAGTTATATATGCAAGATATTCAAGTTCCAGTCAGACTAAGCAAAGTATTAAAAGATAATTACAAATAAGTGGAGCTGGTTTCTTCTTAGTCTAAACAAAAATATTCTTTCAAATAAAAAAGTTGACTATATTGTATAGCCAACTTTTTTTATTTCTTATTTATACTTCTCAAACTTAGTATTATAATTGCAGGAATACTTTTTAGACAAAAATAAAAGAACTGCGTGTGCGAACGCAGTTCCGCTTGGCGGAGAGTGAGGGATTCGGACCCTCGCACGCATTTCTACGTCTACACCCTTAGCAGGG
>JAFVWM010000025.1 GCA_017501665.1 Alphaproteobacteria bacterium | reverse complement strand
GCTTTTACTGTCGGTCTATTTAGCGTATTCAAATCCTGAGAAAAAATTAGTTTTAAACATTTTATCAACAAAAAAACGTCCGAGACTCACAATATCGTGAATCTCGGATTTCTTTTGGCTGTTTTTTTACAGCCCCTTTTTTACTACTGACGCTTCAACCTCTTGGTAAATATTTTCAACCAAATGGTTGATAAATGTTTCTTGATGTGTTACAATATGCAAAAGAATACTTAAGGAGGAACAAAAAATGATTACAAGTTTAGGTAATTTTTTAAGAAAGTTGAGATTTGAAAAAGGTGAGGTCCTTAAGGATATGGCTGAAAAGCTTGGTGTTACAGTATCTTTTCTTTCTGCTGTTGAAAACGGAAAAAAAAGAATGCCGGGACATTGGAACAGCAAGATATGTGAATTGTATAACTTGAATTACAACGAAAGAGAACTTCTTACAAAGGCAATCGCAGATACGGAAGATAGCATAGAATTAAATTTTTCAGGTGTATCTAATCAAAATAGAGAGCTGGCTGTTTCGTTTGCCCGAAAATTTTCTGAACTCGATAATGACGAATTGGAACAGTTACGCAAACTTCTTAGAGGAGGAAAATAATACTATATGAATTCTTACAAAGCATACCCTATATCAAGAAATAACATAAAAAACTTTGTTCATAAAATCAAGGAAATTACAGGCTTTGAAAATGACCTGTATTTTCCTGTTGTACATTTCCTTGAACATGTTTTGCCAATTTTAGTTCCTGACTTTTGTTTGGAAATTGTTCCAAAAAATATGATGGGTTCAAAACATGGTGAGACTTTTCCAAACAAGAATTTAATCCGTATAAGAGAAGATATTTATTTGAGAGCTTGCAATGGTGAGGGTAGAGATCGGTTGACAATTGCTCATGAAATCGGACATTTATTTTTACACGATAACGATTCAATCGCATTGTGTCGTCTTGAACCCGGTGAAAGTATAAAGCCATATGAAGACCCGGAGTGGCAAGCAGATTGCTTTGGCGGAGAATTGCTTGCTTCATCGTATCTTATAAAAAATTTGAGTGTTGAAACAATAATGAATAGTTGTGGTGTTACAAGAAATGCTGCAACTGTGCAAAAACGAAATGCTTAATTGAAAGTTGGTGATGCTTATGCTTGTGATAATCAAAACAAAAAGCACTGTAAAGATTGTTGGCGCAATCAATACAATGCTCTTCTCCGAATGTTGCCATTCGTTTCTTGGTAAATACATAATAGCACTTTCCGGAGAAAAATGCAACAAATATCACACAAAAAGTGTGACTTTTTGTTGCGATAATGTTATGTAAAAAACAAAAATAATTCCGGAGGTGTCATAATATGACCAGTAAAACAATGAGGGACAACCCTCTTTTTATGCGTAACAATTTTAAAACTTCAGGTAAGTGGGGACTCCCTCTTATTCAAAAGCAAACATTATCAACAGACAATATTATGTTGGTAGCGTGTTCGGATACAAGAGCCAACGATAATAATGAAAACAAGCAAAAAGGCGTTCATTTTTTTGTTGATGACTACCGTTTTCAAGGTATATACGATAATCCTGACAGAACTTTTGAAAGATACTCGCAATACTCTTTCTTGCTTTCTCCTGATTTTTCGACTTATACCGATATGGATTTGTGGCGTCAACTTCAAAGTGTTGCTAAAAATCGTTGGGTAGGTGCATATTGGCAAAGCAAGGGTTTAACCGTAATTCCCACTATAAGTTGGGGACTATCTCAAAGCTATGAGTTTTGCTTTGACGGAGTAGAAAAAGGAGCAACAGTAGCTATCGGTATGATAGGTTGCAAACAGTCTAAACTTAACTTTATGCGTGGTTACAACGAAATGTTAAGAAGGCTTGAGCCTGAAAAAATCATCTGTTTTGGTAGTCCGTTTGATGAAATGCAAGGCAACATTATCACTGTTGATTATCGTGATTCACGAAAGGTGGTGCGATAATATGGGTGGCAGAGGAACTTATGCAAGCGGAAATAATGTTGCTTATACCTACGACACGGTGGATAAAATAGCGGGAGTAAAAGTATTGCAAGGTAAACCGGGACATAAGGGATTACCGGAAGAAGCTCATTCAAGCACATCCTATATCCAGTTACATCCTGACGGCACATTTAAAATGTACAGAGAATATGATAAAAATCACTATTTGCGTTTTGAAATAGCTTATCATCCCGAAACGACCATTGACCCCTCACGGAAGCCGGTATTACATGTGCACGAATACAAGCCTGATGACTTTTCAAACAGAAAGGCTAGACCATTGACCGCAGAAGAATATAAAAAGTATAAAAAATATTTTAGGGGGATTAAAATATGATAGACGGAAATGCTTCTGACTTTATAGATAAAATCACCTTTCAAGAAGAGGCTGTTATTTATAAAGGTAAAAAATACTTTTTTCATGGCTTAATATACGACCCCATAAGCAAAAATTACTCATTTGAAATTCATTTGTGGGATTCATCAGACAATTATGTTGAAACTGTCTATGAATGTATCGCAGAAACGCAAAACGAATGTATGGAAAAAGTATTAACCGAACCCATAATTGACGGCAAATGCTTTTGGGATATCGAGCAAGAAATGACCTGGATAGAGTGGTAAGGAAAAACTTTTTCCGCCGAGCAATTTATAAAAGACATCAAAAGAAAAGGATAAAAATTAATATAATATCCACACATTCGACAAAACTTAAGCCTCCTTGTAAAATGGTATTACCAAATATAAATAAGTAGTAACTTTAAGTATATAGGTCGGTGTGAGTTTTGATGTAAGTGCGATTATGCAATTGATTTTTTCTGCGGATAGTATAAAAACTTGGTTTTTTATAGTAAAGTCCAATCGGTCTGATTTCGGTTTTTCAATCGGTATGATTTTTTAAGCTAACAATTTCGCTCGTTTTACGTAAGATTTTTGCTAACGGAAATGCTGAAGATATTTGCCGTAATTAAAAAATGCTCAAAATAAGAGGTATATTAATGAAGAAAGAAATATATGACTCATATTATTATGACGGCAGGAAAAAAAGATGGAAAATTGAAAACTTCCGGGATGGATGCCCACCTAAGCCTTCGCCTGATGTTATTGAAGAATGGAAAATAAACTGGGAAAATACAGAAGGTAATACGGAACAGGAACATGCATTGAAAAAATTGTTTACGGAACTGCTCCCTCATAACAGTGATTTAGACGATGTTCTTATTAAAGTTTGTACCCTTAATGATTTTTACAGTACAAACATATATAATGTTTCAGACTGCTGACAAAGTCCATTCCAAAAAGGAGTGGGCTTTTTTTTCTGTACAAAAGCCAAGAAAAATGGTATAATAGAAGCAGAAAAAGGGTGATGAAAATGTTTAGTGAAACAAGAAGTCAGCAGTTAAAATACGAAT
>JAFVWM010000024.1 GCA_017501665.1 Alphaproteobacteria bacterium | reverse complement strand
AGGCAGACATATATCATCTGCATCCATTCTTGCAATATATTTACCCTGTGCATATGATATAGCTTTGTTAAGGGATGACGGAAGTCTCAAATTCACTTCGTTGGTATGCACTTTTACACGCTTGTCAAGTTCTGCGAATCTATTTAATATTTCACCCGTGCTATCGGTGGAGCAATCGTTAATAATAATAAGCTCAAAGTCTTTAAATGTTTGATTTAAGACGCTTTCTATGGCGTCACGCAAATAATCTTCACCATTATACACGCTCATTATTAAAGATATTTTAGGTGCTGTATTCATTTTTTGTCACCCTTTCTAATGCGCTTTAACTCTTTACATAAATACAAAAAGTAAAATGCTAATCTGATTCTTTGTTTTTTCATTAAATATATGGCAATTCGGCTTTTTGTAGTGATTTTTTCAAAATGTGCCTTTTTGATTTCCTCTCTATGTAGGGACCCTAATATAAGTTCCTTTAACTTTTTGATAGCATTAAAATGATTCCCTTCGGCCGCTGCTGCCAAAATTGCAAAACACATAAAACAAGAATAACGTGAAATCTGCTGGTCAAAGTCTTTTGGTTTCTCTATGTTTAAACTGCGAAGTCCTGTAATCACATCTGCTATCTGCGAGATCTGATGCGTTTTAAAATCTGTTGAAATGGAATCATTTCTTATGGTATAAAGATATATGGCTTTTTTGCTCATATAAACTGTTTCTGCCTCCAAAAAGCAAGGCACAATACAGCTTAAATCCTCACCTAAAGAAATAGCAGGATTAACAACCAACTGATGTTTTGTGGCAAGTTCTCGTTTTATTGCTTTTCCCCATAAAAAATAAAATATATGATTCATATTTTTATCTGACAAAAGCTTTGGGGAAATATGTTGCTCGATTTCCTTTTTGTGATACAAGCCCTCATCGACCAAGTCTTCAACACTATCTCCAATTTTACCATTGATACTGCACTTATAAGAAAAAGAAACAATATCCGCATCGGTATCACAAATTATTTTATATGCACTTTCCAGCGCATCAGGAAGAACTGCATCATCACCATCAAGATGAAAGATATAATCTCCGCTTGCCACTTTGATCCCGGCTTGTCTTGCGCTTACCAAACCGCCGTTTTCTTTGTGTATTACTTTTATTCTTTCGTCTTTTTTCGCATATTCATCACAAATTGCTCCGCATCTGTCAGGTGAACCATCATCAACCAATATAAGCTCAAAATCGGTAAATGATTGCAAAAGCACACTGTCAATGCATCTTCTTATGTATTTTTCAATATTATAAATCGGAACAATTACTGAAAAAAGCATTGTAAAAACTCCTATCTGTCTCTTAATATCACCATTAACCTTTGAAGCAAAAACAATTGATGCTTCATAGCAAAAGCAAATGCCGCTTGTTTTACGGGCAATCTGTACCAAGGATATGATTTTAATACATTTTGAATTTTGTCCTGGGTGCAAATTTCTTTTAATCTTTTCTTAAGATGAGAAAACTTTATTTTTTCATCCCTTGCGTGCATAATCTCTTGCGAACACAAAATCCTTCCAAAGCCTTGTATCAATCTATCTAAATAAATTTTATATTCTTCTTTTTCTATAGTATCTGCAATTCGTTTTTCAAGTTCATCTAAAAATACGATGCTTTTCTCAAAACGATCTTTCTTATATGCTTTTGAAAGAGAATCTTCATTACGACAATAGCAGTAGTATGCCCCGGACACACCAACTGCACATTCTGCCGATTTTATGTAGTCAACCATAAACAAGGTATCCTCGGAAAGTATTGCTCTTTCGGACAAGAATCTGATTCCTTTTTCACGAATCACAGAAGTTTTAAATATGTTTTTACATACGCTCACACCATAACGGCTGTCATCAGGCTCGTGAGGTAATGCACCCACAACGCCTAAAAGAAGATTTTTCATATCTTCTTTTTCAAACACTGTTTCTTCTTCAAAATACACTTTTCTTGAATCTGTGCCGGACTCCGAAAACATATTTCCACCAACAAAACAAATCCCTGATAAACATAAGTCAGCATTATGTTTTTTTGCTGCATTATATAATGTTTCGCACATTAACGGCTCTATATAATCATCAGAATCGACAAAACCTATATATTCACCTGTTGCTGCTTCAAGTCCCGTATTTCTTGCAAACCCAAGACCGCCGTTTTTCTTGTGAACAACTTTAATTCTTGAATCTGTTTTTGAGATTTCATCACAAAGCACGGCACACTCTTTCTTTGAGCCGTCATCAACTATGATGATTTCTATATCCTTAAGAGTTTGGTTCATTATGGAATCCATACATCTTCTAAGATATTTTTCAGTATTATATACAGGCACAACGATGCTTAAGCTTGGTTTTGTCACTTTCTTCACCTCTTGTCTATAATGAGTATACTTTAGCGAAATAGCGTTTTTACGCTATTTCACGACAGCAAATTATTTGCTGTTATGAAAACTATTTCAAGAAATAGGT
>JAFVWM010000023.1 GCA_017501665.1 Alphaproteobacteria bacterium | reverse complement strand
TTCGTCGGCTGATCGGTGTGTCGGCTATTTCTCTTAGAACATTGGTATCATCTCCTACTCATTTCTCTTTCCTTATTACAGTTATTATTATACTCTATTTTTTGCCACTTACAATATTCTCACAGCATAAAAATACTTTTTATTTTGTGTCGTCAGCACAAATTCCATTTTAAAAATTTAATTTTTTTCTATTTTTATTGGTTATATTGACTTTTCTTGATAAAAGTTTTATAATTTTATTGTGTCGAAAACATAATTGGGGAGGTTTATTATGGATAAAAGTGCAATGCTTGAATTCTTTTTTAATAACAACTCATTTAATGCTCTTGTTCAGGAAATATCTGCGATGTTTCATTGTCCGATTGTTATAACAGATAATGCGTTTCATATTATATGCTCTGTTTCATCAATGGAGTATGAAGATCCAATCTATCAGACTGCCATATCACACAGCAAGTTGTCTGAGGATACTTGCATCAAAATCGGCAACATGGTTGAAGCAGGTCAAAATCATTTTCGAGTTAAATTCGGTGAAAACGATTTGTGTGTTGGCATTTTGAAAAACAGCGAAGCAATTATAGGATATGTATTGTATCTCATTGATACTGATGCAGCAGATATCCGGGACTTATTTTTTTGCGAAGGAATGATTGCAAAACAACTCTTTCTTGAACGGTACTGTACATCCACTTCAATAAGTACAGCAGAAGAAATTTTGACGGACCTTCTCAATGGTGAATATACAAGTGAAAAGATATTTAATATGCAAATTGCCGGAACTTTCCTTTCTCATTTTTCTGCAAAAAGATTCGCTGTTATATCATTTTCAAATATGCATGATTTCGATGAAAAGCATATTACAGTATTACAAAGATGTAAAGATTGTTTTCATGCTTCACACCCATTTATATATAAAAACAAAATAATCATATTCTTACACAAAGATCACAGTCAGCAGGAAATAAAAAATATTGCCCACAGTCTTAATCTAAATGTGATTGTATCTGACGAACTTGACCGGCTTTTCAATATGAACAAACATTACGCGAGGATGTGTTCCATTGAAGATTATCTTTGCAAAAAAAATAAAACTTCGTATGTCGTATCTGAACATGCTTTTTCAATAATCACGTTCCTTATGCAGTTAAAGCAAAATGATTTTCGGATTGATAATAAAATATCTGCCCTCTTAAAACATGACTTGAAAAACAATACAGAGTTTTGTTTGACACTATATATTTATATCATATGCAACCATTCACTAAAGAAAACAGCAGAAAATTTGCATACACATAGTAATACTGTACTTTACAGAATACAAAAGGCCAAAGAGGAATTTGAGATAGATACAGATAATCCTGAACTCCATTTTTATTATCTAATTTCGCTCTCCATTTCTTTGCTGGAATTAGGGTATGATGAATTATTTATTTTATAGAAGTAGCAAAAAAATAACCTCCTAGCTTCATCCTTGGAGGTTATTTTATATCACTTCTATTTTCCGTATATTCCATCAACTATATAGTTCCAATTATCAAGAAACAAATCAACAAGCCAGGGTTCATACATAATTCCTGAATTTTTCTTCAGTTCTTTCTTACAGTCTTCTTCTGTAAGAGCATCTCTGTATGGTCTGTCACTGAGCATAGCATCTGTTGAATCAGCGATAGCTATTATCCTTGCCGGGAAAGGTATTTCCTCTCCTTTTATTCTTGTAGGATAGCCTTTTCCATCCCAACGTTCCTGATGATATAAAACGCCATCTATAAGATGTGTATATTTTGCCTGATTGCCAAGCAGATCAGCACCATCCTTCGGATGATGCTTGATTTCTTCATATTCCTCATCAGTAAGAGAACCTTCTTTATGAAGAATACCATCTGGAATACCCAACTTACCGATGTCATGACAAAATGCCGACAGAGTTATAACATCCCTATAAAAACGGCCAAGATCAATAAGCATGCAAAGGCGGTATGTCATAAGAGCAACACGAACCGAATGTTCAGCAGTATATTTATCTCTTTTCGAAAGCAAATGAATTACCGGAGCAATGGTCTTAAAATGTTTTTTTGTTTGAGCCCATTTGAATCTTTCTATAAACTGCAGGTGTTTTATACGACTGTCTTTGTATTTTCTGCGAGTACAACAATACGCAATAAATCTTTTTTCTTCACGGATATATACTTTCTGCATTTTTTCTTTGTCAGTTATGCCTCTCTCCATTTTACCCGCTCCTTGCATAAATAATTTTATAAATAAAAAAGCCGCAACAATAAAAACAATCCAAAGATTGCTCTACAGTTGCAGCTGACTGACATTGTATAAACTTTAGTCTCTTGAGCTTTGCGTCCCAACCTTTCGATTGGTTTGCCGAATATCCAATTACAATATACTATAACTTATTTGTCGAGATTTGTAAATGATTTTCCTAAAATAATTGTCATAATTTTAGGAAATATCGCTGCATTTATTCCTACAGATTCTTTCATATAAGCCTCCATAAGTTAGTAATATTAAAATTTGATATGCCTTAAATAAAGAAAAAGCCCAAATCACTTTTTCT
>JAFVWM010000022.1 GCA_017501665.1 Alphaproteobacteria bacterium | reverse complement strand
TAATTACGGCAATGGTATTAAGCTTCACTATTTTTATAGAAATTTTTTAGATATGTGCCAAACTTTTTATTTGCGAACAACAGCTTTTGCACCAAATGTCAGAATTGATGACGCTTTTATTGATTTTCTGAAAAGGAAAAAAAGAATATGAAAGAAACAATCAGAGGAAGAAACAATTATACAACAAAAATTGCCGCTGTTCAGCACCCTTTAATTACTATTTGTGTTGACGCTTTAGCGGCAGAATGGAGATTAAAATGAAAAAAATTATTATATTTTATATTATCTGTGTTGTTCTGATTGCTTGTGTAAATCCACTTTTTTATTATTATAATTACTTCACTTATTCTTACAATGAAGATGTCAAGCCTTATATTGAGGAAAATATTGAGTACTACGAAGAGAATAAAGATAAGCTGGGAATCAGGAGTATGCCTGATTATATGAAAGAGTTGATTAATATGATGCTTTCCGTAGATTATATATTAGTCAGCAAAAATGAAGCGTTTATCATGCTCTGGTTTTCGGATGAATGTGACAATAATGCTTTTTACTGTCCGATGCCGTATTTGTATCACAATGAACAAAAAGACAAAATCAGAAGTGTTCAGTTTTTTGAAAAAGACGGTCAATATTATATGGAGTGTGAATATGAAAAATCCGGAGCACCTGCGTATTCTCTTTTCAAGTGTGAAAATTTTGATAGCCTGAAGCAAATGCTGGATGAAAAAGACCTATTTACGGGCGGAACTTTTAACTCGGTAAAAAAAACATTAAGATATTTTGCTTCAGAGTCAACACTAAGAAATTTTATTCCTGTAGGAATTATGTCTTTAGTTCTGTTTCTTCCTTGCTTTACTGAAGAAAAATGCAGTACGGATGAAGTAAGAAAAATTGCACGCATTATGGCTAAAATTGGGTTTGTGGCAGTTCCTGCAGCACTCGTATTCATTTTTTTGAAAACATATATTTTCTAAACAATCACAGAACCGTCCGTCCCCTGATTTTTAGAAAAGGAGGACATGTATATTATTTATACTGAAAATTATGAAGATTGATTTGATTTTTGGAGCTTTACAAAAAACAATTAACATCCCTAATTTTTATACAAATAACATTTCTCAATTACGTGATGATTTTCTTGAATGGGCAAGTAACCAAAGTTCATGTATCATTTTTAATAATAAGAGAATGATTTTGAGTTATAATGCTGAAGATTTTTTAGAGTTTATTAATACTGAAATTCTGAAAGAGCAATATCATAAAGCGTACTTTATCTCTGATAAAAACAGTAAGAAGAATGTTGCAATCAAGTTTTAAGGCTATCAGGGGAGACGTAGAAAATGAAAAAATTTATTATTTTTGTAATGATAATTATTGTTATGATACCTTTTATCAATATTATACCGCTTACATATTGTTATTTTGACTATTATGAAGATGATACAATTTATGAAGACATAAAAGCCAATATTGATTATTATTCTACAGAAGACAGCGACGGATATTATCGCAGCTACTATGGCGACAATCTGAGTTCTGTACTTGATACTGCACTGACCGTTGACTATGAACCCATAACCCGTATTGATGCTGTAAAAATACTGGTGTCTGCGAATATTGATAAAATATCCCGTGCCGTCAGAATGCCTTTCGCATTTAAAGCAGATACAGGTCCGAGATTAGCATTCCTTTTTTATTTTGAACTGAACGGAACGAATTATCTTCTTTGTGATTATATGTCTCAGGGGTATAAGCTTTATATGCATGAAAACAATGAAACACTCAATACTTTGCTTGATAAAGAATGCTTTGTTTCCGACAGATTTTTTACAGAGATGGCCGAAATCTTTTTAATAACAGCAGCCTACAGTATAATAAAAAATTACATCCCTATTCTTATTTTGACTGCAATTTGTTTTGTCCCATTTTTATTAAAACACAAAAAAGCCCTTTCACAAAAAGCCAAAAAAACAATTTTTCTTTTACCCAAAATCGGCTTTGCCGCAATTCCGATAAGCATTGCTTTGTACATTCTGAGAATATATAGCGATGTAGATGTAAGCCTGTTATGGCCGTTTCTTGAAGAATTAAGAAATATGATATTCTGATTTAAATAAGAAGTTTTTGCTTTCGGATACTGTTCACTGATTTTTGCCCGAATCGGATGACTCAACCTTATATTTTCGTATAAGAAAAGGAGTGTAAACATGAAAAAGGCTATTCCATTGATATTATTACTTTCAACTTTGATTTTTCCTGTATATTATATAATCTGCTGTATATCAAACAATTATCTGATAATAAAAATATTTGTTATTTGGCCTGTTATTATATTTTTCATTTCACTTTTGTTTATTATTATCAAAAAAATCCCTTTTGCCGTAAAACTTGGCATATCTTTCGTATCTGTTTTTATATCAATCGGTCTGATATTCATTAATTATACTTTTTTCTATCCACCTCTTGAATTGCAAATAACTACAGACAATGATGCATTGTCAAAAAGCAATGAATCCTTTTTCAGAGAAATAGAAAGCTATGAGTCTGCAGTAAACTACTACATTAATTTAGAACAACTCGTCATGCACCAATGTACTAATACTTTGACTGTAAAATTTGATGAAAATGATTTTTCGGAAATAGTTGAAGACATAGATGATAATTTTGAGTTCTGTGAAAATCCCGTAGAAGGTGCTGGTTCACTTGAATTTGCTTGTTACGGTTTCAGTTTCCGTGCCCTCAAAGAAGAGATTTATCCAATAGCAATATCCTTTATCGGCATTAATTACAATACAAACGAAATTGCTTATGTTTGGTCAAACAATCCACGAAATGGACATTCGGGAACCTTTGAAGAAATTTTTGATTATGCTTGCTTATGGGATTATGTTGACGCTTACAGGCAAGGTGGTATTTGGAATCTGATGCTTAAACGCCTGACAGAATAACAATCAAGGGAAAGACAATTAGGGAACAAGCAAACAATCAGGGAACAATCAGGGGGAACAATCAGGGGACGGTTAGCGTGAAGCCTAAGTAATGCTGAGCTGTAAAAAAGCACAACAAACAAAGCCCATAAAATGAGCAAGAAATTCAATTAAAGAAATGTCAGATTTTTAATCTTTCAATAGCAATTGAATTATCGTAAAAAGTATCATTTTCTATCAGAAAATAAATAAGCTTCAGCATTTTCCTTGATACCGCAACTATAGATTTCTTATCCCCGATTTTCCCTTTATGTGACCAATACCAAATACTAAAAGGATTTTTTGTTAAATGATTGTGGTTGGAAATATGTTGAAAGAAGTCAAAACAATATTTTTTTCAGGATGTTTCATTTGGAAAACTATCCGGTAAAAACTATCAGGCGAACAGCCCCCTGATTTATTGACAGAAAAGAAATATCAGAGAATATCCCTTTGGGTTGCAATGTGTTGATACAGTTACATCTTGAAAAAAGGTAGCAAAACGAAGTTAAAGACAATACTTTATAATAAAATGTCAGATAAGGAGCGAAAAAATGAAACCATCAGTTATAATAATCGGGTCTGTTGTTTTTGGTGCAGTTGTTTGGTTGCTGCATAAAGGAGAAAAACGCAAAAATACGCTTTATCATGCAAGTGCTTTTGCCTTGATAGCCTTACAGTCTCTTTATTCAACATTGGTACAGGAAAGTCATATTTACTATGTTGTTTTTCGGTTTTTACTAATTTTTGGCATTTCCGTATATTATGTCTTCTTATATTATAAAAACAAAAAAAGAAGTTGAACATATAGATTTTCCGTTACTTAAATACATACGAAGCAAAAATCACCCGCATCCCTCGATTTTCTGATGTATGATTGGAGGTTTTTTTGATGTACCGTATTGTAAGATTGCTGCTTGGATGTATCTTCTTTTATGTGGCTTTGCTGTTAATTAAGAAATACAAAAAAATAAACGAATATATTGTGGGCAATACTGCCATTGCAACCGTAATTATTGTCGTGCTGTTATCTTTTTTACCATTTGAAAACCTTTTCATAACTTTTAAATCCCCCGAAACGGCTTATCGGTATATATATTCCGATAAAACAAATGTAACCCTTGTCGCAGAAGGTGAAAGCTGTGATTTCGTTGTCGGAAATGACAAAGATTCCGAGGAATGTTTAATTATTCCTAAAACAGCAGACGGCTGGAAAACATGCCGCAAAATTGACACATACAGAATACTTCATAAGATTCATGGGGGTATTCTTGTTTATTTTTACCGTTATAAGTCAACAGATGAATTCTTTGTTTCTGTTCTTAATACAACAGAAAATCAGATAAATGTATCAGACAGTTGTAATTCTCAGTTTTTTCCGTTAGAAAGCGAACTCAATGCATTGAAAAGACCCCTTGTTACATATTATGCTTACATTAATGAACCATCATCAGATTATACTATATTTGTAAACGGCGAACAAATTAAATTCTCTTTTCTGATTAAAGAAGGAAAGATATATTCGGTTTCCTGATTCACAAGAAAACGGTTTCGCCGTACGCCTACGGCGGAACGTTTTCGGATAGTCCATCGCCGAGGGAAGTTTAC
>JAFVWM010000021.1 GCA_017501665.1 Alphaproteobacteria bacterium | reverse complement strand
ATCCGCAAGTCACTATATTTCAATTATTACCACTCATTTATTTCTCTTGTTTCGACAACAATCGAGTTCAACAATTCGTCAACTTTGGTACACCAATCTTGACAACCTCCTAAATTTGATAGGAGGTTGAAGTTTTTTCTCTTTACAATTAGCATATTTAATTATAGATTCAACAACAGATAAGATGATAACTTGTCTGGGGTGTGGAAACCTCTTTATAGGCGTCTATGTGTAAAGACGAAACATTTGCACGCCTGAAGGTCTTTTTGACTGGAAGGCGGCAAAATACGCTATTACAGTCAATATGTCGCACTATTCCTATAAATAGTTTCCAACTTCCAGCCGCCTTTCATCATGGCGGCTTTTTTGTTGTTAAAATAAAAAATGGAAGGACGAACAATGAATAAAAAATATATTTTGCCGATATTTATGATATTGTCGGGATGTGGCACAATTTTTAGCGGATCTACACAAGATATGAGTTTTGATTCTAATGTTAAAGGAGTAGAAATTTATGTTAGTGGTATCAAAGCTTGTAAAACTCCTTGTGTTTATCCGCTTGATAAAGGCTCCGGCAACATAATCATAACAGCAAAGAAAAAAGGATACGAAGAGCAACAACAAATCCTAAAAGCGAAATTTAATAATTTTGCAATCCTAAACTTGAGCGGTTGGCCAAGTTGGCTTGTTGATGTCGCAACCGGCGGAATGTGGCAATACAAACAAGATGGTGTTTATATTGACATGGAAAAACCAACTAAAAATTACGCAAAGCTGAAAGAAATTAAGAAAAATATCAACATAAGAAAATTTGCATTATCAAACTATCCTAGCCTAAAGCTGGAAGCTACGCAAGGTTCGGTAGGCGAATATATTACCGCACTTTCCTACCTTTCGGGCCTAAGCGATGAAAAGCTGATAGGTATAATCAATAAGAATAACAATGAAATAAAATTAGCTCATAGCTTAACGGGTATAAAATAAAAACAGATATATTTTTTAGACCTCGCACAAACGCGAGGTTTTTTTGTTGCCAAATAAGAGAAAATATGATAAGTAATGAACTACAAAATTAATTAGTATGTACAATTTAAAATTTTATAATTATGGACACAAAAAAGAAAAAATTAGCTCAAGTTGATGAGCTGGTTGTAAATCTTGGATTAACCCGAGATGAAGTAATTGACTATTTTACTAAATTGCCACCGGTTAAAGAGCCCAAAAAATCTCGACCTAAAATCGACATTACACAAGTTAAAGTTGGCATGATTTGGTATGAGGATGATACCTTTTCGTTTGATATATTGCCTAAAAAAATCAAGGCAATTGTTGAGTTGGTTGAGTATACTACTTCCACCGTTTGCGGAGATTTGACTGCATCTGATCTCTTTAATATTAAAGAACAACTTTTGAGTTGGGATGAAGCCATAAAGTATTTAGATAATTTTTCATATCCTTGCAAAAAGAATGAAAGAATTATTTGGTATAGTGCAGGTGGTATAAGAGATGTATATGATGAGTATCCTCCTGTAGAGAAAGCTTTTAGTACCATTGGTAAGAAATGTCGTAACTATGTATACTGGACCGGAGAGGAAACCACAGCTGGTTATGCGTGGTGCTTAGATTTTCGTACTGGTAAACGAGGTTGGGAAGAACAAAACTTAAGACGTTTTGTTCGCCCTGTTTTAGAGTTAACAGTTGAGTAATAAAAAAACAGTTCTGAGTTTGAAACTTAGGACTGTTTTTTTATTGTAATCTACGCAAAAGTTAATTCACTTAATCTTTTTTAGTTGAAAATTAAATATAATTAGATATAATAAAATATATTTAGAGATAATTAAATATGCTTGGAGAATTTAAGTGATTAGCCTAAAGGATATCAATATTACTACTGAAATGCTTGGTATTATTTCCCAAATTGATGAGTTTAAGGGAAGTTGGAATGCTATTAGCAGAACTCCGGAAAAACTACAATCATTAAAAAAAGTAGCAACTATTGAAAGTATAGGCTCTTCAAACAGAATTGAGGGTAATATTTTAACTGATAAGCAAGTTGAAACCATATTATCAAATATAAAAAAACAATCTTTTTCTACCAGAGATGAACAAGAGGTAATAGGATATGCTGACTTAATGGAAAATATATTTGATAATTATGAGCTAATCCCCTTTACTGAAAACTATATAAAACAGCTTCATAAGATACTTTTATCATATTCTAGCAAAGATGAAGCACATCGAGGCAATTATAAAACTTTATCTAATAGTGTAGCAGCATTTGATATGAAAGGTAAGCAAATTGGTATAGTATTTGAGACTGCTACCCCATTTGAAACCCCAGAGTTGATGAGAAAACTAATATCACAGACAAGAGATTTATTAGAAGACAATGCTTTACATCCATTGATTCTAATTGCTTTATTTGTTGTTCACTTTTTAGCAATTCATCCTTTTCAAGATGGTAATGGCAGATTATCAAGAGCATTAACCACATTGCTATTACTAAAAAGTGGGTATTCTTATGTTCCATATAGTTCAATGGAAACAATAATAGAAGAGAATAAAAACACCTATTACAAGGCATTACGAAATTGTCAGCAGACATTTAAAACTGACAATATTGATTATAATGTATGGTTGATGTTCTTTTT
Source organism: Alphaproteobacteria bacterium (assembly GCA_017501665.1). Classification (GTDB taxonomy): domain Bacteria; phylum Pseudomonadota; class Alphaproteobacteria; order RF32; family CAG-239; genus CAZU01. The sequence continues at coordinate 13,888 of JAFVWM010000021.1, read as the reverse complement.
ACAGACAGTATTGAAACAAAAAATAAGATTAGAAAAGAAAATCGGATTAACAAAACAACAAGGATTAACCTTAAATCAGACAAGGATTCTTGCGTTATTTGAGGAATCTAAGCAATGGACAAGTTCAGAAATTGCTAAAACAACTAATATCAATATAGCAACCGTGAAAAAAGCATTAGCAGAATTAGTTGATGGTGGATTCTTGGTTAAAAATGGTTCTACCAAGGGTGCTTGGTATGAGAAAAAGTTGTAATTTTAATTATCTCCACTCATTTATTTTTCTTGTTTCATCTTTCAATCGAGTTCAACAATTCGTCAACTTTGGTGCACCAAGTTTTTTATTTCCTCGCAAAATGCGGGGATTTTTTGTTGCAAAATATGAAAAAGGTGGTAAAAGTTAGGGCAGCAAAATCAATTATTATGTACAATTTAAAATTTTATAATTATGGACTTTTTAGATAAAGAAACATGGCATCGTTTAGGTCCTCCATTTGCAAATATGGCAATGGTTTTTAAGATTAGAGTTACTGAAGAGGATATTGAGTATATAAACAATATCATAAAAAAAGATAAGGTTTATAACTTGATTAATACAAAAGTTGAATCCCCATATCCTCCTAATAGCAAAGATACACTGTTGTTGTATGCATACGGATATGTAAACACTATTCTTTTTTATGAAGAGCATTATAACTCACCGAGTTGCCCTAAAGGTGTAAAACTAATACTTTTTGCATATATAGGTATTTTAAGAGGCTATTTTGAAATCTCATATCCAAATCTGTTAGAGCATAGGCGATGTATCGTTGAACGATGGTTTGAAATTGTTAGACGCAACGATTAAGTAGTATAAAACAGTTCTGAGCTTGAAACTTAGGACTGTTTTTTTATTGTAATCTACGCAAAACTTGCGGAGAATATGATGATTATTATCCGCAAGTTAATATATAATGAGTACTGCGACCACTGCCATGTTGTTTTAATATGCCATATTCTATAAGCTGTTTAATAGAACGAGTGGCGGTATCTTGTAAAAAATAAATTAGTTCAGATAAGTGTTTGAAAATTAATAAATAAAATTTGTCTGCGAAAGAGTTTAACGGAGGTATTTTGATTCGTAAAATTTGTTTTTAATAAAGTTTTACGGCGTAAAAAATGGCCAAATGAGCGGGGTAGTAAGCATAGAACAACCACCATGGATTTAAGAAACGCGGAGAGTTGTTTGATGAGCTTAAGGGAAGTAAAAAAATTAAGCTTTCAAGAGTGCTTATTATTGAGGCTGTTGTGGAAAAGTGCAAATTCATTAAAAATGCAAAAATTAAGGTTAATAAGCCAAAAGCTTTATGTTTGTTTTTGAACCATCCGTATAAGCTCAAAATATAGAAAAGTCCGAAAAGTTCAAAATCAGTTAAACAAGAAAATATCGCCGAAAAGCAAAGTATATAGCCAATAATAAAATATTTACAGTTATTTTGTTTAAATATTTGAAGCGTTTTTTCTACGCCATATATGGTAATAACACTTAATAAAAGTGTCCAAAATATGTTAAGCGGTAAAATGTTGCCTGATTGATATTTGAGGGGGATCAGTATCAGTGATGTTATGACGGCAAATATAAACAGACGTGAAATATATTTTTTGAATAAATCTTTTTTTGTAAGGTTAAAGGTTAGTAAAAATACAAAAATCGGAAAGCTCAGGCGGCCGATAAGTCGTAAAGGAATTTCAAAAGAGGGTGTGAAAATATAGCCCAGGTGATCTATGGTCATAGTCAAAAGGGCGATGATTTTTAAAATGTCTTGGTTGATTTGTAAATTGATTGCTTTTTTCATAAGTTGTAATATGTTGGAGTTATACTTAATATTTAAGATAAATATAAATAGTTCATAAAAGGTAAAAATGAAAATAATTAATATAAACGGTCCGATAAATTCAGGAAAATCTACGGTATCAAAGTTGTTGATTGAAAAGATAGACAAGTCATTATTTATTGAAGTAGATGATTTGCTTTCTGATGAGGAGCAAGAAATTTTGGGCTTAACAATGGAAGAAGGTTGGGCTGAAAGGACTAATCGATTAAGCAAGTTGATAAACCAATATAAGGAAAATAAACAATATGATGTAATCGTGTTTGCTTATCCGATAACAAAAAAATTGTATGATGAATGGAAAGCTTGGGAAGATAAGAACTCCTTGTTTATTAATATAACTTTGTCGCCGTGTTTGGAAATATGTTTGAAAAACAGAGGGCAAAGAGAATTGGAAGAATGGGAAATAAATAGAATTAAACAAATGTATGATGAGGGATATAATAAGCGTGAGTATGCAAATTTGATTATAGATAATTCAGCGCAAACGCCTCAAGAAACGGTTGATGAAATTTTAAGGTTTTTAAATGGTCAGTCAGTGTAATGATATATGATATTATATCCTTCGCTATCGGTTAGAGGAGTAAATTGTGTTAACCTGTCATTGAAGCATGCTTCATCAATATATAGCTCATTAGGGTTGTTTTGGGTGCGATTTAAAACTCTGGTTTTAGCAACTTCAATATCGCAAATAAGGGTATGAAAATATACTTTATCGGTTAGAGATTTTGCCCATAAGTAATATTCTTGGCGAGTTTTAATATCCCAAAATCCGAAGTCTAAAATAACATTATGCCCGTTGTTTATTGCTTTTTGAGCTTCGTCCTTGATGTATTGAGTAACTTCTTCACAGCATTTGGCAAAGTTATCGGGTGTGCGTCCATATCGGGTGAACATGATTTCATCATGAGTGAATCGAACGGCAGGAAGAGATTGTTCCAGTTGTTTGGCTAAAGTGGTTTTGCCGAATCCCATAAAGCCGTGTATAAGATGAATTTCTGCACTCACTTTTATTTTTGTTCCAGTCTTTTTTGTAAAATTGCCGCTTCGGCTTTTATCCATTTGGCAATATCAGATGATTGAATTTGAGATAAGGGCATCCATTGATAATCTTCGTGCTCGTCAGAAAGCAGAATGTCGCCTGATATGTAGCGAACGGCAAAAGTTACACCATAAAGCATTTTGTTTTCATCTAAACAGTTCCATGCGCGAATAATATCAATAATTTCGCCGGAGATGTTAGCTTCTTCTTTTAGTTCACGATGAAGAGCCTGTTCAAAACTTTCACCTTGTTCGATGCCTCCGCCGGGGATATCCCATTCAATTTTAGCATCAGAAGAGGTGCGTTTGCGTTTAAGAATGAGAACTTTGTCGTTTTTGATAACTAAAGCTTTGGCCGCTACACGTAAATCTGTCATTTTTTTATCCTTAACCGTTTGTTTTTTTAATAGAGTAGTCGTAAAAAAATTTTTTGACAATAAAAAAGTGATTGACAAAGAAAATTTTTAGAACATAATCAGAACATATAAAAGAACATAACAAGAACAAAAAACGAGTCGGGGAGATTTTTTATGAAAATGATAAGTGTTGAAGAAAATTTGGTAACAGGAGGAGCTTTTGGTTGTTTGATCGGCGCTTTGTTTTTCAGCTTTGGCGGAATTAGCAATTTTTTATGTGAAATGTTATTTTGGTCGTTTGTTTGTTATGTGGCGGTTATTTATTTTGAAATTGTGCCGAGTTTTGCAAAGAAATTGATGAAAAAATATTCGGCGGTGGCCTATTATTTGAGCTGGTTGGCTTGGGTGCCGTTGGCAGTGGGTTGTGCTATGGTGATGTTTTTGGCGAGTTTGTTGTTTGTTGATTATGATATTAATGAGTTGAATAATTTATTAAAAACAGCAAAATTTGTATTATCGTCATTAATGGCGGGAATATTATCGGTGGCATATATGAAAAAAAAGAGTGTAATCGGTTTGGTTTTTAAGTGGTAGAAAAATGGCAAAAGCCGAGAAGATTAACTCTCGGCTTTTGCAAGGAATGTTTTTCGTATTTCTGCTACTTTTCCTTTGTCGGTTTTGAAACCGGTAGAAAAATAATAAGCAATGTCTCGTATGGTAACACTTTTGTCATCATAGTCGACAAGAGGACCTTGACGGTTGTTGTCGTTACACATTTCTATACCAGTCCATTTTTCAATGTTTTCGACAATGGTAATGAGATGCGGGCGGAATATTTTTTGACTGCTTATTTTAACATCAGGTTCCGCAAGGCACTCTTTTTTGAATAACCTTAGAATTTCTGCCTGTGAAATTAAGGGGTAATTTCGGAATGCTTCTACAATTTCGTCAAAGCTGAGCGTTGAACCCTTTGTAAAAGCATGTTTGACAGGTTCAAATAGTTTGTAGGAAATCTTAGTTCCCAGCATTTTGTTGGCCTCGTCAACCATTTCGGCCAATGATTTTTGATTTGTTTTCATAATATAATATTTTTAATAATAAGTTTGTAGATGAACGTTAACATAAATAAATATTAAAACAAGCTTTTTTATTCTTGACTTGCGATAAAGAGTAGTATTTGATTCTTGTAGTCGTAAAATATGGAGGAAAAATATGTGCCAAACAAAATATTCTAAAAAATCATACAAATTGATGAAAGCCTTTCAACAAGATGAGCTTAACAGCGCGGCTATTTATGCTCATTTTGCTCATTGTGATAAAGATAAAAAGAATTGCCAAGTTTTGCAACAAATTGCCAATGATGAGGCTCATCATGCAACAGTTTGGAAAAAATATACCGGTAAGAATATGAAACCTAATATGTTCAAGGTTTGGTGGTTTAGAATATTAACTTATTTATTAGGTTATACTTTTGTGATTAAGCTTTTGGAACTTCATGAGTATGAGGGAATTAAGGGTTTGGAAGAACTGAAAAAAGAAGTGCCGGAAGTTGAAGATATTATCAATGATGAGAAAAAACACGAAAAACAGCTTATTGAAATGCTTGATGAAGAACGATTGAATTATATCGGAGCTATGGTGTTGGGTTTGAATGATGCATTGGTGGAATTGACAGGTGCAATTGCCGGTTTGACCTTTGTGTTGATGAATACGACGTTGATTGCTATGTCGGGCGTTATTACCGGTATTGCTGCAACTTTGTCAATGGCAGCGTCAAATTATTTGGCTGAACGTGCTGACGGCAATCCTAATGCTTTGAAAGCAAGCTTTTATACCGGAATTGCTTATTTGATAACGGTGGTGTGTTTGGTAGCACCTTATTTGTTGTTTCCGAATGAGATGTTTTTGTGGGCACTTATTTGTATGATTGCCATAGTGGTATTGTTAGTATTTGTATTTAATTTTTATATTGCCACAGTCAGATCAGAACCGTTTTTGCCCAAATTTATCGAGATGTCGGCAATCAGTTTGTCGGTTGCATTGATTTCTTTCTTAATCGGATTGGCTGCAAAAACATTTTTTGGAATAGAAGTCGGGTAAAATTTATTTTGTAAAAAGTTTAAAATTTAAAACTCCTTCTTATCTTTTAGAGATATGGAGGAGTTTTTTTGATGAAAATATATGTAAATGATAAAATGCAAAAGGGGTATGTTTATGAAACAACCGAACCTGAGGGAATAAATTTTGCCAAAGGATTTGAGCCGGAATTAACACCGAAACAGATGCTAATGTTAGGAGTTTTTGAAGGGCATTATCTTAATGATTGTAGAGCAGAGTTTCCTTCAGATTGGTTTGAGGGGGCAAAATTGTCGGAAGGCAAGGCGGATGTTACTAAAAATTGTTTTGGAGTAAAGTCCAGACAAGATTTGGATATTTGGCGTAAAAAGGGCTGGATTATTGAGCCGGATGTCAGAGGTTGGTTTCAGTGGTATTGTCGTTATTATATGGGACGCAGAATCGATGGGGTTGATAAAATTCAGATTAAAAGGTGGAAGGCTTTTCGACGACACAAGGTACAGTTAGAGCGAAATTGTGCAATGATGGATTTTGAGTGTCGAAAAAAACAGCGTCAAGCTTTGCTTCAATGGGCTTATAATCCGTTTTTTTAGAAAATAATGGTTCGAGATGGAATAATTTGTTTGACACAGTGATAGTTTGGGAATAACCTAAATCTGCATTGGTTGATTACCAATGTGAGGTTTAGAACCCTCTCTACGCACGTCTTTAGTGTATATGACGTTAAATTTTATACGCCTCTAGTTATTTATTTAAATGACTGGAAGGCGGTAAAATAAGCCTTGCGGTCAATATACCGCACTATTTTGCGTAAATAGGTTCTAACTTCCAGTCGCCTCTAATCAGGGCGACTTAATTTTTTTAATGTTAAAAAGAAAGGAAGTTAAAATATGAAAAAAACTTTATTGTTGGCAGGTGTTGCCTCTTTATTTGCTATGAACGTTAATGCAGTTGAATTTAAACCTTATGTTGGAATAGATTACACTTATTCTCAAGCATCTACAAATGATGTTGTTGTAGAAGGTGTTTCTGTTCCATCAGAGCTTTACGAAGATACATTCAATTCTTTTGTATTAAATGTTGGTGCAAAGTTAAATAAAAATTTTGGATTTGAGGCTTTTTATCAAAAGTCATCTAAAGAAGAAGGACAAATAACTACATTGGTTATTGGTGGCACTCCAGTAGCTACTGATAAAATTGAAACAAGTTTTGATGCTTTTGGTTTGGACGCTCAAGGATATTTGCCTGTTAATGAAAAATTTGAATTGATAGGTTCTGTCGGTCTTGGTAAATATGATTTTGAAATGAAAGGATTTGGTACAGAAGCAAGCGAAGATGAAATAGGCTATCGTTTGAGTGCGGGTGCTCAATACAACATAAATGAAAACTTTGCACTTCGTGGAATGGCTCGTTATGTTATAATAGATAGTGATGCTGTTGATGATATGACAGAATTTTCTATTGGTGCAAGATATACATTTTAGTTATATAAAAGTTCTAGTTTCATGAAAAAAGGCGGGGATTTATCCTCGCCTTTTTAAGTTGAAGTTTAGTAGTGATTATTCGTCATCACCGATAGTATCACCACCTATCATTTCGGCGCTTAAATGACCGGCTTCGGCTTTGATTTTATTTTCGATTTCCAGTGCAATTTCCGGATGATCACGTAAAAATGTTTTGGCATTTTCACGTCCTTGACCGATTTTATCACCGTTGTATGAGAACCAAGCACCTGATTTTTCGACAACGCCAGCTTTAACACCTAAGTCAACAATTTCACCGGTCTTAGAAATGCCTTCGCCATACATAATATCAAAGTCTACAACCTTAAACGGAGGAGCTACTTTGTTTTTAACAATCTTTACTCTGGTTTGCGAACCGATAATGTCTTCTTTGTCTTTGATTTTGCCGATTGAGCGAATATCAATACGAACCGAGGCATAGAACTTCAAAGCATTACCACCGGTAGTAGTTTCGGGGTTGCCAAACATAACACCGATTTTCATTCTGATTTGGTTGATGAAAATTACCAAAGTGTTGGAACGAGCAATCGTCGAGGTTAGTTTACGCAGAGCTTGCGACATAAGACGAGCTTGTAAGCCCATATGAGAATCACCCATTTCGCCTTCTAATTCAGCCTTTGGAACAAGTGCGGCGACAGAGTCAACAACCAAAACATCAATAGCGCCGGAACGAACCAAGGTGTCGGTAATTTCTAAAGCTTGTTCACCGGCATCAGGTTGTGAGATAAGCAGATTTTCTAAATCAACGCCGATTTTTTTAGCATATGACGGGTCAAGAGCATGTTCGGCGTCGATAAAAGCACAAGTTCCGCCGTTTTTTTGAGCCTGAGCAATAACGCTTAAGGCTAACGTTGTTTTACCTGAGCTTTCGGGACCATATATTTCGATAATACGTCCTCTGGGAAGTCCGCCGATACCCAATGCCATATCAAGCCCGAGCGAGCCGGTAGGAATACCTTCAATATCTACATGGGCGCTGTCTTGCCCCATTCTCATAATTGAGCCTTTGCCAAAAGCTTTTTCAATTTGGCTTAAGGCGGCGTCAAGTGCTTTATCTTTGTCCATTGTTTACTCCGTTTGTTAAAAAGTTTTTATTAAAAAAGAATCGATACTACAAACATAATGTTCTATTTATGTTCTTTTTGCAAGAACTTTTTTTGATAAATTTTTCTTCTTTGATGACGATTATGATTAGTTGTTGAAATTACGGCGTTTTTTTCTTCATTTTCTTTGTATTCGCCCAAGGCTGCGGTAACGGCGGCGCCGAAAATTACTACTGCCCAAGTAAAATACAACCATACAAGCAAAACAGGAATCGCCGCTAAGGCGCCGTATAAGGTGGTGTAGGCGACTGATGATGCAATAAATGCTCCAAAGAATTTGCGCATAACGAAAAAGGCAATCGAAGCAATAATAGCGCCGACAAATGCGTGAACAAACCTGACTTTTTTGTTTGGAACTAAAATATATACCAGCATTATAGCGCCCAAAGACAAAAGATTTGGTAATATAGACGACAAGAAAAAGTCAGATCCTATGCTGTCGGGCATAAATTTTTGCAAAGTATAAAAATAGCTTCTTAAAGAAAATCCGACACCATACAAAAGCGGGCCTAAGGTGATGATTGTCCAATATAGGGTGATTTTTGTTTTGATACTGCGCGGTTTGTAAACTTTGAAAATATAGTTGAATGAGTTTTCAATGGTTGAAAGCAACAAAATTGCCGTAACCGCAATACCGACAACACCGACGGTGGTAAGCTTGGCAGTGGCAGAAATAAAGTCGTTAAAATATGAGCTTATTTCATTGCTGATGGAGGGCATTAAATTTTGGACAATAGTTTCTTGCAGTTGGGCTTTTATCTCATTGAATACGGGAAATGCCGAAAAAACAGCTAAGCCGATAGCTATTAAAGGAACAATAGCAATTAAAGAGGTGTAGCTTAGCGATGAGGCAACACGCAAAATATTGTCCGTTTGTATGCGCGACATAACGAAACGCATTAATTTGATGGTGTTTGCGTAAGTAGGTTTTATTTTGTCAAAGTTTATGTTCATAATTGTTCCATTGTGCTTTAAAAAGATGTTTACAAATGATGACAAATTTTATAAAAGTTTGTATTGAAATGCAAGAGAGTAAAAACTCTGTTGTGTATTGTGTGTGTTTATCTAATGTAAGGAATAATATTTATGTCAAAACTTTTGATGGAAGGTAAAAAAGGCTTAATTATGGGGTTGGCTAATGATAAGTCGATCGCATGGGGTATTGCTCAAGCACTGAATGAGCAAGGTGCTCAGCTGGCTATTTCTTACCAAAATGAGGCTTTAGAAAAACGTGTTCATCCTTTGGCTCAGCAATTGGATAAAGAGCCGTTGTTAATTAAGTGTGATGTGTCGGATAGTGAAAGTGTAAGATCTTGTTTTGAAGAATTGGGTAAAAAATGGGGCAAAATTGACTTTTTGGTTCATGCTATCGGTTTTTCGGATAAGGATCAGCTTCGCGGTCGTATGATAGATACCACAAAAGACAATTTTGCCATGACAATGAATATTTCCTGCTATTCTTTTATTGAAGCTTGCAAATATGCTTCTTCGATTATGAACGAGGGTGGTTCGATTGTTACTTTGAGCTATATGGGCTCGGAAAGAGTGTTCCCGAACTATAATATTATGGGTGTGGCAAAAGCTGCTTTAGAGGCTTCAGTTCGTTATGCTGCCATGGATTTAGGACCGCAAAATGTAAGAGTAAATGCAATTTCGGCCGGTCCGATAAAAACTTTGGCTGCTTCGGGAATCGGTGATTTCAGAAAAATATTGCATTGGAATGAATTGCATTCTCCGCTGGAAAGAAATGTTACTCAAGAAGAAGTGGGTATGGCTGCTTTGGGGTTGTTATCAGCTTGTGGTTCGGGTATTACCGGTGAGGTTATTCACGTTGATAACGGATATCATGTTCAAGGTATGTTAAAAGTAAGTCAAATCGAAAATACCATAAAGGCTTTGTCCGAATAAATTTTGTATCAGAGCGTTAAGAGGAAAATAATAAATGAGCATAGATGTAAGCACTGTCGATAAAATTGCTTTTTTATCACGTTTGAGGATTGAAGATAATGTTAAAGAAAGTACAAAAGAGGAATTTAACAAAATCATTCAATGGGTAGACCAATTAAGAGAGGTTAATACCGACGGGGTTGAAGAGCTTATTTCGGTTAATGAAAATGCTATTCAGTTGCGTGAGGATATGGTTACACAAGGTCAATGTTCTGAAGAGATATTGGCTAATGCGCCAATGAAAGAATATGGGTACTTTGCCGTGCCGAAAGTTGTTGAATGATAGGGTGTAAAAAAAATGACTGATTTAACAAAATTAACTATTGCTCAAGCTCGAGATGCTCTGAAAAACAAAGAATTTACTGCTGTCGAATTGACACAAGCATATATTAAAAATATGGAAACAAAACGTGACTTAAATGCGTTTGTTTGTGAAACTGTCGACAAAGCTTTAGAGCAAGCAAAACAAAGCCAAGAAAAAATTGAAAAAAGTTTGGGTGGCGATTTGGAAGGTATTCCTTTGGGGGTAAAAGATTTGTTTTGTACCAAAGGAATTGAGACAACGGCTTGTTCTAATTTTTTGAAAGGTTTTGTGCCTCCTTATGAATCAACGGTTACGGCAAAACTTCTTGATGCCGGTGCTTTATTTTTGGGTAAGCTTAATATGGATGAATTTGCTATGGGCGGAAGTAACGAAACTTCGGCTTTCGGTCCGGCAATAAATCCATGGAGCAAAGATGTTAAATTGGTAGCCGGTGGCTCATCGGGCGGTTCGGCGGCAGCAGTCAGTGCAAGAATGTGTGCCGGTGCAACAGGTACCGATACCGGCGGTTCAATCCGTCAGCCGTCGGCTTTTTGCGGAGTTACCGGTATAAAACCGACATATGGTCGTTGTTCAAGGTATGGTGTAATTGCGTTTGCTTCTTCATTAGACCAAGCAGGTCCGATAGGAAAAGATGTGCGTGATTGTGCCATAATGTTAAAAAATATGGCCGGTTATGATGCCAAAGATGCTACTTCGGTAAATGTAGAAGTGCCCGATTTTGAAAAGTTTTTATCCGGTGATATTAAGGGAATGAGAATCGGTATTCCTAAAGAATATCGTGTTGAAGGATTAAATGAAGAAGTGGCTTCGTATTGGGATAAGGCAATCGAGATGTTAAAAGATAAGGGCGCCGAAATTGTCGAGGTTTCGCTTCCTCATACCAAATATGCTTTGGCAACTTATTATATTATTGCTCCGGCCGAGGCTTCGAGTAATTTGGCCAGATATGACGGTTTGCGCTATGGTAACAGGGTTGATGGTAACAGTATTGATGAAATGTATATCAACTCGCGAACTCAAGGTTTTGGCAAGGAAGTCAAACGTCGTATTATGGTCGGAACTTATGTTTTGTCGGCCGGTTATTACGACGCTTATTTCTTAAAGGCGCAAAAAGTTCGTCGTCTTATCAGAGATGATTTTGTTAAAGCTTTTGAAAAATGCGATGTGATCTTAACTCCGACATCTCCGGTTGTGGCTTTTCCTCTCGGAGACAAAAAAATGCAAGAAGATCCGATTGCTATGTGGCTTAATGATATTTATACCGTTTCGGTATCTTTGGCCGGATTGCCGGCAATGAGTTTGCCAATCGGTTTGAATAAAGACGGTTTGCCGTTGGGAATGCAAATTATCGGCAAAGCTTTTGATGAACAAAGCGTGTTTGAGGTTGCTTCTGCTTTGGAAAAACAAGCCAAATTTGAGGGAGTGAAATAAGATGAGCGCATTGATACTAAAAGGTAAAAACAACGACTGGGAAATGATTTGCGGGCTTGAAATTCACTGCCAAATTATCTCAAAATCAAAAATTTATTCGCCATCATCAACAGCTTATGGTTCTGATGTAAATGAGAATGTGTCGTTTATTGATGTGGCAATGCCCGGTATGTTGCCCTCGTTGAATAAGGAATGTGTGCGTCAGGCCTTAAAAACAGGTATGGCGCTTAATGCCAAAGTTAATAAATATTCGGCTTTTGCACGTAAGAATTATTTTTATGCCGATTTGCCGCAAGGTTATCAAATTACGCAAGATAAGTTTCCTATTATTGGTGAAGGTGTGGTCAAAATCGAATTGGAAAATGGCGAAACCAAAGAAATCGGAATTGAGCGTTTGCATATTGAACAAGATACCGCAAAATCTATTCATGATATTTCGCCAACCAAGACATTTATCGATTTTAATCGTGCCGGTGTGGGTTTGATGGAATTGGTCACAAAACCTGATTTTCGTTCGCCGGAAGAGGTGGGCGCTTTTTTGCGTAAGCTGCGTTCGATTGTTCGTTATTTGGGTACTTGTGATGGTAATATGGATGAAGGCTCAATGCGTTGTGATGCCAGTGTGTCTATTCGTCCTGTGGGAGAAAAAGAATTTCGCCCACGTGCCGAAATTAAAAATGTGAACTCGGTAAAATTTGCTTGTCAGGCTGTGGAATATGAGGCTAATCGTCAGCTTGAAATTTATGAAAGCGGTGGTTCTATGGAACAAGAATCACGTCAGTTTGATCCGGCAAGCGGTGAAACTAAGTTTATGCGCAAAAAAGAATATGCACACGAATATCGCTATTTCCCCGAGCCTGATTTGTTGCCGTTGGTATTAACTGATGAGTTTATCGCAGAAATTAAAGCTGATATGGTTGAGCTTCCTGATGAGAAAAAAGAGCGGTTTGTAAAAGAGCTCGGTTTGACACCTTATGATGCCAAAGTTATTTGTGAAAATAAAGAAACAGCCGATTTTTTTGAAAAAGCAGCTAAGGGGCATGATGCTAAAAAAGTGGCCAACTGGCTAATGGGTGACTTTTTTGCTATGCTTAATGAGAAAAAACTTACCTTAGAACAATCGCCGATTTCGGCTGAAAATTTGGGTGAATTGGTCGAGCTTGTAACATCAAATGTTATCAATGGCAAAACTGCCAAAGATGTTTTTGAAATTATGGCTGAAACAGGTGACAATCCGACCAAAATCGTTGAAGAAAAAGGTCTAAAACAAGTTACCGATACCGGTGCAATCGAAAAGATAATTGATGAGATTATCGCATCAAATCCGGATAATGTGGCGGCTTATAAAGCCGGCAAAACAAATCTTATGGGTTGGTTCGTCGGTCAGGTTATGAAAGCATCTCAAGGAAAGGCTAATCCTGGGGTGGTGAATCAAATCTTAAGTAAAAAACTTATCTAGCTGGCATCTAATACAGAAATTTCAGCACGGCGAAATGCTCATGTACTATTTTGTACACTCCGCTTTCGCCGTCTTTATTTCTTATTATATGCACACGCCAGCTAAGTTTTTTTAAAAACTCGTATAAAAGTTTTCTAGAGCTATTTTTTGCGGGCGAGAAAAATTCATGTACTATCAGTGTACACTAAAATTTTTCTCGCCTTAAAAATAACTCTATAAATTCTTTTCTCCGAGTTTTTCAAAAAAACTCGTATAATGGGTTACTAGTACAGAATTTTAAGAATATTTTGTTCGGTTACGTACTATTTTGTATGCTCCGCTAACGCTCCGTTTAGGGCATGACAATATAGATAAAAACAAAGGAGATCCTTGGAATTTTTTGCTTTGCAAAAAATAGGGATGACGGTTTAAATTTAAAATGTCATCGCTTGAGTGAGCTTGCGAACGAGGGTAGCGATCTTCAAATTAGTTTTAAAAAAAAGCGGAAGATGCCTTACCGCACTCCGCTAACGCTCCGTTTAGGGCATGACAATATTGATTAAAACAAAGAAGATCCCTGACCTTATTACGTTCGGAGGGATGACGGTTTAAATTTAAACAGAAGATGTCATCGCTTGAGTGAGCTTTAGCGAACGAGGTTAGCGATCTTCAAATTAGTTTTAAAAAAAGCGGAAGATGCCTTACCGCACTCCGCTAACGCTCCGTTTAGGGCATGACAATATTGATTAAAACAAAGAAGATTCCTGACCTTATTACGTT
>JAFVWM010000020.1 GCA_017501665.1 Alphaproteobacteria bacterium | reverse complement strand
TCTCTTTCGTTTGCTAACTCGCTTCGGTCACTTGTTTTATAAATTCGTTGCGGTTGCTTACGCTTCCCTTACTCATTAACAAAACTTCGCCTCTTGCGGTAAAAATAACCGGAGCAGCGGTTATTTTTATCCTCGAGCTCTCAGCGCCCACCAATTTTAAGCCACCTCGTAAGGTGGTTTTTTTTATTGTATATAAATAATTTTATTTAGGTTCGAACTCCCTCGGGAGTTCGGTCTTGCTCGTAAGCTCACTCTCGTTTGCTAACTCGCTTCGGTCACTTGTTTTATAAATTCGTTTTATCCGGGTGTAAATATAGAAATAGTTGAAAATAAAGGTTTTGATATTGCTCCGTTTATACATATAATAAACAAAACCGATTTAGATAATTATGACCTGTTAGTAAAATTGCATACTAAAAGAGATGTGCCTATTGCGTCGTTTAAGTTTAACGGCTTTTATTTTGGCGGAAACAAATGGCGTGAGTGTTTACTTAGCTTTTGTAAAACTTCTGATAATTGGAAAAAATCTTTAGATTGGCTTAAACGTGATGATGTTTCAATGGTTTCCAAATATCAACTTCTAACAAATGTTGATGTATCGATTGAAACTGAGTTGCTTGCGAATTTGGAAAAACGTTTGGGGTTGGAACACATCCCGAATCAAACCTTTGTTTCCGGAACAATGTTTGTATGCAAAGCAAATATTTTTAAGCCTTTACAATATAAAATCAGTGTTGATGAATTTTTACCTATAAGCAGAGACGGAAAAGATAAGCTTCCCTTTTTGTGCGAGGTTTTGTTCGGATGCTTAAACAGAAACGGAAAAATTGTCAGCTATGATGGTAAAAACGGACATTTAGAAAAATTCTTTACTGCAATATTAAGCTTTTTATATCGTCATAAAAAGACTAACACAAAAGAAGGTATAAAAATTCTCGGAATTCCGGTTTATAAAAGAAAGATAAAATAATATAAGACTTTTTATGTCAGCGTTTTGTAAATGCTGACATTTTTGTTTATTTTATAATAAATCTATGATACAATAACTTATTATTAGAGTATAAACAATTCATTAAAAAATTTTGAAGATTACAAAGGACTTCCCTAATGGACTCTTACAATAACGCTCCAAATAAGGAAAACAAACAATGAAACTATATCATTACATAGCAAGACCTAATACAGCTTTAGAAGAAGGTATTTTATCTTTTGCCAAAAATCCTAATGCTGATTTGAGATATTATTTTAAACGTTCAAATGAAACAACTCACGAAGGAATTGTAAAATGGATGGAAAGTTGTTTTGAAGGCAGAAGTCGTGCTATTCGAGGTTTTTCTGAACCTATTCAATGGACAGAGAAAAGTATGTCGTTAAAAGATTTTATTGATAATGCTGATATGTATTCTATTGATTTAGATGCATTAGATAGAGATGGTTTACTAGAAGCTGTATATGTTAGTCCATCGGTTAAGGATGTTCCAACATTAAAAGAACAATGGGAATGTGATGAACTTTTGATAAAATTATATGATTATAACGATATAAGCACAAGACCTGTTGATTGGAGCGTATGTAATGATGAATTAGGACACCGTTTTGCGTATGTCCCCTACTATATAATAGTAATTAAAGATGGTGTTATTCCTCCGAAATATATTAAGAAAGAGGATTAAGAGTAAATGCAAATAGACGATATAATCGATTTTACTGCACAAAAAATCATTTCGGGGCTTCCTGAATGGAATCATTCCGGTGCGAAAAATGATTCTGAAATTCAAAAAACAAAAGACCTATTTTTACAAAAAATGAATAATATAAAAGAAAAAGGCATTACGGATGAAACAGTTGTTTTGCGAACAATTGATTATTGTATCGCCAAATATGTTCCTGATGAACATGTATCCCTAAGGATACAAGGAGAAAATCAACGAGCAGGCACAGAAATTATCGCCAAAGATGAAGCGCTAGCTTATAAAATTCCACCATCTGAAAATAATAATTTGGCAACATCAAATAATGAAAAATTTGCGGAATCACAATTGTTTACATTAGTAGCTCCTTCCGATGAAAACGAAAAATCAAATATTTTAGTTGCAACAAAAGAACAAAACGGAAAAAGAGTGGGAATTGTGGCAATTGATAGTTTCATGATAGAAATGGGAAATGAGCAAACAAGAGAACAAGTCGGTAAAATTGCTGATTATGTACTACAGCAATCTCAAAATTGGGATAATATAATATTTGATTTTAGAGGTAATGGTGGCGGTGATTCTACCATTATTAAAGAAATCGGCGAAAGATTGTCCGCAAAAAAATTGGAATATGCCGATAAAATTGAAGTCATTAATAAAGAATTAGATGAACCGACAGGTGCTCCCGACTTTTACCCACAAAAACCCACAGACAAAACTTTTACAGGAAATATTTATGTATTACAAGATGGTGGCAATGCTTCGGCTACAGAAGGAGCTATATGGATGCTCCGCCAAATGGATAACTGTACCACCATTGGTGAAAATACGCATGGAGCTTTTGCCGGAGGTGATGTAAAAAGACACCAAATAAGCGATAATGTTGTTTTAAGACTTGGTAACACATATCGAGAAAGGACTATGCCGAATGGTCAAAAAGTACACGAAGGGAAAGGAATTCCTGCAGATATAAAATGTTCATCATCAAAAGCATATGAAAAAGCATTAACTTGTATAAAAGACAAACATATAGAGCGAATAAACGAGCTACGCGGTTACGGAAAAACTATACAACCCGTCAATGTATCAACCCCTATACAAATAAAGCAAATTGATGCAGGTAAACTAAAACTTTATAATAATTCCATATCAAAAGGAAAATAACCAATGAAACTATATCACTATGCGCCAAAAGAAAATACCGTAATGAAAGACGGATTATTCTCTATTTCTAAAATTGATAGAAATTTAAGACCATATGCTCATCGTGCCGGTTCGGAAAATAAAGAAGACATATTAAAGTGGATGGATAGCACATTTTATGGTCGTTCCCGGGCTATTTCTTGTTTAACCGAGCAGATAAAATGGCAAGGTAATGATTCTATATTAAAAAAAATTGTTGATGGTACAGAACTTTTTTCATTTGAATTAGATGATTTAATAAAAGATGATCTGGTTGAATCAATATGGTGTAAAAATGGTTCTGATGCCGGTGGTTTAAATGAAAAGTTTTATCAAGTGATGCCTGAAGAAATTGATTTATCTCCACTTACTTGGGAAAAAGTAGATTCATCAAAAGATTTGCTCTATGCAGTGGTTCGACATTATCTGATTGTATTAAAAGATGGATTTATTTCGGCAAAATATATTAAGAAAGAAGAATAATTACGAATTGGCTTAAACGATATTTTTCTATCTTGCTTTAGTTTTTTGATAAAATTTAAATACTGTATTTAAAATGTTTTCATCCATATAATTTGAAGCTTGTTTTTTTATGTTTTCAGGCACACCGAATTTCATTTCCGCAATTCCGCCGGCCATACAGGCAAGTGTATCACTGTCTCCGCCAAGAGAAACGGCGTTGCGTATGGCGTCTTCGTAAGAACTTGCATCTAATGCACAAATTATGGCTTGAGGAACGGAATTTTTACAAGATACATAGAATTTATTATAATTCGGTCGTATTTCATCAACTGTTTTTGATAAATCATAGCCATATTTATTAGTAATGTAGTTCTTGATAATCGATGAGGTAATTCCCTTTTTTACCATATACATAGTTTCTATATATACTCGAGTTGCAAGCAGGCTTTCTGGGTGATTATGAGTTACGGATGTAAGCTCAACAGCCTTATTCAATGCTGTTTTTAAATCATCAATCATAAGAGGAATTGGACTTAAACGCATAATGCAACCGTTAGTTTTGGCACCATATGCCTTCCCGGTTTCAAGCCATTGACTAAAGCCTTTACCAAACGCATCAACCTTACCGTCTTCATAAGAACGTTTTTTATATAATTGTCCCCATTTTTTTAATAACTCCTCGGGTTTTTTATTGCTTAACAACCATTCTGCCGTTGCACAAGTTAAAATAGTGTCGTCCGTAAATCGACACTTGTCACAAAACAGCTCAAAATCTTTGTGTTTAATATTATGAAATTCATAAGGAGAACCGACTATATCACCAATTATTGCCCCTATCAATTCATTTCTCCTGAGAAAAATAACATAATTATGCTATGTTATATGTTTGATCGGGACTATTTAACGGATTGGCTTCGCCTAAACTTCACGGTTGCTTCGCACCGGCATACTCCCGTCTGCCTACCGTTTGTTTGGAGCCGTTACGAAAACTTTGTTTTCTACTTGCTCGAACAACTAAGTTTTGCAATAAATGTTATTTAATGCAAAACTAAGAGAAGTTTCGAACCTACATCTCGTAGGTTCAAATCCTAAGTCCGATAACAATAAAATAAGCACTCAATGGTGCTTATTTTGTTTGGTCGGGACTATAGGATTTGAACCTACGACATCTTGCTCCCAAAGCAAGCGCTCTACCAGGCTGAGCTAAGTCCCGAATATGTTTTTAACTTCTAATAATACCTTCGCAATCTGTCTTACGACATCTTTCTTGCTCGTAAGCTAGCTAAAGCTTGCTAAGTCCCGAGAGGATTATTAGTTGTTATGGGATACTTTCTTAATATATTATTTTTATAAAATCAAGTATTTTTTGTTATATTATTTAATAAATTTAAATTTTGATAAATTCTCTTGACTTATCTTTACTTTGAAATGCATTTTATCTTCATTTGCTTTGCAAGATATAACATCAGAATTAGCATGAAGCCATGCTATTTTCTTGCCTTCAGCTACATTTAATTCAAATTCACACACCTCAAAACCAACTGAAATTTTATCATCTATAAGCTTTAACAGTCTATCACACCCTTCCCCGCTTATTGCCGATAATCCGACCAAACCAACCTTTTGTTTAGCTAAAAATTCTTTTCTACTTACTTCATCAAACAAATCAATTTTGTTTAATACCTCTATATATTTGGCTGATTTTTCAAAATCAATAAAACCTAAACTCTCCAAAACTTTTAGAACATCTGCTTTTTGTTCTTTGGAATTTGGCGAAAAAGCATCTCTGATATGAATAACCAAATCTGCAGATAATACCTCTTCCAAAGTTGCTCTAAAAGCCATTATTAACTCATGCGGAAGATCCGAAATAAAACCGACCGTATCAGATAAAATAACTTCTCTCCCCGATGGAAGTTTTATCTTGCGCATAGACGGATCTAAAGTTGCAAACAACAAATCTTTGGCAAAAACATCACTATCTGAAAGCTTATTAAACAATGTCGATTTTCCGGCATTAGTATAACCGACAAAAGCTACCGAAGGATATGGAATTCGCTTTCGGGCCGAACGTTGTATAGATCGAGTTTGTTTAACTTTTTCCAAATTTTGTTTTATCTTTAGTATTTTGTCATCAATAATACGCCTGTCCAACTCGATTTGAGTTTCTCCGGGGCCTCCCAAAAATCCGGCACCTCCTCGTTGACGTTCCAGATGAGTCCAACTTCTGACCAACCGACTCCGTTGATAAGTTAAATGTGCAAGCTCTACTTGAAGTTTACCTTCTTTAGTCTGAGCTCTTTCACCGAAAATTTCCAATATTAAGGCTGTTCTGTCTATAACTTTTACTTGTAATTTCTTTTCTAAATTGCGTTGCTGTATCGGTGTCAACGAACAATCAAATATTATCAATTCAAGTTTTTGTTCTTCAACCTCATTTAAAAGACGATCTAAAACCCCTTGCCCGACAAGTGTTGCGGGCTTAACATTTCTTATTTTGGCAATTTCTTTATAACACACATCTATGTTTATGGCCAAGGCAAGACCCTCGGCCTCTTTAAGTCTGGAATCGGCTGATAAAGATATTTTTTGCCCCAAAATATCCGGAAAAACTATTCCTGCCTTTATAGAAGGCTTTTTACAAAATTCAACAAATGACAAAACAATAAATTAAAGCTCTATGGCTTCACCCGGCATAATAGTTGAGACAGCATGTTTATAAATAAGCTGTGTGTGACCATCACGACGAAGAAGTAAAGTATCTTCATCAAAAAATGTAATAATTCCTTGCAATTTGACACCATTTACCAAAAACACGGTAACAGATATTTCTTCTTTTTGAAGTTTTGTTAAAAAGTCATTATTTTTTTCACTCATAGGTTTTATCCTTTTTTATTACTTTGTTTTTCTATATTTAATAATATTTTTTTCAGATGTCAAAGATTTTTAGCAAAAAACGTGTTCTGCCTGTTTTATCATTGTGGAATCGACATAAATAAGCAACAAATCACTTAATTCTATTTTTGATGTCGGATTTGGAAAAATAAGTTCTTCACCTCGTAATAAAGCTACAACTCGGCACATTTTAGGTAAATTAAGTTCACCGATTTTTTTATGACAATAATTTACCTCATCTTCCAATTTCATTTCCCATATTTCGCCCTGCCCCCGAGCTATTGAATAGGCTTGGCGCAATTTGGCTTTTCTGATTTCTTTTAACATACTTGATATTGTAATAGCACTTCTGTTTACCAATATATTGTCAGCCGAATTAAACATTAAATTACTTGATGACGGAGTATTGATTACCGATATTGTGGTTCCGACCCCGCTTTTTGATGCCAATAGTGATGCAAGCAAATTATCTTTGTCATTATCGGTTAGTGCAATAACGGCATCGGCATGAGTAAGATCAGCCTCTTTTAAGATAACATCACTCATCATTTCGCCTTGAATAACTACTGTTTGATTTAAATTTCTGGCCAGTTGACGCGCTTTATCCAAATTTTCTTCAACCAAACGAGAAGATATTATCGTATCATCATTTTCTATTTTGATACCCATATATTCTGATATTTCGTTTCCGCCAAAAGTGACCAAGCGTTCATTTGCCGGTTTTTCCAATCCGAATGCAGATATGGCATTATAAACTTTGTCTGCTTCGACTATAATATTTACTTGGTCATTGGTTTGAAGTACATCATACATATCGGGTAAAAAGCTTGTATTATTCCGAATGATGTTTATAAACCCCATATTTAATCCTTCTTGGCGTGAAAGTTGTACTAACGGTGTATCCGATAAAGGACAATCGTCATTGATGTTTAGGGTTAATATATAATACTTTTCATCAAACACCGGTAAAATTCCGGCGCATCCGGGATATTGTAATATTTTCAAAATTTGTTCGGCAATATCGATATTGGGTGAAATTAATAAATCAACCGGAACATGATTGTCGTTATATAACATTCCCCATAACGGGTCGGTAAAAGTTTGGCTGTTTACACTGGCAATTTTTTTAGGAATTGCAAACAATGTATATGCCAGCTGACAAATAATCATATTAACTTCATCAAGCTCGGTTAATGCCAAAATCATATCACAATCCTTTGCTCCTGCTCTTTCCAAAATATCAGGATGTGAAGGCTTGCCATGAACGGGTAAAATATCAAATTCTTTTGATATTTCATCAAGATTACGTAAATTATCATCAATCACTATAATATCATTATTACCTTTGACCAAATAACTTACAGCACTTTTGGCAATTTGACCTGCTCCGCATACAATGATTTTCATTTTTTAATATTCCTTGTCAAAATTTTCTTCATTAAAAAATTTATTAATCTCAATAATAGCTTGCTCCATATTATCTATTCGAACATATGTTTCTCTGAATTTTCGGGCATCTCGTAAATTTTTACAATACCAACACACATATTTTCGAGATAATGATAAGGCTGATTTTTCACCATAATAATCACTTAATTCTTTTATATGGCGCAGTAATGTATCTTTTACAATACCAATCGGAATATTTAACGGCACTGTGTTATTTTCCAAAAATTCATGAGTTTGAGATATAAGCCATGGTTTTCCCAATGTTGCTCGTCCTATCATAACGCCATCGACTTTGGTATAATCAAGCATTTCTTTTGCTTTTTGCGGAGTGTCAATATCACCATTACCGATAACTTTTATCTTTACGGCATCTTTAACCGATGCAATAATATCCCAATCGGCAACTCCGGAATAAAAATCAGACCTTGTACGACCATGAATTGTTATATATTCAGCACCGCAATCTTCGCACATTTTGGCAAACTCTACTGCATTTACACTGTTATTGTCCCAACCTTTTCTGAATTTTACACTAACCGGTAGTGTTGTCGCTTTTTTAACTGTTGTTATAATTGCAGAAGCTAATTTTATATCTTTCATCAAGTATGAACCTGATTTATTTGATACAATTTTTTTGACAGGACATCCCATATTAATATCAATAGAATATGCTCCTAACTCTTCGGCTAATTTTACAGAATCGGCAAACAACTCAGGATTTCCGCCTACAAGTTGTACAATAACAGGATAGTTCTCATCTCTTACATCGGCTATTCTATAAGTTTTGGGATTTTTGAATGACAAGGCATTTATAGCAACCATTTCGGAAACAATATTGCCTTTACCGAATGAACTTACTAAACGGCGCATAGGCTTGTCGGTAATTCCGGCCATGGGAGCTAAAAAAACTTTACTGTCTAATCCGTTTATCGTCATTTATACCTTAAAATCATATTCTTTATTGTTCTTAAATTCCAAACCTTCAACAACAGTCGATTTCTTATCCGAGTTTGCGACATGATTGTATGTGTCGGCAACATAACCGCTGTCCGTTAATATATTTTGCCCTAAAAATGAACAAAACATTTTATCATCGACAAGTTTATATGCCTGATTCTGAACTGCCGGTGATTTAATTCTGAGTTCATATACACCTTCACCAAAATCATCAGTCTTTTTTTGGTGTTTTTGTTTTATTTTGACAGCAATATCAGCTATTTGCTTATGTAGGCTGTCAACATAATTACTAATTGGTGCTTTACTCACGCCTTATCAACCTTATTACTTTATTTTATCCATTGCTTTGGCTATAATGTAGTAGAGCTTACCTAAATCAGCATCTGAAATTATCGCCATAAGAGCGGCTGAGTGTTCGTGCGATTTAGATTTTTCAACCAATGTCTCAAATTCTTTAAGATAATTTATAACCAATTTTCTGAGTTCAACATTTTTCTCAAACTCGCGACGAAGTAATGCTACTTGGGCACTGTTCATATTTTTTACAATGTAACGAATAAATACTTGGGTATCTCCATTATAAAATTTTTTCCATAAATCGTCTTCGTCTTTAGGATGGAGTAAGCGGTTTACATCAACAGAAATATTTTCCAAAGCACTTATAATCTTACCGGCATCTTTTAAAAATGTATCTACCTTTATATCTTTATAAGAATCGATAAGTTCTTTCATAGTTTTGTCAGCTTTTTTAGTGTTTTCATCTAAAATTTTAGTTTGATTATTAACAGTATCGTTAAAACGAATTGCTTCTTTAACAATACTCTGACCTTGAACTTCAAAAATTTTTCCGGCTTTTACCAAATTATCAACACTGGTGTTAACTTTTTGTGCCGTATCATCAGCTATTGCTGTTAATGCTTGGGATTGTTTAACAAATATCTCACCTGATGATAAGATGTTATTCGAAATCCTTTCTGCGTTGGTTGCAGCCTCACTAATAGATGCTCTAAGCTTATCGCTTGATTTTTCCAAGTGAATAGCGCTCATCTTGGTTGCTTCATCCATTTCCATACCTAATTTTTTCAAATCCTGTCCCAAACTTTTTACTTTATCATATGCATCATTGGCTCTATCAGCTAATTGATTTGAGGTATCATTAAGTACGTTATTAAAACAATCAACCAATTTTTTTGTATCTTGTGAAATTTGAACCATCTTATCACTTTGCAATGAAATAAGATTATTAATCTCAAATACTCCTGTTGATGTCTCTGCCGTTACAGTATTAAATCCGGCAATATATTTTTCATATTCTTTAAATACACCATTAATGTTTTCAATAGAATGAAAAATTGATGTATCTAAATCTTCACAAGATTGATTTAAGCGCAAACTTGTTTGATCAATATTTTTAATTGATTCTTTCGAGGCTTTATTTATAGCATCACAATCTTTCAGTAATCTGTCACCTAATACATCAAATTCGTAAGATAACTTTGTAGTAACATCAAATATCTCACCGGTATTATTTTTAAATGATGCGTTTATTTCTTGCATCTTGGTTGCTACATCAACAGTAGCGTCTGTTAAGTATTTGAATTGCTGTGCCATTGAAGCTTCGCCTAAACGAACTTGAGTTATCAAATTATTAACGACCTCTGAAATATTGTTCTTTTGGGTATTTAGAGCATCTGCTATTCTTTCATTTTGCGATAACAGTTTTACTCCCATATTTTCAATATATACCGTGTGATCTTGCAAGTTTTTCCAACTGTTGTTAGCATTTTCAGCTAATTCTTTATAAATAACTTTTAATTTTTCTTCGCCATCTGATATCTCTTGTACTGTTTCACCGATGTTAGTCTTTATATTGTTTACATTATTTTCAAAATTTTGAATATGTTGATTAACAATATTTGATATTCCACCAAATTTTTCGATTGTATCATCAACAGTTTTTTCAGCTAATTGATGTTTTTCTGTCAATAACTTTTCAATTTCAACTAATTCTTGAACTGATTTTTGAGAATTAATAACCACTGATTCGGTTTTTCTTTCGGTATCTTCTTCCAAAACAACAAGTTTAGCAAACAGCTTATCGGCACCTTCTTCAACGCTGGCCACTTGTTTGCGTAATATTTCAGCCATTTTATTAGTGTTTTCTGATACTTTGCTACAATATTCATAGAAATTATTTTCTTGTTGTTTAAACATTATGGTTATGGTTGCAGCCTTTTCATCTAATCCCGAAATAGCAGAATTGATATATTCAGAAGCTGATTTCGAAATTTCGTTTACAGCCTCGCCTTTTTTATTAAATTCATCAATAGATTTAGATAACAAATTATCGCTAAATGTTGTTACTTCATCAAGTTTTTGTGTACGTTCATCTAATGACTTGCTGATAGCTTCGGTTTTTTCACTGATATTATTGGCCAACATTTCAATATTTTGACTTTGTTTTATCAAAACATTTTCAAACTGGTTAACCTTGGTTAAAGTTTGATTTGCTGAAACATCAAACTGGTTAGCTTGTTCGGATAAATTATCGTTAATAATTTTACTTTTTGTAATAGTTTCATTACATTGATTTAGCATTTTAGAAATGTTTGTTTTTAACATATCTAAAACATTAACAGCATCTTTTTCCAATATGGCTGAGGCATTTGTAAGATCATCTATCTGACGCTTCAACTCGTTTTTAATTTCTTCTACACGAGCTGCAGTGTCCGTAATATGTTTTTGTTGTTGTGACATAGATGCTTCACTAATTTGACTTTGAGTTACCACTATTGATGATGCTTCTGTCAAACCTGCCGTATGTTTTTGCATTAATTGAGATACTTGATTTAAACTCTCAGTCGATTGGTGCGTTTGAACAATTAAATTTTCCGCAGAATTTGCAACATCTTTTTCAGCTTGTTGTAATTGATTTAAACCACTGGCCATAATTTTTTGCAATTCGGAATATCTTTTATTTAATACGTCTGTCAAATCAACAATTTTGTCAGAACTATCATTACTTATTGTTTCAAATTCTTGAGATTTTTCATTTAATTTTTCCACATAACTTATTATATCATTGTTTGCTAATGCTACTTTTTTATCAAGAATCGAAATATTATCACTAAGCGCAGTTTCAACATTTTGCATTGAATCAATAGCTTTTATTGAAACATCTTTAATATTGGCAACTTGAAGTCCGATAGAATCTTCCAAATTAGATGTTCTGACCATCAACTTATCAATTTCTTGAGCAACATTATCACTATAAGACACAAATTTTTTATTAACATCATCTGTCTTATCATCTAACGCCTTGATGAATGCGTTTATTTCATGATTATGTTTGCTTAATGATGAATCTAATTTTTGAATTTGATTTTCAACGTTGTTATCTATGTTATTAATAGCTTTTTCAACACCAACATTTATATTTTCAATATGTGCTTCTGTTTTTTGAATTACTTCATCAATTTTACTGTTTATTTCTATTCCGCTTTCTTCAACAATCAATGTCATTCTTTGGCTTTGGTCGTGTAAAACATTTTCCAAATTGGCAATTTCCTTACTCATAGTATTTTTTACCAAATTACAATTTGTCATTGCCATATCTGCTGTTTGTTTTAAATGAGCGGATTGTTTTTCCATATTTTCAAAATATTCATCAAATGTTCTGGAAGAATTAGTAACAATTGTATTCATATATTCAGCTGTTTTTTGAACATCGCTGTTTGCAGCTCGAGTAATTTGACGTAAATTATCTGATAAATTGCTTATTTCGGTTATTTTTGGGGTGATACGCTCAAAAATTGAAGTTAAGTTCTTTTCAATTCCTTCTCCACCTTCAACGAATTCACGATTAATTTGTGATAAATTTTGGCTTGATACTTGGGCTTTGTTCAGAATATTATCAAAGTTTGCCATAAGGAATTTTACTCCATCACTTAATTCTACAATTGTTTTTGTGGAATAATTATCTAATTTTGCAACCAATTTGGCAAAATCATCTACGTTATTTTTAATAGCATCTTTTATTTGTGATGTTTGTTCATGAGCAAGCCTTGAAACTTGTTGCAACTCAACCACTTGAGATCTGATTGCATCCGCCATTGCTTTAGCTGTTTGAGGAGCCTTATCTTCAGGATAAACCAGTTGATTCATATAGGCACGTAAAAACTTAGCTTCTTGCTTAAAAGATGAACCTCTGTCAATATAGGCCATAACCACCCAGATAATTGCTAACGGAAGTGTTACGCCGGCTAAAAAACCGCCAAACTCATCAGGCATCATCAAAAACAAATTTGACCAACCGAAAAATTGAGTAATATATATCAAAACAACGGCAAACCATATAACGCTTATACCAATCATAAGCTTGTGTAAATTATTATTGAGCCAAGAAGATCCCTCTTCAATTATAACATTGTTCTGATTATTATTTTTTTCGCTCATAAATTCAGGTAAAGCTGTTGTATCACCGATATTGTCAGCTGTTTTATATGACATCTGATAAATTCCCCATAAAATAAAAAAATCCCCAAGGCTTTTCCCTAAGCCTTGGGATATTATAAGCATAATTTTTTAAATTGGAAACATTATCGCTATGTATATATGTTTTATCCACAATCTTTATTGTCTATTCTTCTATCTTTTTTTGCATAATGTAACGCAATTTTTGTAAGGCTTTAGCCTGCATTTGATTTTCGGACAAGTTAGCCGGAACAATAACAACAGCTTCTATACCGGTTTCGGTTTCAATGGCTGTTACCTTTACTGATGTTCCTTGTCTTACATATTCAAATAAAACTTCCGACATATTTCCTACTTTAAAAACTTGTTATTCTTTGAAAATCCGAAAGGTGCAAGCTTTCCGACCTGTGCTCTGTGTCCGAGCCATGTAAGCAAATCTTTTTCAACACTAACACCTCCGGAACGGTTATATGAAAAACCATCGGCTTCATTAAATATTTGCATATCACTTAATCCGCCATCTTTGTATTTTTGCAGGCAAACACCATGACCGCGAGCAATAGTCGGAATTTCTTCCATTTTGAATACTAAAATCTTTCTGTTTTCACCAACCAAAGCTATCATATCACCGGTTACTTTTTTACAAAACATAGTGTATTCACCTTCAGCTACATTCATAATCTTGCGACCTTGTCGTGTTTGTGCAATCAGATGATTTTCATCAACAACAAAACCATAACCTTTATTGGATGCAATAACATAACTAGTTTTTGGTTCATATACAAACATTTCGGTTATGGTGTCATTGTTACCCAAATCGACCATAAGTCTTAAAGGCTGACCGAAACCACGCCCTGACGGAATATCACAGGCATTGATGTTAAAGAACTTACCGACACTGTCGAATAAGATTATTTTATCAGTAGTCTGTGCATGAATAGCTAAAAGCAACGAGTCATCGTCTTTGAACTTAAACTCTTCTGACAGCGGAACATACCCCTTCATACAGCGTATCCAGCCCTTTTGTGATAATATAACCGTTATAGGCTCTTTTTCAACCAAAGCTTCGATAGAAATATCGATGTTTTCGACGTCAACTTCGGCAAATTCGGTGCGACGACGACCTAAAGCAGTCTTTTTACCGAATTTGTCTTTGATAACCTTAATTTCTTCGGCTACTTTTTGCCAACGCAGAGCCTCATCAGCCATTAAAGCATCGAGCTCAGCTTTTTCGGCAGTCAAATCATCAAATTCTTTTTTAATATCGGCTTCTTCAAGCTTGCGTAAATTGCGCAATTTCATATTCAAAATTGATTCGGCTTGAATTTCGCTTAACGAGAAACGGCTCATTAATGAAGATTTCGGCTCATCATCTTCCCTGATTATGCGAATAATCTCATCTAAATTTAAGTACGCAATCAGATAACCGGACAAAATTTCCAAACGATTGATAATCTTTTGCAAACGATGAGATGTACGACGTTCCAAAACTTTGATACGATGATTTAAAAACTCGCGCAAAACTTCAGCAATGCTCATAACTCTGGGCACACCATCAGAATCCAAAACATTCATATTCATATTAAATTTTGTTTCCAATTCGGTATTTTTGAAAAGCAATTCCATGAGCATATTAGCATCAACATTACGATTTTTCGGCTCCAAGACAATACGAACATCTTGAGCTGATTCATCTCTGACATCAGCCAACAACGGAACTTTCTTTTCTTGCAAAAGAAGTGCTATACGTTCAATAAGCTTTGATTTTACAACTTGATAAGGGATTTCGGTAACAACAATTTGATATTGTCCCATACCTAAATCTTCTTTTTCCCACTTGGCACGAACTCTAAAATTACCCTTTCCGGTTGTATAGGCATCTAAAATTGTTGAAAACTTATCAACGATAATACCACCGGTAGGAAAATCCGGTCCTTTAAGCTTTTTAACCAAATTTTCGATTGTTGCATCGGGCTTTTCAATCATATACAAAAGCGCATCACAAACTTCGGATAAATTATGTGGAGGAATATTGGTAGCCATACCGACTGCAATACCGTTTGAGCCGTTACACAACAAGTTAGGTACAGCCGAAGGCATTACAACAGGCTCTTGTTCTTCTCCGTCGTAAGTATCTCTGAAATCGACTGCGTCCTCATTCAAACCTTCCATCAATGCAATGGCATATTCGGTAAGTCTGGCTTCGGTATAACGCATTGCAGCCGGAGAATCTCCGTCAATGTTACCAAAGTTGCCTTGCCCGTCAACCAAAGGGTAGCGCACCGAAAAATCTTGTGCCAAACGACACATTGCGCCATATACCGAAGAATCACCATGCGGGTGATATTTACCGATAACATCACCGACCACACGAGCACATTTCTTAAACCCTGATTTCGGGTCTAAGTGAAGTTGACGCATAGCGTACATCAAACGACGATGTACCGGCTTTAAGCCATCCCTGACATCAGGAAGCGAACGAGATACAATGGTTGACATAGCATAGGACAAATAGCGGGAGCTGAGTTCCTCGGCCAAGGCAACCGTTTTAATTTTTTCTTCTGTATTATCCATTGATAAACCTTAGTCTTTCTTTACAATTTCTGCCAAACTATCACGACAAATCGGAAATTTCAAGCCGTGATTTTGAAAAAAGTTTTTATTGAGGAAAAATCCGGTCATTTTAAGTAACTCACTGACTTCTTCAAGGCTCGGATTAAAGTTGTGTTCAACAATAAATTTAGGATATTTGAACAATCTGTCCTTGTATGGTTCTCCGGCTTGTTTACATACGGCTTTTGCTGTTTTGGGAGATACATATTCTAAATTTTCATGCGTTGATGTGGCAGAACACTCTGTTAAATCAATTCCGATCCCGAGAAAATCAAGCAAATAAAACTCATATAAAGAATAATGCGTTAGCCAATTATCTTCATCTATCAGATTAATAAAACTCTCAACCAAATAATAAAATCTGTCCAAGGGCTGAAGCTCGGGCAAACAGGTATCGCTAAGTGCGCAAAAGCATGATAAGGCCGTCAATTTTTTTTGAGAGGATATAAAATTTACGGCATGTGGTGTTATAAGTTCGACATTGAGTGAAAGCATATTGTCATCAACACGCGACCATGCATCAATTTTTACCAAATTACCCAATTGGAACGTTGCCAAATTCTTTTTTGATAATCCTGATTTTACATAACCGCAAACTTTGCCGTTTTCTTTGCTAAGCACGGTCAAAATAAGTGATCTTTCACCGTGCTTTTTACAATTTATAATATATCCTTCATCAGAAAATTTCATTTTATCTTAAAAGAAATCAACGATTTTTGCTTTGGTTATGGCGTCATATTCTTTTAAATATGATAAAATATTTTTCATATCTTTTAAGGCGATGGTATTTGGTCCGTCGGACAAGGCTTTATCAGGATTTTCGTGAGTTTCGATAAACAATCCGCCTATTCCGGCTGCAATTGCCGCACGAGCCAAAACCGGTGCCAACTCTCTGTTCCCACCGGTTGATGTTCCTAAACCGCCGGGTTTTTGTACCGAGTGAGTGGCATCAAAAATAACCGGACAACCTGTAGTTTTGGCCATAACCGAAAAACCGCCCATATCAACAACCAAGGTATGATAACCGAATGATGTACCTCTTTCGGTCAAACATACATTTTCGTTGCCGGCATCAAAACATTTTTTGACAGCATTTTTCATATCTTCAGGTGCTAAGAATTGACCTTTTTTTATATTTACGACCTTACCTGTTTTAGCTGCGGCAACGACTAAGTCTGTCTGGCGACATAAGAAAGCCGGTATTTGCAACATATCAACGTGTTTAGCGACCTCGGCACATTGATGAGCTTCGTGAACATCGGTTACAATCGGAATATTGTTGTATAGTTTTTTAATTTCATCAAAAGTTTCCATACCCTTGTCAAAACCGACACCTCTGGCTCCGGAAATTGACGAACGATTAGCCTTATCAAAAGATGCTTTGAAGATGTAAGGAATGTTCAATTCCTTAGTGATTTCAATCATTTCACCGCAAATATCGATTGAGTGTTGTTTACTTTCAATTTGGCAAGGTCCGCACACAAGTGCAAAAGGTAAACGATTTGATATTTCTACATTACCGACTTTTACAATTTTTTGTTCCATATAAAAAGCTCCATTATCAAGGTAAAAAACAATACCTTGATATTACCAAAACTTTATGCTAACGCAAGTATAAAAAGTTAATTATCAGATTTTATAAAATTGCGTAATTGTAAAGCAAATTTTTCTAAAACATCTGATTTAGGCGTATATTTTTCCTCAAAAGCTTCGGTTTTTATCCAGCCTAAGTCGTCCATAACCTTCTTAACTTCCATAACCACTCCCGGTTTCCAACCGTACGAACCGAAAGCAAAACCTTTTTTGTTTTGCGGTTGTAACCCTTTCATATAAGTCAAGAATCCGGCAACACGCGGAAAAATTTGATTATTTAAGGTTGGCGTACCGACCAAAACGTATTTTGCATCCAAAACTTCGGTCATAACGTCGGAAATATGTGTAATGCCAAGGTTGTATTTTATCACATTGATACCGGCATCTTGAAATTCGGCCATAGCGGTTTCGGCCAACTTGGCAGTTGCGCCCCACATGGTATCATAAACAACAACAGCTTTATTTTCGCTCTTTCCTTCTGCCCAATAACCATAAGCACTCAAAATCTGATTTACTTCTTCTTTGCCTGACCAAATAAGACCGTGAGAAGGAGCTATCATATCGATATCAAGTTTAAGCTCCGAAGCTCCCGATAAAGCTTTTTGAGCCTGTTTACCGAAAGGCATTAAAATATTAGCATAATAACTTTTGGCATTTTTAAAAACCAAATCATTGGGATAGTCTTTGACAAACAAAGCCTCGCAACATAGGTGTTGACCAAAACCGTCATTTGACATCAAGACTTTGTCTTCAACCACATAAGTCATCATCGAATCAGGCCAATGGAGCATAGGAGTTGTTAAAAAAGTAATATTTCGGCTACCGATGTTTATAACATCTCCGGTCTTAATCACCTTAAAATTCCACCCTGTTGTGTCATAATGTGCTTCTAAAGCTTGTTTTCCGGCCATATTAGTAACAATTTCAGCTTGAGGAGCCAACTTCATAATTTGCGGAATGCTTCCGGAGTGATCTTGTTCAACGTGATTTACCACCACATATTTAAGCTCATTAAAATCGACAACTGATTTCATTCTACTCAATTGTTCTTCGGTCATATAATGCTTTACACCATCAACCAAAGTTATATTTTTATCCATTATCAGATAAGCATTATAAGTTGAGCCGTCGGGGGTGTTATATCCGTGAAATTCTCTTAAATTCCAATCTTTTGCACCAACCCAATAAATATCTTTTTTGATTTCAACAGCTTTCATTTTTTTACTCCTTAAATTTGTTTTGTTGATATTTAAATAGCATTTTTATTGTTCTTGACAAGTAAAAAAAAACGAACAAGAATATTTGGAGAAAAAAATGTAATAACTATATGGGAGTACGACTAATGGAACTAAAAGGTTCAAAAACCGAAAAAAATCTTATGGAAGCTTTTGCCGGCGAATCGCAAGCTCGCAATAAATATACTTATTATGCTTCTAAGGCTAAAAAAGAAGGATATAATATTATAGCATCTAAATTTGAAGAAACTGCCAACAATGAAAAAGAACATGCTAAAATTTGGTTCAAATTGTTGCACGGCGGTGAAATTCCTTCTACTATGGAAAATTTAAAAGATGCCGCCGAAGGCGAAAATTATGAGTGGACAGATATGTATGCTCGTATGGCTCAAGAAGCTCGTGAAGAAGGCTTTACAAAAATTGCTTCTTTGTTTGATATGGTTGCAAAAATCGAAAAAAGTCACGAAGAACGTTATAACGCTTTGTTAAAAGCTATTACCGAAGGTACTGTTTTTTCTCGTCCGACAAAAGTTATTTGGGAATGTGCAAATTGCGGTTGCCGTGTTGAAACTTCTAACGCTCCGGCAAAATGTCCGGTTTGTGATCATCCGCAATCTTACTTCTTTGAATTGCAAGAACAATTCTAAAGTTTAATTACAATGTAAAAAAATCCTCTTTTGCAACGAAAGAGGATTTTTTTTGTGAATTGAGATTTAAAAAATATAATTGTAACCTTTGTTCTTGTTTATAAAAGCTTCACCGGTAATAAAACGTCGGTCTTCGTTCATCTCATCAATTTTTTTGATATCATCATTATCTAAGCTCAATGCCAATGAAGCAAAATTTTCTTTGATTCGGTCTTCGTGCACCGATTTCGGAATAACTATGACGCCACGAGAAATTTGCCATGCCAATAAAACTTGTGCCGGCGTAGCATTATTTTTGCCGGCTATTTCCACAATGCGCGGATTAGTCAGCAAACTGCCGTGACTATATTGGGCACCAAGCGGAGAATATGCTGTTATGGCAATATTATTTTTTGAACAATAATCAATAAGTTCCTTTTGATTAAGTAACGGATGACATTCTACCTGATTTACTGCCGGCATAATTTGAGTTTTTGAAATAAGCTTGCTCAAATGCTCTTTATTAAAATTTGATACACCGATTGCTTTACTTAAGCCTTGTTCATAAAGTTTTTCCATTTCGGAATAAGTTTCCCATAACGGTACTTCTTCCAAGGATAACCAATCGTCATCAGATGTCGGCATTTGAGTGCCTTTTTTTTGAGCTACCGGCCAATGAATCAGGTATAAATCCAAATAATCCAGCTTTAGCTCTTTTAATGTTTGTTCAAATGCAGGTTTTACATCTTCTATCTTATGAGAATCATTCCACAATTTTGATGTAATAAATAAGTCTTCGCGTTTGATATTATCTTCTTTTATGGCGTCTTGTATAGCCTGCCCTACTTCATTTTGATTGCCATAAATTGAGGCACAATCAATATGACGATAACCGAGTTTCAGAGCCCAACGAACTGCTTTATATGCATCGCCTGCCGATGATAAAAACGTACCAAGTCCGATTATGGGCATTTTGACTTCATTATTGAGGGTAACTGTTTTCATTTGTTCGCTCCTTATAAAATAAAATTTGTTACCCTTTATATAATTGTCTCATCTGGTTATTAAAGGGATGTTATACAAATTCTTGAGCAATTGACTTGTCAAGCAGAGTTTCTAACTCTTTTTGGCGATAGTCTTTTAGAATATTGTCATCAAAAACATCGGCCATATTTTGCTTATCAATTTCAGGTAAACCGGGGTGAATGCCTATTTCAACAACATTATAGGCGTTTGGTACTTTATAAGACTTTAGTTTATCTCGAGTAATTTTACAGGTATTTATAATACTGTAAAAATATGTATCGGACTTAAAACCGAATAATATTTTGTTGACAACAGCGCATGAGATAAGCACCAAATTTTTTATCAGACCTCCGTCGGTTATCCAATCTTTGCTCTTGGTTTGTTTGATGGTTGTAAACGGATTTTCATTTACAAACCTAAGACGCGGAATGTTATATTCTTCACACAATTCCATACAAGCCTTAAAAATTGCGGGTATCATATGAATATGGCGATGAGAATCTAAGTGAGTAAGCTTTATTCCGCAAGAACAAGCTTTTTCTATTTGAGCCTTTATTTCTTTTTTTGCCTGATTTTTAAGCTCTTTCGGGTGTAAAACAGATAAAACAGCCAGATTAACAAATCCATGCTTAAATTTGCCGTTTTCATTAACCAATAACGGTATTTCTTCTTTATTCAGAACAGAATTTTCGTTGGTTAAGTTAGCATGAAGTCCGATATTTAAATTTGGCATTTGTTTTGCCAATTCCAATGCCTGAGGAACATATTTTAAGGTTATCATTATGCTGGTAGAGTTTAAGACACCTTCAGTATGAGCCCTAAAAATTGCTTCGTTTACACCTTGAGAAATTCCAAAGTCATCAGCATTGAATATAAGCTTTTTCATTATTTTTTATCTTTCGTTTCATTATCTTTATATTCGGCAATATACAACGGACGTTTTTTTACTTCCATGTGGATTTTGCCGATATATTCGCCGATAATTCCAAGCACAATCAGCTGAATCGAACCTAAGAAAATTACGGTGGTCATAATTGTGGCATATCCGGGGGTCGGGTGACGCAAAATAAAGTGTTCGATAATAACGTATAAACCTAAACAGCCGGAAATAAATGCGGTAATCAATCCAAGATAAATCGACATTCTTAACGGACGAGTCGAAAATTGAACAATGCTGTTAAAAGCCAAAGCCAATGATTTGCGATAATTGTATTTTGAAACACCGGCAAAACGATCGGGGGCAACAAAATCTATTATTTTGACCTTTTCACGAGGCATTGCCCAAGATAATAAACCTCTGAATAATCTGTCTTGTTCGTTAAATTTCTTCAAAAAATCAACATAGCTTCGGTCAACAAGTCTAAAGTCCGGAGTTTTAGCCGGAATTTTGGTATCTGATAAGAAATTTAAAATCTTGTAGAATGAGGCAGCGCAAAAATCATAGAACTTAGATGTTGCTTGATTTTCTACTCGTTTGGTCAAAACAATATCATCGCCTTCCTGCCAATATTTTACCATATCTTTGATATAGTGTGGCGGATGTTGTAAGTCGGCATCCATAAATACAACGGCATCGCCTTTTGCATAATCCATACCGGCAGTCATTGCGATTTCATGACCAAAGTTGCGCCTTAAATGCACAATCTTTACATGAGAGTCTTTTTTCTGTAATTTTTGACATTTTTCATAAGTATCATCAGAAGATCCGTCATCTACAAAAATCAATTCATAAGTTTTCAACGGCAATTCTTTCATTACCTTAGTAAGTTCTTTGTAAAGCTCGTTGACGCTTTCGCTCTCATTATATGCCGAAATTACAACGCTGATACTATCTCTCATTTTTATCTCCTTTTATAGAGCCGTAATAGAGCTTATGCTCTCTTTCTTTTCCTAAAATATTTTTTGCTTTTAGTAAATATACCTCAGGTTTGGATAAATTTGCAAAGGTTTTTTGATAATTTTCATATTCCCATAAATCTTCGGTAACAACTAAAATACCCTTTTCTTTTACATCTGTCATATTTATCCAAGGATTATCTTTAGCTGACATCAAAAATAATACCTTAGGATGATTGTGAGCATAAACACCAACTGTTGATGCCAACCATACGCTTCCGCCTACATATTCATAATTTTCGCCTTTGACCGCAGTTGTAAAATCAGAAGCGTTGATTTTGAATTTTGCCGAGGTGGTAAACAAAACTTGCATCGTAAAAACAAAAGCAAATAAAAATAAAGCTATATACGATGTTTTTAATAATATTTTATATGATTTTGTTATGTTAAACGGAAAATACACAAAAAAACAAACTCCCAGTAAATACATTACCGGTGATCCCCACATGCTTTTTAATTTTATACCAAAAACAAGTGAAATTAATGCCATTATCAAGACCGGTAAAACCCCGACCATAAAAAGAAACTTTTTATCTTTTTTGTTGTGCGAGCTTGTTTCTTTAGGACTGAGTTTATGTGCCGTAATAAGTGCCAGCAAAGCAAAGGCCGATGTTAACAGTTGCGAACCCAAAAATTTGAGCGGATAGACAATATGAGCCAAACCATATGACATGCTCTTTCCTCCTTGCGAACGACCTAAAAAGTAATTAAGCACAAAGTAATCATGATTATGAAGCCATATCAAATGAGGTATAATGGTTACAAAAGCTATTGTTCCACCGATGTAAAATTTCCAAGACTTAAAACAACTTCTGCCTTTGCGGGTAAACAACAAATAACAAGCAAAACAAATCAGTAAAACACCGGATACATATTTAGTTAAAATATTTAATCCGCAAAATAAACCGAATGCTACCCA
This sequence comes from Alphaproteobacteria bacterium, assembly GCA_017501665.1. Classification (GTDB taxonomy): domain Bacteria; phylum Pseudomonadota; class Alphaproteobacteria; order RF32; family CAG-239; genus CAZU01. The sequence goes on along the minus strand of JAFVWM010000020.1, from coordinate 995 downwards.
GTCTGATAATTTATTTTTATTTATACTAAGGTAAAAATGATATGTGGCTGCCGGCCAAAGCATAAGTGCAATAATATTTACGTTATATTCGGAGGTTACCATATTGTAATATGCCACGCCTTCTAAAATAAGGGTAGCTATAAGTGATTTGTTTTCAGGTAAAAACAAACGAGCAATTTTATATATGTAGATAAATCCGCCGATGATAAATAATTGACTTAATATATATAATGATGACGGATGTGATGTTAATTGATATATCAGATTAGCAAAAAAACCTGACACCGGAGGATGTTTGTTTGTTCCCCATTCTCCGATAAATCCCCATATAAGCGCTTCGGCAGAATCCATCGGTAAATTAGGTCGTAAAATTATCGGCAAAACAGACCAAATAATAAAATGTACAACCAAAAATATTCCGAGAGTTTTATTTACTTTCATCAATTTTACTCACTTTTTATTCAAATATAGGATTATCTTATAGTTTAGAAACATAAAAGCAAGAAAAAAAGCATCTGTTTATTTATGCAAACTAAAAAAAATGACATCGATATTAAAATCGATGTCATTTTCATCAGAATACGGATTAACCGTTTACTTCTGCCATGTGAGCTATCAACTCCAAAACTTTGTTTGAATAGCCCCATTCGTTGTCATACCAGCTGATAACTTTGACAAAAGTAGGATTTAACAAAATACCGGCTTTGGCATCAAAAACAGATGTTCTGGCATCACCGATAAAATCAGATGATACAACTTCATCTTCGGTGTAGCCCAAAACGCCTTTCAATTCGCCTTCGGAAGCTTTTTTCATTGCGGCGCAGATTTCTTCATAAGTTGTTTCTTTAGCCAACTTAACCGTCAAGTCAACAACAGAAACATCCAATGTCGGAACGCGGAAAGCCATACCGGTCAATTTTCCGTTTAATGAAGGAATAACTTTGCCCACAGCCTTAGCTGCACCGGTTGAAGACGGAATAATATTGCCGGCTGCG
>JAFVWM010000019.1 GCA_017501665.1 Alphaproteobacteria bacterium | reverse complement strand
GTTTCGCGGATTCTTGGATTAATATTAATCGGTTCTTGAATGTTAGGTTTGGGGTTTTCTATCAAGCGGTTTATTTCCTGAGCTTTTTCTCTGATACTTGAAATAATATTAATCGGTTCTTGAATGCTAGGTTTTGACGTTTTTACTAAAGCCTTTATTTCCTGAGCTTTTTTGCTGACATTTGGATTAATATTAATCGATTCCTGATTGCGTGGCTTTATAATGTTTATCAGCGCATTTATTTCTCTGACACTATCTAAAACGACAGGGGCAATAATGGTATTCTTAGGCTTATTTTTCGAAGGTCTTAGTATTTCTCCAATTTCCATAAAAGTATCTTGATTGTGAAGATCACTGATTTCGAGCAAGGGCAATTTCCGTGCATTTCCGATTCCTCTTAGGAATTTCAAAGTATCAGGTGTCTTATTATCATTATTTTGTTTTTGAAGCGCTACTTTTTCAATATTGATTAACGACAATTCATCTTTACCGTTGATATGATTATTTTTTTTAGAGGTAGCAGTATTTTTAACCTCTATATTACTAAGATTGATATTATTTTGTTGTAAACCAGATGTGGGTGTTTGCCCATCATTATTTGTAAGATTTAGATATTTCATTGAAAAGCTATTTAAATTTCTTAATTTAAATAGCTTATTATCGGCCACTAAGTTGTTTTTTTCAGCTACAAAATCTTGAAAATTAACTTTTGAATGTTTCAGTGTTTCTGTTGTCTGAGATATATTATTGACAACCTTAGCAACATAATCAGATAAAACACTATTTTTACCCAAAATTTTTGTTACATCAGGTTGCTTGTCGCAAAATGCAATGATATTATTTGATGAGGATATGGTTTGTTCCATATAATCTTTTGAAAATAATATCTTACTTAGGTATATATTGTTAGATTTATTTTGGGCTTTGATCAGATTTTCCATATTATAAGAAACATCTATAAGAGATATTTTTTGCTTAAGATATTCATTTATTTCATTAGATTTGTTTTGCACCAAATAAATTCGTTTGTTATTATCTTCAATGCCGGCAACAGCCTTTGTTACAAGGTTTGAATGAATAAAGTTAAAATCTTCACGAACCTTACCCAAAGAATTTGTCAAATTTAGAAACAGCTTGGGTTGTTCAAAATAGGGCGCAGATAATTTTTCTGTATCGGTAAGACCACAATTTACTAATAAGATATCAGAGATTTTTGCTTTTACATCTTCTTTTTTTTCATATTCCTCAGGAATAAATACAACGGCCCTAACCTCCAAGAAACCCAAGCGTTTCAAGGCCTCTATCCTTAAGTGACCATCTTCTAGAAGATAAGTGATTTCATCATTTTTTATTACAACTGGTTTTACTAATATCCCATCACGGGATATAGATTCCAAAAGACTTTCAAAATACAACGTGTCCGCATCAATATTCTTTGTATACAATATACTATTAATACTGATGTTTAATATGTCTACTCTCAAAGTTTTTTTCCTAATATCATCAATAATTATCTACTATAGTCGATTTTCTGCGAGATATATTGTTGTGTTACGTTGGATTTTCCGTGTTTTTTAAGTTCATTAGTCATATTACTTCGATAACTAAGATATCCTTGTTCTTTCTCATTGGGCTTTAATCCTCGTTTTTTTAAGGCGGTTTCCATCGCATCCATAACAACCAATGCATGAACCACTTCTCTGAGCTCATCTTTTACAGGAAGATTATATCCGTAATCTTTTAAATATGCATTCTCAGCTTTTCGCATAGCCTCATCGTGCTCTTCATCACAGCCCTCTTTTACATCAAAAGATGTTTCATCCCTGTTATAAATTAAATGGTATTCTTCTATTTCTATTTGTTCTGTCATCATAACCTCCGTAGTAATGCTAATACCTTATCGTCATACGTTAATGATATCACATTTTAAGTAAAAAATAAATTAAAAAGTGCTAAATCAAAAAACGTACATTTAGATTAACAAGTTCATTAAGATATAACCTATTGATTCTAAAGGAGGGTATATAAAAAACGATTTGAACAGTTCTCAAAAAAATCGTACACTTTGGGACTGTGCTTTTTATAAAATGGTGCGCGATACTATGCGCTTATCGGACTAACTATGCGCAAGAATTTGCTATATTAAAAGAAAAAATTCATAACCTTTTATCTTGAATAAGAATCTTTTGCATTAAATAAATTTATTTCGTTAGCAAAATTATTTATTGCTTGTTTAACTTCTTTCATGGTTGCACAAACGGCGATAACTCCTGTATCAGCGCATTTTTGACGATATTCCGGAGTATTATTTCCTTCTGCTCCCACAAAAGCGATACTTTTCATTCCGGCAGCATTCGCCGCCTTAAAATCGTTCAAACTATCGCCTATAACAATACAATTTTTAGCTTCGTATCCCTTTGTTTTTGCGGCTAACAAAAATAAATCAGGAGCCGGTTTGCCGTGATTAACCATATCCACAGTAAAATAATCTTCTGGCGACATATATTGCTCAATCCATTTAAATTGTGTCATTTTCCAAGAATGTTGCTCTTTGGTTGCTCCAGTAGCGATACATTGTTCAAAACGATTATCTTGCATTACCGTTTCAACCCCCTCTATTGGTTGCATAAAATGCATTCCTTTATACACTTCGCCTTCATCAATTTTTTGCATAAAATCAGCATCTAATTTAAGCCAAGGGAAATATCTTTCCAAATTTTCTTTCTTATTTTTATCTGCAATACCGACAAGCAAATCTAATTTTTCTTTTTCTGAAAGAGTAAGGTTTTTTTCCTTTTTTAATGTTTCGAGCCAAACAGAAACCCATAGTTTTTCACTGTCCGCAATAACTCCGTCAAAATCCCAAATGATTAACTTGTTCATGTTTTTCTCCGTAATTAATTGCCAAAAAGTTATCATAAATAGTGAAAAAAGCAATAAGAAAGATTTAATGTCCGATAATTTATGAAAAATTGCTGTTTTCACAAACATAACAATCGGACTCATTCAAAGGCTTTGAATACATACAAAAAAAGCACCTCAAAAGGTGCATTTTCAAAAATGGTGCCGCTAGTAAGAATGGGCACTCCCACTCATTTTATTCGTGGGTCCTCCTCGTGCCGTAAGCCTCAAACTTCGTATTTCGCTAAGCGATTTGCTAAGCTCAACACTCGTTTTCGCCAACTATCCACTCCGGACATTACTTCGTAAGTCCGCTTCTAACTATCCTCAAACCATTAAAAAACCTCCCTTTAAGGGAGGCTGGTTAATGGTGCCGCTAGTTGCGAATGCACATCGGCTAACGCACGATGTGGTCTTACAGACCTCGCTAGCGCTCGCTCTTTCTCGCCTCTACTACGCGAGGCTCGGGCGCCGGACTTACTCTTGCCCCCGTAAGTCCGCTTCTAACTATCCTCAACCATTAAAAAAGCCTCCATAAAGGAGGCCTGTTTAATGGTGCCGCTAGTAAGAATCGGACTTACGACCCCACCCTTACCAAGGGTGTGCTCTACCACTGAGCTATAGCGGCAAAATAATATTTTTTTTCCGTAGAGCACACACCTTAAAGGGTGTGCCTTAGGCATCTAAGCTCGTTTCGCTTGATTGTCATCTGCACTCCCTCGCTAAGATGTTCCAAAGAGCTTGCAGACAAAATTGATATACTATATCAATTTTACTTAGCG
>JAFVWM010000018.1 GCA_017501665.1 Alphaproteobacteria bacterium | reverse complement strand
TCGTTTGTCAATAATTTTTCAACATTTTTTATCGTTTATCAATAATTTTTTTGCGAAATGATTGAATTATTTTCAAAAGTATGGTATAATAAACCCACAGATAAATAAGAATTTGACGGAGAGAATATGGATTACTACAAACAGATATTCAAACGAAAGTCCTTTCATATATTCAAAAATACTGATGTACTGACCGATGGTGAAGTTCAAGGACTAAAAGACTTTATTAAAATGGTAAAACCAATCAACCCCGAAATCAAAACAGAGATTTTCATTGTGCCCGAAAGCGAAACCACTTGCAAAAGAGGTGGACAATACTGCATATTGTTTTACAGCGAACCAAAGGGCGAATATTTGCGAAATATCGGATATATAGGCGAACAGGTTGATTTATATCTTGCATCACAGAATATCGGTGCTTTGTGGTTTGGTATCGGAAAACCGCAAAATATGCAGGTAAACGGTCTTGATTTTGTCATTATGATCTCAATAGCCAAAATGCCCGAAGATATGTTCCGCAAAGATATGTTCAAATCAAAGAGAAAACCCTTGAATGAAATTTGGAGCGGTGATACTCTTGGTGTTGCAGAGATTGTTCGTTTCACTCCAAGTGCTTGTAATACACAACCTTGGATTGTCGAAAATACAAGCAATAACTTGATGATATACAGATTTAAGAAGCCCGGCAAGAGAGGAATTATGCCTGCCGATAAAGTGCGGTATTACAATAAAATTGATATGGGCATATTCCTTTTTATGTTGGAAGCTTGTCTTGAACACGAGGGCTATGCTTATGAAAGAACCCTTTTTGCAGATACAACGGAAGATAGTATTGAACAAACATTAATCGCAAAATATACATATTCAAGCAAATAATCAAATTCCAATTTGCTGGAATGAAGATAATACATGAAAAATAAGTTCCGCAACCTGAAGTTTACATTTAGAAACACTGAATTGGTAGTATGTTTTTGTTGAATATTTTATAATAAGGTCAACAAAAACATAAAGGAGTAAATTATTATGACACTTGGTGAAAAAATTGCAAGGCAAAGAAAAGAATTGAACTATACGCAAGAGCAACTTGCTGATATTCTCGGTGTGTCGCGTCAATCAATTAGCAAATGGGAATCGGATATCGCCTATCCTGAAACTGATAAACTTATCGAACTCGGAAAATTGTTTGACTGTTCAATGGATTATCTTCTGAAAGAAGAAGTGACTGAAAAAAGCGGAGCTCAAACATCTGATTTTACCGAAAAAATCAAAGAAATCAGCCGAAAGGTAATGACGGAAAAAAACAAAGGAAAAGCAAAGAAAATATTAAAAATCATCGGCATTATTTTGGCAGTGGTTTTGACCATTGATATTATTTCAATGATATTGTATTTCTTTGTTTTGGGCACACCTAATTAAGCAAAGCAAGACAAATTCCAATTTGGCGAATTAAATATGGTAGCTATAGATTAAGTGTTGTTTTAATGATAAAGATATATAATTTAATGTAAAACATTAAAAAACACTTGACAAACATTAAGATTTCTGATATACTTTCATTATCAAAATCTTTGGAGGTATGTAAGATGAAAGTTATAAACAAACTCGGGAAAATCATTGCGAAAATTTTAGAGGTATTCCACTGGGTTGCAGTGGTACTTATGATTGCTGCAACAATCTGCTCACTTGCGGCTCCAAACTGGGTAAATTATTTTGTTGGCTTTGATGCAAAAGAGTGCTGTGGTGCAAATCTTGAAGTATATGGTTTTGAAGTCAATGCTCCAGTTATAAACGGAAATGTCGATATGACATCTTTCTTGATATTTGGCATCGGCGCAGTTATCATCCTTGTAGTGATGGCAATGGTATTTCGTAATTTACATCTTATTTTCAAGAAGT
>JAFVWM010000001.1 GCA_017501665.1 Alphaproteobacteria bacterium | reverse complement strand
TTCCCTTTGTACCCTCTAATCGCATACCAACCGTAAGATGAGCCATAACACACACTCCTAATATTATTTTATATTTTTTAATTCACCTAAAATATAATCACTTAATTCCTGTGACGGTGTTATTTTAACTGAAATATGACCGTCACGCTCAAGCTGTTCCATACGTTCGGATCGCAGACGTTCCTGCTGCAGCTCGGCAACTATTTCATCATAGTATTTTATAACCGTATTTCTATCTACTCCCACAGCTCTTGCTATTGCTGCCTTTTTTGTTATACCCGGATTTTCTCGCATATACTCCATTATAACTTTCTTTTTGCTTTTTCTTCCGTTCCCGGCTCTCCAATTCACATTACCATTTATTTCATCACGTACAAAATTCATCAGCTTAACGTGTTCTGCCTGTTTTCTTCCGTTTCTTTTATTTTTTTCAATCTGCAGACCAGACAATTTTGCAATATCATCTCTGGGGAATGTAACATAGTCCTCATTATACATTTCCAAAGCACATTTTATATCATCTTCTGTAAATCGGTTTATATCTTCAACGCTCATATCATCATAAATATCTAAAAGAGAATAAGCATCCCTCATCAGCTCGCCCTCTTCGATACAACACTTTTTTGCATATATAGCCAAAGTCATTATACCATAAAATCTATGACCTACCTTAATCTCATTTCTAATTCGATTAAGCCACCAATCATATAAATCTCTTTTAATAGTCCATCTGCCCCGGCGTTCTTTTCGTACAATCCTTTTTTCATACCAATCGGGATATTTTTCTTTTGCCTCCTCGATTGATAACCGGCTTTTCATCATAATACTTTTAACGTGCTGCTGTTCTCCGTTTGAATCAGGAATAAAAGTTAAAAGCTCATCTAACGAAATTCTATCGCCAACAGAATAAGCAACAACAGGGAATTTCTCTCCAAGTTTAGTACACGTTCCGATAACTCTGAATCCTTGCATGATACCCTGCATTTGTGGCTCTTTAATCGTAGAAGTAAACCTATTCCATATCTGCCGAGTTAAAGCATATTTCAACTCTTTCATATACAACTGATTTTGCGGATACATAGGAACAGGCTCATCAAGAACATAATATAAATGCAATCCGGTGCCACTATTTACAACAAAAGTAGCCCTGGGCAAAATATCATTATCCATCTGATGAAGCACGTCCCGGAGCTGTGGCATATCTACACCGTCAAGGTCAAAAACCAAAGCATATAAATACCGAGCATTTTTTGCATTTCTCTGCTTCCCATAATATGAAATTGGGGACATAATAGTAAATTCAGCCTTATTAAGCTCATTCAATTCTTCAAGATTATCAGTAATCGTATATCTCTTACCCTTACCATTCCTTTTAAGCTCAACTGCAATACCATTTTCTTTATACCTTTTTTCAATAGTTACAGCAATAGCATTAGGTTTATTATCTTCATAATGTCCTTTTCGCTCAAACGCTCCTTCAGGAAATATGTATCTATAAAAATCATACGGCTCAATCTGCTCATAAAACTGATTAAGCAGCGCATTTTTATTTATATATAAAAATCTTTGTTGTTTTAACAATTCAGACCTATCAGACAGCATAAAAACACCTCCAAACGATAAAGGGGGAAAAGGGAGAGCAAAAAAGCGGTCGCTTACGCTCCCTTAAAGAAAAAGTCACCTCTCCCTTTTCCCCCTCGCTCCACCTATGGAAAGCGTGGAAAACTCCGTTGGAGTTTACGCACCCTTACCACAGGTTACGCTCACCCCCATATCCCTCTCCGACTTTTTCCATAGATAGATAAAAAAATATTTTTTTATTTTTTTGATTAGCCTTAGGGCTATACGGGGCATATATTATCAATGAATTTTTTCCGCACTTTTATAATACCATAAATTTTCTAAAAATACAATATATTGTGATAAATTTTATTATCTCCACAAAAATATTTTTTATAAATCTATAAAATACCATTGACAAATCTGCAAAAATCGGATATACTATGTATATACTAATAATGGAGGTGTTTTATATGACAACAACCATTCAGAAGTGGGGCAATAGTCAAGGTATCAGAATCCCGAAGTTTCTGCTCGATGCAGTTCAATGGAGTGATG
>JAFVWM010000017.1 GCA_017501665.1 Alphaproteobacteria bacterium | reverse complement strand
TTCGGCTGCTTTCCCCTATCGTATTGGAGCAGGCTTTAAAAAAAGCAGGGACAGAACTATTAGAGCCATATCTCCAATTTGAAATTTATGCACCGCAGGAATATCTCTCACGGGCGTATCATGATGCCCCAAGGTATTGTGCAGATATTGTAAGTACCCAGATAAAGAATGACGAGGTCATTCTGAAAGGAGAAATCCCTGCCAGATGTATTCAAGAATACAGGAACGATTTAACTTATTTCACAAATGGGCAGGGAGTCTGCTTGACAGAGTTAAAAGGATACCAGCCAGCTACTGGTAAACTTATTTGCCAACCCCGCCGCCCGAATAGCCGTATAGATAAGGTTCGGCATATGTTCCACAAGTTAGCCTAACAGCTTGCGAAAGTCGTATAAAATGAGATTTGAAAGGATTAGAAGCTAATTATGATGAAATGCGAATAGATATTGTGCCCTGTTTGTGGGAGCAAAACCCGTAATAAAATTAGGAAAGACACTGTTGTAGCAGAATATGAAGCCCCAAAGGTTAGAGAAGCTAATTATCAAAGCGAAGCAGACCTTGAACGAGCCTTTATTGAACAACTTGAAAAACAAGCCTACGATTATCTTTCAATCCATAATGAAGAAGAGCTTATTGCCAACCTTCGCAAGCAGTTAGAGCTATTGAATGACTATCATTTTGAAGATGATGAGTGGCAGAGCTTTTTTGCTACACACATTGCCAAGCAAAATGATGGAATCAAAGAGAAAACCTTTACTATTCAAGAAGATTACAAAAAGAATTGGCAATGGAAGAACAAACCATCGTTAAACATTATACTGATTGATAAGAAGAACATTCACAACAACCGTTTGCAAGTCATCAATCAGTATGAAACAGAAGACGGAAACTATAAGAATCGCTATGATGTAAGCATTCTTGTCAATGGTTTGCCATTAGTTCATGTAGAGTTAAAGCGTAGAGGTGTTGATATTAAGGAAGCCTTCAACCAAATCAATCGCTATCAGCGTGATAGCTTTTGGGCTGGAACAGGATTGTATGAGTATATCCAAGTATTCGTTATCTCTAACGGCACTTATACCAAGTATTACAGCAACACGACAAGAGAAGCACACATCAAAGAACACATCAATGCTACTGCCAAGCATGGTAAAAAAACAAGCAACAGCTTTGAGTTCACATCGTGGTGGGCTGATGCACAAAACAAGCCAATCGTAGATTTGATAGACTTTGCCAAGACTTTCTTTGCAAAGCATACGCTGTTGAACATCTTGACAAGGTATTGTGTATTTACATCAGAGCAAATGCTCTTGGTGATGAGACCATATCAAATCGTTGCAACCGAACGCATCTTGAACAAAATCAAGACTTCTTCAAACTACAAGCAATACGGCAAGGTTGAAGGTGGTGGTTACATTTGGCACACAACAGGCAGCGGTAAGACACTCACGAGTTTCAAGACTGCACAACTCGCCAGCAAGATGGATGTTATTGACAAGGTGTTGTTCGTTGTTGATAGAAAAGACTTGGACTATCAGACGATGAAAGAATACGACCGCTTTCAAAAAGGTGCTGCCAACAGTAACACCAGCACAGCGGTATTGAAGCGGCAGCTTGAGAAAGATGATGCTCGTATCATCATCACGACTATTCAGAAGCTCTCATGCTTTATTAAGCAGAACAAAGAGCATCCAGCTTATGACAAGCACATTGTTCTCATCTTTGATGAATGCCACCGTAGCCAATTTGGTGAGATGCGGATAAGTATTACCAAAGCATTCAAGAAGTATCACATCTTTGGCTTTACCGGCACACCGATATTTGCAGTCAATGCTGGATCTGCTCGTTGTCCGGAGCTGATGACAACAGAGCAAGCCTTTGGCGAGAAGCTCCATACTTACACAATAGTTGATGCAATCGCTGATAAGAATGTGCTGCCGTTCAAGATTGACTATGTCAGCACTATGCGTGAAGAAGAGAACATCCAAGATGAGAAGATTAGAAACATTGACCGAGAGAAAGCACTTGCTTCTCCACAGCGCATCAGCAACATTGTGAGCTACATCTTGCAGCACTTCAACCAAAAGACCAAGCGCAACGATAAAGCCTATACTTTCAGCAAGCTCTTGAATATTGAAGAAGTCGCAACAGCGAAGAACCAACACAAGATTGAGGAAATCAAAGACAAGGTTCGCTTAACTGGCTTCAACTCTATCTTTGCGGTATCGTCAATCCCTGTGGCTCGCTTGTATTACGAAGAGTTCAAGAAGCAGATGAGCGAGAACCCTTTGCAGAAGTTGAAGATTGCAACCATCTTCAGCTTTGCTGCCAATGGTGATGAATACTCTGATGATGGCATTGATGATGAGAACTCTGAAGACACAAGCAACTTGGATGCAACCTCTCGTGATTTCTTGGAGAGCGCAATCAAAGATTACAACGAGATGTTCAAGACCAACTATGACACATCATCCGACAAGTTTCAGAACTACTACAAGGATGTGTCGCTACGGATGAAGAACCGTGAACTTGATTTGCTTATAGTGGTTAATATGTTCCTGACAGGCTTTGATGCCACAACATTGAACACTCTTTGGGTTGATAAGAACTTGAAGGCTCACGGACTATTACAAGCCTATTCAAGAACTAATCGCATACTAAACTCTATCAAAACCTTTGGTAATATTGTATGCTTCCGCAACTTGGAAAAAGCTACCAATGACAGCATAGCTCTCTTTGGCGATAAAAACGCTGGTGGCATCGTTTTGATGAAAACCTTTAAGGAATACTATGAAACAGGCTACACCGATGCTAAAGGCAAAGAAATGAAGCCTTACACCGCATTGATTGCAGAGTTGCAAGAGAAGTTTCCGGTTGGGGAGCGTATCATCAGCGAGTTAGCAATGAAAGAGTTTGTGAAGCTGTATGGTGCAATCTTGAAGCTACGCAACATTTTGACAACCTTTGACGAGTTTGAAGGTAAAGGTATTCTGACCGAGCGTGATGTTCAAGACTATCACAGCATGTATATTGACATCTACAACACTATACGCCCACAACACGAAGAGCAAACAGATGTTAATGACGACATCGTCTTTGAGATGGAACTGATTAAGCAAGTTGAAATCAACATTGACTACATCTTGATGCTCATTAAGAAGTATCACGACACGCACATGAAGGACAAGGAAATCATCATTGACATTCAGAAGTCTATTGATTCAAGCCCAGAGTTGCGCAGCAAGAAAGACTTGATTTTGAACTTCATCTCATCACTTACACCGAGCAGCAAGATTGATAGCGATTGGAAGAAGTATGTTCAAGCTAAGAAGATGGAAGAGCTGGATGAGCTTATCGCTAAAGAGAACTTGAACAAAGAAGAGACCTACAAGTTCATTGATGCTGCTTTCCGCAACGGCTATGTGCAGGAAATCGGCACGGATATTGATGATGTGTTACCACCGACAGACATCTTTGCTCCGAATGATGACCGTTACAACAAGCGTATGTCGGTGCTTGAAAAGATTAAGAGCTTCTTCAACCGCTTCAAAGATGTATCAAACGGCAAGCTGTAATCAACAGACAGCTGGTATCTGAAACTTGGCGAGGATTTCGTTAATCTTTGCTTGAGTTTCATTCACAGAATCGTTGTTATCATTGACGATTACAGGCGTTTCTTCAATCATTTCCGATGGTTTCTCAATAGTTTTTGATTGTTCTTCAATACTAAAACCATAGTTTTGATTTTCAGAAAATCCATTTTTCAATTTTTTTCTTTCTTCATCAGCTACCATTCTTTCAATGTCATTGATAGTGTATCCTTTACTTAAAAAAGCATCACGAAGCATAGCACATAGATGCTCTAAATCAGCTCTTGCACGCTTTAGCTCTGCAATATCCTGTTTGTATTGTTTCTCCATTCTTTCAAAGTTCTGAATGTCTTGTTTCATAAGACTTTTAGACTTGTTACTCATATTAACACCATCCAACGGAATGTAATATTTTGTAGTTGGTGTAAGTGTTCTACGACCATACTCATCCTGACCTTTATCAAGGTAGCCTTGGCGAATAAGTTGATTGACTTTTGTTTTGGCTGATGCGAGTTTGCATTGTGCGTGCTTGGCAATGTCTTCATTACTGCCATAATAGATGTGAGCATTGTTACTTCTGAACTTGATATATGTTAGGATGTAGCGTTCTAGTATTGATAAATGTTCTGCAACTTCATTGTTTTCAATGTCTTCAGCATTGTTAATATTTTCAAGATTTATAGTCATAATATACTCCTTCAATTGTTTTCTTAATCTCAAAAATATTTATCAGAGAGATTTTGCCAATTTTCATTTTAACAAAATTGAGCGGAATAAATATTCCCACCTAAATTGGGTAGCGGAATGAATATTCTCACTTTATAGCCCAAACGGAATGAATATTCTCACTTCGGAAATGAATATTCTCGTTTCGGGAATGAATATTTCCAAAAGCGGAATGAATATTCTCACCATCAATTCTTGAAACCCTTATCCAGCAAGGGTTAGAAGCCAATTTTTTAGGAGTATAATATAATAAAAATAGAATCAAAATACTATTATAATACTATTTCTTTACTTCGTAGATTAAATTAGAGACAAAGCCAATAGGATGAGAATAGAAAGAAGAAGTAAATGGAATGTGGTGGAGGAAGTAAAGAAAGAGCAGTATTACTGGGAAAATACTGCTCTCGTGAGATTTATTAGAAACATAGTCTGAAGGAGGACTACACAAATATTTATCAGGTGAAATTGTCCAAATCAAAATCAGCAAAATTGAACTGATAAATATTTTTGTGAGCAGAACAAGTTAACTATAAGGAGACTATTATGACAGAAAACACTTACGAAACAGATACTTTCAACAGATATATTCCATTAAGCGAAGCCGCTGCTGTATTTCAACTACTCAATGAACTCCAAGACCTAATAAAGAAGAAGCCATTGTCAGAATTGCCATATTATGAGATGGAAGGCGACATTTGCATTGATGATGTTGATACAATCAAGGCATATATGGAAGAGCATCCTGACTTCTTTATTGATGCTCCATTGTTTATCAATAGAACAACATTGTTTCTGATTGCTTGTGAAGATGGCACGAATGCCGATGTTATTGAGTTCCTATTAAATAACAATGCTGAAATCAATCGCTGCAATATTCTTGGCTACAATGCTATAATGCTTGTAATCCGTAATGAAAATATGGACATTGATACCAAGTTAGAGGTCATTCAAATGCTGATTGACCGAGGAATTGACATCAACTGGGTTAATTGCTATGCGGAAACGGCTCTAAACATTGCTCTTTCAAGGATTGAGCCAAGAATAGCCAAACTATTGATTGACAATGGCTGTGTATTAACTATCCCTGAACCAACAAGACAATAGTATAAATTCATTGGTTTTCTTGATTTTCTTTAATAGGTGCTTTATTCTTACCTCATACATAAACCATTGTTAAGGAGAAGTAAGATGTCATACAATTTAACTAAAAGTCAAAAAGAGCAATTAGAACAATTTCCCAATTTAAAGGGTTATGTTGAAAGATTTATGGTAGAAGGACCATCGTTGAGAAACACGCCTAAACTATTAACTTTCTTTAGGAATATTTGCAATAAGTATAACCTTGATGAAGATGAGGTATTTCTTTGGAGTAAAGCAGTAAGTAAAGATTTCAATTCATCGGGTAGTAACTCAAGATGGGCTGTTGCAATGGATTATATTGATTGTCATTTTAAGAAATGTGTTGATAGAGCATTATACCTTGCAAGGGAATATGAAGACAATGATGTATCTGTGCGTGTATCAGAAAGAACTGGTCAGATATCACTTGCTAGCATTATCAATCAAGACGTGTGGAATCGTAACTTGGAACGGATGAAAGAAAAGAAAAAAAGAGAAGCAGCGGAAAAGAAAAAGCAGACTCGCAAATAACGTTATCTCAAGCACTTCTTAATAGCACTCATACCATCATAGAGACGACCCGCAGCATATAGCAGTTTCAAAGAATACTTCTCGTCTATATGCTCGTGTTGTCTGAATAACCAAAACAGCTTGTTATGTATAGTCTCACAATCATCTAGGAATGATTGGAGCATTTCATTAGTCTCATCAACAGCTACATCGTATTCATTGAGTATTTCATAGCTGGCAATATTCTTACAATGCTTTGAAAGGTAGTCATTCATAGCATCTTCATCTTTGAAATGCTTGTATCCTTTGCGGTTCTTAATGGTTTCAATCAATACTTTCATCATAGTTCTCCTATACTTAATTCATAGTTTCATAATTATTTATGAAAACTTTTTTCATTGTCTAACCTCTTGTATTTAAAATAAATTACCTGAAAACAACCAGTTACCAGCATTTTCAGGCTTGACAAGCCGATTCTGGTATGTTTAAATCTTCTTGAAAGCGGATTTATTAACCAACTTGCCCTGCTACAACGGGCTAAAAGGAGATTTAAAATGAGTAATATTCAAGATGCTTTGCGCTTGCAGTTAATGCACGCATTACGCAATGACGATTTCACAACTATTGATGAGCTATTAGAAAAGGGTGTTAATACTAACCTTCCGTATAATCATCACGGATGGACACCATTTATGTGGGTATGCAAGGAGCATTGCGACCCAGAGATTCTTGCCAAGTTCCTCAAGTATGGAGCAAGGGTGGATAAAGCCAACAAGCACGGAAAGACACCGCTGCACATTGCAGCACGCTATCGTAGCTCTTATGACTGCTTGCAGCTCTTAATTGACAACGGAGCTAATCCAAATGCTCAAGATGAAGATGGCAACACTCCATTGATGATTGCTTTAGGTCATCCGCAAGTATCAATGCGTATGGATGTTGTTTGGAACTTGTTTCAAGTTACTGATTGCAGCATCAAGAACCACGAAGGAAAGATAGCTTACGACATTGCCAAAGAGAATGAAGCCTTTGATGATGCTGAAGTATTATCCTTGTTGGAGATGGAAGCCAATGAGTAATGCTGAAGTAATCGCTCAACAGAACGATGACTTCCGCAAGCACTTATCAAAGGGAACTCTCGTTCTCACTTGTGGCATTCGTTCTAACACCAAGGAAGACATTGAAGCCATCATTACCAAGGTCAGAACCTTTGATAACTTTGATGAAGGTAATGACCCGTATAACGAACACGACTTTGGAGCTTTTGATTACAAAGGTCATAAAATCTTTTGGAAGATAGACAACTACGACCAAAAGTTTCTGTATCTTTCTCCGAATGCTTGTAATCCAAGACTTACAAACAAAGTTCTAACCATTATGTATGCAGAAGAATACTAGGACAATGATGGAAGTAAGCACTTATAATCAGCATCTACAAAGGATTGATGAGAAAATCCTTGAGCTGAAGCGTTCAAGAGATGCTTTTGTAGAGAAGAATCGGGAGGATGTTATGGATACCATTTACAATCGCCAAGCCAACGATAGGCAATGGTTTATCCAACATTTCAGCCAAGTGTATCGGAGAAGGAAAGAGTTTGCGCTAGGAACTCCAAACGCTTCGGTAGTGATTGACTGCTTCACGATTTACAGCATCGGCAGTTGTTGTGGCTATCGGAGCATCAAACGGCTGCCGATAGGTCGGCTCGTAAAGCTGTGGGAGATGGGATTCAAGTATCAGGGCTGTCCCGTGGTTGAATACATCAAGCATAACGGCAATCATCGTATAAACTACATCAAGAGCAATCGTTTGCTTACCAAGCACTACAAATATGAGGAGAATCCACCATTCTCTAATGCTTTACAAACGCTTCTAAAACGATTGAGAAATGTTTATGAACCAATGGACTATTACCGAACTATTGAAAACCTATCAGAAGCCTTGAAAATAAAGGCTTAAAAGCCATTTTTAAAAACCTCTCAAAGCCCTTGAAAATAGCCATGTTTTCACGAAGCATAAAAATAGGCTTGACACCTTGAAAATACTGGCTTATAGTGCTCTCAATTCTGTAACACAAGACACAATAAAAACCCTTGTTTTTAGAAAAAATACACAGGATAAACAGCAAGTTAGAGAAATTATGGCAGCGGTTCTTACTGCCCCTGCCAAAAACGAAAGCCACACCTAAGGGTGTGGCTTTTGTTTTTGCTTAGGGGGTGTTAGGTTCGAACTCACGAAGACGTGAGTTTGACTACAAGCAATAGGCGAGACGGGGGTATCGCCGGTTTTGCGAAATATCGCAAAAATTGCGCCTGTGCAACTCAAGCAAAGCGCCGAGTAATCTTACTGCCCCTGCCAGTAAAAAAGCCACCTTTTAAGGTGGTTTTTTTATTGGCAATTAGGGGAAGTTATGGTTCGAACTTTTGAAGAAAGTGAGTTTGAATACGAGCGAAAACGATATTTTACAGATATAAAGAGAATTTTGGGTTGTAATGACAAAGGGCGGATTTATTCCGCCCTTGCTCTAATTAACAATTTTAGAGATGTTTGCTAATATATTATATATAAACCATCCATCATCAATCTTAAATATTTGAGGTTTTGCTGTCATAGCATCTCGTTGTATTCCTATACCATCGCTATATGGTGTAAATGATACAATTTTTTCATACTTTATTCTAAAATTTTGATGTTGGCATCCAAAGTAAATGTGTTTATTTGTAACAACCAAAATTCCTGTTCCAATATATTCGGTTGATTGATAATGAACAGGATGACCTCTAAAAGAGCTTGTTCTAAAATATATACCTTTGGCTACTCTGAAACTTCCACCTATTGAGCCACCTTCATATCTTGTTCTTTCTTTAACTTCTGAATATTCAACATTTTGAAATATCCATATGACTTTCTCATCTTTTTGAAAATTAAAAGGCAACATACCATTATATTTTACTTCGGGTATTTTTCCTTCTGATAATTGTCTTATTATTCCTGACTTTGTTAATTCTTCAAACTTTTTATTACCGTCTAAATCTTCTTGTGATAAATTATATTTTTCTGAAAATTGCAATAAATTCTTTTCTAATTCTTCTGATACATAACTTTCTTCAAGGGCTTTTGTTATTGTATTTTCCCAACTTTTAATTAATAGGCTCTTTTTTTCATTATCATTTATAAAATAATTTTGTTGGCAATCATTTAAAATATCATCATATTTCTTAAAATCAAAATTATTATTCAGCATTAAATCTGTTAATGATAATATTTTATTATTACCTAACATAAATTTATTATGACACTCTTTATGCGACCTTTTATAAAATTTAGTTTTTTGCCCACAATAACAACAAACTCCAAATTTTTTTTGCCTTAAAGATTTCATTTTATAAGCTCCTTTATCTTCTAGGTATTAAGATATATACAAAAGTTATTTTCTTCTTTCAATATACTTTTCACAACCACCGTTATTAAGCATATATTCATTTACATAAAGACCATTATCTAAATAAATCTTTCCTAAAATTCTCTTGTATTTGTCCCGTTTACTCCATTCTAATTTTACTTCTTTGTTCTTTTCAAGTAATTTTTTTAATTGTTCTTTTGAATAATTACCTTTTTTAATAACATCACCGATAGACAATCCAAAATATTCAGATTGCCAAATGGCTCTTTTATTTTTTGATGTTTCATAACAATCTATTTCTAATAATCTTATACTTTCTTTTTTGCCATTTACGATTGCTTTTACTGTATCGCCATCACTAATCTTTAATATTGTTATATTGGTTTCATTAGTTGAATGCATAATGTAACTGTAACAAGCTGTTAGTAATAAGCCTGTTATTACATATATAATTGTCTTCATTGTCTGCCTCGGATTTCTAATTTCTATATTAACTTTTTTGTAAAAGAAAACCCACCGTTTATAAAAAAGGTGGGCGGATGTTAGAAAACCGTGACAATAATCAAAAACGGCTCGGCTTATTTGGATAAACCTTATTCAGCCGACATCCGTCCATTGACAGATAGTCGGCATACTTGTTTTAGTCGTTATGCTAACGACTGATTATTGTCATAAGGTTTCTACGCCCTAAACTTAATTCTTTTCTACGGAATTAAGTTCAATTAAAGGCTATTATAAAAGTTTTGAAATTTCAAGAAGATTTTACATTTCAACCACCGAATATTGTCCATTACAATACTTTACAATAGCGAAGTTTCTTCTATTAAGGGCTTGGAATACTACAATCCAAGCCCAACTATTATTGAAAACAATTTGTCCGTCTTTTATTATGTAGGTGTATTTCTTATTATATGTCATCAATTTATGATATGCGGTGGTTAATTCCATTTATTAATCTTTACAAATATGACAATATTCTTTTGGTTATAATGCGTTGCCCTTTATCTATTAAATAATAAAGATTGCGGTTTACTGCTTCTTTATTGTCAAATTTTACCTAACTAATTGATTTGGCTGGGTGATTTTGACTTAGAGGTGTTAGGTTCGGGTTCATCGTCAAAGTTGGGGCAAGGGGAAAAATATTATTTGTAAAAAAAAGAAAACCCTCAAAACAAAAAATGTTTCAAGGGAATAGATTTTTATCTTCTTTTTTTATGTATACTAAAAAGAATTCGTGATTTTACATCATAGTATACGAGGTCTATAACATCTTCTTCATACGAAGATGCAATAATAACATCCGCAAAACAGATGTCATCAATAGTTACCGTCACCATGGCAACGTCTTGTTGCTCGTTGAAGAAACGACATGGTATGTATCGGCGCTCGGTGCGAGATGTGTTATCAATCATGTTCTTTAAGCTTTGGAATATTTCCAAAACTGTTTTGTTGCTCATCTCGACATAACTTTTTTCCAAAAAATGAATTTCAGGAAAGCTGTTCTTTATTCCTAAAATCAATGCAATAACTTCATTTATCTTTTTGTTATTGCACGCATAGACAACCATTTCCCTTAAAGAGTCTTGGGGAGTGTAGGCTACATATTTTCCGTCAAATCCCAAGTCATGGTCAAAATAGCAAAAGTCTTTGCCAAATTCCTTTACACAAAGATTAAAGAATGCTTCTTTGAATCTTGCTTCTAAGTTTTTTAATTCTTCCATAATTATATATTTTTTAGTTAATAATTTTATTTTAGTGCTTTTTGTAACATATTATTTTTATTAAATAAAGCTTTTTTTTTATAAAAAAAGAGCAACCGTGTTATCGGTTACTCTTTTGAGATAATTTTAAGCATTTTTAATTGATTTGCGAATTTTAAGTCTATGCTTAAAAGCGAAGCTTGAAATGCCTATTTTTTTGAAAAATGTTTGCCAACATTTTTCTTGGTTGAGGTATGTTCTCAACCATTGTTTGTGTTTTTGCCATTGATACGGTTGAGCATATCCGGCAAAAATTTCCTCATTTGGAAGGTTGTTTTCTATAATCGCCTTTGCCGTGCGATATAGTTGTTTACCTTCCTCCAACGGATTTTCACAATCAAGTGAGTATCTGTCGTAGCGAACACCAAGCTCGTCCAAATGCCTAAGTAACCCCCAGGCAATTGTTAGAGCATAATCTTTTGTTGGCGCATGCTGTGCAGCGACGGAAAGACCTTGGTTGATGAATGCCAAACAACCCGGTGTCATAATGTGGTAATCGTCATAGTATGACGAATAGCCACGGAATTCAAATGGCAGTGTCTCCAGTAGGTCTACTGGGGCATGTAATACAGCCCCTTTCGATAGCCTTTGCATTGCAACAGTAAACAGAACCGATGAAAAATCATGTCCTGTTTTAAGGTCTTCTTTTATGCATTCCTGACCGAATTTGGCCATAAAGTACATAAATCGGTCATTTATGCACCAACGGTTACGTTCGCCGGCAAGATGATGTAATATAAAGTTAACCATTTCGCTCCAGCTCAAAGAGCTGATTTTTTCTTCTGCTGTACCGCTTTGTTGGGCTACAAAGCTGATTAATTGTTTTTTCATTTTTTTTTAATTTTAGTTAATAATATCTTAATTATCTTTTTAATGAATATCTTATATCACAATTTTTGTCTAAAATCAATATAAAAAAGTAATATACCTTAAATAAATTTGTTTGTGGTAAATCAGGTCAATTTAACGAATTTATATTGACATAAAAAAATGTATGAACAATGATTGCAATTATTAAAAATATAATGAGGCTAAAAATGAAAACAATTGGTAACGGATTAATCAGTTTGGCTAATTCTTTAGCTGAATGCAAAATCTCGCTTTTTGGCGGAAATTTGGTGTCATATCGACCAAAATCACAAAAACAAGATGTTTTTTGGTTGGGCGAAAAAAATAAATTTGATAATTTGCAAGCCGTTCGAGGCGGGATACCTGTGTGTTGGCCCAGATTTGCCGAAGAAAAACTTAATGATAATTTACCAAGACACGGTTTTGCCAGACTTTCGATGTGGAAACCTGAAAGTATTGAGGTCAATGAAGAAAAAATTGAAGTAAAATTGTCGTTAAGTCCTGATGAAAAATATGGAGTAAATATTTCGGCCGAATTAATGATAAAAATTACCGACAGATTAGAATGTTGCTTGGAAACGACTAATAATGGCGAGACAGAGTTTGATTTTAGTGAGGCTTTGCATGCATATTTTAATGTCGGTGACAGAGATAAGATAATAATAAAAGGGCTTGATGGTCTCAAGTATAAGAGCTCACTTGACGGAAATATCTATACTTTGGAAAATGATTTGCGGATTACCGGTGAGTTTGACAGCGCTTTTGTTAATCATACGGGATGTGTTGAAATTGAAGATAAGGTGTTCGGTCGAATTATAACTTTAGAAAAACAAGGATCAAAATCTACGGTGGTATGGAATCCCAATAAAGATTTGGCAGAGATGAGTCAAGGACAATATAAAAATTTTGTTTGTGTAGAACCTGCAAATCAGGGCGATTTGTTTGTTAAGTTGCCGGCAAAAGAAAAACACAAAATATCGATGATGGTGAAAGTGCGCGATTTGTAATGATAATAGCCGACAGAATCGGCTATTATCGAAATTTGCTTTAAGATGTTTTGGTCTTTTTGGCAAGCCGTTTGGCAAGAATCGTCAGCTTACGACTTAGTTTGCTTGGTTTGCCTTGAGCCATTTTTTTCTTTTTATCTTCTTTGATTTTTAAGATATCCAAATCTCGTTCGGTGGCCATTTTATCAAGGATTGTTTTTACTACATGGTCAAGTTGAGAATTTTTGCGATAATCGGCAGGTAATGCAAAATTTACTCGATTATCAGCCAAAAGTTGAATTGCCGTTTTACGATGTTTACTTTTCGGGCGATATACGGCAATGGCATTTCCGCCTTTTTCTTTGACGATTTTCATTGATGGGATATCGGTCATTCCGTCGCCGAAATAAATCATCCTTTTGTAAGGAATACGACGTTGATCGTCGGGCATATATTCGTTTACGGCTTTATCCTCTGTTTTGCTCAGACCTTTATTGATTTTGGCAATATATTGGGTTTTGGTTGAATAGTTTACAACACGTGCCGGCCAAATCGGAATTCCTTCATCATCATAGACATAAGAGCAACCGAAGATATCTTTGAAATGTTTACGAATTGATGTGCCGGAGATAATTTCTTCCATGCCCGAAGATATAATATAGTGTTCGATTTGCAGGTCATGTTTGGCGCCATATTCATTGATGCGATCAAACCATTCTTCAACTCCGTCAAAATAGGTGATGTTTTTGGCGGTATCACATAAAAATTGTTTGGTCAGTTTGATACCTTTTTCTTTGGCGGATTGCTGAATATAATACATTGTACCGGTAATTTGGTCGGCGCAATGGTCTTTTGACCATTGGTTTGCGGTTTTCCAAAAATGATCCGGTTTGTCACCTAAAGCAGGAATCAAAATATAGTCTTGCATATAAGTTGTGCTTAAGGTTTCGTCAAAATCATATATCAGAGCAACTTTTGTAGTGTTTTTTGCCATTTAAATATATCTCCGCTTGCAATTATGTGTTTGTTATTATAAAACATTAGAAGTTAATTTTTAATTTATGAAGAAATGAGGTTAAAAAAATGGTTGCAACATCTATGGATCAATTAGTTTCGCTTTGTAAACGCAGAGGATTTATTTTTCAAAGTGCTGATATTTACGGCGGTTTGCAAGGTGTGTATGATTATGGTCCGCTTGGTGTAGAGTTAAAAAACAATTTAAAAGCTGCGTGGTGGCGTGCTATGGTTTATGAACGCGATGATATTGAGGGTTTAGATGCTGCCATTTTAACCAATCAAAAAGTTTTACATTACTCAGGGCATGAAGATACTTTTTCAGATCCGATGACCGATTGTAGACAATGTAAGGGACGCTTTAGAGCCGATCATATCAAAGATGGTAAGTGTCCGAACTGCGGAGCAACTGATTTGACTGAACCGAGACCGTTTAACTTGATGTTTAAGACGGCAATCGGTCCGGTTGATGACGGCTCGTCGTATGGTTATTTGCGTCCGGAAACTGCTCAGGCAATATTTACACAATTTAAGAACGTGGTTGATTCAACCTCGAGAAAACTTCCGTTCGGAATTGCGCAAATCGGAAAGTCGTTCAGAAATGAAATTACTCCGCGTAATTTTATTTTTAGAGTGAGAGAGTTTGAACAAGCCGAGTTGGAATATTTTGTTATGCCCGGTGAAGATGAAAAATGGCATGAAGAATGGAAAGAAGCTCGTATCAAATGGTGGGAAGAGCAGGGCTTAAAAAGAGAAAACATCAATATTTATACCACTCCGAAAGAAGATCTGGCTCACTATGCCAAGGCTTGTTATGATATTGAATATCAATTTCCGCACGGTATGGAAGAATTGGAAGGAATCGCTAATCGTACCGATTATGATTTGGGTAATCATACCAAAGCACAAGAAGAGATGAATTTAACATCTCATTGTCACGAAAATAAGGAATCGACACAAAAACTTTGTATTATGGACGATAATAATAAATGGGTTGTGCCTTTTGTGATTGAACCGTCTATGGGTGTTGACAGAGGTGTGTTGGCAGTTATGACCGAGGCTTATACCGAAGAAGATTTGGGCGGAGGTAATATGCGCACAGTGTTGAAATTGAAAAAACATCTTGCGCCGATTAAAGTGGCAATTATTCCGTTGAAAAAAAATAATGAGCAAATTATGGCAAAATGCCATGAGTTGAAAAAGAATTTGCTTAAACTCGGTATCGGTCGTGTGGCTTTGGAAAATACCGGTAATATCGGAAAAGCTTATCGCCGTCATGATGAAATAGGTACACCGCTTTGCTTGACCGTTGATTTTGAAACAATAGAAAATCAGCCGGAATCGGTTACGGTCAGAGATAGAGATACTATGGAGCAAATCAGAGTTAATATAAGCGATTTGAAGGATTATCTACGTAATTATTTCAACGATTAAGATTTATTACAAATAACCCCGAATTAATTCGGGGTTGTTTTTTGATTAAACAAATATACCTACCTGTTTTTACACTTGCAAATTTGCTTTTTTGAATTTTGTGTATATATTGTATTTCTAAAGTTTGAAAATGTGGGTTATGTATGAGTTTGGAATTTGAAAAAACAGATAATTACTTTTTGATACTACCTGTCGGTGATGTGTTGCTCTATGATGATCAAAAGCGAATAACCGCTCTGTTCAGTTCTTTGAAAAAAGTAGAAAAAATAAAATTTGATACCAAAGGATTGAAAAGTTGGGATTCATCGTTGGTGGCATTTTTGTTTAAGTTGGCAATGTTTTGTCAGAAAAATAATATAATGATTGATTGGTCGGGTTTGCCGAAAAATCTTAAACAACTTGTTGAGCTGGCCTTAAAAGTAGACAGAAAACCGGTTATTGTTAAGGATAAGGAAATTTCCTTTTTTGAAAAAGCGGGCGAATGGGGTATTGAAAAATATATTACAATAAAAAGAGTTTTTTCCTTTGTCGGTGATATATGGGGCGCTGTAAAACGTTTTGTCGCCGGAACAGCGGTATCACGAAAAATAGATTTTGATTTTGCTTTGGAAGATTGCGGTTATAAGGCGGTGGGGATTGTAAGTTTGGTAAGTTTTATGGTCGGGCTTATTTTAGCGTTTGTCGGATCTATTCAACTTAAAATGTTTGGTGCCGAGATTTATATTGCCTCACTTGTTACTATCGGTATGATCAGGATTATGGGGGCAATTATGGTCGGTATTATAATGGCCGGCAGAACAGGCGCATCGTATGCTGCCACAATCGGTACAATGCAGGTTAATGAAGAAGTTGATGCTCTAAAGACATTGGGTTTTAATGTTGCTGATTTTCTGATTTTACCAAGGCTTTTAAGTTTGATATTGGTGATGCCGTTTTTGACAATGTTGGCCGATATTATGGGAATTATCGGCGGTGGAGTAGTGGCTATTTTTATGCTTGATATAGCTCCGCAACAATATGTTAATTTTTCGGTAAATGCGTTTGGACTGAATAATTTTTTGGTTGGTCTTTTTCATGGATTTGTATATGGCGTGATTATTTCAACTTCGGGATGTTATTATGGTGTTAATTGCGGAAGAAACGCCGATAGTGTCGGTCTGGCTACAACAAAGGCAGTAGTCTCGTCAATTGTGATTATGATTGTTGCAACCGGAATTATTACTTGGATTTGTCAATTAATGGGAATTTAAGCGATGAATAATATCTGCATTAAAGGTGAAAAAATAGAAGTCGCTTACGGAAGTAACGTTTTAATGCGTGAAGTTGATTTTGAGATAAATAAAGGTGATGTTTTTATTATTATGGGCGGTTCCGGTTGCGGAAAAAGCTCGTTAATGAGAGTGATGACCGGATTGAAGGAACCGTCTAAGGGCAAAGTATGGATTTTGGCTAAAGATTTTTATGCGCAAGATGATGAAAACAAAAAACTTATTATGCGTGATTGCGGAATTTTGTATCAGAGCGGTGCACTGTTTTCATCAATGACTTTGGCAGAAAATGTGGCTCTTCCCTTACAAGAATATACGGATTATTCGCCGGATATGATTGCTGATTTGGTTGAATTAAAATTAGCTTTGGTAGGGTTAAGAGGGTATGGTGACTTTTATCCTTCGGAAATCAGCGGAGGTATGAAAAAACGTGCCGGACTTGCTCGAGCTTTGGCGCTTGATCCTAAAATATTATATTTTGATGAGCCGTCGGCCGGATTGGATCCGGTAAGCTCAAAGTTGTTGGATGATTTGATTTTGGAAATTAATCAAAGTTTGGGTACAACTATTGTGGTTATTACGCATGAACTAAGTTCAATTTTTGCCATAGGTAATAACTCGATATTTATTGATACCGATATAAAAGGCGTTTCGGCAAAAGGTAATCCGAAAGATTTGCTGAAAAATCCGCCAAACCAAAATGTATATAGATTTTTAAGCGGAGGTAAGGAATAATGCCAAGACAACCGGATAAAAGAAAAATCGGAATTTTTATGATAACTTCCGTCAGTATTTTATTGTTGATTCTGGGAGGTTTGCTTCAAAATAAAATTTTTGGACATAAGAGCAAAGAAATTGTGATGTTTTTTGATGAATCGGTCAATGGCTTGAGTGTCGGTTCGTCTGTTGTGTTTAAAGGGGTTAAAATAGGCGAGGTAAGCCGTATTGAAATTAAGGCTAATCCTGATGACCTGAGTTTTAGTATTCCGGTATATGCAAAAATGCAAAGTAAATCGCTGAATTCGGATTCATTGTTTTCATCACCTAAAGCTGTTTTGGATGAGTTGATAAAAAAAGGATTACGCGCAAGGTTGGCTACACATAGTTTTGTTACCGGTCAGCTGATGGTTGAACTGGTAATGTTGCCTGAAACGGATATTAAACTTCATGAGGATGTAGGAGTCTTGGAAATTCCGACCGTTTTATCGCCAATCGGTGAATTGTCGCGCGGTTTGCAAAAAATTCCTTTGGCGGAAGGTTTTAAGAACTTTACGGATTTTTTTGGCGGCTTGAATAAAATGATGCCGGAAATAAATAAGGTAGTGGCAGATATTGAAAATATGGTTCAACGAAATAAAGGTGTTACCATACAAGTTTTGGATAACTTTAACAAGATGACCATAAATGTGGCTAAGGCTGCAAAATCCATGCAAAATTTGACTGACTATTTAGAAAGACATCCCGAAGCTTTAATTAAAGGAAAAAACAGATGATGAAAAAGGTTATTTGTGTAATAAGTTTGTTTTTGATAACCGGTTGTTTCGGCGGTTATAGTCCCGAAAGTACATTTTATACATTGCAAACAATAGAAAATGTTACGCCTTTGAGCCAAACAACTTTGTCATTGGGTGTGGATTTGCCGGAACTGCCGGAATATGTTGATCGACCACAAATAGTTTCGGTTTCATCAGATAATTCTGAATTGAATATTGATGAAACGAATCGATGGAGTGATGATTTGGATGTTATGATGCAAAGAGTTATGGCTAGTGATTTACGAGCTTATTTACCCAAGGCATCAGTAAAACCAAGAATCTCTTTATTGGAACAATATAAGTATATATTAAATGTATCGGTTGTTAGATTTGATATGGTTAAAAACAATGAAGCTTATTTTGAGGCTTTGTGGACGATTAAAAACGGAAGTACTTTTGATGTCAGGTATAAGGGGAAAACAGAGTTGAATAAGACGTTTAAAAACGGTTATGACAGTTATGTCAAAGTTATGAGTGAGATGCTAAGTCAAATGTGCAAACAAATTGCTCAAAAACTGTCTAAAAATTAGCTCTGTTCGAGTTGTTTTACAATTTCATCGGTAATTTGTTTGGCATCACCGTATAACATTATGGTATTTGATGCGTAAAAAAGAGGGTTATCTATGCCTGAATATCCGCTGTTTAATGAACGTTTTACAAAAAATACGGTTTTGGCTTTTTCAACATCTAATATCGGCATTTGATAAATCGGTGAAGATGAATCTGTTTTGGCTAAAGGATTAGTAATGTCATTGGCACCTATTACATAGGCAACATCGGCAGTAGAAAATTCATTATTTATATCTTGAAGTTCAAAAACATCATTATAATCTATACCGGCTTCGGCTAACAAGACATTCATATGACCGGGCATGCGACCGGCTACCGGATGGATGGCAAATTTGACACTGACATTATATTTTTTTCTTAATATATCGGCCATATTTTTAAGCGAAAATTGAGCTTGAGATACGGCCATGCCATAACCGGGAACAATGATTATTTTTTGAGAATTTTCCATGATAAAAGCAGCATCGTAAGGAGAGCCTGATTTAGCAATTTTGTCAGAAGTATATGAAGCATTGCTTTGTTTGGCAAAAGAGCCGGTTAAAATGTTTTTTAGGCTTCGGTTCATGGATTGCATCATTACATATGCCAGAATCGAACCGCTAAAACCGACTATTGAACCTATGATTATCAGGATTAGTGATGAAAGTGAGAAGCCGATACCAACGGTTGCCCATCCGGAAAATGCATTTAATATTGATATGGCAACCGGCATATCGGCACCGCCGACCGGTAATAATATTAAGATGCCAAGAAGTAATGTTAAAAAACAAATTATGACAAATAGTGTATTATTCGGTTTTAGTATAAAACTGAACGAAACAGCAATTATAATACCCAAAATTATAAGGTTTAATTTGTTTTGTAATCGGAAATGAAACGGTTTTGATTTTATAAGCCCTTGAAGTTTGGCAAATGCTATAATTGATCCGGTAAAGGTTATGCCTCCGATTACAAGCCCTAACGTATTCATTACGTATTGTGGCGAAAAACTTAATTGTTCGGATAGCGAAATACAAACAGCGGAAAGTCCGCCAAAAGAGTTAAATATGGCAATCATTTGCGGTAATGCGGTTATTTTAACCTTTAATCCCGAATAAATACCTAGGACAGCACCAAAAATTATTATGATATTAAGCCAAAATTTGTTATCGACGTCGGAAGAATAAATACTTGAAATTATGGCTAATAATATGCCGATGAATCCGTAAAAATTGCCCTTAAATGCGGTCTTTGGCGAAGATAGCATTCTAATTGAGGATATCAGTAAAAAAGATGAGGTTAAATAGAGTAAATTCGGTATAAACATTATTTCTTTTTTCCTTTTGTCTGAAACATATTTAACATTCGTTGTGATATGACAAAACCGCCAAAAATGTTAACAGATGCCAAAAAAACAGCTATATATGACAATATTCGGTCGGTTGCAGAATATGAGGTTTCGAAAGATAAAATTGCTCCGATTATTATAATGCCGGATATTGCATTTGAAACACTCATTAAAGGAGAGTAAAGTGCGGGAGTTACGCACCAAATTACAAAATAACCGACAAAGCAGGCCAGCATAAAAATTGTGGCTGATAACCATATGTTCATATTACATCTCCTCAAACAAAAGTTGATTTTATAATCTCGTCTTTTTTATTTATGATTAATTTTTTATCGGGTTTAAGAGCCAGATAATCGATAAAATTGCTTAAGTTATTGGCATAAAGAATACAAGCACTTTGAGGTACTTGGTTGGCTAAGTTGCTGTCGGCATAAATTTTGCAAGAGAAAATATCAATGGTTTCAAGGGGCTTGCTTCCTTCAATGTTTCCGCCGTAGGATATGGCCATATCAATCAGAACAGTGCTTTTTTTTAGGGTTTTGATAATGGATTTTTTTATTAACAACGGAGCTTTTTTGCCTGAAGAAAAGGCCGAAGAAATTATGACGTCGACTTGAGTAATTATTTCATTAAGGTCTTCAACAAATACAGCACCCAAAGACATAGCCTGTTCTTTTGTTTCGGGACGGATATCATGAGCATATACTTTGGCTCCGAGCCTTTTGGCTGTGGCAATAGCTTGAAGTCCGGCAATTCCGATGCCCAAAATTAAAAATTTTATCGGAGCAAGAGTGCCGGCTGAGGTTATCATCATGGGAATCGAACGATTTAGCAATTCGGTTGCTTTAATGACTGATTGATATCCGGACAGGCTGTCTTGTGATGATAAAATATCAAAACTTTGGGCTTTTGATACTCGAGGAAGTTTTTCAAGAGCAAAGCAATTTAGTTTTTTAAGTTTTATTTGTTTTAAGATATTGTCGGTAACGGAATTTTGAAAATTGGCGATAATGATCGATGATTTCTTGATATGTTTAAGTTCATCTGTCGTCGGAGGTGTAACCTTTAGCAAAATATCGCTTTGCCTTAAAATTTTTGAGATGTTTTTTTCGATTTTAGCACCGGAAGAAATGTATGATGCGTCATCAAATCCGGAATTTATACCGGCATTTGCTTCTATAATTACCTTAAAGCCTTGAGAAATATATTTTTGGGTTGCCTGAGGAGTTATGGCAACTCTATTTTCATAAGACGGTTCTTTGAGTACTGTAATAATCATTTTTTTATCTTAAAATGTTAACTATTATAAAACTATATTTGCGATATATTCATCAGATAGTGTAATAACAACTGATAGGACAAAAGTTTTTATGCGTAATTTATGGAAATTGTTTAGGTTGTTTTTTAAGGTTGGCTTGTTTACTTTTGGCGGAGGATATGCAATGTTGCCTTTGTTAAAAGCCGAAGTAGTTGATAAACGGAAATATTTAAGTGAAGAAGAGCTACTTGATTTGTATTCTATCGGTCAATGTACACCGGGGATTATTGCGGTTAATGTGGCAACGTTCATCGGGTATCAACAAGCTAAAGTAAAGGGTGCCATAATGGCTACTTTGGGAATTATTATGCCATCAATTGTGATAATTACTTTAGTAGCTTCGGTTTTGGAACATTTTACGGATAATCGTTATGTTATATATGCGTTTTACGGTATCAGAATTTGTGTTGTGGCGCTGATTTTTAACATAATTTTTGATTTGGCAAAGAAAAATCTAAAAAGTGTTTATAATATTTTGATGTTTTTTGGTGCAATTGCTTTGTTAATCGGGGTTAATATTTCGGCTGTATTATTGGTTGTATTGGCAGGAAGTGTTGCTTTAGCAATCGGCGAATTTAAACGAAGGTTGATAAAATGATATATGTTTTATTGATGGTTGAGTTTTTTAAAATCGGTTTGTTGGCAATAGGCGGGGGATTGGTTACGGTTCCGTTTTTGTTTGATTTGGCTGATAAATATGATTGGTTTACCAAAACAGAATTGGCTAATATGATAGCCATATCCGAATCAACCCCCGGACCGATTGGTGTTAATATGGCTACGTTTGCCGGTTTTAATGCCGGTGGAATCGTATGTGGTATTTTGGCAACTTTGGCTTTGGTTTTTCCATCGGTGGTGATTATGATCATGGTTGCCAAAATGATGAACAAATATAGTTGTAATATCAGAGTTAAGGATATTTTAGGCGGTATCAGACCAGCGGTTTTGGCTTTAATACTATTTGCGGGATTGGAATTGGGGAAAATAGTTATTGTTGATGTAAAAGATGTTTTATTTTTGACAATAGTGTTATCAATGATGCGTATTTGGAAAAAAAATCCGATTTATTATTTATGTTTGTCGGCAGTGTTGGGAATTTTGTTAAAAATATTGTGAAAAAAGCCTCTTTGAAAGAGGCTTTTTAATTTAGATATCCAGTGCTTTTTTATATGTATCGAGCAAAAATTCCTGCTCATCGCGATCGGCAGCATTCATTTTACGAAGTTTAATGACAGCACGCATGATTTTTACATCGAATCCTGCAGATTTTGCTTCGGCATAAATGTCTCTGATGTCGCCGGAAATAGCTTTTTTTTCTTCTTCCAAACGTTCTATTCTTTCGATTAAGGAACGAAGTCTGTCGGCGGCAATGCCTCCGGTTTCGGTTGTTTGTTCACTCATAGTTATCTCCTTGTCATTTATTTTTTTGTATAAGTAGCAAATTATTTTATTATTTACAAGTATAAAAATAACACCTTATTAACTTATTTTATATATGATGATCAACAGATTTATTTATATGATAAGGATTAAAATTATGCCCGTGGGAACTCGTACAAAAATTTTAGCAACAATTGGCCCTTCTTCTGCAAGTAAAGCAAAATTATCCGAACTTATTGATGCCGGTGCAGATGCTTTCAGAGTAAATTTCAGTCATGGAACATACGAGGAGCATAAAGAGCGTATCAAAACTATCAGAGATTTGGAAAAGGAAAAAGGTAAGGTAATTGCCATATTAGCGGATATGCAGGGACCGAAACTGCGAGTGGGTAATTTTAAGGAAGAAAAAGTTTGGTTGGAAGAAGGACAAACTTTTACGTTGGATATGAAAGATAAATTGGGGGATAATACAAGGGTTTGTTTACCTCATGAAGAAATTTTTGCAGCAATTAAGGTCGGTGATAAATTGTTGGTTAATGACGGCTATATTGTTTTGGAGGTTATAAAAGCATCTAAAACCTCAATGGATACGATTGTTAAGGTCGGCGGATATATTTCCAGTCATAAAGGGGTTAATCTTCCTAATACCACATTAAATATTTCGGCAGTTACCGAAAAAGATAAGAAAGATATAAAATTTGCTTTGCAAAACGATGTTGATTGGATCGGTTTATCATTTGTACAACGTGTAGAAGATATTATAGAAGTAAAAAAACTTATTAAAGGTAAGGCAAAAATTATTGCAAAATTAGAAAAACCAAGTGCTATTAATGATTTGAACAATATTGTAAAAGAATCTGATGCTATTATGGTGGCAAGAGGCGATTTGGGAGTTGAATGCCCGTTACCGACAGTTCCTGTTTTACAAAAACGAATTATTAAAACTTGTCGTTTTTATGCAAAGCCGGTTATTGTTGCTACGCAAATGTTAGAATCGATGATTGTTAATCCGACGCCGACACGTGCTGAGGTTTCGGATGTGGCAACTGCTGTTTATGACGGAGCCGATACGGTGATGTTGTCGGCTGAAACGGCTGCCGGAAAATATCCGATTGAGGCGGTTAAGATGATGAACAGTATTATCAATCAAGTTGAATCGGATCCTTTATTTTTTGAGTTGATGAAAAATGCCAGAATAAAAAGATTTGATACCGATGAAGCAAATGCTATTACTTTTGCCGCTTCGGAATTGGCCGGTGTTTTGAAAAATGTAAAAGCGATAGTCAGTTTTTCTTCTTCCGGTTTTACCACAATGTTAACTGCTAAAGAGCGTCCGTCGTTGCCGATATTGGCAATGTCACCTGATATTAAAGTAGCAAGACAGATGGTGCTTGTTTGGGGAGTTAAACCATATGTAAATAAAGAAAGTTTTGAAAAATTTACAAATGTTGAAAAATGTGCGGTAAAATATGTAAAAAAGGCAAAAATGGCTAAAGAAGGTGATCAAATTATTATTACTGCAGGTTTTCCGTTTAATATTAAAGGACATACCAATTTGTTACATAGTATAAAGGTTAAGTAATTTTTTGTGAGGAGCTATGCCCAGAGTATTTATTTTGGTGATGGATTCATTCGGAATTGGCGGTGCAATTGATGCGGCTGATTTTGGCGATGCGGGAGCGGATACTTTTGGGCATATTGCCGATAATTATCCTGATTTAAAAATACCTAATTTGGTAAAATTGGGGTTGGTAAAGGTATCTAATAAGGTAAGCGGATTAAACAGAAAGCTTTCGGAAGAAGGTGCAAAAATCGATTTTCCGGCAAGGTATGGTAATTGTAAAGAAATAAGTCTTGCCAAAGATACTTCGTCGGGGCATTGGGAATTGGCCGGTGTTGCCGTTAGGTCTCCTTGGGGGTATTTTAAACCTGAATATCCGTCTTTTCCGAAAGAATTGATTGATAAAATTTGTCAGAGAGCCGGTTTAAAAGGAATTTTAGGCAATAAAGCCGCTTCAGGCACGATGATTATTGAAGAACTGGGTGAAGAACATATTAAAACAGGTATGCCGATTTGTTATACTTCGGTAGACAGTTGTTTTCAGATTGCGGCAAGTGAAAAGCATTTCGGATTGGAAAGATTGTATGAGGTTTGTCAAATTGCTTTTGAAGAACTGAAACCTTATAATATTGCTCGAGTAATTGCCAGACCTTTTGAGGGAGAAAAAAAAGGCGAATTTGTCAGAACAAAGAATCGTCATGATTACTCGGTTAAACCGCCTAAAGAAACTCTGCTTGATGTAGTAAAAAATGGCGGAAATGAAGTCATTGCAATCGGAAAAATCAGCGATATTTATGCCGGATGCGGTGTCAGCAAAAAGGTTTTAGCTTCCGGTCATGAGGAACTTTGGGATAAAACTTTAAGTGAAGGCAGGGTTGCTCCGGATAATAGCTTGATTTTTACTAATTTTGTTGATTTTGATATGTTGTATGGTCATAGACGCAATTTGGAAGGATATGCCAAGGCGCTGGAATATTTTGATGAAAGATTGCCTGAAATTGTTAATGTAATGCGTGAAGACGATGTGGCTTTTATTGTGGCTGATCATGGTAATGATCCGACAGCTAAGGGCTCAGACCACACCAGAGAACAAATTCCGGTATTGATGTTTGGCAAAAAACTTGAATCGGGATATGTGGGAACGAGAGATACTTTTGCTGATGTGGGACAAACGGTAGCCGAAATATTGGGATTAAAAATTGATGAAGGAAAATCTTTTTTAAGGGATTAGCAGAATATGAGTTGGCAGGCGAATAATTTAGATAAAAATAAACATTGCTTTTTTGGAAGTCGCGGTGGTTTTTCTTGTGGAAAATATAGCAGTCTCAATGTTAACACTAAAAGCTATGACGACAAAGAATGTTTGATAAAAAATTTGCAAATAGTTGCTGAAAAAATGAATTTGGAAAAAGAAAATTTAGTATTGCTTAATCAGGGAGTAAGCAATACGGCTGTTTATATTGATAATCCGAGTTGGGATACGGTCGTGGCTGATGGAACGGTTACTACAATTAAAGGAGTAGGACTTTGTATCAGAACGGCAGATTGTGCACCTGTGTTGTTTGAAGATAGAAAAAACGGCGTAATCGGGGCAGCTCACGCCGGTTGGAGAGGCGCTTTTAAGGGTATTATGGAAAATGTAATTACTTTGATGATTGAAAAGGGAGCTGAATTGAAAAATATTAAAGCGGCAATAGGTCCTTGCATTATGCAAAAGTCGTATGAAGTCGATGCAAATTTTTATAATCAATTTTTGGAACAAACGATAAATAATAAACAATATTTCGTTGAGGGAAAACGTGACGGATATTATTATTTTGATCTGCCTGCGTATTGCTTTGACAGGTTAAAAAAGGCGGGAATCGAAAATATTGAAGCGGCAAATCTTGATACATATGCGTCAGAAGATGAATTTTTCAGCTTTAGGCGATTTACGCATCAAGGTTTGGTTAACGAGCTTAAGGATTTTCCAAGCCAAGTTTCAGTTATTACTTTATAATATAAGGAAATTTAAACAATGTCACCTTTAGGAAAATTAACACTTGCGTTAATAGGTTTTAAAATCTTCGGTTTAGACGGATTGCTTATCGGTTTGTTTATAGGGCATATGTTTATTGATAAAACCTATGTAATAAGAAATATCGAAAAGCAAATCAGTCATATGGATGATATTATAAGGATTAAATTACCGTATAAGTATTATAAATATTATAATCGTTTGGATGGTAATATTTGGGGAAAAATTTGGTGCGGATTGTTAGGCTTGGTTTTATTCGGTTTTATCGGATTTGTGCTGATGCTTGTTGGCGGACATGTGGTTTTTGATATGCCTAAAAATACAAAAATAAGAAAAGTTAAGAAGAAAATCGATCACTTTTTTGATAATAACTGGGGTAAGATATTGGGCGGTGTGTTGGGATTTTTGTTACATAGTGCCATATTGATGTTTGTCGGAATAATTTTGGGATTTATTGCCGATTATCGTCGTCTTGAGGGAGCTAAGCTTATACCGTTTAATATCCTTAGAAATTATTGGCAGAAAATAAACCCTCTAAAACTTTGGCGCGATGCACAGGTCGGAGAACACAGACGCTATTTGGAAGTTATGGCGGCTTTGTCGGCGTTGATTGTTGAGGCAGACGGAAAAATAAGTGATAGGGAAAGAAAGAGGTTTTGTCAGATATTTGCCGTGAAGCCCGAGCAAAAATCATTTGTTTATGAAATATTTGAAAATAAACAAAAACATAAATTTTCGCTAGAAAAATATGCCGATATGTTAGAAGGGCTTACTCGCAACAGTGAAAGCTTAAAAGACGTATCAATGGAAAATTTGTTCAAGATAGCTTCGGCAAAAGAAGTTATAAGCGAAACAGAAATGAGAATATTAAAGAAAATAGCAAAAATAATCGGGCTTGAAGATAGAGAATTTGCCAGATTAAAGAAACAGTTTAAACCGAATCCGCTAAGCAAAAAACTTATGATGTCATATGATGTTTTGGGGGTTTCTTATGATGCAGGTATGGATGAAATAAAAGCAAAATGGAAAAAGCTTATTGTAATTTATCATCCGGACAAATTGGCAAACGCTTCGGAAAAAGAAATGAAAATTGCTACCAAAAGAATGGCTGAAATAAATTTAGCTTATCAGGAAATTGTAAAAGCAAAAGGTAAAAAATGAGAAGAAAGTTGTTGCCGTATTGTGAAGAAAGACAAAGCAAAACAGATATGATTGTGTTGCATGCGGTGGCTTATGATGTAACAGCGGCGATAAAATCTTTTTGTGATAATAAGGTGTCTTCACATTATATTGTGGCTGAGGATGGAGAAATTTGGCAATTGGTCGGAGAGAAAAAACGAGCGAGGCATGCCGGAGTTTCTTATTGGCGCGAAATTGAAGATATTAACTCTCACTCAATAGGAATTGAGTTTTGCTCTAAAAGTTTAGGGCAGAAGAAATTTACATCGGCGCAAATCAAGTCAGGAATCGGGCTGATTAAAAAATTGGTCAAAAAATATAAGATAAGGCCGGAAAATATTGTCGGTCATTCGGATATTGCACCAAGGAGAAAGGCCGATCCGGGAAAGGCATTTTTTTGGAAAGAATTGGCAAAAGAAGGGGTCGGATTTTGGTATAATCTTTCCGATGCAAAGAAGATAAATGATTTTTCGGTTGAAGAATTACTTGAAATTATAGGGTATGATACAAAAGATATTTGTGCTTCTGCTTATGCATTTTGTCGCAGATTTTTACCGGATAAGGTAACAGAAGTTAAAGAAGTGACCGAATTAATCAATAATGTCGGTAGAGCAAATGATGAATTGCTTGCGGATGAAAAGTTTTTACAAGTATTAAGAGCTGTGGCTTACAAATATTGTAGTGAATCTAAAACACCTTGTAAAATATAGGCTGCTGCCGATGCATCTAAAGTTTCTTTTCTTTTGGAACGAGACATGTCGATTTCTTTTATAAGAAAGTTTTCAACGGCTCGAGATGATAATCTTTCATCCCAAAAGGCATAAGGCAAGTGGATATGTTTGGCAAGATTTTCGGCAAATTCTTTCACCATTTCGGTGGTTTTGCCTTCGCTTCCGTCCATTTGAAGAGGTAGCCCGTAAACAATAGCTCCTACTTCTTTTTCTTTGATAATTTGCTTGATTTGAGCAAGGTCTTTGTCAAAAGTTGAGCGATAGATTATTTTTACGGGATTGGCAGTCATAAGTAATAAATCGGATACAGCAACACCTAATCGCTTTTCGCCATAGTCAAAGGCTAAAATCGAATGTCCTTTAGTTAATTGTGTTTTCAGTTCTTTTATGTTCATAAAATAAAGATTATGAAAATAATGAAATTTGTCAAGAAAGATAATAAATTTAATGTAATTGCTAATTGAATTTTAACCAAAAGAAGTTAAAATTTTGCGAGATGTGAGATAAAGGGGTAATATGATGAAATTGAAGTTGTTTGTCTGTTTGTTTTTTGGTTTGATGTGGGTTACTGTTGCAAAAGCTGAGTTGGCCATTGATGTCAGCGGTGCAATGCGAGACCCTATGCCCGTTGCCATACCGAGCATAATTCATGACGGATTTTTTGTCGGACAACAGGGAGATAATATTTTGAACGTAGTCAAGGCTGATTTAGAACGTTCGGGTTTATTTGAGGTTATTGATAAAAACAGCTATATTCAAGAATTTTCATCAATGGAACAAGCACCGGAATTTTCGGATTGGAAGGCAATTAAGGCTCAGGCTCTTATTCAAAGTGAAATAGAAGAAGTTGATGCAAATACGATTAAAGTTTCGTTTAGGTTGTGGGATGTTTATGCCGAAAATCAAATGGAAGGTCAATCGTTTACCACGACTAAAGATAATTGGCGCAGAATTGCTCATGTAATTTCCGATACAATATATGAGAGGCTTACGGGCGAAAAAGGATATTTTGATACCAGAATAGTTTATGTTTCGGAATCAGGACCGGCAACAAAAAGAGTTAAACGTTTAGCCATTATGGATCAAGACGGAGAAAATCATAAATTTTTAACAAACGGTGCAGCAATGGCACTGACACCTCGTTTTTCACCTAATTTGCAAAAAATTACTTATATGTCTTATGCCGGCAATATACCGCGAGTTTATATTTTGGATATTGAAACAGGTGAGCAAGAGGTTTTGGGCGATTTTCCGGGGATGACGTTTGCTCCGCGTTTTTCGCCGGATAGCGAAAAAGTATTGCTGTCTTATGCCAGCAACGGTAAAAGCGATATTTATGAAATGGATTTAAAAAATAAAAAGAAAAAAAGATTAACCCATAGCGGTGCAATTGATACATCACCAAGTTATTCTCCTGACGGCAGTAAAATTGTTTTTAACTCGGACAGAGGCGGAAATCAACAATTATATGTTATGGACGCAGACGGATCAAATGTTAAGAGGATAAGTTTCGGAAAAGGACGTTATGCAACTCCGGTTTGGTCGCCACGAGGTGATTATATTGCATTTACGAAAATGCTCGGTGGAGAGTTTTATATCGGGGTTATGTACCCTGACGGAACGGGCGAACGTGTGTTGGCTTCAGGATATTTGGTTGAAGGTCCGACGTGGTCACCGAACGGTCGTGTCTTGATTTATTTCAGACAAGAGAAAGGAAGAGGCAGAACAACACCGCCGGTTAAGTTGTATTCAATAGATTTGACCGGATATAATGAACGACAAATTATAACTCCTGCCGATGCATCAGATCCTGCGTGGTCTCCCTTGTTACCTTAAAAATAATGAAAATGCCTCGAAAGATTAGAGGCATTTTTTTTTAAGATATTTTTTTGATAATACAACGGGAGGGTGACGGAGCTTTGTCTGATATGGTTATAAGACTCTGCAAACGTTTTTGGGCTAATTCGAATTGTTCTTCATTTTGAGCATGAACTATTGCTAAGGGAGTTTTATCATCTATATAATCGCCGATTTGGCAGAACTCTGAATATCCGGTAGCATAGTCCAGTTTTTGTTCCGGTGTGGTGCGTCCACCTTTTAATTCGATAATACTTAAGCCGATGCCTCGGGTATCCATGGACGATACAATGCCTTTTTTAGGGGCGTATACGGGACGAACAACATTAGCTTTCGGCAGGTATTTCCACGGATCTTCGCAAAAATCTTTTGGACCGCCCAGTGAGGTGACCATATCTTGAAATTTTTGTAAAGCCAGCCCCGAATCCAAAGATTTTTGCAGTTTTTCTTTGGCACGTTCTAATGTATCGGCAAGTTTACATGATACTAAAAGTTCGCCGCAAAGTTCCAAGGTTATTTCGTGCATGCGTTGGTTGATGTTTTTTCCTTTTAAGTATTCGACGGCTTCGGCTACTTCCAAAGCATTGCCTACGTTGCGACCTAAGACTTGGTTCATGTCGGT
Organism: Alphaproteobacteria bacterium; assembly: GCA_017501665.1. Lineage (GTDB taxonomy): Bacteria > Pseudomonadota > Alphaproteobacteria > RF32 > CAG-239 > CAZU01. Next base: position 133,010 of record JAFVWM010000017.1, on the reverse strand, counting down.
AATAACTGCTTTGGTTTTGGTGCCGGCATGGTTGGCTACCCTGACGATTGAGGAGGCTAATTCTTCTGCGCGTTCGAGAGAATCCATAAATGCGCCGTTACCGCATTTTAAGTCCATTACCAAACAATCAAGTCCGGCGGCAAGTTTTTTAGATAAGATTGATGCCGTAATTAAATCAACGGACTCAACAGTGGCACAGACATCGCGAATAGCATAGATTTTTTTGTCTGCAGGAGCAAGGTTGCCGGTTTGACCGATGATTGCACACCCGACTTCTTTTACGGTTTTTTTGAATAGTTCGTTACTTGGTTGAGTTTGGTATCCAGGGATTGAATCAAATTTATCCAATGTTCCGCCGGTATGTCCTAGTCCTCGGCCGGAAATCATCGGACAATATCCGCCACAAGCAGCAAGCATTGGAGCAAGCATAAGGCTTATTTTATCGCCGACACCTCCTGAGGAGTGTTTGTCTATAATAGGGCCGTTCACTTCGGACCAATCCAAAACATCACCGGAATCGCGCATAGCCAAGGTTAATGCAGTGGTTTCTTCTTTGGTTAGTTTGTTTAAGAAAATGGCCATGGTCAGAGATGCGGTTTGAGCATCGACAATGGTTCCGTCAGTTATGCCTTTGATAAATTCATTTATTTCTTCGGAGCTTAAGGCTTGGTTATTGCGTTTTTTTCTGATAATTTCTTGGGGAAGCATTTTAGTATCCTTGATCTATGGTTTTTATTAAATCATTTAACAATGAGCTTGCGCCAATTCGAAAGTTTGATCGGTTTATCCAATTTTTGCCCATTATTGATTGAGCTAAGTTAAGATATGCTTTGGCATCATAAAGTGTTTTTATCCCTCCGGAAGCTTTAAATCCGACAGGTTTACCGCTTTGAGCGATTGTTTCTAAAATAACGTTGGCAGCTTCGGGAGTAGCTGAAACGGAGGTTTTGCCGGTAGATGTTTTTACAAAATCGGCTTGAGCATCGATACAAAGTTGTGTAGCTTGTTTTATTGCTAAAACATCCTTAAGTTCACCGGTTTCAATAATTATTTTTAATATTTTATCTTGGCATGTTTCGCGAGCAATATCTAAATATTCCTTACAAAAATCAATATCTCCGGATAAAAAAGTTTTGTATGGTAAAACAACATCCAATTCATCAGCACCGGTAGATATGGCTGATATTATTTCTTTTTCCAAAAGAGTGTTGTTGGCAATGCCGTGAGGAAAGTTTACAACGGTTGCAACTTTGAAATCTTTGGGTAAGATACTTTTAGCATAGGGTATAAATTGCGGATATATGCAAACTGAAGCAGTATTTCCGTATTGCGAAATTGCTTTTTGACATAGCGTTGCTATTGTTTCGTTCGTGTCGTTATCATTTAGGGTTGTCAAATCGAGCAAACCTATTAGGGTTTTTGCGCTCTCAAGATTATCCATAATACTTAAATCCTTTCAAAAAGTTTATTTAGCAAAACGGCTAAATTTGAAGTTGCTTTGTCAGCCATAGCTAGTGTTTCATCATGTGATTGGGTGGCTGTTTGTAAACCTGTTCCCATATTGGTAATTACTGAAAAGCCAACAGTTTTGATGCCACAATAAGATGCTGATATAACCTCGGGAACTGTTGACATACCAACAGCATCTGCGCCCAGAATACCAAAAGCTCTGACTTCGGCAGATGTTTCAAAATTTGGCCCTGATACCATTAGGTAAACACCTTTTTCTAAGGGAATATTTTCCTCGTTTGCTATATTTGAGGCAAGGTTTTGTAATTCTTTATCATATGCGTTGCTCATGTCAGGAAAACGAGGACCGAAACTATCATCATTTGAACCGATTAACGGATTGGTAAAACTTAAATTTATGTGGTCGGTAATCATCATAATTGAGCCGGATTTGATATTGGGGTTCAGTGAACCGGCAGCATTTGTTACAACTAATTTTTTAACACCCAGAAGTTTAAATGTTTTAATTATTCGACAAACATCTTGAGGTGCGTGTCCTTCGTAAAGATGAATACGTCCTTGCATACAAATGACGTTTTTACCGTTAAGTTCTCCGCAAACAAATTGTCCTTTATGTCCGACTACGGTACTCTGAGGAAATCCTGATATTTCGGAATATTTTATGATTTTGGGATTTTGGATTTTATCAGCTAAAGCCCCTAAGCCGGAACCTAAAATCAAAGCTGTTTCCGGTCGAAAACCATCGGTTAAGTTTTGGATTTGTTTACAAAAAGATTGGCAAGTTTGTGTCATTATTTGAAATCCTTGAAAGAATATGGTAAAAGCTCTGTAATGGTGTATGTTTGTTTTACTCCTTCATCATCAGCCAAATGTATAAGGGTTGAGGAATCGGCAAACTCGGCTATGCGTTGGCGACAGGCACCACATGGAGTAATGAGTTCTTTTGACGAAGCATATATCAGAATTTCTTTTATTTTTTTATCACCACCGGATACCATAGCAGATATTGCACCCGTTTCGGCACAAGTACCGACCGGATAAGAGATGTTTTCAACATTACATCCGCTATAAAAATTTCCCGAATCGCTCAAAACGGAAGCTCCGACTTGAAAATTTGAGTATGGAGCATAAGCCCGTTGAGATGTTGATTTTGCAAGGTCAAACAGTTCTTTTGTATTATTCATGTCCATAACCTTATAATTTAAATGTTTTTTTAATTTTATGTGTTATAATAACCTCAGATTATTGTAAAAGTAAAGATTATTTGCTCTTAATACAACAGCTATTTTGTATTTTTTGATAAGGGGTTGAGAAAAGTGAGAAAAGTTATTATCGGTGTCGTTTTGGCTTTGATATTGGCTATCGGAGGGACGTTTTTTTATGTTATCAGTATAGATTGGAATAAGCATAAAAACAAAATATCCGAACAGTTTTACAACTCTACCGGTAAGCATATTGTATTTGTCGGAAATGTCAGTTTTAGAATTCTTCCTTATCCTTATCTTCGTGCAATTAATGCAAAAATTTATAATTCGGAAAACAAAAACGAGGTTCCGCTACTCGATATAAAAAATATTGATGCAGAGTTGTCTTTGGCTTCTCTTCTTAATGGTGAAGTTAATATAAAAAAGATGATTTTGGACGGGGTTACTATAAATATAAATTGCGATGACAAAGGTTTAAATTGGCAAGGCGATTTGAGCGCAGATCAAAGACAGATGATGAAGGATACCAAGTTGGTATTAAACAGTTTGTCATTAAAAAATGCAACGGTTAATTTTGAAGCAGCCGACGGTGACATAGCTTTTACTGTGAATAACATAAACGGAGAAGTAATGGCTCAAAGTGTGTTCGGACCGTTCAGGCTTGAAGGTAACTATATGCGAGGAAATGTCCCTGAGGGATTTGCTATTACAATCGGAAAAATGGAAGAAAATTTACCAACAACACTAAATATGGCTTTGACACATCCTAAATCAAGCAGTTATATCAGGTTTGACGGAACATTTCAGCTTTCTAATAAAGTGATTAACGGAAATGTTGTTGTTGAATCTCAAAAATTGAGTGATTTTGTTAATGATCATTTTGAAAATGCTAAAATAAGCGAGAAGTATAATAAACCTATTGTCACCGGCTTTGATTTGGCTGTTAACAAGCAAATGATAAACTTAAGTAATATCGTTATTAAATATGGTGAAACACAAGGAGCCGGTTCGATCCAAATGCCAAATGACAATTTGAACAGTCCAAAAATTAAGGCTAATTTTGAATTTGCGGAGTTGACATTAGATCCTTTTGTTGATGAGATAAAAGCTTTTGTAAGCAAATATACTGAAGAAACATATTCGAATACTTCGAAGATTAATGTGGATGCTGATATAAGATCTGTACGTGCTACTTATAACGGACAAACATTTAAAGATTTTGTGTTGATGTTTGAATATGGTGAAAAAGGATTATTGTTGGACAATTTGAATGTGATGCTTCCTGGTAATGCTCAACTGGTAATAAAAGGTAATGTTTATGATTATGACGGAGATATATATTATCAATCGGATATTTCTTTAAGTACTAATGAGTTGATGCGTTTACTTAAATGGATTAATATCGAACCGAAAGCAACAGCTACGGCTGTATATAAAAAGATGTTATTAACGACAAAAATTTCGGGTAATTTTGATAAAATGCAGATATCACCATATAAAATTGTGTTGGATAATACTACATTTAACGGTGATGCAGGTATTGTGTTTGGCGAAAGGAAAGATATTATAATAAATGTTTCGGCAAACTCGTTGAACTTTGATAATTATATCAAATCTCTTCCAGATGAAATAAAAGCAAAAAGTTTTATTGATCGTTTGAATTACAGATTTTCAAAATTAGGAGTGTTAAATGACTTTGATATGGTTCTTAATGCCGATGCAAATCTTGTGATTTATGAAGGGGTGCCTTTTGAGACATTAAGTTTTAAGGGAAGTCTCTTGCAAAGTAATTTGGAAATTGAAGAGCTTAATGTGGAAGAAGTTGCCAATACAAGTCTTAATATTAAAGGTAATGTTTCGGGTTTTGGCGAAAAGGCTAAATTTGAAAATTTACAGTATATAATTAATGCTCAAGATGTAGTTAATATGATTGAAAAATTCGAATTAAGCAAACCAGAGTTTGATTACAATCGGTTTTATAACTTTTCGGCCACAGGCACGTTAAATGGTGATTTGGATAATTTTAATATTGATACCGAATTTAATTCCGGAGTTTTGACAGGACGTTATGAAGGTAGTGTAAATATGGCTGATAATATATTGTTTAACGGCAGTATAGAATTAAAGCATCCTGAGTTAATAACTTTTATAGAATCAGTAGGCGGTAATTATAAGGTACAAAGTCCTAATTTGGGATTGTTCAGATTTAAGTCCAAGATAAACGGCACTATGCGCGATATGGATTTACAAGATATGGAGTTAAATATCGGCTATTCACAATTTGGCGGTAATGTGTCATATGATTTCAGAGGCAATAACAAAATTGCAAGCGCAGATTTAAAAATAAATAAGTTTGAGGCAGATAAATATATGATCAGAGAAGACGGAAAGCTTGCTTTGACAGCAAAACTTGACGGTGGTGCAGCTTCTTTTTTGACTAAACCTGTTTGGAATAAAGACAGAATAAATTATACTCCGTATTCTGATTGGGAATTTAAGGGTAAGTTTGATATAGCTGATTTATCTTATAAGAATTATATGTTTCAAAATGCAAAGTTTGATTTAGATGTTAATAAAGGACTTCTCAATCTTTCGAATTTTGAAGCTTTTTACAAAAACGCACCCATAAAAGTTAAAGCAACACTTAATATGATTAAAGATCCGAGTATTGTGTTGGACGTTGATGTCGCAGAAGCCAATATATCAGACTTTTCAATTGGTGGTAGAACATATAATATGAAAGACGGAAAGTTTTCATCTAAAATTATTTTGAATTCGAAAGCTTCAAGCGAGGAAAGTTTTGTTAATAATCTAAACGGAAGTATTGATTTTAAGGCTTCGGATACAAAACTTTCGGGGGTAAATATTAAAGGAATTTATAAGGATATTGTAAAAAGAGAAAAATCCGAAGGATTGGTTGAATTTGCCAATACCCAAATTGTGTCCGGATCAACAGCTTTTGAGAATGTGGCAGGAAAGATAAATATAACCGAGGGCGAATTTAAAATTACGGAAGGATCTCTTAGCGCCGAAAATATAAATGTTACAGCAAAAGGTGGCGGTAATATTAAAAATTGGACAATGGATGTGTCGTTCGAAATAAAACACGATGAGCCAAGATATCTTCAAGGTTATACATTGCAAATGAAAAATTCGATGGATAATCCCGATGTTACCGTAGATGTGTCAAAATTGTTTAATATATTTAAGTCCAGAGAAGATCAAAAAGTAGCAGAAGAGAAAGCAAAAATTGAAACAGAAAAAATGCAATTGACACAGTTGATAGAAGAGCAGAAAAAAATTGCGGAAGATTTGGTAAAAAGTACAGAAGGTAAAATGAGTGTTGAAATTGATGAGAAAATAACCGGAGCGTTCAGTAATGATAGTGTTAAGTCTTATCAAGATATTAAAACCGAACTGGAAACTTTACTCAATTCATTTTTAGATAGTACTTTGCTTATTGACAGTAAGGATCCGACACAAGAAAAGATAGATACATTGAAAAAAGTTAACCAAAATGCTCTTCAAGATATTGAGGTTTTGCAAGAAAAGATTGATCAGGTGCGGTTAGCTGATTTACAAAAACAAAATGCGGTTGAATATGAAAAAATCATAAAAATAAATAATGAGCTTAAGGATGTGGTGGCTCAATATAATGCAAAAAAATCAACTTATGTTTCGAGACTGTCAAATGTTATAACAGAATATAATCTTGAAAAGGATGAGGGTTATATTGCATTAACAAAAGGGATTGATACAGCCATAAATGAGCTGGAAGGGCTTAATAATGATATCGTCGCCAGCAAAAATATGTATCAGGTGAGCGGTTCGATAAGTGATTATGAACAGTTTAATGCTAAAATTGGTGAGGTATTAAACAAGTTATCTTCAGGTATGGAAAATTTGGTAAATAGGGTTAAAGAATTTGAAAATACGACAGAGCAGGTAATAGCCAAAGAAGAAGATCTTTATCATAAAAAATTAGAAGAGGAAGAAAATCAGCGTCTTATTGAGGAAAATACCGGAAGTATTTCAGTTAAAAAAACAGGCAAGACTAGGACGATCCGACGTAATATTAAAGAAATTAAAGAAACCAATGAAGAAATAAGTAACGAGACGGTAAAAGTTATTGATTTTTCTAAGAAAAAATCTATTTCGGAAAAAGCATCGGTAAAAGATAATCAAGGTGTGGTAAAAAAGGGGCGGAGTAAACGATAATTCGTCTTGTTAAAAGTTTTTTTTGTGATATATTACTTTTCATAAATGTAAGTTTTAATTGGAGTGATATATTATGAGAAAACCAGAAGTTTGTATTTTACCCGTTGCCGGTCTTTCAACAAGAAATTTACCGGCAACAAAAGCTTTGCATAAAGGATTTTTGACTTTACACAGCAAACCGATTATTCAGTATGCGGTTGATGCCTGTGCCGAAATCGGAATTAAGGAAATCGTCTTTATTTATAGCGATCAGTCTTGTAAGCATTTGTTTGAAAAACAATATTCTCCATATCCGTGGTTGGAAAATCATCTGAAAGAAAAAAATAAGTTGGATATTTTGCAGGATTTGTTAAAGGTTATTCCCGATGGTATGAAGTTTTCTTTTGCCGAACAGGCTCAACCTTTGGGTAACGGTCATGCAATTTTGATGGCAAAAGAAATCGTGGGCGATCGTGATTTTGTTGTTATGTGGCCTGATGATGTGTACATTAATCTGCATGGCAAAGGAGTTTTATCGCAACTTTTAGATGTTTATGAAGAGCATGGCGGTATGGTTGAAAATATTATGGAGTTACCCAGAGAGCAACTTGTTCGGTATGGTGTTCTTTCAGGCGCTGTTCGTGACGGAAGAATTGTTCATGCCAAAGGTAAAATCGAAAAACCGGCTTTGGAAGATGTTCCTTCAAGTTATGCCAGTATGGGACCTTATATTTTGCCAAACGAAATTATGAATATTTTGCCGGAAGTTAAAAAAGGTACTAACGGCGAAATTAACTTGGCCGATGCTATGGGCTTGGCTGCTGAACGCGGTATGAAACTTACAGGTGTGTTGTGTGACACAATGCGTTTTGATTGCGGTACCAACAAAGATTTGGAAAAAGCAAACTTGAAGTTGAGTTTGATGGAAGATCCTAACCTGAGGGCATATTGTAAAGATTTGTTGGATACCATGCTGGTATAAAAAAATATATAACAGCTTATCCAAAAACAACCGGCCAGATTATATACTTTTGGTACATTTATCGGTCGGTTTTTTTATTGTAAAAATGCGATACGTTCGGTAGTTGAATTATAAAACTTAATTGCAAGCTAAAAAAAGACTTGCTTTTATAATAAACCTCAGATATATTGCGCTCAACTTTGTGATTCTCACTTGAGTAAGGGAGTCGTTTAAGTGTGCGGATATGTATGAATTTTGTAGTATCTGCGTTGTGTTTATCGGACTTGTAATGCAAGTCATAGAAATATTGAAAGGAAATGCTATGAGACATGGAATGAAACACAGAAAACTCAATATGGACACTAATGCCCGTAAAGCCTTGTTTTCTAATTTAACAAATGCTGTTTTAACACACGAACAAATTAAAGTTACTTTGCCCCGTGCTAAAGAATTGCGTACATTCGTTGACAATATGATTACCTTAGGTAAAAAAGGTCAATTAAGCAATCGTCGTCAGGCATTGGCTTTCTTGCGTGATAACGAAGTAGTATCAAAATTGTTTTCTACTTTAGCTGAACGTTACAAAAATCGTAACGGCGGTTATACTCGTGTTTTGCGTGCAGGTTATCGTTATGGTGATTGTGCAGAAATGGCTATCATTGAATTGGTTGACCGTGATGTAAATGCTAAAGGAGCTAAAGACTTGGCTCGTGTTGCTGCTGAAAAAGCTGCTATTGAAGCTGCCGAAAAAGCAGCATCTGCCGAAGTTCAAAAAGAAGAAGCTCCTAAAGCTGAAAAGAAGAGCAAAAAATCTGCTAAAGCCGAAGCTTAATCAGTATTTTGAATTAAATTAAATAAACCCCTATCATAGCGATAGGGGTTTGTTTTAGTGTAAAGAATTTTACTCTTGGGTATTAGATTTGTTTTTCATCATTTGCGGCAAAGAAGTTTGTTTTACCGGTTTGGCTTCCTGTGCCTTGGTTCCTCTTAATACGGAAAGCTTATCGTTATCAGCTTTAACTTTGTCATCTTTGGGAGTTTTTATCTTAATTTCAGCGGAATATTCACCTTTGTCTCTAATTTCTTTCATTGAGGCATACAGGTCACGAACAGGCATATTAGGATTTTCGGCTCTTAATTGAGCTTTAATCTCCATTGCATCAAACCCCGTTTTGGTTTCAATATCTTTAACACCGGAAGTTTCACGTGCTGTTTTTGTGATAGTAACTTGATGGTCTAATTTAGTTTGAGCAGATTTTTGAGCTGTTTCCATTTTTTCGAATTCTTCTACAAGCTTTCTAGCATCTTTTTCTGTCCATTTTGAATGTTCTACTGTACTACGATTATCTTGTATATATTCATAATCTTCACTCCATTGTTTCTTCACAGTGTCTATGGAACAATCTTCTAACAATTTAGTAGGATTGTTTGCTTCAAATTTAGTTTCGGTATTTTTTAATTTGCTGCTGAGGCTTTCTACGAATTGATTAATTATATTGCAAGCTTCTTCTTTAGCTTTTATATTTTTTTGTTCTTTTTCTTTTTTATCTTTACTCATAAACAATTTCCCCAAACCGTTTGTCGGTTTGTCGGTACATTCCAGTTTTTTCACATCTTTGCCTTTGGCTTTATCGATGGCCATTTTTAATATTTCCTCTTTGTTAAGGCTGGGGTCGAGTTGTTGAAAAAAATTTTCATCTTTATACAAATACGTTCCAATATCTTGTTCCACCATATCGAGTATATCAAAGCGTTCTTTGGCTTGATTATATTCTTCACGTTTTTTTAATACTGTTTGAAGATTTTTTTTTGCCAGTTCATATTCTGAACGCTTTTCTTCCAATACTTTTCCCGCCTTAAGCACAATCATTTCGGCACCATAACCGGCAGAAAATCCTTTCTCGGCTACTTGGTTTAGTAAATCTATACTTTTTTCATAATGATCTTTATACGTAAAGGCAATAGAAACGTTTTTAGCGCCGTCTATAAATTGAATGTCATTTTTAAAATGTTCGTCTTTTTTTAGTGTGTCTATAACTGAATAAGGAATTTCAACTCCAAGCTTTTTTAGTGCTTCGGGATTGTCCTTAAAGCCTTGACAAATATCCTTGCTGAATTTGTTAACAATATTGTGATCGACCTGTTCTGTTTCCATTATATATTTTACAGCCAATTCTCCTCTTATTTTATTCATTGATTCTGTAAAATTTTCTATCTTGTTATTTTCTTTTGCATAATCCAGCTTATCAAGTAGGTTGGTTGGCGATAGTTTATTCCAATTGTTTTTATCGTAATAAGTTTGCACATCTTCTAAGGTAATATTTTTTCTTTTTAAGAAAGCTTTTTCAGATAAATTGGTTACTGGAGAACTTTCGAGAAATAGATTAAATTTTTCTTCTTGTCTTTTATCATTCCAAGAATATTGTATCATTTTCTCAAGTTTGCTTTTTGTACCATCATCTAGTTCGGATAAGTCTGATCTTTTTAATACGTCCTTTATTAAGGCAATATTTTGTGTACTACTTTTTTCAGCTATAATTGTTAATGCTTTAGGACTACCATATTCCAGTTTTTCTTTATTTTCGTCAAATTGGGTTATTTTATAATAAGGATGTGTTTCATCCCCCATTTCATCATAATTGCCTATTAATCCATTGGTTGCTGCATAAGCCATAGCCCATGTTGCTGTTGAGGCTGTTAAATTTTTGTTGTATCCATGACGGATATTATTATATATTATCTTAAGAATGTTAGCTTCGTTTTTTTCGTCTTTAAGTACTTCTGTAAAATCTAATTTACCAATAAAATTAAAAACATTTTTTTGGGCATTTTTGCTCGCACATGCTGTTTTCATAGCAGACACAAATGTTTCGCTTTTATTTAGGGCTTTTGCTAAAAAATTTAGTGTATTGGCACCTATTGATTTGCCGGTTTCAGGAAAATCAATGCCATCAAAAGGAGGTTTACCGGCATTGGTATTGGCTTTAATCTTATCTTCTAAAGCATAAATAAAATTCCATTCTCTGCCATATAATGAATCAAAATCGGCGGCATCTGTTCCATCATCTAAAGTTAAGTAACTCATGGTATTTCTCCTTTCCTTTAGTATAGTATAACGTAAACCACCGCTTAAATCAACCACTTTTTGAATTGCCGCAAATTTTGTATAAACCAATTAAAATCATAACAAAATCAAAGCATTATAAGTTTTTTGTTTTAATTACTCTTTCTCCTGTAACCGATCGGTAATAAGCGGTCGATTAAAGTGACCACCTTTTGTTTTAATGAGTAAAGAAAAAAATAGTTTTTTTGAAAATTTTGCTTGCAATATGATAAAAACGGAGTCATCATCCGCACGAATTTTGATGTTGCGAATCGCAACGAATTGCATGCAATTATTTTGAAGCTTTGTCTGCCAAGGGGATCCCAATCTTATGGTTTGGCAGTATTTTATTTAATTTGAATTAAAACAAATTTGTGTAAACCTTCTGCGGTCGGGGTTTGGCATGAGCCAATGGTATTGTCGCAGAATCTAACTTGATAAAGGATTAGAACAAAATGAAAGAATCTTATACGAGCAAAAGACGTGTAAGAAAAAACTTCGGCAGAATCGACGCTGTTGCCGATATGCCCAGTTTAATCGAAGTTCAAACCGGTTCTTATAACAATTTTATTCAGACTAAGGGTGCTGAAAAATGTGAATTCGGTTTAGAAGAAGTTTTTAATGACATTTTCCCAATCAGAGATTTTTCCGGAAACGGCGAATTGGAGTTTGTTAAATATGAACTCGAAACTCCTAAATATGACGTTGATGAATGTATTAAACGTGATATGACTTTTGCTGCTCCGGTTAAAGCCACTTTACGTCTTGTTGTTTGGGATACGGATGAAGCTACGGGTGCTAAGTCTATCCATGACATTAAAGAACAAGATGTTTATATGGGTGATATTCCGCTTATGACCGAAAAAGGTACTTTTATCTTTAATGGTACAGAGCGTGTGGTTGTTTCGCAAATGCATCGTTCTCCGGGTGTGTTCTTTGATCATGATAAAGGTAAGACTGTTTCTTCGGGTAAATATTTGTTTGCGGCAAGAATCATTCCTTATCGCGGATCTTGGCTTGATTTTGAATTTGATGCCAAAGATTTGGTTTATGCCAGAATCGATCGTCGCCGTAAATTGCCGGTAACTTCGGTTTTGTACTCTTTATATTCTAAAGAAACCATGGATAAAATCGCCAAACTTGAAAAAGAAGGTAAACATATTGATCCGGCCGAAATTAAAGGTATGGATAAAGAAGAAATATTGCATTACTTTTATGATGTCGATACTTATGAATTGGCTAAAAAAGAATGGAAAGTTAAGTTTGAACCGGCTCGCTTGAAGGGTGTTAAATTTGATTTTGATTTGGTTGATGCCGAAACAGGTAAAGTTGTTTTGGAAGCCGGCAAAAAATTAACATCACGTTCTGCTCAAAAATTGGCTGATGAAGGTTTGGCTTATTATAAGTTAGCTAAAGATAAGGTTTTGGGTAAATTCTTGGCTAATAATATTGTTATTGCCAAAACAGGTGAAGTTTTAGCTGAGGCCGGTGATGAAATTACCGAAGAATTGCTTGAAAAATTGAACGCTAACAAAATCAATGAAATCAAGATTTTGTTCATTGACGGTGTAAACGTCGGTCCTTATATTCGCAATACTTTGGCAATTGATAAAAACTCTTGTCGTGAAGAAGCTCTTTTGGATATTTATCGTGTTATGCGTCCGGGAGATCCTCCGACATATGATGCTGCCGATTCATTGTTTAAGGCGTTGTTCTTTGATAAAGACAGATATGATTTGTCATCTGTCGGTCGTGTTAAAATTAATACGGCTTTGGATATTTCATTTGAAGATGCGCCTGATACGTATGGTATTTTGCGTAAGGATGATATTTTGCGTATCGTAAAACGCATGGTTGAGTTGCGCGACGGCAAAGGTGAAGTTGATGATATTGACCACTTGGGTAATCGTCGTGTTCGTTCTGTGGGCGAATTGATGGAAAACCAATATCGTATGGGTTTGCTTCGCATGGAAAGAGCAATCAGAGAAAGAATGTCATCTGAAAATCTTAACAATGTTAAACCGCAGGATTTGGTTAATGCAAAACCTATTGCTTCGGTTATCAGAGAATTTTTCGGTTCTTCTCAATTGTCTCAATTTATGGATCAAAATAACCCGTTGTCAGAAATTACACACAAACGTCGTTTGTCTGCATTGGGTCCCGGCGGTTTGAGCCGTGATCGTGCAGGTTTTGAAGTTCGTGACGTACATCCGACACACTATGGTCGTATTTGTCCTATTGAAACTCCTGAAGGTCCGAATATCGGTTTGATTAACTCATTGTCTACTTATGCCCGTATTAACAAATATGGCTTTATTGAATGTCCGTATCGTAAAGTTGTTAATGGTGTTGTTACTTCTGAAGTTGTTTATTTGTCAGCTAATGAAGAAGGCAAATTTATTATCGCCGAAGCTAATGCTAAAGTTAATGACGACGGTCATTTTGTAAATGAGTTGGTTGCTTGTCGTAAGGCCGGTGAATTTGAATATGCAAGACCGGAAGAAATTAACTTTATCGACGTTTCACCAAAGCAATTGGTTTCTGTTGCTACTGCTCTTATTCCGTTCTTGGAAAATGACGACGCTAACCGTGCATTGATGGGTTCAAACATGCAACGTCAGGGTGTGCCATTGCTTCGTTCGGAAGCTCCGCTTGTGGGTACAGGTGTTGAGGCTGTTGTAGCTAAAGATTCCGGTGCTACCGTGGTATGTAAAGCTGACGGTATTGTTGACTCTGTTGATGCAAATCGTATTGTGGTTCGTTCTAAAGATGAACATGCTGCTAATGCCGGTGTTGAAATTTATCGTTTGGCTAAATTCCGCCGTTCTAACCAAAATACATGTATTAACCAAGTTCCATTGGTAAAAGTTGGTGATGAAGTTAAAGAAGGCGACATCTTGGCTGACGGTCATTGTACGGATATGGGTGAATTAGCGTTGGGTAAAAACGTTTTGGTGGCATTTATGCCTTGGAACGGTTTGAACTATGAAGATGCTATTTTGCTTTCTGAAAGAATTTCACGTGATGATGTATTTACTTCACTTCATATTGAAGAATTTGAAGTTATGGCTCGTGATACAAAACTTGGTCAGGAAGAAATTACTCGTGATATTCCGAATGTCGGTGAAGATGCACTTCGCAATTTGGATGAAGCCGGTATTGTTTATATCGGTGCCGAAGTTAAGGCCGGCGATATTTTGGTCGGTAAGGTTACTCCTAAAGGAGAATCTTTAGTTACTCCTGAAGAAAAATTGCTCCGAGCCATCTTTGGTGAAAAAGCATCTGATGTTCGTGATACTTCTTTGCGTGTTCAACCTGGTATTGAAGGTATTGTTGTTGATGTTCACGTATTCTCAAGACGTGGTGTCGAAAAAGACGAACGTGCTTTGTCTATTGAACAACAAGAAATTTCTCAACTTGCCAAAGATCGTGATGACGAAATCGCTATTATTCGTCGTAACGTGGAAGCTCGTATGAAAACAATGCTTGTAGGTCAGACAGTTGTTGATGCTCCAAAAGGTACTTTGGCTAAAAATTCAAAAATTGAAGCTAAAGATTTGGACGGTATTCCGTCTTCTCAATGGCGTAAAATCGTTGTTAAAGACGAAGCTGTTATGGCTAATATGGAAGAATTGTTGAGCGCATTTGATCAAAGAGTTGAAAAAGTTCAACAACATTTTGATAACAAGGTTGAGAAAGTTCAACGTGGTGATGATTTGTTGCCCGGCGTTTTGAAAATGGTTAAAGTATTTATTGCTACAAAACGTAAAATTCAATCAGGTGATAAGATTGCCGGACGTCATGGTAACAAAGGTACTATTTCTCGTGTATTGCCGTTGCAAGATATGCCTTACATGGAAGATGGTACACCGGTTGATATCGTGTTGAACCCCTTGGGTGTGCCTTCTCGTATGAACGTGGGACAAATTCTTGAAACTCACTTGGGTTGGGCTGCTAAAAAGCTTGGTCAACAAGTTAATGAACTGTGGGAACAAGTTAAGGCCGGTAACAAACAAGAATCTGAATTAAGAGCTAAGTTGAAAGAAGTTTACGGTGAGAAGCAATATAAGCAACAAATCGAAAATATGACTTCGGAAGATTTAGACTTGATGATTCCTAACCTTAAAGGCGGTATTCCGATGGCTACTCCGGTATTTGACGGTGCAACAGGCGATGATATCAATCAAATGTTGTCAATGGCCGAATTACCTACATCAGGTCAAATTGATTTGTACGATGGTCGTACAGGCGAAAAATTTGATCGTAAGGTAACCGTTGGTATTATCTATATGATTAAACTTCACCACATTGTTGATGAAAAAATGCACGCACGTTCTGTCGGACCATACTCTTTGGTTACTCAACAACCTTTGGGTGGTAAGGCTCAGTTCGGCGGTCAACGTTTCGGTGAAATGGAAGTTTGGGCTTTGCAAGCTTATGGTGCTGCTTATACCTTACAAGAAATGTTAACAGTTAAATCTGATGACGTTAATGGTCGTACCAAGGTTTATGAAGCTATTGTAAGAGGCGAAGATACATTCGAATCAGGAATTCCGGAGTCATTTAATGTGTTGACTAAGGAAATTAAGTCTTTGTGTTTGAATGTCGAACTTTTGAACGAAGAAATTTAAGGTAAAGGAGTTAGTATAAGATGAATGATATTGCAAAATATTTTGGTCAACAGGTATCTGCCGAAGCTTTTGATCAAATCAAGATTTCGATTGCTTCTCCTGAACAAATTCGTTCTTGGTCTTATGGTGAAGTAAAGAAACCTGAAACCATTAACTATCGTACTTTTAAACCTGAAAGAGACGGTTTGTTCTGTGCTCGCATTTTTGGTCCTGTAAAAGACTATGAATGTTTGTGCGGTAAATACAAACGTATGAAATATCGTGGTATTGTCTGCGAAAAGTGCGGTGTTGAAGTTACTTTGTCTAAGGTTAGACGTGAAAGAATGGGCCATATCGAATTGGCAACTCCGGTTGCTCATATTTGGTTTTTGAAATCATTGCCGAGCCGTATTTCAATGTTGACAGATATTCCGATGAAAGCATTGGAAAGAGTTTTGTACTTTGAAAATTACATTGTAATTGAACCGGGGTTGACACCATTAGGTGTTAATGAGCTCTTGAGTGAAGATCAATATCAAGAAGCTATTGACGAATATGGTGAAGATGCCTTCCGCGCAGGTATCGGTGCCGAAGCTTTGAAAGAGATTTTGGCGTCGATTGATTTGGAAGCTGAAAGAACAACAATCAGAGCCGAACTTAAAGACAATGCTTCGGAAGCTAAACGCAAAAAGTTGGTTAAGCGTTTGAAGATTATTGAATCTTTCATTGAGTCAAATACTAAACCTGAATGGATGATCTTAGACGTTTTGCCGGTTATTCCGCCAGAGTTGCGTCCGTTGGTGCCATTAGATGGCGGTCGTTTTGCAACCTCTGACTTGAACGATTTGTATCGTCGTGTTATTAATCGTAACAATCGTTTGAAGAGATTGATTGAATTGCACGCTCCTGACATTATTATTCGTAATGAAAAGAGAATGTTACAAGAATCGGTTGATGCATTGTTTGATAATGGTCGTAGGGCACGTGCAATTACCGGTACAAATAAACGTCCGTTAAAATCTTTGTCTGATATGCTCAAAGGTAAGCAAGGTCGTTTCCGTCAAAACTTACTTGGTAAACGTGTTGACTATTCAGGTCGTTCGGTTATTACCGTTGGTCCGGAATTGAAACTTCAACAATGTGGTTTGCCGAAGAAAATGGCGTTGGAATTGTTTAAGCCTTTTGTTTATGCAAAATTGGAACTCTATGGTCATGCCACTACAATTAAAGCTGCCAAGAGAATGGTTGAAAAAGAACGTCCGGAAGTTTGGGATATTTTGGAAGAAGTAATTCGCGAACATCCTGTACTTTTGAACCGTGCTCCGACATTGCACAGACTTGGTATTCAAGCATTTGAGCCGGTGTTGGTTGAAGGTAAAGCAATTCATTTGCACCCGTTGGTTTGTACGGCATTTAACGCCGACTTCGACGGTGACCAAATGGCTGTTCACGTTCCGTTGTCAATTGAGGCACAATTGGAAGCTCGTGTATTGATGATGTCAACAAACAATATCTTATCTCCTGCATCGGGTAAGCCGATTATCGTTCCTACTCAAGATATGGTTTTGGGTATTTATTACCTTACATATGAAGCAGAGGGAATGATCGGTGAAGGTATGGTATTTACTGATTTTAATGAAGTTCAATTAGCTTTGCATGAAAAAGTTGTTGATCTTCATGCAAAAATTAAATGTCGTATGGAATATGTTGATGACGAAGGTAATATTAAAGTCGGTTTGGTTGATACAACTCCGGGACGTATTTTGGTTTCTGAAGTTTTACCAAAACACCAAAATGTTCCTTTCTCACTCGTTAACAGATTGATGCGTAAGAAAGAAATCGGTGAAATTATTGATACAATTTATCGTCACTGCGGACAAAAAGAAACTTGCTTGTTCGTTGATAAGATTATGGCTTTAGGCTTTAAGAATGCTTGTAAAGCAGGTATTTCTTTCGGTAAAGATGACCTTATTGTTCCTGAAGCTAAGAAGACTTTGATTGCCGAAACAGAGGCTCAAGTTAAAGAGTTTGAAGAACAATATCAAAACGGTCTTATCACCAAGGGTGAGAAATACAACAAGGTGGTTGATATTTGGGCCGCTTGTACCGATAAGATTGCCGATGAAATGATGAAGAACATTTCTAAAACCGAAAAAGGTTATATCAACTCTGTATACATGATGGCTCACTCCGGAGCGCGCGGTTCTGCTGCTCAAATGCGTCAATTAGCAGGTATGCGCGGTTTGATGGCAAAACCGTCAGGTGAAATTATTGAGCAACCGATTATTTCAAACTTTAAGGAAGGTTTGACCGTGTCGGAATACTTTAATTCTACCCACGGTGCTCGTAAAGGTTTGGCCGATACTGCGTTGAAAACAGCTAACTCGGGTTATTTGACACGTCGTTTGGTTGACGTTGCTCAAGATGTGGTTATTACCGAAACCAACTGCGGTACCGAAAGAGGTATTATCGTTCGTTCTATCGTTGATGGCGGTAATGTAATCGTTTCTATCGGTGAACGTATTTTGGGTCGTACAATCCAAGAAGACATTATTCATCCGGAAACAGGCGAAGTTTTGATTAAACGCGGTAAGTTGATTGATGAAAATGATGTTGAAGTAGTTGAAAAGGCCGGTGTTGAACAAGTTAAAATCCGTTCGGTATTAACTTGTGAATCTAAACATGGTGTTTGTGCTGCTTGTTATGGTCGTGATTTGGCCAGAGGTACTCCGGTTAATATCGGTGAGGCTGTCGGTGTTATTGCGGCTCAATCAATCGGTGAACCCGGTACACAGTTAACCATGAGAACCTTCCACATCGGTGGTGCGGCTCAAAAAGGTGCTGAACAAGCTTCTATTGAAATTCCGTTTGCCGGTGTGATGAAGTTAGAAAACGGTCATATCGTTGTGAACTCGGAAGGTAACGGTTTGGTGTTGTCGCGTAACTGTGAAGTTGTGATTGCCGACGCCCAAGGTCGTGAAAAATCTCGTCACAAAGTTCCTTATGGTACTAAACTTTTGGTTGCCGAAGGGGATAAAGTTAAAAAAGGTCAAAAGGTTGCCGAATGGGATCCGTTTACTGTTCCGGTTATTACCGAAAAAGCCGGTAAAGTTGAATTGGTTGACCTTATTAATAATATTTCGGTTAAAGAAGTTACTGACGAAACAACCGGTATTGTTTCTAAAACAGTTATCGATTGGCGCTCAAATTCTTCTTCTGCCGGTTTGAAACCGAGCATTATCTTGAAAGATGCCAAAGGTAAAAATGTTTTGGGTGATAACGGTAAAGAAGTTCGTTACTTTATGTCCGCTGATGCAATTTTGACGGTTGATAACGGTAGTGAAGTAAAGGTCGGTGATATTATCGCAAGAATTCCTCGTGAATCTTCAAAAACTAAGGATATTACCGGCGGTTTGCCACGAGTTGCCGAGTTGTTTGAAGCCAGACGTCCGAAAGATCCGGCAATTATATCCGATGTTGACGGTCAAGTAGAGTTTGGTAAGGACTATAAAGCAAAACAACGCATTACCGTTGTTCCTGAAAAAGGTACTCCTGTTGAATACTTAATACCGAAAGGTCGTCACTTAATCGTTCAAGACGGTGATATTGTTAAACGCGGTGATGCTTTGGTTGACGGTACTCCGGCACCGCACGATATTTTGCGTGTATTGGGTGTTGAAAAATTGGCCGAATACTTGGTTAAAGAAGTTCAAGATGTGTACCGCTTGCAAGGTGTTAAAATCAACGATAAACACATTGAGGTTATTGTATCTCAAATGTTGCGCAAAGTTGAAATTACTAACCCCGGTGATACTACATTCTTGGTTGGTGAACAAGTCGATGCTGATGAGTTTGAATTGAGAAATGCCAAAGTTATTGAAGCCGGCGAAACACCTGCCGAAGCAGACCCTATACTTCTTGGTATTACCAAAGCAAGCTTGCAAACCAAATCGTTTATCTCAGCCGCATCATTCCAAGAGACAACACGTGTGCTTACAGAAGCTGCTGTTGAGGGCAAAGTTGATGATCTTCGCGGCTTGAAAGAAAACGTTATTGTCGGTCGCTTGATTCCTGCCGGTACAGGTACTGTACTTCGTGCATTGAAGAAAGTTGCCGCTCAAAACGACAAAGAAATTCAAGCTCTTAAAGAAGAGCAACAACAGGCTCAAATAGAAAATTCATCTAATGAATAACTAGAGCGATTTTACGGGGAAGCCAAAAATTCATGTACTATTTGTGTACACTAAAATTTTTGGCTCCCCTAGAAATCACTCTATTTAAAACATTATCTGAATTTTCTCGTTCATCTAATGAGTAACTAGAGCGTTTACGTGGTAGCCAAAAATTCATGTACTATTTGTGTACACTAAAATTTTTGGCTCCCCTAGAAATCACTCTATTTAAAACATTATCTGAATTTTCTTATTCATCTAATGAATAACTAAATGGCAATTTGCAAGGTAGACGTCATATCGCAAAATTTGAAAGCTCATGTACCTTTATTTGTACACATCGTTTTCAAACTTTGACGATAGCGCACCTACCTATCAAATTGATTGCTTAAAAGTTTAAATAGGGCAATTTGCAAGAAAAGGTGTCATATCGCAAAGATATGGCACCTATTTTTTGAATGGTTATTTTGAATCAATCATTATCTTCCTTCTAGGGATCTTCTATGCATGGCTAAAATTTCTTGAGGATCCATTTTTTTTATAATTTTTTGTTGAGGTACAAAAAATTGAGTTATTTTAGACAGTTTTTTTTCAACAGAGGCAACTGTTTCTTCCGGAGTAGTGGGTACTTGAATAAATATATGGTTGAAATAATTACGAATACATACATCGCTCTTAGGATGAAATTTTATAATACCTTTTTTTACCATTTCATCGGCCATTGTTTTATTATGTTCATCTAAAGTATCATAGTTAATAACAATATAAGCGCAATTAGGGCAGTTTTCTCCGTTACAACCGGAGTCTAAAGTTTCTATGTTTTTATCAAATAAATCTTGGCAAGCTTTCAGACAAGGTAATTCGACGATTTCTTTAAGATCTTCTCTACTGTTAATGGGAATATTGGTTCCTTGGTGCATTGCCGGTATATCTTTTATTTTTTTTAATCCAGGTATTGTTATGCTAACTTTCTTTTCTCCAAATTTTATTTTTGGGGATGATTTTTTTTCGCCAAATGTAATTTTAGATGCTTTTTGCTTATTACTTTCGAATTTCATGATATATCCTTATGCTAATAATTTATAAATAAATAATAGCATAATGAGCATAAGTTGTAAATAAATTATATTTTCGACATAATTTATATTACTTAATAAAAAAACAACCTGCTTTATAAAAAGCAGGTTTTATATGGTCATATTTTTGTAAGGTTGTCATCGGCTTTTATTTTTTTTAGAAGCATTTTGACATAAATGTCTATTTTGCCTCCTTCCGAATAATCTGCCGGTGCAATTGTATTTACGCGCTTGTCGTGTAAAAGCTTTTCGGCATTTTTTTTGCTTTTACGTGGTGCGTAAATTCCTATGGCATGTCCGCCATATTCTTGCAAAATTGCCATGCAAGGAACATCGGTTAAGCCATCTCCAAAATATAACATATGTTTGAAAGGTATGCGCACACCATTGGTACGGTCATTGACGCTTTTATCACTTTCTTCCAAACAATCTTTCGAAATTCGGTACAAATATTGTGTTTTGTCCGTATAGTTTACGATACGTGCAGGCCAGTATGCAACACCATTTGCGTCATACATGTATCTGTTGGCATATATTTTGGTAAATTTGGGGTAAATACTCATACCTTCGACCATCTCGGATAAGCCTGATGATATAAGATAGTGTTCAACTTTGATACCAAGCTTTTTTCCATAAGCATTTATACGGTCGAACCAATCTTCAACTCCTTTAAAATATTTTACATCTTTACCATAAGACATAAAATCTTTTTTTGTTGTTCCGAGCTTTTTTGCCTCTTCCAAAGTTTTTAGCATATATGCCAAGTTTGAATCGGCATTTTGTTCTAAAGCTAAGGTATCAGATTTATTCCAGAAGTCTTCTGTCGTTAATCCCATTTTTTCGATGAAACCATGCTCATGCATGTTACCGGGCGCTAATGTGCCATCGAAATCATATAATAGCGCCACTACAAGTTCTTGTTTCATAATAATGTATTTTTAATTTATTTTAGATTTGAAATTATTACTTTTAGGAAATTTTGTCAATATGGTTTGAGTGTTTTTTAGTAAACTACTTTGCTTAAATAAAGTCCACAGGCCGGAGCTGTCGCACCTGCTTTGGAGCGGTCTTTGGCTTCTAAGATTGTTTTGATGTCTTCGGGTTTTAATTTCCCGTCACCGACCATTTTTAATGTTCCGACCATGTTTCTTACCTGATGATGTAAAAATGATTTTGCTTCGACGGTAAAAATTATTTCATCACCGACTTTTTCAATATCGAGTTTATCCAAAGTTTTTATCGGCGATTTAGCTTGGCAGGCGGCAGCTCGAAATGATGAAAAATCATGATTGCCCAATAAATATTTTGCGCCTTTGCGCATAGCTTCGATATCAAGTTCTACCGGTACCCACCATACGCGGTTTGCTTGTAATACAGAGGGGGAGCGACGGTTTAGGATTTTATATATATAACCTCGACCTTTGGCGGAAAAACGGGCATGAAAGTCATCGGATACAGTTTCTACATTAAGTACGGAAACGGGAGCTTCAAGTTGGCGAAGATTAGCATTGAATGCTTCGCGAATTTTCCATGGTTCCATATTTGTATCAAAATCGATGTGTGCTATTTGGGCAAGAGCATGAACACCGGCATCGGTGCGACCGGCAGCTGCGACTTCGGAGTGAGTGCCTGATAAAATTTCTAAAACTTTTTCCAAATATTCTTGGATTGAAGGTCCGTCCAGTTGTCTTTGCCAGCCGAGTGTATCGGTTCCGTCATATTCCAATGTCAGTTTATAGCGCATTTTGTTTTTTTCCAAAAATTAAAGAGACATAACCAGTTATGCCTCTTTATTGTTTTTTTTGCAAGAATTTTTATTCAGCTGCAATTTCATTTGCCTTGTTAATGTTGAGGCAAGATTGAACAGCCCAAATTACTTTTAAGGCATCTAAAGCTTGTTCGCCTGTGATGCGGGGTGATTCTTTACCCAAAATGCAGTTGGCAAAGTGGTTTAGCTCAGAGTTAAGAGGTTGAGATTGCATAATGAATAAATTTTCAATACTGCCTTTTAGCCCATAGCGCATATTTTCAGGCAAATCGTTTTGATTTACACCATGCATACGTCCTTGTGAATGAACGGCAATGCTTTGATTAATGAAGTCCATATCATAATAGTTATTAGATGTGGTAACATTAAGTGTTCTGACACGTGATTGGGTGATACGCGAAGCCGTAAAACTTGCGGACACACCATTTTCAAATTCGACCAAAGCATTGATGTAATCTTTGCCTGAAGGATATTTTTCATTCTTTACTGATGATGCGTATACATTTTTAACCGGTGATTTTACCAATGATAAAACAACTTCGGCATCGTGAATCATTAAATCCATAGCAACGTCAACGTCGGTAATACGACCGGAAGCTGCTGACATACGGCGTGCTTCGAGAGAACATATTTCGCCAGAGTTTAATATTTTGTGCATTTGTTCCACAGCCGGATTGAACTGTTCAATGTGACCTACGAGTAATGTCACATTGTTGTTTTTAGCGGCATTGATTAAACGCAAGCATTCATCCTTAGTTGTTGCCAAAGGTTTTTCGATAAGACAATGGATGCCACGATTTAAGAAATATTCACCGACTTCGGCATGAGTGATTGAGGTGGTTACTACGCTGACTGCGTCAACAGATGATGCAACTTCTTCCAGCGAAGAAAATGCTTTGATGCCAAAAGCTTCGGCTGCTGCTTGAGCTGCTTCGGGGAATATGTCATATACACCTACCAATTCAAAATTTGATAAGCTTTTGTAAGTTCTTAAGTGGTTTTTACCCATCATACCGGCGCCGATTACGGCTACTTTAATTGGAGTATTCATTTGTATTCAAGTCCTTTTATGTTGTTTGTAGAAATTTTATTTTGGTTTACATATAACAATTATTTTGATAAAAAGCATTTAAATTCTTGTTTCAAATTGTTACAAAACTTGAGGAACTTATTATGATTAAACGTATTGCATTATATTTTGTTGTAGTCGGTGCTGTTTCTATGATTAGTGCTTGTTCAGGAAACAAAAAATCTTTGGGTGAAGCTTTGAATACCAATGATTTGGTTGCGTCTTACGAAGTAGAATCGTTACCTAAAACACTAAATGTGTATAATGCTATGGCGCGTGCAGCTAAATATAACTCTGATGTTTCGGCTCAAAATACTCTTAAAAAAATGTATAATGCCGACGAGAATCCGAAAAAAATTGCCGAAAGTATAATTTCTGCTTCGAATGTTGCGGATAAATTAGAAAACTCGGTAAAGGCTATGGATTTTGCCGATTTGTATGCAATGAGTGTTTTGACTGATAATCAGAAATATATTGAAGATACATTATATGCTAAGTCGGCTCAAAATTTGAGTATTGAAGCTATCAAATTACATAGAGAAGAAATTTTTGCGGCTAATAAAATTAAAGAAATTGACCGAATAATGAATCGATATGGCAAAATTTTGAAAGATTTGAACACAAGAATGGAGAAAGATGCTTCTTTAACCGCAGACGAAATTAATTATCGTAAAAATTTGGAAGTTTCTTTAGATCGCTTGGCTGAAATAAAGAATCAGCTGGTTTTTGTTCGTAAAGAGTATGTTGCCTTAATTAAGGCAAAAGAAAAAGAACTACGCTTGGAAGGAAAACGTTTTTACGAATTGGAAGACTTTGATAAACGTTATACTCCTGATATTTTCCAAGATTCAGCAATTTCAAATCGTCGTGAGTTTTCTTTGGCAAAAGCAGAGCTTGGTTCGTTTAATGCTTCAAAAGCAAGACGTAAAGCCTTTGTTGATTATCCTTTGGTTGCGAGACTCGATATAAACGGATTAAAAATAGATGATGTGCGTTATGAAAATGAATTATTTAATAAGGCTCAACGTGTAACATTTAATTTGTTGCAAGCGGTAGAAAGCTTTCAAAATAAACCGTCAAATGAACAATTAAAACAAAAGGTATTTGATGAGTTGGCTGCTTTGGTCATTACTCAAGTGGAGATAATGTATCGTTTGGTGGAAAAAGCGACTTTTGATTATGAAGCTAATCAATATAAAATAAGTGAAGTTAAAGATGATCTTAGGGCTATGCAAAAGAAGACATCTTCGAACTATTATGAAAAAATAGATTTATTAAATAAAGAAATTGAGTTGATTTCTTTGGAACATGAAGAAGCAAGATTGTTAGCTCAAAGAGGGGCTTATTTGCGTAATTTGTATTATATGGCCGGTTTAACTCCGTTTGATAAAAATATCTTGAAAGCCAGAATCGGTGATATAGAAACCGTATTGAAACAAGCTTTTAATAAAGATTTGATTACCATGCTTTCTTCAATAAAAGATAATCCGAAATGGGATGATGGCGGAAATGCTTGGGCTCATAAAGATAACTGGTTGGAAGAGTTGTTGAAAGATGAAACAAAAAAGAAAAACACTAAAAAGTCTAAGGTGGTTTCAGATGTTGTTAAGCCGGTAAAGAAGGTTGCTAAAGCATTATCTCATCATACAGTTATGCAATTCGGAGCATTTACGGATATTGATAATGCAACGGCCGAACAATTGCTTATTCAAAAAGCTGTTCCGTCATTGGACGGTTATGAGATGTATATTGAACAGGCCAATGTAAAAGGTAAGTTATATCATCGGTTAATGATGAAAGCAGATGCCGATAAATTGCAAAAATTATGTAATGATGTTATCAACGCCGGTTTTAATTGTATTTTGAAGTAAAAAAAAGTTTGTAAAAATACAAATTTTGGATTATTCTACCAGTTGTAGTAACCGTTTTGGGAATAGGGTTTATGTCTGATAACAATGAAATTGATAATATTAGATCTAAAATAAAACAAGAACAGAAAACTTATGATGAAAATTTGCAAAAAGAGTTTTCTGAAGTTGTTTCTTGGAGCAAAGTTTATCAGCCTGTTTCTCTTATAAATGATCAGCAAGGTGAGAAAAATGTTTCGTTTATCGGTAAAAATCTTGAAGGCGGAAAGTTTTCAAAAGAAAATTTAAAAGGTGCAAATTTTAGTGTTGCCAATTTGACCGGAGTTGATTTTAGCGGAGCTGATTTGCGAGGAGTTGATTTCAGCGGTGCTAATTTGACCGGAGCAAATTTGGAAGGAGCCGATTTAAGCGGGGCTGTTTTATCCGGCGCCGTTTTGAAAAATGTTAATTTTACCAAGGCAAAATTAAACGGTATAAAATTAGTCGGTGCCGATTTAGAAAATGTAATATTGCTTGATATCGAAATAGATGCTTTGGGTATAGAGGAATTACAAGAACTTATCGAGTATTTGGCAAAGTATTATCCGCATAAACTAAATTTAGCAAAGATGAATCTTTCATTGTTGGATTTTACAAAAATAGATTTATCAAGAGTTAACTTGGCAGGTGTCGATTTTACCGGTGTTAATTTTACAGGAGTGAGCATTACCGGACTTGATTTAAGTCAATGCAAAATTACACCTGAGCAAATTGCACAAGCCTTAGGCAGAGTGCCGTCGGCAGAAGAGTTAGCCAAAATATTGGCACCTAAAAAGAAGAAAAAAGGCAAAGACGGACTTGAAGATATTGCATTGATGTTTCAAGACGGTAAAGATTATTTGATATGGGATTTTACTAAAGATAAAGGTATTAGTATTGATACTTTAATGAAAGTAGGAAAAAAAGTATTCAGTAACGGAAAAAAGCCCCAAGAAAAAATAGAAGATAATAAAAAAAATGATGTAAATGATGATGAAAAAGCAAAATCACATAATGAAGAATTGAGAAAAATAATTGAAGAACGTAAACAAAAAGAATTGGCGGCAAGAAGGGCAATGAAAGAGAATGTTGTAAATGAACCGCCTAAAAAGACAAATAATAATATTAAAAATAAACAGATAATCCCTAATAAGAACTTTGACAGAGGAAGATAAAGATGACTGCTGATGTTAGTATCAGTCAGGAAAAAAGTAAAATAAAAGCATTGTCAAATCTATTGTTGATATTGTTAGTCGTTTATTCGGCTTTTTTTGTTTTGTCCGCTTTGTGTTTTTTATTGTTGGATATTTCTTGTGGAATTGGAATTATTGAGCATAGTGAAACTTTACATATAAATTGGCTTAATTTTATATCGAATCCGTTTTATATATTCGGTTTATACGCTAGTTGGTGGAATTTGTTTATAAAAAGTTTTACTGACGGTGCTGTCAGATTGGTATTAATTACTCCTTTTTTTGTTCCTGCCGGTATGATATTTGCAGGTGCTTATACCTTTTTAAGAAGTAAATATTCTTTTGTGTTGTGGTATATTATCAACCATCATTTTGCGAAAAGATCAGATGTTGAAAATATGGGTATAAAAAAAGGACCTTTTATGATGCTGGGGCGGTTTGACGGAGATTTGCTCGGTATAAAACCTTCGGAATCGATTCTTTGTATCGGCGAAATGGGGACGGGAAAAACTTCAAGTGTGGCAATACCGTCGGTGTTGCGCTCGGATAATGCTTGTCTTATTTGTATGGATATGACAGGACTTTTACCCAAATATACTGCGGGAAAACGGTCAAGACTCGGCAAGACGTTTTATTTTAATTGGGATTTGGAGGACGATGTCGAAAAGGAAATGTACTACCCCAGATGGAATCCTCTTTGTGAAAATAATATGCCGCAAAACAGAAAAGACAGAGATGCTTATATTAAAAGAATTGCCGGTTATTTGGCAGATGTTAATGATGCGGAAAAAAATGATTATTGGAATGTTTTAGCCAATTCTATAATTGTTGCTTTTTTGGCTTATTGGGATGCTAAGGTTTTTCAAGCAAAGGTTAATGACTTTTTTTTAAATAAGCTGGTTGAAGAGCGCCATTTGACTTCTGATGAAAAAAAGATATTGATGAGCTATTATGATTTAATGCAAAAGTCTTATATCAAAGATGTAGTTTCGGCGATAAAAAATAATACCATAAATCAAGATAATTATGTGCCTATCGGCAGTTGGGCAGGAATCCCCGAACAATGGATAGGTAAAGAAGTTTGTTTTGCGTCAATTACGGATTGGATTATCTATAACTATGTATCATCAAGGGATGAAAACAACAAAGATTGGATTTCTTGGTTTGAATCTTTGTTGAGGGAATCGATATTTTTCGGGTATGGTGATTTGGCAATCAATGGTTTTAGAGAAGTTTTAGCATTATCCAAACAACAACGTCAGTTAGCATTTACTTTGGTTATGAAACCGTTTAAGATTTTTACCGATAAAGCATTACGAGAGAGAACAAACGGCAATGATTTAAATATAGATGACATTAGAGGAATTTATGACGAAACACAAAAAAAATGGCGTCCGGTAACAATCTATTCTTTAGCTAATGATTATAATTCGAAAATATTGAATCAAATGTTTTTGGATGAAATTTTGTATAGAAATATTTATCAGCAATCCGGCGGTGGACAAGGTGCTTTACCATTGATGTTGGTTTTGGATGATGTCGGACATAATTTAAGGCTGAGAAATTTGCAAGCTTTGATGGAAAGAGGTAAAAATAAAAAAATTTCAGCGTTGCTGTTAACCAATTCATTGAATTTAGTGGAAAATATATATAGTAAAGAAGAGTTGGAAAGTATAGTTGTGAATACTTCTTATAAGATTGTAAAAGCTCCCGATAATCAAAAGCTTAGTCGGCAATTGGATAAGTTAGCTACCTTTGCAACAAAGTCGGTGCAAATTCCTAAAGCAAAAAAAAGAAAACGTAAATTGCGAAAAAAATATTTTGCAAATGCAAGTTATTTTCACAGACTTGCGCTTGATTTTAAACTTAATAAAAGAATTAAAATAGATACTCGATCGCATCAAATAGTTTTGGTTGAAGGTTTTTATCACCGGCCTATTTTGGCAGAAAATGTATTTTTCGGTGAAGATGAGATATTTAGAAAATGGGCTGTTCTTGATGCTGAATATAC
This sequence comes from Alphaproteobacteria bacterium, assembly GCA_017501665.1. GTDB lineage: Bacteria > Pseudomonadota > Alphaproteobacteria > RF32 > CAG-239 > CAZU01. The sequence goes on along the minus strand of JAFVWM010000017.1, from coordinate 104,289 downwards.
ATTGTCTGAAGATATAATTAAGAAAAAAAGTAAATTTGATTTGTTTACGCCTAAAATAAATGAAATTTTCGATGGTGAAAAAAACAATATTGAAGATTCTTTACAGCTTGATCAGTATATGAGTACGATTTTTGACGAAGTTGCAATCGAAAAAAATAAAAAAGAAAAATTTTTCGCAAAAAACAAAAAAACGGAAGTTAAAATAAATAATGATACAGACGATGATTGGTGGCTTGGAGAAGATGCGTTTGATATGGAAAAAAACGATAAAAAAAATCCGTTTGGTGTAAAAAAATAATTGTTAAAATATAATCTTCTCTGTTATGCTTGAGATTATAGGCGAATCGATTTTATTTATAGAGATTGGATTATGGAAGATACCTTGTTTTCGGCAAAAATGAAACGTCCTCTGGCAGACAGACTTCGCCCGCAAAAGTTAGGCGAGGTTGTCGGACAGGATCATGTTATCGGAAAAGATGCACCTTTAGGACGAATGATTTCATCAGGTAAGGTTACATCATTTATTTTGTGGGGACCTCCCGGTTGCGGTAAAACAACAATTGCCAGATTGATTGCGGAAAATACTAATTTGTATTTTGAACAGATTTCGGCGGTGTTTTCAGGTGTGGCCGATTTGAAGCGAGTTTTTCAATATGCCAAGGACCGACGGGCCAATCAAGGCATAGGTACTTTGCTGTTTGTTGATGAAATTCATCGATTTAATAAATCACAACAAGATGGTTTTTTGCCTTACGTAGAGGACGGTACAATAATTTTGGTTGGCGCAACGACCGAGAATCCGTCATTTGAACTTAATGCGGCGCTATTGTCGAGATGTCAGGTTTTTGTACTTAATCGCCTTAATGAGCAAGATTTTGAAGAGCTTTTGCAACGAGCCGAACGTGAGCAGGGTATGAAGCTACCTGTTGATGATGAAGCTCGTGAGTTTATGAAACAAACCGCTGACGGTGATGGCAGATATATCTTAAACTTGGCTGAAAGTGTGTGGAGCTATGCCAAGGAAGGTGAAGTTTTTGATAAGGAAAATATAGTAAAAATAATTCGTTCTCGTGCACCGGTGTATGATAAAGGTCGTGATGGGCATTATAATTTGATATCAGCCGTACATAAATCTCTTCGCGGTTCAGACGTTGATGCGGCACTGTATTGGGTGGCTCGCATGATAAAATCAGGTGAAGATCCGAAGTATATTTTACGTCGGCTTACTCGTTTTGCGGTGGAAGATGTGTCTTTGGCAGAACCCGGGGCGGTGGTTCAGGCTATTGCATGTTGGGATACTTATGAACGTCTTGGTTCACCGGAGGGTGATTTGGCAATTATGCAATTGACTGCTTATTTAGCAACAGCACCAAAATCTGCCGGAGTATATAAAGCTATGCATGCGGCATTTGATTTGGCAAAATCTACCGGATCGTTGATGCCTCCGAAAAATATATTAAATGCTCCGACAAAGTTGATGAAAGATTTGGGGTATCACGAAGGTTATGAATATGATCCTGATTGTGAAGACGGATTTTCGGGAGCTAATTATTTTCCGGAAGGAATGCGCAGACCAAAATTGTATCATCCGGTGGATAGAGGATTTGAACGTGAGATTAAAAAACGTGTGGAATATTTTGACAAATTGAGGGCAGAAAAACAAAAAGCTAAAGGAAAAGCCGATGAGTGAGCAAAAGAAAAAAGTTATATTTGTCAGTAGTAAAGTAAATGAAAAAATTGCAGAAGAATTACGTGTAAGGTTAGAAGCTCAAGGTATAGAAGTTGAAGTTAAAGATAGGGAATCTATGACAAAAGAAGAAATTCAAGAAATAGGGCTTGTTCTTGAAGATAAAGAACCGATGTTGTCTGAGAGTTATGATGATATGTTGCTAGAAGCAGGAGAAAAAGTGAGAGTTTCGAATGATATGATGAAATATGATAATAAAAAACAAAATGAATACGCTTCTAAGAAACGTGTTCCAAGAAAAATAGGTAAAGAGTGTAAGGAAAAAGTTAAAAATATAAGAGGAAAAAGGTATGGGCGTTAGTCTTGTTAGAGTTAAAGATCAAGATGACGGTATGCGTCTGAATCGATGGTTTTTGAAATATTATCCTAATCTTCCCTTGTCAAGATTGCAAAAATTACTTAGAACAAAACAAATTAAAGTTGATGGTAAAAAGGCAGAAGTTTCTTTAAAATTACAAGCCGGATGGGAAGTTAGAATTCCTCCGTTAGATGATAAACCACAAGAAAAAGACAAAGATTTTGTATCGGATAAAAATGCCGAACAAATTAAGTCTATGGTTATTTATAAGGATAATAATATTATTGTTCTAAACAAACCTTCGGGTTTGGCGGTGCAAGGAGGTACAAATACTTTTCGTCATATTGATGCATGGTTACCGGCATTGAAATATGAAAAAGACGAAGCGCCAAAGTTAGTCCACAGAATCGATAAAGATACTTCCGGTTTGTTGGTGTTGGCCAGAGATAGAAAAAATGCCGAGATTTTGACAAAAGCTTTTAAGGAGCATGATTTACAAAAAACATATTTGGCCTTGGTCAGAGGTTGTCCGAAAAAACAAAGTGGTGAAATAAATGCCCCTTTGGAAAAAGTAGGCGAAAAGTCGTTGGTTTTGCCTAAAGGTAAAAAGGCGATTACTTTGTATAAGGTTTTGGACAATGTAGGAAACAAATTTGCTTTGATTGAGGCAATGCCTTTGACGGGGCGTACTCATCAAATAAGAGCGCATATGGAATATATAGGAACACCCATTGTCAGTGATGACAAATATTTTGGTGAAGAAAATGTTAAAGTGACCAATGTGAAAGATAAATTGTATCTCCACTCTTATAAAATCGATTTATCAAATATATATAAAGGAGTAAAAGTAAAGGCAAATTTACCGCAGCATTTTGTTGAGGCTTTAGCGGTGCTCGGATTGGATTTTAAGGAGTAAGTAAATGAAGTTGGTTAAAAAATTATCATCAATAGTTGCAAGCATTATAATAATATTGGCAATAGGCGGTTATATCTTCGTACGTAATTTTGATCTAAACAGGTATAAGCCGTATATTGAGGATATTGTTTTTAATGCTACCGGAAGAACATTGAAGATGGCCGGGGATGCTCATTTGGCAATATCTCTTATACCTACGGTTGTAATAAATGATGTTTCATTGTCAAATGCATCTTGGGCACAGAATCCGAATATGGCAGAAATGAATAAGCTTGAAATTAAATTTGCCGTTATGCCTTTATTGAAAAAGCAAATTGTGATTGATAAACTTATATTGCATGGCACAAAAGTTTATTTGGAAAAATCTGAAACAGGTGAAAAGAACTGGTTGTTTGATATAAAGGCTCAAAAAACAAACAAAGTTAAATCTGTTTCGTCAGATGTAAAAACGGCAACGGAAGCAACGGTCGGAACAGTTTTGATTGCACATAATGTTATTATTTCAGATGGTGTTTTGAATTATTATGACGCCAAGACAAACACCAATCATTTGTTAGAAATAGAAAATATAAATACAAAATTAAATGGTTTAGATAAGCCTTTGATAATTGCTGCAAAAATGAAATATAATGGTGACAAAATAGGAATTGATGCGTCAATAAATACCATAAACAGTGTTATAAATGATGATAAATTAGATTTTGATGCTAAAATAGAGGCTCTAAATGTTAAGGCTGATTTATTGGGCAGTGTTGTAAATGTTTTGAGCAATCCGGTTTATGCCATAGAGGGAAATATATATAATCCTAAAGGCAATTTTTCGTTACCCGAAATTGATCTTGTAACAAGAATCGATGGTGATAATACTTCGGCTAGTATTGAATTAAAAAAGTTGTTATTGGCTGAAAATGAGGTAACAGGTAAAAGTGATGTTGATTGGAGTAAAGATAAGCCCGAAGTCAACATCGATTTAATGTCGTCATCGTTTAATATTAATGATTTTATCTCAGATAAAAAACAGGCTTTTGTTATTCCGACATTAATAAAATCGGCGAATGCTTTGACTTTTGTGCCTAATGATACAATTAATTTTTCTTATTTGAATATGATAAACGGCAGTATAAATTTGAAAATAGATAATTTAGTATTGCCTGAAAAGGCTGAGTTAAAAAATCTTGCCATAAAAGCTAAACTGCAAAACGGAATGTTGAAGATGTCACCGATCAGTGTTGATATGGGCGAAGGTAAGATTATTGCTGATGTGAGCGTAGCTGTTTCGACAAATTCAATTAAGGCAAATATAAAAGCAAAAGATTTGAAAGTGCAAGATATTGAAAAAAGTTTGTTTGATAATGCTTCTGCTCTAAAGATCAGTCAAGGGGGTGATTTAATATTGGACATCTCTCTTTCATCATCGGGTAATACTTATCGTAAGTTATCTGAAAATATGGACGGAAATTTGGTGCTGATATTGGATAAATCAACGTTGAGCGGTGCTAACTTAAATTGGTTAACCAATAATATTATAGGGCAGTTGTTATCGTTGTTAAAAATTGATACATCAAAGGCGCGAAATATTGATATAAATTGTGCGGTTATTCGCTCGGATATAAATAAAGGGAAAGCGTATTTTCCAAGTGGAATAGCTTTTAATTCAGATCAAATAAAAATGGTAGGAAGCGGTGATATTAATTTGGTAAATGATGCTATCAGTTTTACCATTGCACCGACACTTAATAAGTTGACAAGCGGAAATATTACGCAAGCATTAGCATCTTTTGTAAAAATTGAAGGTACATTAGACAATCCGAAATTGCGTTTAGATACATCATCAGCTTTGAGTACAATAGTCGGTGCGGTAGCTACGGGAGGGATTTCATTGGGTGGTGAGATGCTTCTTAGCGGTGATGATGATCCTTGTTATTCTGCTTTGGTTAATACGGTGTATGCCAATAAATTTAAACAGACAAAGGGAATAAAATCTAGCACCAAACGAGCTTATCAAGAGGTTAACAAACAAGCAAAAAATGTTATTAAAGATGTTGGAAATGCCGCTAAAAATATATTTGATGCGTTTAAAGAACAATTTTAATAAAAGGAAGAAGGACTAATGAAAGAAACCTTGGATAAAGCTGTAAAGGAAATAGAACAATATCGTGAAGAAATTGAAAAAAAATTATTGGAGTTTGCTCGTAGTGATTTATTGTTTTTCTGGGGCGAAAAAAGAGATTTGTATCTAAAGCAAAAGACCGAATGGCAACCGATAATTGATTGGATTGAAGAATCACTAAAAGTTAAGGTTAATAAAACAGATAAACTCGATGTTCCGGATAATGAGGAAATGCAAAAACCGCTTAAAAATGTTTTTGATAAGATGAGTAATAAAGAGCTTGCCTGTTATTATGCCGCGGCACTTAATATGAAATCGGTATTACTTGCATTGGCTTTGGTAAAAGGTAGGATAGATGCCGAAACAGCCGGTAAATTGTCTTATTTGGAAGAATTATGGCAAAATGAGATATGGGGTAGTGATGACGAAGCTGTTAAAAGGCGAAAAGAAAGGTGTGAGGAATTGGCGCTAATTGAAAGCTATTTAAAAAAATGAGAGATGTGATTATCAGAGTAAAAGGACGAGTTCAGGGTGTCGGTTTTCGCCGTTGGGCTGTTTCAAAAGCTAAGGAGATCGGAGGGCTTTCCGGTTGGGTCCATAATGATTATGACGGAACGGTTTTGCTAAGGCTTAAAGGTAAAGAAGAACAAATTGATAAAATGATGATAGCTTGTCAAAAAGGTCCTTTGTTTGGCAGAGTTGACAGCTTGGAATTTGTAATCGGAAGAATAAGTTCTTTTTTACCTGAAGTCGAAGATGGCGTTTTTGTCAGAGTTTAGATTTTTTTATCCGAACTGTGGCAAAAGTTCGCAATAGGGCAAGAAGCGCAATTCGGTTTTTGAGCTTTGCAGGTATAACGTCCGAACAATACTAACCAATGGTTTAAGTGTTTTTTATATTCATCGGGTAGTTTGTTTAAATCTTCTTCAACACCAAGCGGTGTCGTATTATCACTGAGTTCTAATCTTTTGGCTAAGCGTAAGACATGAGTATCTACGGCAACAGTCGGTTCATTCCACCATACATTGAATAAGACATTGGCAGTTTTGCGTCCTACACCGGGGAGTGATTCAATAATCTCACGATTGTGAGGAATTTCACCATTGCATTTATCAACCAAAATTTGTGATAAAGTGATTATGTTTTTGGCTTTGTTGTTATAAAGTCCGATTGTTTTAATGTGTTCTTTTAGTTTTTCAATGCCTAAATCGAGCATTTTTTGCGGAGTGTCGGCAACCTTGAAAAGTTCTTCAGTTGCTTTATTAACGCCCTTGTCTGTGCTTTGAGCAGATAAGACAATAGCTACCAAAAGAGTGTAGGCATTGTGAAATTTAAGCTCACTTTTAGGGTTATTATCAAGTGATTTGAAGACGTCTAAAATTTGACATATCTCTGATATTTTTCTCATGCTTTTACTCCACCGGCACCGGCGGCTTTTGGTGCTGTTTCGTCTAAGGGCCACCGTGGCCTTGGTTTAAAATCAAGACCGTCATATAAACCTTTTTGAGTACGTTCAACACCTGCCCAAGCTATCATTACACCGTTATCGGTGCAAAATTTGATGGGGGGAGCGGCAAATATAAGTCCGTTTGAGGTGGCAAGTTCTTCCAGTTTTGTACGCAGATACATATTGGCAGCAACACCTCCGGCAACGACAATATGTTTACCGGTCGGACATTCAGCTTTGAAAATCGAAATAGCTTTTTTTAATTTGTGAAGCAAACAATCGGTTGCGGCTTTTTGGAAACAAGCACATATGTCGGCAATATCTTGTTTGCGCAAAATGGCATGTTCTAAATTGCCGTCTTCAGCATATGACTCAATAATTTTTCTTACGGCGGTTTTCAGACCGGAAAAAGAAAGATTGCAATCAGATGAGTTGTATAGCGGACGAGGCAAAACAAAACGGTTTTCGTCGCCTAAAGATGCCATTTTTTCGATAATGGGGCCCCCGGGATATCCAAGTCCTAACATTTTGGCAACTTTGTCAAAAGCTTCGCCTGCGGCATCGTCAATAGTTGTGCCGAGCCTCTTGAAATTACCTACTTCGTTGACTATTAGTATTTGGCAGTGACCACCTGAAGTTAAGAGTAAAAGATAGGGGTATTCGACATCAGAATTTAGGCGAGCGGTAAGAGCATGACCTTCTAAATGGTTTACGGCAATAAAGGGTTTGTTTAAGGCTAAAGACAGTGCTTTACCGGCCATTACACCTACGGTTACACCGCCGATAAGTCCAGGACCTCCGGCAACGGCAACAGCGTCAATGTCGTTAGGCGTAATATTTGCTTTTTTGAAGGTTTCTTCAATAATCTCATCGATATGTTCGAGATGAGATCGGGCTGCGATTTCCGGAACCACACCGCCGAAATTTTTGTGTTCGGATTGAGTTAGGACAACCGAGGATAAAATTTCTTTGTTGTCGTTAACCAGCGCAGCTGCGGTTTCATCACAGCTTGATTCAATTCCAAGTACTATCATAATTCTTCTTCTTAACTAAATTAAATTATTGTTGCTTCTTTTTTTATATTATATACACTATAAAAAAACAAGAGTTTTAATGCTCATTTTGAAAGGAAACCTTATGAATAAAGATTCTGATAAAAAAGAAAATTTGGCTACGATAAAGGCAAACCGACGCAATTATACGAAGCCGTTAGTGTCGATGGTTGTTGTTGTAGCTATCGGAATTTTGGGGTATAAATTGTGGGAAAATCCTCAACTTTTAATACAGGCAAAAGAAATGTTGTTTAAAAATGAGCCTAAAATTGATGTTTATCAACCGCAAATAGATGTGCTGAGTCAACAAATCAGAAACTTACAATCCGAGTTATCATTGGTAAGAGGCAGAGCCGAGAACCCTGATTTTTCGGAAATGAATAAAAAAATTGAGGCAATTGAGCAGGTTAATCTTAACACGATTAAGTCAAAAGCAGATATTGAATCTGTTTTAGGACTTGTTATGCGAATGGATAAGGCAGAAAGCAAAATTGATGATCTGTCAAAAGTAACAAATAAGGGTGCTTTGACAATTATGAGTGCCATGTTAGTAAAAGATGCAGCCGAGCGTGGCGGTGAGTTTGTTTATGAGGCTGAAGTTTTGAGCGAGGTTGCCAAAAACAATGTTAAAATTGCCAAAGATTTGGATTTGATAAATAAAATTGCCGTAACAGGTATTCCAACCAAGGCGGAATTGCAAAATAAATTTGCCGATATATATGCGGAAAAATATGCTAAAGTTGCTGAAGAAGTTGCTCCGAAAAATTGGAAGGAAAGGATTTATCAGCAAATAGGTAAAATTATAAAAATCAGAAAAGCCGATGAAGCTAAAAATAATTTTTCGGAAGAAGACAGAGCTTGGTCTGTTGTAGGTGATTTTATTTCAAAAGGTGAAATTAAGCGTGCTGCAGAGATTGCCGGAAAACCGCTTAATGAAGATATGCTAAAAAACGAAAAGTTTAAGACATGGTTAGATGAAGCTGAAGTATATAACAAATTTTATGATGCAATCAGCAAAATTTCGGCCAATACATTGGCGGTTATGAAACTTGAATTCTTGAATAATATAAAATAAACAGCCATAATATAATAATGCTTGTCTGTGTTGAATTTTGCCTCTTCATGATTAAAAAAGTTATGGGTTTAAGATGGAGGTAAGTTTGTTCGATTTGAAAAAGGGACTGGATAATTTAAAAAAGTATATAAAAATTGCACCGGAAAATGCCGGTGTTTATCGGATGATAAACTCATCTGATGAGGTTTTGTATGTCGGAAAGGCTAAAAATATAAAAAAAAGGATTGTAGCCTATTCGCATATTGAAAAATTGCCTAAGCGTTTGCAACAAATGGTGGCACAAATTGATAAGATGGAATTTGTGGTGGTTGACAATGAAGCACGTGCTTTGTTAGTAGAAAATGAGCTTATAAAAAAATATTCGCCTAAATATAATATTTTGTTAAAAGATGATAAGACTTTTCCTTATTTAACAATTGATGTGGAATCCGAATTTCCGAGGCTTTCGAAATATAGAGGGGTTAAGAAAGACAAAAATAAATATTTCGGTCCGTTTGCTTCGGTTTTGGCGGTAAATTCGGTGGTGGATATTTTGCAAAAAGTTTTTATGTTGCGTTCTTGTCGCGATACATCTTTTAAGAATCGGCAAAGACCTTGTTTGTTATACCAAATAAAAAGATGTTCGGCACCGTGTGTAAATAAAATATCGGCTGAGGATTATAAAAAATCGGTGAATGATGCTATTGAGTTTTTGGAAGGTAAAAATACTTCTATTCAAAAAGAGTTGTCCGATAAAATGGAAGAAGCAAGTGCAAATCTTGATTTTGAAACGGCGCTTGTCTTACGTGATAGAATAAGGGCTTTGAGTACTATTCAAGCCAAACAAAATGTTGAATATGATAATTTGAAATCGGCTGATATTATCGCGGTGGTGAAAGAAAGCAATCTGTTTGCGGTAGAAATATTTTTTATTCGCTCGGGGCAAAATTGCGGAAATGCCGTATATTTTCCGAAACAAACCGATGAGGCAGAGAAAAAAGAAGTTTTAGAGGCTTTTTTGGGTGAATTTTATACCAATAATCAGCCACCAAAAGAAATCATCATCGGAGAAGAAATAGATTTTGAATTTTGGAAAAAAGCTCTGGCATGTAAAATTACCGTAGCAAAAAGCGGAAATAAATTTAAGTTAAGTGAATTTGCTGAAAAAAATGCTGTTGATGCCATAAGAAGAAAAGTTGCCCTAGAAGCTTCGGTAAAGAATAATTTAGAAGAGTTTAAGGATAAGTTCGGTTTGCCGAGCATACCAAAGCGAATCGAAATTTATGATAACTCACACAATCAGGGAAGCTATGCCATAGGGGCTATGGTGGTAGCAACTCCAAACGGATTTGATAAGAAAAATTATCGTACTTTTAATATTAAGAATACGGCAAATACGCATGATGATTTTGCCATGATGAAGGAAGTTTTGCAACGTCGATTTGATAAGATGACGGATGAAAACAGACCTGATGTCATTTTGCTGGATGGCGGAAGAGGGCAATTAAATGCAGTATTGGAAGCTTTGGGGAAATATGATCTGTCGAATATTGCGATTATTGCAATATCAAAAGGACCGGAACGAAATGCCGGTAAAGAATTTTATCATATGTCGGGTAAAGAAAGTTTTGAACTTGAATACAGATCTCCTTTGGCGTTTTATTTGCAAAATTTGCGTGATGAGGCGCATCGTTTTGCTATTGGTACACATAGGAAAAAACGTGCAAAATCAATATACAAATCATCTCTTGATGAGATTGAGGGCATAGGTGCTAAACGAAAAAGCGAGTTGCTTAAGTATTTCGGATCGGCTGATGATGTGGCTCAGGCTTCTTTGAATGATTTGCAAAAAGTTGAAGGAATTAATAAAAAAGTAGCGGAAAAGATTTATAGCTACTTCCATAATTAAAAATAATGTTTTAATATCTAAAAAAAATAACGTTATTATAGGATATTGAATTATGTATAATCTTCCGAATATTTTGACAATTTCTCGTATTGTAGTAATTCCGGCAATCTTTTTGTCTGTTTATATTACATCAACTTTATGGGCTTTGATTGCAGCAGTATTATTTATTATTGCTTCGATTACCGACTATTTTGACGGATATTTGGCTCGTTCCAGAGGTGAAACCTCGGCTTTCGGTCGCCTTTTAGATCCGATTGCCGACAAATTATTGGTAACATCGGCTTTGGTTGTATTATTGGCAAAGCCTGATATGGTCGTTTGTAAGCTCAGTTTTATTCCGGTTATTGTGATTTTGTGTCGCGAAATTTTAGTTTCAGGTTTGCGCGAGTTTTTGCGTGAAGTTAATGTGGGTATGCCGGTTACGCGACTTGCAAAATGGAAAACAGGTTTTCAGATGACCGCTTTGTCAATGATGTTGTTAAAAGGTTTTTGGCATTGGGGAGAAATCGGTGAAGTTTTGCTTTGGATTGCCGGCGTGTTGACTTTTATTACCGGTTATCAATATTTTCAAAAAAGCTTGGATTATATTTGTGAAACCGAAAAATGTGCAAAAATGCCGACAATGCCAAAAATTACATTGCCGAAAATAGATGCCAAGACAGTTAAAACAAAAGAAGAAAAGCCGACTAAAAAAACACCTGTAAAAACTAAAACGGCTAAAGCCAAGAAACCCTCGTCAAAGAAAAAAGTTAAAAAGTAAGATTACGGGTTGGTAGATGGACACGGAGGCAAAGCATATTTTAGTCGTTGATGATGATACAAGATTACGCAATTTATTACAACGTTTTTTGCGTGAGAATTCGTTTCTTGTATCAACAGCTAAAGATGCAGAAGAAGCTCGTTTTATGATGCAACAATATAAGTTTAATTTGCTTATTGTTGATATTATGATGCCAAAAGAAAACGGTTTGGAATTTTTAACAAAACTTAGAACGGAAAATTCGATTCCTGTAATTATGCTGACAGCTATGGGTGATGTTGAGAATCGTATAATCGGATTGGAACAAGGAGCAGACGATTATGTGTCCAAACCTTTTGAACCTAAGGAATTATTGCTTCGAATAAGCAATATACTAAAAAGAGCACCAACGGAAAAGAAAGAAAATCAAAAACTTGATTTGGGTTTGTTCGTTTTTGATATGCAGTCAAAAGAGCTTGTTTCAAAACAAGGACAGCAACTTCATATAACACCGGTTGAGCAAAACTTGTTAGCCATACTCGGTGCTAAAAGCGGGCAGGTTTTTTCACGAGAAAAATTGTCGGAAATTTTGGGCGCCGGACAGTCTCCACGCTCAATAGACGTACAAATAACCCGCTTAAGAAAAAAAATTGAAAAAGATTCGAAAAATCCTCGTTATCTGCAAACTTTACGCGGTAAGGGGTATATGTTGTTGTCTGATTAAGAGGGATAAGATGCATATAAAATTACCGCAAAAAATAGAAGATAAATTGAATTTTTGGCGTCGAAAATTGTTGCCAAGAACTTTGTTTTTTAGAACAATGTTGCTGATATTTGTACCTCTTATTGTTGTTCAGATTGTGTCGGTAGTTGTTTTTTTTGACGGAAGTTGGAGCCGTATGGGACGAAGACTTTCCGACAATTTGGTTGATGATATTAAAATTATATTAGCTCTACGAGAAGAGGGGCTGTCGTTTGATAAAATTAAGAATATATCTATGCAAAAGGGTATTGATTTTGATTTTTATGAGGGCAAATCCATCGATTCATTCAGTCAACAAATAAAAGCCAATCCGATAGTGGTGGCATATTTACAAGAAGCCATGCAGGATGCTTTTGTAAATGATAAATGGTCAATTTATGTGGATAATAAAAATAACGGCAATACTCTTATTATATTACTTGATAAAGACAACGGGGTATATAAGTTTTTAAGTCCGAAGAAAAGGATATTTTCATCGTCCATTTTTATGTTTGTGGTTTGGATGGTTGCAACTTCCGTTTTCTTATTTTTAGTGTCTGTATTGTTTTTACGTATTCAGGTTCGTTCGATTGCCAAGCTTGCTCAAACAGCAGAAAATTTCGGTAAAGGTATTGATGATGACGATTTTAAACCATATGGTTCATCTGAAGTGCGCATGGCCGGTATGGCATTTATTGAAATGAAAAAACGAATTATTAAGCAGATTGTTGAACGGACTCAGATGTTGGCGGGCATCTCTCATGATTTGAGAACTCCGTTAACACGCATGAAACTAATGGTTACGATGATGGAGGATAATCCGGATAAGCAAGATTTTTTGACTGATATTGATGAAATGGAGAAAATGCTTAACGGTTACTTGGCTTTTGTACGAGGACAAGGTGATGAAATTCCCGTAGAAGTTAATATAGATGAATTGGTAAAGAGCATTGTTGCAAAAGCATTAAATAAGAAAATTAAATTTAAGTCATCAAATGATGAAAAAATTATTATAGCAAAAGAGCAATCTTTGCGTCGAGCCATAACCAATATTATTGCAAATGCATCACGATATGGTAAAAAAATAGAAGTTGAAGTAAAAAAGTATGAAAAGAAAATAGCGGTTTTTGTTGATGATAACGGACCGGGTATTCCTAAAGATAAACGTGATGATGTGTTTAGAGCTTTTTACCGTTTAGAGGGTTCAAGAAATAAGGAAACAGGCGGTATCGGTTTGGGATTGGCTATTACAAAAGATATTATAACTGCACATGGCGGTAAAATATTTTTGGATGATAGCAGACTTGGCGGACTAAGAGTTATTATAGATTTACCTTTGTAATTATAAAGAGATGATAAAATGAGCGATATTCAAGAAGATCAAGAAGTAAATATGGGTGATATTAATTTTGATGATTTTGAAAATTTTGATGCATCGGCAGAAATGCAAACTTCGGATAATAACGAAATTTCTTTTGATACATCAGAGTTTGATAATCTAACTTTTGATGAACAGTCAAATATTGAGATATCAGAAGCAAGTGATAATGTGTCGACAGATTTTTCTTTTGATGAAATGGGGAATGTTGATGTAGATACAATGTTTGATGGCAGAGCTGATAAACAAGAGCCTTATTTTGAAAATTTGGCGACAGATGTTACATCTTTTGAAACAGTTGCAAATGAAGAAGAACCGGTGGTGGAAGAATTTGTTGAAGAACCGCTTATAAATGAAGAAGAACCGGTGATGGAAGAATTTGTTGAAGAACCGCTTATAAATGAAGAAGAACCGGTGGTGGAAGAATTTGTTGAAGAGCCGGTTATAAATGACGACGTATCGAACATTGATAATTATATTGATGAGAGTTTATGTTTAGATGTTGATAATGTCGGTGCTTACAGTATTGTTTGCTCTCAAAACTTGAAGTATATACAATGGTATAGCGGTAATTCTGATAATGAAGTGTATGAATTTGATAAATTATCGGAAAGTGCTGAATTTATCGGAACGAAAGAATGTAATACAATACATGTAAATGTAGGATATGATACATATGGTTGGAATGTTCAATTTTCTGACGGTGTTGTGATGAGTCTTCGTGATGTAAAGGAATATCAAGTGAGAAACGGTAAATTGCCAAATCCGTCGGGAAGAATTGTTTATGGGCAAAAAGTACTTTCATTTGACAATGTTGAAAGAATTGTTGTTTATGAGGCTGTTAAATATTTTTCATATGGAATATGAATAAAGGCGACTTATTTTTCAGTCGCCTTTTTAATTGAGATTCTACTACTCTGTCGCTTTTTCTTCGGTATTTTCAGTTGTTTCATCGACAGGCGTGTTTGTCTTTTTAGCCAATGGGAAAATTTGAACACCTCCGGCATAATTTCCGGTTTTTTCTATGGTTTTTGTTGCGTTGCCAATTACTCCGGTTGAGTAATTTTCCGCGGCTTTATTTTTGGGTGCTTTTAATGCCGGAGAAAGAGGATACGCATTACGAGGTAAACGTAATATCATATAATTATTATTTCCGCCATAAGCCGGACCGGATAAGCCTATGGAATAGTGGCCTCCGATATAACCATAGTCCAAATCAATATAGTCAATGGTGAATACCGTTTTTACATTAGTGATGCCGACTGTTGTCATTTTGCAATTATAGCCGGAATCTTCCATGATTACATGATCGACTGTGCGCGCAAAAAGTAATGTTTTTGCAGGAGTGCATTCGGCTACTTGACCGCCATAGGTTAAATTGTAATTTAGGATTAGGTCTAAAGATGCGCCTTTTTTACCGACAATAACATCAGTTATTTTTACATAGTCTATATAAGCCTTGGTTGGAACAACACCAACATAAACAGGTAGAGTTATGTAGTTTTCGATACACGTATGTGTTTGCGGATCGGCTTCACAAACCAACATTCTTTGATAGTTGTTGTTATCAAATAATTGTAAAAGCGAATTAAAAATATATTCTCGGGACATAGATAGTTTTGCCGGTGCACATTGGTGAGAACGGCAAACAACAATAGATGTAGGACGTTTTGTTTCGGTTGCTACAAATGTTTTGTTCGGAACTTCGGAAGTTGTTTGTTGAGGATTATCCCAATTTCCGTTGATAATATCTTGAACAGATAAACTGCGAAGAACCTGACATCCGCTTAAACATATAAATGCGGGGGTTAAAATCAGTGATAGTAAAAATTTGCGCAACATTTTTATTCCTTATTTAAACAAATATAGCATATAGTAAGGTATATGTATATAAATACAAAGTGTTTTTTTTAGTTTATCAAAAAGTTTTTTAATTTTTATTGTTGCCAAAACGATAGGATTACGGCAAAATGTTGAGTATGAAAAAAATAATGAAAAAGACTGTTTTTATTTTATTTGTATTCGGTATTTTAATCAGTATAACCGAGGAGCTTTTGGCGGTATATAAATATAAGGTTGTTGATGGTGACAGTCTGGAACAAGGAAATGTGAGAATCAGACTTGTTGATATAGATGCTCCGGAGTTGTTCCAAGAATGTTATGATGAAAATAATAAACAATATAAATGCGGTCAAAAAGCTTTTGAGGAACTTGAAAAGCATATGGTTGATGTTGAGTTTTGTAGTGAAACAGGGGTTGACAGATACAAACGAAAGCTTATGGAATGTTTTGATAAAAATCAAAACAGCATAAATCGAAAAATGGTTATAAGCGGATGGGCTGTTTCTTATGGCGATAAGTTTAAAAACGAAGAAAACGAAGCGAAAATGCAAAAATCCGGTATTTGGAAAGGACGTTTTATGCGTCCGGAATTGTATCGAGCTTTGTATAAAAATTAAAAAATCACTAAGAAATTAAAAAAATATAGAGAATCTTGTTGACAGGTGCAAAAACTTATGTATATTGCAAAGCAACGTTTTATGTTTAAAAAATATAAAGGTGAAAAAAATGTATGCAGTAATTAAAACCGGCGGAAAACAATACCGCGTTACTTCCGGAGATGTTATAAAGATTGAAAAAATCGCCGGAGAAGAAGGTAAAGAAGTTGTTTTTAACGAAGTTTTGGCTTTGGGTGATTCTATCGGAACTCCCTTGGTTGCCGGTGCTTCCGTTAAAGCACTTGTAGTTAAACAGGCCAGAGATGCTAAAGTTATTATCTTCAAAAAGAAAAGAAGACATAACTATCGTCGTAAAAACGGTCACAGACAAGATATTACATTAGTAAAAATTACTGATGTAATCGGCAAGTAATTAAGGAGTAAAGAACAATGGCTCATAAGAAATCAGGTGGTAGCTCTGCTAACGGACGCGACTCTATCGGACGTCGTTTGGGTTTGAAAAAATCAGGCGGTCAAAGTGTTATTGCTGGTAACATCATTGTTCGTCAACGTGGTACTCAATATCATCCGGGTGCTAATGTTGGTATGGGTAAAGATCATACAATCTTTGCTACCAGTGAAGGTAAAGTTGTTTTCTCTAAAAAAGCCGGAAACAAAACAGTTGTTTCAGTTGTTGCTGACTAGGCTTTGTTGAGCAAAATACCACAAATGGAGTATTAAGGGGGATTGCGAGTGCGTCCCCTTTACTTTTCGAAAAAAATAGAATATCGTTATAATCAATATTTGATGAAAAGGCATAAAATAAAATGAAGTTTTTAGATCAGGCAAAAATTTATATTCAATCAGGCGCAGGTGGTGCCGGTTGTGTGTCTTTTCGTCGTGAAAAATATATCGAATTCGGCGGTCCAAATGGTGGAGATGGCGGTAAAGGCGGTAGTGTTTGGATTGAGGCTGTACCGAATCTTAATACTTTAATTGATTTTCGTTATCATCAACATTTTAAGGCTCAAAAAGGTCGTAACGGTATGGGTAGCGACAAAACAGGACCCAAAGGTGAAGATGTTGTGATTAAAGTTCCGGTCGGAACTGAAATTTTGGCTGATGATCAAGAGACACTTATTGTGGATATGATAGAGCCGGGGCAAAAATTTCTTATTGCCAAAGGCGGTGACGGCGGAAGAGGAAATGCTCAGTTTAAATCTTCGACAAATCAGGCCCCTCGTTTTGCCGAACCGGGGTGGCCGGGCGAAGAAAAATGGGTTTGGTTACGTTTAAAAGTTATTGCCGATGTCGGACTTTTGGGAATGCCTAATGCAGGAAAATCTACATTTTTGTCTGTGGTTACCAAAGCGAGACCAAAAATTGCCGATTATCCGTTTACAACCATACATCCGAATTTGGGTGTGGCTTGGGTTGATAATTATGAAATGGTTATTGCCGATATTCCGGGGCTTATTGAAGGTGCCAGTGAAGGTGTAGGTTTAGGCGATAAGTTTTTGAAACATATTGAACGTTGTTATGCCTTGTTGCATTTGGTTGATGCAACGTCGGATGATGTGGTGACAACCTATAAAAGTATTAGAAAAGAACTTGAATTGTATGATGAAAAATTATCTCAAAAGCCGGAAGTCGTTGCTCTAAATAAAATTGATGCTTTAGACGATAAAGAAGTAGCAAAAAAACAAAAGGCTTTGGAAAAAGCAATCGGGAAAAAAGTGTTTGCAATTTCGGCAATTGCTAAAAAGGGTGTTTTTGATTGTCTGTTAGAGGTAAACAAATATATTACTCGTGACAGAAAACGCAAAGATGAGGATAATGCAGAAGAAAAAGTAATTGTTGCTGATAAGCCTTGGTCACCATTGTAATTAAAAGGAGAATAATAAAGTGGCTGGAAAAGTAAAAGCGAAAAAAAGTTTAGACTCGGTAGAAAAGATATTACAACTTGTCAAAAATTCATTAGACGACGGTAAAGCTGAAGATGTGATTGTTATTGATTTGGAAGGAAAATCGTCGATAGCATCATATATGATTGTTGCCAGCGGAAATTCGAATCGACATGTTGCATCATTGGCTGAAAATTTACAATTAAAATTGAAGGAAAATGGATGTCTTTCTATTGCAGAAGGATTAGAAAAGGCTGATTGGGTTTTGGTCGATGCTTATGATGTTATAATTCATATTTTTCGCCCTGAAGTAAGAGAATTTTATTCACTAGAGAAGATGTGGTCTGCAGTCAAACCAAGGTAAAAACTCGTATAACGGGTTACTAATACAGATTTCGCGAGTAAGAAAAATGCTCATGTACTATTTTGTACACTCCGCTTTTTCTTCTCTAAAATCTTATTATTAACCTCGTTCTCCGAGTTTTTTTGAAAAAACTCGTATAACAGCTCATCTAAAGCAATTTTACGGAGCAGTTAAAAATTCACGTAGCTATTTGTACGGCTCAAAATTTTTGACTCTCCTAGAAATCACTTTATCTGAACTATTCTCCGAGTTTTTTGGAAAAAACTCGTATAACAGCATTCCTTATTCCCTATGATACGGGTGTTTGGTTATAATAGTTTGAATACGATAAATCTGTTCGGCTAAGACTGCACGCATTAGCATATGAGGCATGGTAAGTTTGCCGAAGGATAAGATTAAATCAGCTTTATCACGAGTTGATTGAAGATGACCATCGGCACCACCGATAAGGAAATTTATTTCCGAAGTTCCGTTTAATTGCCAGTTTTCGACAATTGTTGCAAGTTCGGTTGATTTCATATTTTGCCCACGCTCGTCCAAGACCACAACTTTTCCGCTTTTAATTGAGTTGTTTAAAAATTCAGCTTCGTCTACTTGATTTGAATTGTCTTTTTCTTTGATGTTTATTTGCCAGTTTGAGCGTTTGATGTACTCCTCGATAATGGCGTATTCAGGTGAATTTTTTTTGCATTTGCCGATGGCAACAATATTTATTTTCATTTGTATACTACCAAGTTGAATACGTTTTGTAAGAAGAACAAAGATATATAGCAAATAAGTGCTGATAAAAGCGGAGCAATTATCCAACTTAATACTATTTTACCTAAGATATTCCAATTTATATCGTTACCGCCTTTGGCTATACCAATGCCAATGACTGCCCCGACCACAGCTTGTGTGCTGGATACGGGAACGAGAGGAATCGTCGGTAAATTATGCGAAGATAAAAAATTAAATAAAGCTTGAGATGAAAATAAAAACAACACCAAAGCTTGAGATATAACAACAACAAAAGCCATTAAAGGAGACATCTTCATAATGCCGTTGCCGATAGTCTTTATAACTCTTTGTGAGTAGGTGAAAATGCCGATAGAAATGGCGATGGCGCCAAGTAAAAATAAAACTTGGGCTTTGTTTAAGACTATACCGAAGGGCAGAAGCAGTTCTTTCAACGGAGAAGAAGGAACAAAGACTCCCATTACATTGGCGATGTTGTTTGCACCTAAGGCATATGCTCCAAATGCTCCGGCAATAACCAAGCCGATACGAGTATATTGGTCGCGTCGGATAAGATGCGTATTTGATTTTTTGCAACAGTATTGAATAATGCGATATAAAATTATGGAAGCAATTCCGGCAAGAATGGGGCAAAAAATCCAAGTGCCTACTATTTTGGTTAACACACTATAGTCTGTCGGTTTTCCGGCATAAAAGTTCCATCCGATTATTGCGCCGACTACGGCTTGTGATGTTGATACCGGCATTGAAACTTTTACCGACCAACAAATGGCAATAGCTGCCGCAAGGGCTGACATAAAGGCTCCGGGTAGAGTGTTGATACTACCTAATTGTCCTAATGTTTCGGCACCGCCGGCACCGGCATGAACAGCGCCGATAATTAAAAAAATTGAGGCTATCAATGCGGCGGTGTTAAAACGAATCATTCGGGTAGCAATAGCTGTGCCGAAGATGTTTGAGGCATCGCTTGCACCGAGTGACCATCCTAAGAATAAACCCGAACTTATAAAAAATAAAAAAAGCAAATCCATCAGATATCTCGTTTAATTGCAAAAATTAACAACTGGTCAATAAAGTCTTCGGCTTCGTCGGCAATATCGGCAATACCATCGATAAATTGGCGGAGTTGCATTTTTTCGGCCAATGAACGAGGTGAAGCAAATATTTCTTCAGTTAAATTTCTTGAGCATGTATCAGATTCGTGTTCTAAAAAATACACTTTTTGAGCATAGTCACGCATGGTTGTCAGGTCTCTGAAATAAGCTCGCGAGGCTTTGCACATGCTTTCGGCACATCCGGCGCTTAGTTTGCCCAATTCTTTAAAATAACCGCGGTATTCATCGGGGATATCTGGTTTTTGAGCAAAAAACATGTAGGTTACTTCTTCAAATTTGTTGATAACCTTGTCTAAATTTTCAACCAATTTTAATACATCGGCACGTAAATCAGGTAATAAGTTATACGAATATAAGCGTTTTTCAATATCACGACGAAGGGTATCTGCTTCATGTTCAATATTTTTGACCTGTTTGGAATATTTTTCAAAATCGTGACTGCGACCTTCTTTCAGGTAGGTTTTTATTGCTTTGCTAAAACTTAGTGAAATATCTATAAGTTTGTCATGAAATTGATCAATGTTTGCCTCTAAGGCTTTTGTCTTTGACAGTAACGAAACATTTATATGAAACATTTTAATTTTCCCGATATTGTTTTTTATACTTTATATTTATATTTATTTTTTTTTATATATCAATAATATTTATTTTTGTCTTGTAAATAATATTTTGATTGTATATTATGACTTTGGTTTTTAAAAAATATTATAATATTATAAGGAAAACAAAATGAAAAAATTAAATGCTTTATATGTGTCTTTGGTTGCGTTAGTATTGGCTGTTGTTGCCTTGGCTATGAATATCTTTTGTTGCACATCTAAAAAATCATCTGTTGAAGAAGAATTGATGGCTAAACCGCAAATGATTATCAATGCTATGCAATCTTATGAGGAACAACAAAGAGCTGAAGCTTTGAAAAAAGCAGAAGAAAACGTAAAAGCCAATGCCGAAGAATTATATAATCGTGCCGGTGATGGTGTTATGGGTAATCCTGACGGTAAAATTGTTTTAGTTGAATTCTTTGACTATTCTTGCGGTTTTTGCGGAAGAATATATCCTGTAATAAAGCAGATTATTGCAGCAAATCCTGATTTGAAAGTTGTTGCTAAACCGATGTCTTTCTTGTCTCCTGCTTCTAAGGTAGCTGCCGAAGCTTCTATAGCCGCTGTTGAACAAGGTAAGTTTGCTGAAGTATATAGTGCAATTTTCGAAACAGAAGGTCGCTTGGATGAAGGAAAAGTATATGCCGCAGCTGAAAAGGCCGGTGTTGATATGGAAAAATTGAAAGCTGATATGAAATCTGAAAAAGTTCAAAAAACTTTGAGTGCAGTTTCTGAATTGGCCGGAAAAATTCAAGTTACCGGAGTTCCGACTTTGGTTTTGAACAACAAAATTTTGCAAACTCTTGATGCCAAAGTTATTCAAGACGCTATTGATGCTGCAAAATAGTTGATATTTAAATTATAAAAAAAAGTCGTTCTTAATTTGTGAGGACGGCTTTTTTTTGTGAACATTTGAAGTATTACTTGTGTTTTGAAAATAAAAAAACTATATATTAAGAGTTAATGTAAATTTTTTGTTTAAGGATTATGAAATGGGAATGGGGAAAAACTTACTGATTTGGATTGCTGTATTCGTTATTTTGTCTTTCGGTTCGGCAATGTTTAACGGTGATGTGTCTAAGGCAAGTTCTGAAAAACTGGCGTTTTCCGAGTTTATGGATAGGGTGGAAAAAAAACAAATTTCCGAAGTTACGATTAGCGGTGCCAGTATCAGTGGTGTGGCTACAAACGGATCTCGTTTTTATACATATGCCCCCTATGATCCCACAATGGTAGAAAATCTTCGTAAGAATGATGTTAAAGTAAATGCCATGCCTGAAGATACTACCGGTGATAATCTTTGGGGAATGTTTATTTCGTGGTTTCCGATGTTGTTACTAATCGGTGTTTGGGTGTTTTTTATGCGCCAAGCAAATGCCGGTAATAACAAGGCGATGAGTTTCGGAAAATCGCGTGCCAGATTGATGGAAAATACCAAAAAAGTTACGTTTGCCGATGTGGCCGGTGCTGATGAAGCCAAACAAGAGTTGGAAGAAGTTATCGACTTTTTGAAGGATCCGGCAAAATTTCAGCGCTTGGGCGGTAAAATTCCGAAGGGGGTTTTGATGGTCGGTCCTCCGGGAACGGGTAAAACTTTGTTGGCAAAGGCTGTGGCCGGTGAGGCTGATGTACCGTTTTTCTCAATTTCAGGTTCCGATTTTGTGGAAATGTTTGTCGGTGTCGGTGCAAGCCGAGTCAGAGATATGTTTGCTCAGGCCAAGAAAAATGCACCATGTTTATTGTTTATTGATGAAATTGATGCTGTTGGTCGCCATCGCGGTGCCGGTCTAGGCGGTGGTAATGACGAACGTGAACAAACATTAAACCAGTTACTTGTTGAAATGGACGGTTTTGAAGAAAAAGAAAATGTTATTTTGATTGCGGCAACAAACAGACCGGATGTTTTGGATCCGGCTTTGTTGCGCCCGGGACGTTTTGACAGACAGGTAACGGTTACGAATCCTGATAAAAAAGGTCGTGAAGAAATATTAAAGGTTCATGTTAAAAAAGTTCCTTTGGCTAAAGATGTTAATTTGTCGGTTATTGCAAGAGGAACTCCGGGTTTTTCCGGCGCCGATTTGGCAAACTTGGTTAATGAAGCAGCCCTGTTGGCGGCCAGAAAGAATAAAACAAAGGTTACTTCAAAAGACTTTGATGAGGCTAAAGATAAGGTTCTTATGGGGGCTGAACGAAAATCTATGGCAATGGATGAGAATGAGAAAAAACTGACTGCTTATCATGAAGCCGGCCATGCTATTTGCTCGTTGTTTGTGGAGGAAACCGATCCTATTCACAAAGCAACAATTATTCCGCGCGGACGTGCTTTGGGTATGGTGCAACAATTGCCCGAGAAAGATCAATATTCTTATTCTAAGACCAAAATGCTTTCTCGCCTTATTATCACTATGGGCGGAAGAGTGGCCGAAGAATTAAAATTCGGTCCGAAAAAAATTACATCCGGTGCATCTTCGGATATTGCGGCGGCTACAAATTTAGCTCGTTCTATGGTTACCGAATGGGGTATGAGTGAAAAGTTGGGGCCGGTTTTGTATGCCGAAAATACCGGCGAAGTATTTTTAGGCAAATCGGTTACTCAAAGCAAAAATATGAGTGAAGAAACCGCTAAACTTGTCGATGCCGAGATTAAATCTTTGGTTATGGGCGGATATGAAGGAGCTAAAAAGCTTTTGTCCGAGCATAAAGAAGATTGGGAAAAACTCTCGGAAGCTTTAATTGAGTACGAAACTTTGACCGGTGAAGAAATTAAAGATATTCTCGCCGGAAAGACAATAGCGAAAGGAAAAGATGCTCCGGTTGCAGAAGAGAAAAAGACTAAGGCATCAATCCCTGAGTTATAGTAAAAAAGGTTGTATAACGGCTCATCTAGAAGCCAAAATATGCAAATAACCGGCTTAAGTCATGTAGTATTATCTACACTCGCTCGCCGGTTTTTTTTATTTTGACTTTATCTGAACCATTCTCCGAGCTTTTTTGAAAAAAACTCGTTTGGTTGATATACTTCAGCTTTGCAGAATAAAATAAGGTCGGCAATAGATTCTGTGCATAATATATTATATTGTTTACTTATAAAAAGCATTAAAATATTCTATTTATATTATTGATTAGAATAAATATTTTATAGTGATAGGATAATTTAGGTGGTTTTTAAAATATTGAAAAATCGGGTGTTTCAAAATTCTATACTGTTATTGTTTTTTTGTGTGATTGCAGTTGTTATAAGTGTTGTAAATAAGTTTGAAAACAGGTGGGATTTTACTAATTATCATTATTATAATCCGTTTGCTTTTTTTTATAATCGTCTTGGTTTTGATATTGTGCCGGCTTCGGTAAATACATTTTTTAATCCGCTTATTGATATTCCATTATATTTGATGATTAAAAATTTTAATGATAATTTGGGTCTGATTTTTGCTTTTCAGGGTTTGTGGTTTGGCGGGTTATTGTTTGTTTTTTATAAAATAGTTTTGTTGTTTTTTGATGAGAAGAAAATCAGCAATTTTTTTAAAATATTAATGGTGATGCTTATCGCATCAACCGGTCAGATAACATATTTTCAAATCGGTTCTTCGACCAATGAAATACAAGTAGCTTTGTTTGCCTTTATCTCGTTATATGTCTTATTTGATATGATAAAAGATCAATCTTTGCAAAAATGGTACAAGTTTTTTATCGCCGGACTTATTTTAGGTTGCGCCTTGGGGTTGAAGTCAACGATTGTATATATTTGTATTGCCTGCGGAATTTCTTTGATTTTTTGTTATAAATATCTTGAGAAGCCTTTTGAATTTATTTTGTTATTTACTTTGGGCGGATTGTCAGGGTATCTGGCCGTTAACGGTTGGTGGATGTATAAAATGTGGGATTTGTATCAAAATCCGTTCTTTCCTTTTTTGAATGGGATTTTTAAATCATCTTGGTTTGATGATTTTAATTATTCTGATACTCGATTTATTCCTCAAGGATTTCGCAAATTTATTTTTCCATATACGTGGAACGGGCAAAACGCCGAAACATATTTCTTTGATTTTAGGGGAATGTTTTTTTATACATTGGCTATATGTTTTGTGGTTTATATGAGTATAAAACCGGCAAGATGGAAAGATTTTGCCAAAAACAGATTGTGGTGTTTTTACGCTGTATTTTTATTTTTATCATATATTATTTGGATGAATTTATTTGGAATTTATCGCTATATTATCGTTATGGAAATGTTATCGGCAATATTTTTTGTTAAGATATTATTTTCATATAAAACGGAAAATAATATTAGATTTGCGTTGTATTATTCTTTTGTAGTGATTGCATCAACTATATTGATTTTAATTCCCAAAGACAGCTATGAGTGGGATAATTTGAGAAAAGAAAAAAAGTTTGTTGATGTTGAAAAAGTGAAATTGCCGGAAAATACATTGTTGAAGTTATATAATTTTCCCTCGGCAGGTGTTATTGTTGAATTGGCGAAAGAAAATAAATTTAGAGCATTGGGGTATAAACATTTAAATGCAACTTATATGAAGGGATCTGATTTTGTTGAACGAGGGCGTTTTCACAAAATCAGAGATGAGATTGTAAAAAATCATAAAGGAGAAACTGTTGTCATATACAGAATGATGAACAGTATGCTTCCTTGGTATCAAGATTATATGATTTCGGTAAATAAAGAATTGGATGGAAAATATTGTCGCCGTTTAGAAAATAATCTTGATGAAGGTTTGTGTATTTGTGTGCCTGAAAATAAAAAGGATGAAATTTTGGTTGATAAGAATGTTGATGAGTTAAGTTGTGAGGATGAAACCGTTAAAATAAAGAATAATTTTATTAAAAAAACTTAATAAAATAATGTCGAATAAAGGAGCTTTATAAAATGAGTAAAGTTGCGGTATTAATACCATGTTATAATGAAGAGTTGACAATAGCAAAAGTTGTTAAAGACTGTAAGAAATATCTTCCTAAAGCAGAAATTTTTGTTTGCGATAATAATTCGACAGATAAAACGGCAGAAAAAGCAAAAAAAGCCGGTGCTAAAGTTATGTTCGAAGGCAGACAGGGAAAAGGTAATGCCGTCAGAAGAATGTTTGCGGATATTGATGCAGATGTTTATGTTATGATAGATGGAGACGGAACGTATGATATAAAAGCAATTCCTAACTTGATAAAAATTTTACAAGATGAAAAGTCAGATATGGTGGTAGGGGTTAGAAAAGAAACGGAAGATGCTTGTTACAGAAGCGGTCATCGTGGCGGAAATAAAGTGTTAACTAAAATTGTAGAACTTATTTTAGGGTATAAGTTAAGGGATATGTTATCCGGTTTGAGAGTATTTTCTAAAAGATTTGTTAAAACATTTCCGGCTGAAAGTAAAGGGTTTGAAATTGAAACGGAATTAACCATATTTGCACTGTCTCGAAGATTGCCTATAAAAGAAGTTGATACAGATTATTTTTCACGTCCGGAAGGATCTTTTTCAAAACTATCTACATATAAAGACGGAATAATAATATTGAAAACAATTGTTTTTCTCATAAAAGAAGAATGTCCGATGATGTTTTTCGGAATGATATCTTTATTTTTGTTTTTAATCGGTTTGGGGTTGGGAATACCGGTTGTGATTGAATATTTAAATACAGGTTTGGTTCCAAGATTTCCGACAGCCATTTTAGCCAGCAGTTTGATGATTTGTTCTTTTATAAGTTTTCTTATGGGGGTTGTTTTAGACAGCGTTGCTAAAGTTAAAAAAGAAATAAGTCGTGCTAATTATTTGAAATATTAGACGGTTATGTTGTCGAGTGTGCTATATTTTTATTGTGGGAAAATCAATCTAAAAATCTTAGAGAACATAGGTGCTTTGATTGTATTTTATTTATTTTTAAGCAAATAGATGACTAGAGCGAAGATTTAGTTGTGTCGTTTATTTTGTATAATTCATAGTAATATAAGCCTCTTTTGAATGTTTTAATATATTGTAAGTTGTGAGTGATAGTATTATTAAATAGTTTAGATGATGAAATGGTGTTGTTTTTTGATACCATTGAGTTTGTGATGATGGCATAATCTTCTTTTGCGGTGATAATTAAATTTATAAAATCTTCAATGTTTCTTCGTTCTATGATTTTAACATATTCAGAGTTTTTAAAATTATTAACTAAATTTGTGATATCGAAATGGGAAGAACTTAAAAGAACGATTTTTTTGCCGTTTAATTTGGCTAATATTTTAGCATCTTCTTGAGTGGTTCTAAATGAAAAATTGCTACGATTATAGAAATCGGTCATAAACACGTTGCATAAAACGAGTGTGGCTAAAACATAATTAATTATTTTGTCAGAAATGTTTGTTGCGCGTAAGAATATCCAAGCGCTGTAAATTATAATGATGCATAGCGTCGGTGTTAATGGGGCAAAATATCTTTCTTCAGAAATATGCAGTAGAGGATGGATGATTGTGATGGTTATTATATAGGGCAAGGTATAAAAAATTATATAAATGAAGTTTCGGTTGATTTTTGGACGATAGGGGGACATTTTTACGAAAGAAGCCGCAAGGATAAGACAAACTAGAATTAATGAACCGAAAAAATCATTAAAAGGTAAAATTTTGGTTATGATAAAATCACCAATTTTGCTTAATATCTTTTCAAAATATAGCAAAAAATAATCGAATTTCATATTTGTTAATTCGTGTCCACGAGAGGAATTATATAAAGCATTTGTCATTATCGGTAAAAATAATATAATGCTTGTCAGTACCGTCGGAGCGTATGAAAATATTATTTTAATTTTTTTATTTATTAATAGTATAAGACAGGTGAACGAAGCAATAAAAAATACTGCAATTATGAGGTAATAATGGGTCGAATAGCATAAAAAAGACAAAATAAAGATTGTGAGTGCTTGTTTAACTGAAAGATGATTGCTTTTTAAAAGTCGTAAATGTTCATAAATCAGCCAATTTATAAGCATGGTTTGTAACGTATATGATCTGATGAAAACCGCCATGCTTAGAGTTATTAGCGAAAAGCCGAAGAGTATAACACTCAAATAACAAAGTTTTTTATCTTCAAAAATATGTGAAGCGATTTTGTATAAGAAAAAAATTGAAAAAGTTAAAGCGATGATGTTAATCGGAAAAGCCATCCATTTATTGAATGTTTCAGGAAAAAAGGATGATATTGTATGTAATATAAGGTAATAAAACGGAGGATGGACACCAGCACTCAGGTTGTCTATAACTTGTTTGTAATTGAAACGATGTTCGGGCGATACAGTGACATAATTGCTGAAGAAAGATGCAGGATGGGTTTTGTTATATAGTTGATGTTCAGTATCAATTATGAAAGAATTCATATTAGGAACCATATAGGGACCTTGTCTGCTGTTGGAGTGAGCAAATGAATATATTTCATCACCATGAAAATCGGTTTTTTGATGGAAATAAAAAGTTATCAAAAGTAGATTTATTATGATAATGATGAGAAGTTTATAATCAATTTTCTGTACGTATTTCATTTGTAGTTGCCTTTTTAAAAATGACTTTTTTTCCTAAATAATAATTTAGAAGAATAACGATCATTATAGCAAAATATTTTGAGTATAATTTTGAAAAATCAAAAAATTCAACAGATATAATAACGAAAAAATAATCGAATATACCTGTTCCTACTCGACATACATAAAATCTTAATGCTTCAAAAAACATTGCTTTTTTTGTTGGGCAATAGCTATGATAAACGAATTGTTTATTGATGTAATAAGCATATATTTTTGTTATGATAAGGGTGATTAAATTTGCTAAATAATAGCGCACATCAAAAAATACTAAAGCAGTATAAATTGTAATATTCAATATCGTTGTACTGGCGCCAGCCATAAGATAACGATAAAATTCTTTATTAAGTATGTGTAACTTTGGTTTTAGCATCATTTTTCTATGAGAATTATGGTCCATACAATACAATTAAAAAGAGTAATTTTTTTATCGGGAAATATTTTTTTTATAAATTTTTTTATTCCGTTAAAAGTATAGCAATGAATGTGATCTATAGGATTGCCCAATCTTAAAATATTTTTTCCGGAAAGTAGATTGCCTAAACAAAAATATGGTTCTTGAGGAACAGATATTAGTACATAATTTTGAGCAACTCTTAAAAGTTCTTTCAGGGCATCTTCCGGGTGATGTATATGTTCTAAAACTTCGGTGGAACACACAATATTAAAAGAATCATTTTGAGCGTCAATGTTATAGATGTTTCCGACTGAAAAATAAATCTCAGGTGATTGGTGTTTGCATGCATAATTAATTGCGTCTTGATTTGAATCAATTGCATAAATTTTTGCATCTTTAATATGAGTTGCTAAAAGGTTAGAAATAAAACCTTCGCCGCATCCGGCATCAAGGATTGTTGATTTTGGGGTGTTAATAGAGTTTATGATATTGATAAGCTTATTGTTAAAATATTTTATCATATATTTTTTTAAAGGATTTGTTGTTGTGTGTTTCTTTAAGTTGCTACTGTTATATACTTTATTCATCATTATTTTTCTTTGTAACAATTTGGTTGATAAATTTATTTTTGTTAGATTGCGGTATGTTATCAATAATCAGATTGGCAATAAGGCCGATGGAAAAAGATTGGAAGCCTATAAGAAGAAATAAAACTCCTAAAATTAATAAGGGTCGCGATCCGATGGAGTGTCCGGAAAACCACAAGGCTGTTAAATAAGAGCATATGGCAAATCCTATTGTAAATAAGAACAATCCTATTTTGCCAAAGAAATACATGGGTTTATCATAAAATTTTAGTAAAAATATTACGGAGATAGCATCAAACATTCCTCTTAAATACCGTTCGGTACCAAATTTGGATTTTCCTGATAATCTTTTATGATGGGTTATCGGAATTTCGCAGATGCTAAATCCGTTACGTGATGCCAAAAGGGGAATGTAGCGATGAAATTCTCCGTAAATGTATAAAGCATTAATAACATCTCTTCGGTAAGCCTTAAATCCGCAGTTACAATCATGTAAGCGTATGCCGGAGAGTTTTCTGGTTATAAAATTGAAGATTTTGGACATTATTCTTTTTTCTAGCGGATCAAGTCTATTGATTTTCCATCCGGAAACAATATCGTAGCCTTCTTGAATTTTTGTTATGAAGCGAGAAATTTCATCCGGGTCATCTTGCATGTCGGCATCAAGTGTAATGATAACATCGCCTTTAGTATAATGAAATCCTGTTTGTAGGGCTGTTGATTTGCCAAAATTTTTGCGGAGAGAAATTATTTTAACATGTTTGTCTTTTAAACAGAGAGTTTCAATTCTGTTTTTTGTTTGATCTGTAGATCCGTCATTGATAAAAAATATTTCATAGTTGTTATAAAAATGTTTTTTTTGCAGAGATACTAAATTTCTTTTTAGTTTTCTATATAGAGGGATGATATTATCTTGTTCGTTGTATGCGGATATTACTACGGAAAGACAATTAAATGTTTTATTTTTTGAGTTAAATGATGCAGCTGTCATTTGGAGCCTGTTGCGTTAAAGTTTTTAATTGTTCGCTAAGATAGATTTTTGTGCAAAATCGGTATTTATGGTATAATGTTTTTTTTCATTTGAGAAATAAAATTTATTTTGGGTGGGGATAACATAACTTAATAAATATAATTAGGATATGTTAGATTTGAAATGAATTAGACTCTTGTTGGACAAAAATGTTGGTTTGACTCAAACAGAGTCTGAGTCTTGGTTTGCAAAAATATAAAAATGTAATTTTTTTTAATTTTTTTCATTTTTTTGCTTGCAATTATGTTTGAGATATGTTACAAAGCCCCTGTGTCAAAGGGGTTGGGGAAATTTTGACCTCAAATCTTTGCGATATAAAACATAGCGCAACCTTAGGTTTTCCTAGCTTTTTATTAAGTTAGGGCGTTTGTTTAAACTGACGAAAAATAAGAAACTGTAAGGCTCTGCATAGGTTAAACTTTTAGATGGCAAAATTCTAAATTTGGTGAATTTATGCCGTCTAGTTATAAGGAAAAGTATTTTAAGATGGATACACAAAATATCAGAATTCGCTTGAAAGCTTTTGATCATCGCTTGTTGGACCTTTCTACAAAAGAAATCGTTCACACAGCCAAAAGAACAGGCGCTAACGTAAGAGGTCCTATTCCTCTTCCGACAAGAATCGAGAAGTTCACTGTTAACAGATCTCCGCACGTAGATAAAAAATCTCGTGAGCAGTTCGAAATCAGAACTCACAAAAGACTTCTTGATATCGTAGATCCGACACCGCAAACAGTTGATGCTTTGATGAAGTTAGATTTGGCTGCCGGTGTTAATGTTGAAATTAAGTTATAATGTTAATGTTGGCTTGAGATAAAAATTTTAAGTCAACCTATTAAGAAAAGGAAAAAATAATAATGCGTACAGGTCTGATTGCAAAAAAACTTGGAATGTCCCGCATTTTCGACGTTGACGGAACTCACGTTCCCGTTACGGTTTTGCAAGTTGACGGTTTGGAAGTTGTTGCCGTTAAGACTCAAGAAAAAGATGGTTATACATCTGTTCAATTGGGTTGCGGTTCCGTAAAGGCCAAAAACTTGTCTAAACCTTTGAAGGGATATTTTGCAAAGGCTAATGTTGAACCGAAGAAAAAATTGGCAGAATTCAGAGTTTCTGAAGATTGTCTTCTTTCGGTCGGTGATAAATTATCTGTAGAACATTTTGTTCCGGGTTGCTACGTTGACGTATGCGGAACATCTAACGGTAAAGGTTTTGCCGGTGCTATGAAACGCCACAACTTTGCCGGTTTGGAAGCTACTCACGGTGTGTCGATTTCTCACCGTTCTCATGGTTCTACAGGACAAAGACAAGATCCCGGTAAAGTATTTAAGGGTAAGAAAATGGCCGGACATATGGGTGATGAGCGCGTAACCGTTCAAAACTTGAAAGTTGTGTCTGTTAATGCTGATAAGGGCTTGATTATGGTTAAAGGTGGTGTTCCCGGAAGTGAAAATTCTTGGGTATATGTTACCGATGCCGTTAAGAAGGTTTCTTCAGTTTCTTTACCTACTCCTGCCGGTTTGATTAAAGTTGATGAACCTGTTGCAGTTAAAGCCGAGGTTGAAGCTCCGGCTGAGAATGCATAAAGATTATAAGGATGAAGATAATGAAACAGGACATCTTAAATTTAGAAAATAAAGTTGTTGGTTCAATTGAACTTGACAAATCAATTTTTGGTTTGGAAGTTTGCGCTGACATCTTACACCGTGTTGTTGTATGGCAATTGGCCAGACTTCAAGCCGGTACACACAAAACCAAAGGTCGTTCAGAAGTTGCATTAACTCCTGCAAAACCTTTTAAACAAAAAGGCGGTGGTAGAGCTCGTCAGGGTTCTCGCAAAGGAACACAATTCCGCAAGGGTGGTGTTGTATTTGGTCCGGTTGTTCGTGATCACTCACATGATTTGACCAAAAAATTCCGTAAGCTCGGCTTGAAGACAGCTTTGTCTGCAAAAGCTAAAGAAGGCAACTTGGTTATTATTGATGAAGCTAAATTGGCTGAACCGAAAACAAAGTTGTTGAACGAAAAATTGAGTGCTTGCGGTTTGAACAACAGCTTGTTCATTGATGGCAAAGAAGTTGATACCAACTTTGCTTTGGCTTCTCGTAACCTTGTTGGTGTTGATGTTTTACCGACTGTTGGTGCTAACGTTTACGACATCTTGAGAAGAGAAAAATTAGTCTTGACTAAAGATGCAGTTGTTTGCTTGGGAGAAAGATTGAAATGAGTAAGTCTAAAAAAACAAACAATGTAACTGCTAAAATGTATGATACATTAGTACGCCCGGTTATTACTGAAAAATCTATGATTTCTTCAGAAAACGGCAAGGTTACATTTATCGTTCCTTTGTCTGCTTCTAAAGACGAGGTTAAGGCTGCTGTTGAAGCAATCTTTAATGTTAAAGTAAACAAAGTGAATACAATTCGTACAAACGGCAAACAAAAAGTTTTCCGCGGTCATATCGGACAACGTTCTGATTATAAAAAGGCTGTGGTTACTCTTGCCGAAGGTCAAAACATTGATGTTACTACGGGAATATAAGAAATGGCATTGAAAAATTATAAGCCCACATCTCCTGGATTGCGTCAGCTCGTTATCGTTGACAGAAGCGAGTTGTACAAAGGTAAACCGGAAAAAACATTGACTGTCGGTTTAACAAAAACCGGTGGTCGTGACAATTACGGTCATGTAACCAGTCGTAGAGTTGGTGGCGGTCATAAACGCAAATTACGCGTGATTGACTTCAAACGTAGAAAATTTGATTTAGAGGCTACTGTTGAGAGAATCGAATATGATCCTAATCGTTCTGCTTTTATCGCTTTGATTAGCTATGCAGACGGTGAAAAGGCTTATATTTTGGCTCCTCAAAGATTAAAAGCCGGTGATAAAGTTATTTCTTCTGAAAAAGCTGATATCAAACCGGGTAATGCTATGCCTTTGAAAAATATGCCGGTCGGTACTATCATCCATAACGTTGAGTTGAAGGCCGGAAAAGGCGGACAATTGGTTCGTTCTGCCGGTTGTTATGCTCAATTGGTCGGTAAAGATGCCGGTTATGCTCAATTGAAATTGAGTTCCGGTGAGTTAAGGGTTGTTCGTGAAGAATGTTTGGCTACTGTTGGTGCAGTATCTAACCCTGATAACCAAAATAAATCACTCGGTAAGGCCGGTCGTAACCGTTGGTTAGGTAACCGTCCGGTTTCTCGTGGTGTTGCTATGAACCCGGTTGATCACCCGCACGGTGGTGGTGAAGGTCGTACATCAGGCGGTCGTCATCCTGTTACTCCTTGGGGTAAACCTACTAAGGGTGCTAAAACTCGTACTAACAAGAAAACTGACAAGTTCATCATGAGAACTCGTCATGAAAACAAAAAGAAATAAGGAGAAACGCTAATGACACGTTCCGTATGGAAAGGGCCGTTTGTTGATGGCTATCTTCTGAAAAAAGCTGAAGCTGCCAGAGCTTCTAAGCGCAACGAAGTGATTAAAATTTGGTCTCGCCGTTCAACAATGTTGCCACAATTTGTCGGTTTAACATTCGGCGTACACAATGGTCATAAGTTCATCCCGGTATTGGTTACCGAGGATATGATTGGTCATAAATTCGGTGAGTTTGCTCCGACACGTACATTCTACGGTCACGCAGCAGACAAGAAAGCTAAGAGAGGTTAATTATGAGTCAAGTTAAAAATGCCAGAAGAGTTGGTGAAAAAGAGGCTTTGGCCATTTGCCACTCTATTCGTACCTCTCCGCGCAAGCTGAATTTGGTTGCACAATCTATCCGTGGATTGAGTGCTTCTAAGGCTGTTGCCGAACTCAGCTTTTCGAAGAAAAGAATCGCAAAAACTGCTTTGGCTGTATTGCAGTCTGCAATTGCCAATGCTGAGAACAATCATCAACTCAATATCGACAAGCTTTTTGTTAAAGAAGCTTACGTCGGTAAGGGTTTGGTAATGAAACGTATGCATGCACGTGGTCGTGGTAGAGGCGCAAGAGTTTTGAAGCCTTTCTCAAATATGACTATCGTTGTTGCAGAGCGTGGGGAGTAATCTGATGGGACAAAAAGTAAATCCTACAAGTCTTCGTCTTGGAGTTAACCGTACATGGGACTCTCGTTGGTATGCTGATGACAAATATTCAGATTACCTTCACGAAGATGTTAAAATTAAAGAATTCTTGAAAGAAAAATTGGCTCAAGCAGGTATCAGCAAGATTGTTATTGAACGTCCTGCTAAAAAAGCAAGAGTTACAATTCATTCTGCAAGACCGGGTGTTGTAATTGGTAAGAAAGGTCAAGATATTGAATTCTTAAGAAAAGATATTCAAAAAATGACAGATTCTGAAGTTCAATTGAACATCTTGGAAGTTAGAAAACCTGAGTTGGATGCACAATTGGTGGCTGACAGCGTTGCACAACAATTGGAAAGACGTGTTGCTTTCCGTCGTGCTATGAAACGCGTTATGCAATCAGCTTTGCGTTTGGGTGCCGAAGGTATTAAGGTTGCATGTTCAGGTCGTTTAGGCGGTGCTGAAATTGCAAGAACCGAACACTATCGTGAAGGTCGTGTACCTTTGCACACATTGCGTGCTGACATTGATTATGCTACATCAACAGCTCATACAACTTATGGTGCTTGTGGCGTTAAAGTTTGGATCTATAAGGGCGAAATTATGGCTCATGATCCTATGGCCCAAGACAAAAAGTTGGCTGAACAGAAATAATGGGTGAATAAAGATGTTAAGTCCAAAAAGATTAAAATTCCGCAAACAGCATAAGGGTCGTATTCACGGCTTGGCCAAAGGCGGATCAGACTTGAGTTTTGGTTCATATGGCTTAAAGGCTTTGACTCCGGAACGCATCACAGCTCGTCAAATTGAGGCAGCTCGTCGTGCTATTACTCGTGAGATGAAAAGACTTGGTCAGTTATGGATTAGAATTTTCCCAGACGTACCGGTTACTGATAAACCAGCCGAAGTTCGTATGGGTAAAGGTAAAGGTTCTGTTGAATTCTGGGTTGCCAGAGTTAAACCGGGTCGCGTTTTGTTTGAATGTAGCGGTATTGATGAAGACACTGCTCGCAGAGCTTTGGCTTTGGGTGCTGCCAAACTTCCAATCAAAACAAAGTTTGTTAAAAAACTTAATTCAGAACTGGGAGCAGAATAATGGTAAAAACTAAAGATCTTCGTGCTATGAGTTTGGATGAGTTAGAATCTAAATTGGTCGAATGCAAAAAAGAACAATTTAATTTGCGCATCCAACAATCTACCGGACAATTGCAAAATACAGCTCAGCTGGCAAAAGTTCGTAAGGAAGTAGCAAAAATCAACACGCTCATCACTGAGCGCAAGAAGAATAACTAAGGGAGAAATATAATGCCTAAAAGAATTCTTCAAGGTGTTGTTGTGAGTGATAAGCAGGACAAAACTGTCGTAGTCAGTGTTGAGCGTCAAGTTATGCACCCTGTTTATAAAAAATTCATCAAGAAAAGCAAAAAATATGCTGCTCATGATGAGAACAATCAGTTCAAAGTTGGTGATACAGTTCGTATTCAAGAATGCGCTCCTGTTTCAAAGAACAAGACTTGGACTGTGATCGTTGATAACGCCTAAGAAAAATCTGTTTTGAGGATGTTGTTATCTTCAGAATGGCAATGTCCTCAGACAGGAAACTAAATTAAAGAAAAGGAATTAGAAAATGATACAGATGCAAACCAACCTTGATGTCGCCGACAACTCTGGTGCTCGTCAGGTGCAGTGCATTAAAGTTCTTGGTGGTTCCAAGAGAATGCATGCCTCTGTTGGCGATGTTATAGTAGTGTCTATTAAAGATGCTATTCCAAAGGGTCGTGTAAAAAAAGGTGATGTTCATAAGGCTGTGATTGTTCGTACAGCTTCGGACATCAGAAGAAAAGACGGATCAGTAATCCGTTTTGATAAAAACGCTGCAGTTCTTATTAACAAAGACGGAGAACCTATCGGTACTCGTATTTTCGGTCCTGTTACAAGAGAACTCAGAAGCAAGAAATTTATGAAAATTATTTCATTAGCACCGGAGGTATTATAATGCCTAAGTTAAAAATTAAAAAGGGCGACCAAGTTGTTATTTTGTCAGGTGATGACAAAGGCAAAACTGGTGAAGTTTTGAAAGCAATGCCAAAAGAAAATAAGGTTGTTGTTAAAGGCGTAAATTTGGTTAAAAGACATACCAAACCAAGCCAAACCAACCCTGGAGGTATTGTTACCAAAGAAGCACCTATCAATGTTTCTAATGTAGCTTTTGCTAAAGACGGTAAACCGACTAAAGTAGGTTACAAAGAAGTTGATGGTAAAAAAGTGCGCGTAGCTCGTAAAACCGGTGCTGTAATCGACTAATGGGAGAAAAATTTATGGCAAATTTTGAAGACTTATACAATCAAGTCATAAAAAAATCTCTTGTGGAAAAATTCGGTTACACAAACCCACACGAGATTCCGAAATTGACTAAAATTGTTTTGAATATCGGTGTTGGCGATGCCACTGTCGATAAGAAAAAATTGAACAATGCTGTTGAGGAATTAGCTTTGATCGCAGGTCAAAAACCTGTTGTTACCACAGCTCGTAAATCAATCGCTACTTTCAAATTGAGAGAAGGTATGCCTATCGGTTGCAAAGTTACTTTGCGTTCTACAAGAATGTATGAATTCTTGGAAAGATTAATCAATATGGCATTGCCTCGCGTCAGAGACTTCCACGGTATCAGTGGTAAAAACTTTGACGGCAGAGGAAACTTTGCATTTGGTATTAAAGAACAAATCATATTCCCTGAAATCAACTATGATAAAGTTGAAAACATCAGAGGTATGGACATTTGTATTTGTACTACTGCAAAAACTGATGAAGAAGCAAAAGCTCTTCTTACCGGCTTTAACCTTCCTTACAAGAAATAAGTGGAGATAAACAATGGCAAAAACAAGTTCAGTTTACAGAAACTTGAAAAGAGCTAAAATGGCAGAGAAGTTTGCTTCACGTCGTAATAAGCTCAAAAAGATAGTTATGGATAAAACAATTTCTCCTGAAGAGAGATTCCAAGCTACTTTGAAATTAGCTGAGATGCCACGTAATTCTGCAAAAATCAGATACAGAAATCGTTGCAAAATTACCGGTCGTTCTCGTGGTGTTTATAGAAAATTCGGATTGGCTCGTGTTGAATTACGTGACATGGCTAGCTTCGGCGAAATTCCGGGTTTAGTTAAATCAAGCTGGTAGGAGATTCGAATATGTCAATGACAGATCCTTTGGGCGATATGCTCACACGCATTAGAAACGCACAAAGAGCTAAGAAGAGTGAAGTCGTATCACCTGCTTCTCGCTTGCGTGAAAATGTGTTAGAAGTTTTGAAAAAAGAAGGCTACATTTTGGGTTATGAAAAGACCAATGTACGTCCGGGAATTGATGAACTTCACATTAAATTGAAGTACTTTGAAGGTGCTTCCGTAATTACAGAAATTTTCCGCGTATCTACTCCGGGTAGAAGAATTTATTCATCTGTTAAAGATTTGCCAAGAGTATACAATGGTTTGGGTATTTCTATCATTTCAACTCCTCAAGGTGTTATGAGTGATAATGATGCCAGAAAAGCCAATGTCGGCGGCGAAATTTTGTGCCAAGTATTTTAAGGGAGGATTATCGGTATGTCTAGAGTTGGAAAATATCCGGTTATCGTTCCTGAAGGCGTTAACGTTACTATTGAAGCTGAAAAAGTTTTGGTTAAGGGTAAAAACGGCGAGTTGTCTTGCCACTATAATCCTGATCAAGTATCAGTTGCAATGGATGGAAATAAAGTAGTTGTTACTCCTAAGGGTGAAGACAAAAATGCCAGAGCCTTGTGGGGTACAACAAGAGCTAACATTAACACTTTGGTTAAGGGTGTTAACGAAGGCTTTACAAAAGAATTAGAGCTGATCGGTGTGGGTTATAAAGCCCGTGTAGAAGGTACTAAATTGGTTTTATCTTTGGGTTATTCTCATGATGTTACTATTGAAACTCCCAAAGGTTTAAAAATCACTTGTACATCTCCGACACAAATCAGCATCTTTGGTGCAGATAAACAACTTGTCGGTCAAACAGCTTCGGAAATTCGCGAATGGAGAAAACCTGAGCCATACAAAGGTAAAGGTATCAGATATGTAGGCGAATATGTACGTCGTAAAGAAGGCAAGAAAAAATAAGGATAAAAACTAATGAGTACACCAAAAGAATTGTTCGAAAAAAGAAAAGGTCGTGTAAGATCTGCTCTTAAAAAAGCTGCGAATGGAAAGATGAGATTATCTGTATTTCGTAGCGGAAAACATATGTATGCTCAAATTATTGACGACGTAAAAAACGTTACTGTTGCTTCAGCATCTACTTTGGATAAAGAAGTTAGAGAAAGCTTGAAAAAAACAGCTAATATTGAAGCAGCCAGTTTTGTAGGTAAAGTTATTGCTGAGCGCGCCGTAAAATCAGGTGTAAGCGAAGTGGTCTTTGATCGCGGAGGTTACATTTATCACGGTCGTGTTAAGGCTTTGGCAGATGCAGCACGCAGTGCTGGTTTGAAATTCTAAGGGAGAATAGAAAATGGCACAACAAGCTGTAGATCAACGTCGTACTAACAGTAAGACTGAGAAAAAAGAAGAATTGGTTGAAAAACTGGTTCATGTTAATCGTGTTGCCAAAACCGTTAAGGGTGGTCGCACAATGTCATTTGCTGCCGTTGTCGTAGTGGGTGATCAAAAAGGTCGTGTAGGCTTTGGTTCCGGTAAGGCTTCGGAAGTTCCTGAAGCTATTACTAAGGCTACCAACGAAGCCAAGAGAAATATGATTCGTATTCCTTTGCGCGAAGGTAGAACTTTGCACCACGATATTGCCGGTCGTTATGGCGCAGGTAAAGTTTATTTGAGAACTGCTCCTGCCGGTACCGGTGTTATTGCCGGCGGTCCGATGCGTGCAGTATTTGAAGTTTTGGGCGTGCAAGACGTTGTTGCTAAATCTGTGGGTTCTAATAATCCGTACAATATGATTAAGGCAACATTTGAAGCTTTGAAATCAATTAACTCACCGAGAATGGTTGCTGCCAGACGCGGTAAGAAGGTTGGTGACATTGTTGCTCGTCGTGAAAACTCTAATTCTAAATCAGTAGCAGAGGAGGCATAATCGATGGCTAAGAAAACTATAAAAGTTACTCAAATCGCAAGCCCTATCGGTAAGCCAAAAGATCAAAGAGCTACTTTGGTTGGTTTAGGTTTGAACAAATTAAACAAAGTGTCTGTATTGGAAGATACTCCGTCAGTTCGCGGAATGATCAGAAAGGTACAACACTTGGTTAAAGTCGAAGAGTAATAAAATCTTGCAAAAGGGGTTGTCATACTTGAAAATTTTTCGCTCATGTATCTTCTTTTGTACACATCGCTCAAAATTTTCGGCGTAGCACAACCCTTTATCAAGATTTTGGAACTTTGAATAATGACTTTTTGTATTTGAAGGATTAAAAAAATGAAACTTAACGAAATTAGAGATAACGAAGGCGCAAGAAAATCACGTAAGCGTGTAGCTCGTGGTATCGGTAGCGGTTCAGGTAAGACCGGTGGTCGTGGCGTGAAAGGTCAAAAATCTCGTTCGGGTGTTGCCGTAAACGGTTTTGAAGGCGGTCAAATGCCTATCTATCGCAGACTTCCGAAAAGAGGTTTTAATAACCACTTTGCTAAAGAATATGCTGTTGTTAACTTGGATACACTTCAAAAGGCCGTTGATGCAGGAAAATTGAATGCTGAAGATATAAATGTTGATGCTTTGCTTAAGGCTGGTGTTGTCAGCAAAAAATTGGACGGTATCCGTTTGTTGGCTCGTGGAGCTATTACATCTAAAGTTAATGTTACGGTTAATTCTGCTTCTAAATCTGCTGTTGCCGCTGTTGAAAAAGTTGGCGGTAAAGTAAATTTTGTTGCTTAGTTTATCTTTAGATAAAATGAAAAGCCTCTCTTAAAAAAAGGGAGGCTTTTTGTTGTTGCTTAAAAACAAATTTGATTGTAAATTAAACAAAAATAATAGAATAAGGAGCTGATATGCAAAAATTTTCGCTTCATACACATACTGTCGGTTTTGATGGTAATAATTCGGAAGAAGAAATGGTGCGCCGTGCAGAAGAGCTGGGATGGAATAAAATAGGTTTTTCTAATCATTTTATTGTGCATGAAAAAATTGAAGAAGCACCAATGTATAAATATGCCAAAATAGGCGGTTATAATAATATTTATTCATCGTCTTTTGATGAAGCGGTTGCTAAATTTGAGTCTCATTATAAGCGAATTGATGACTTGCAAAGCAAAACGAAAATTAAAATATTAAAAGGTATGGAAGTAGATTTTTTTGCCGGTGAAGAGTGGAGAAAAGGTTTTGAGAAGGCGATAGCATATCTTAAACCTGATTATTTAATCGGATCGGCGCATTTTGTTGAACAGGACGGGATTTTATTTAATTCGCATGATGTGAAGAAATCTTCAAAAATTGAGCAACAAAAACTTATTACTCGTTATTGGCAAAATGTGAGAGCGACTGCAAATTCCGGTTTGTTTGATTTTTTGGCTCATTTGGATTTAATAAAAAAAGTAGGTTTGGGACAAGAAGATTTGTGGGCGGAAGAAGAGAAAAAGACAATTGAAGCTATAAAAAATGCAAATGTTATGGTTGAAATTAATACTTCGTCGTATAAACAAGGAGATGAACCATATCCGAGCAGAAGAATTATGAAAATGATAGCAGATGAAAGGGTTAAAGTTTTGTTTAGTGACGATGCTCATGACGTAAAAAGACTGGGTGCTGATTTTGATAGGGCTTATAAAACAGCTAAAGAATGCGGAATTAAGAATTTTTATAGTGATGATGGCAGTAGAAATTTTTTCAAACTGATAATTGCCGATAGACAAAATAGTTAAAAATTAGTTGATTTATAGTAAATTTATGTTATAGTCAGATTGTAAAAATTATTATTAATTAAAATTAAATATTATGAAAAAGTTTTTTGTAATAAATACAGGTGATGGAATGAAGCATCTGTTTTTAGATGATACATCCGAAAGCGATTTAATAAAAGTTGCTGAAATAAAGGATTGTTTTTTTGTTAAAGAAGGGTCTCATGTTGTTATCGTTACTGAGGGTAAGAATGATAATCGTTTTTTAGGTATTGAAAATGATAAGCTTTTTGAAACCGTAGTACCTCATTCTGCTCATTTTGAGATAATAAATGGTATTTGTTGCTATTGGTTTGAAAAAGATTATTATGCCATACTACTCGATGAAACAGGAGAAGCAGTTATAAAATGCTTAGGAAAACGTTCTACGGTATTTTTAGGAAAAGGAGCCGTAAAGTTCTATCAAATGACAACATGGGATTATTTTAAGCAAGATAATGGTTATATCAGTTTTGTTATTAACAAAAAAATAATTTCATTAAAAGAATCATATTGTGAGGTTGAACATTATCCTGAATTAGGACGAATAGCATGTAAAAAAATAGGTGGTTATTATGATATCTATTTTCCTTATTCGGATGTCCCTATTAAAGGTGATAGTGTATCAGTGTGTGAAATACCTGAACAAAAACATGTTTTTGTTTGGGATAAAACTAAACAAGCATGGAGATTGAACAGAAGCAGTTATCTTTGGGGTAAAAATGCCATGATTAATGTCAGTAATGAGTTTATATTTTTATACGAAGTAACGGCTAAAGGTTTGTCTCTTGTTGCAAAGGGATTTTTTTATGTCGGCAAAAATTATGTTTGCATTGACGGAATGTATTATTTTTTGACTTCTCAAGGAGAAGTTGATTTTAACCCTGTCACAACCATAAAAGCTTATTGGCGAAGGTTGAAAGGTTTTTTTTAAGCGCGGTAAAATTAAAAAAACAGGCTACTCTGTGAGGGAGCCTGTTTTTTTTGGTGAAAGTTTTGATTGATTAAAATAAATTTTGTGATAATAAGAATAATGATTAGTTATTATTTTGTTTAATTTTTAAATTTGTATTATGAAACAGTTTATTATAAGAATTACAGATGACGGAGTGCATCATTTGTATTTGGATGATTCGTCTAAACAAGAGTTTATTAAGATTGCACAAGCATCCAACTCCGTTTTTATTCGTGCTACATCTCATGTTATTATGAGCGATCGTAATGAAGAAAAGAAAAGAGTCTTTTTTATTAAAAACGGCGAAATATATGAAACTTTTGTGCCGTATAGTTGCCATATTGAATTTTTCAGAGGGGAGGTGCTATGTCGACAAGAAGAAAATTATTTTGCTATAATTCCTGAATGCAATACCGGTACAACCCAAAAGGTGCTATTAGGAAAGATGGTAGAAATGTCTTTAACTTTTCGTGATATGGCTACTTATAATATGCCAGAGTGGGTATATTTTACAAAAAAGCAGGAAGACGGAATAGTAATAAGCTATCTTGTAGAAGATAAATTAATTTCTGCCGGGCCATATGAGGAATGTAGATCTATCGGATCAGGATTACTTGCTTGCAAAAGAGCTGATAAATTTTACGATTTGTTTAGGCCTAATTCTGAAGTGCCGATTGACGGTAGCAATGAAAAAGTTTTTGAGAGTGTTAAGCAGTACGAGGTGTTTGTTTGGCAAAAAGATACATATGCATGGCGGTTATATGAACATAGCTACCTCTTAGGTAAAAATGCTATGTGTAGTATTGCAAGGATTACAAAACAAGGTAAGCCTCGGGGTGTTTTGCACAGATTGACAGAAGATGGTGTTCAGCCGATAGCGATCGGGGATGTTTATGTCGGTACAAAATACGTTAAAGTAGATGATACAACCTATTATAAGAATGAGCAGGGTATGTTTGACTTTGAACATCCAAAGGTGCACAAAAGCATTTGTAAAAGACTTTTTAAAAGATGAATTAAAAAAAAGCCTCAGTTGACTGACTGAGGCTTTTTGCTTAAAAGTATTTTATTAGGGCAAAGCCACCGATTAATAAAATTAAAAAGATTATCGATAAAAGGCCTAAGTGTTTTTCGATAAATATTTTCATCGGGGCACCAAATTTTTTTAATAACCAAGCAACCAAGAAAAAGCGCATTCCGCGAGCCAAGATTGAAGCTATTCCAAACACAATCGGGTCTAGGTGTACAACACCGCTGGCGATGGTAATTATTTTATATGGAAATGGAGTTATACCGGCACCAAAAACAATCCATGCGCCATATTTGTGATAGTAGTTTTCAAATTCATGAAATTGAGTCATGGCATCGTAAAATTCTAAAATCGGTTTGGCAATTAAATCAAAAGCAAATATACCGATACCATAACCGAAATATCCGCCTAAAACGCTGGCAACAGTTGCTGTCGTTGCAATGCGCCATGCTTTGTTCGGGGTTGCCAGTATCATGGGAATAAGCATAATGTCGGGAGGAATCGGAAAGAATGAGCTTTCGATAAAAGCAACAATAAATAAGAACAATAATGCATTATCCTTGGCCGAAAGATTGAGCATTATGTCGTAAGTTTTTTGAACAAGATTTTGAAAATATTTTATCATAAGCCCTCAAAAATGTGAATAATTATTTTACGGAAGGAGTCTAGCTTATTTGAGGACAAATGCAATAAAATTTATGAAATTTGAATAACTTTTTGTAAAAAATTCGGTTTGTAAATAAATTCTATTCCGTCAATATCGGTTCGATTTTTATGCTCAATGTGTTGTGATAAAACAGCATAGTGTGTTGCATTAAAAGGAAGTGCATTGTTGATAATATGAGCAATGTTTTTTTCTTGATGTTTGGCAAAATCTTCGTCAATAAAAATCCAACGAGGTTTAGCCGTTTTGGCATAGTTTAAGAGCAAGAAAATATTGTCGGTAGCAAATACTTGCCAGCCTTTTGATTGAAGCAAACGTCCGTAAAGATTGGTAAAATCTTTGTCATTATCCAGCATAAAAACAACCTTGTTTGACATTGAAAAACTCCTGAAATGTTTGTTTCAGGAGTCTATATAATTATTAATTATTTTATTTTTAGTGGCATTTGCAATTTTTGTGATGACAAAGGCATTCGCCATCATTTTGTTGGCGACAAAAAGCTGTATAAGTGTTGTCAAGCAACATAGCTACAGTCATCGGACCAACGCCACCGGGAACGGGAGTTATGAAGGAAGCTTTTTCTTTTACGTCATCAAAATCAACATCGCCGCAAAGACCGTCTTCGGTTCGGTTGATTCCTACGTCAATAATTGTGGCACCGTCTTTTACCCATGATGATTTTATC
Organism: Alphaproteobacteria bacterium; assembly: GCA_017501665.1. Lineage (GTDB taxonomy): Bacteria > Pseudomonadota > Alphaproteobacteria > RF32 > CAG-239 > CAZU01. Next base: position 59,859 of record JAFVWM010000017.1, on the reverse strand, counting down.
ATTTTGGCTTGTCCGCAGGCAACTACAATTATGTCGGCGGTTTTGACGATATCTTCAATGTTTTGACTCTTTGAGTGTGTTATGGTAACCGAACAATCTTGATTTAGAAGTAACATAGCCATTGGTTTGCCCACAATGTTGGAGCGCCCGATAACAGCAGCATGCTTACCTGACAGTTCAATGCCGGTTGATTGTAGTAAATGCAAAATGCCTTTGGGAGTTGCCGAAATGAACCCTTTTTTATCGTTATAAGATAAAAGACCGGTATTGTACGGAGTAAAACCGTCAACATCTTTGGAAGGGTTTATGCGGGATAAAATTTTTAATTGGTCAATATGTTTGGGAAGCGGTAGTTGGACAATAATACCATTAATATGATGGTTGTCATTAAGCTCATCAATTATTTCTAAAAGGGCATTCTCACCGATTGTATCGGCAAGTTCTATTATTTCACAACCAATACCTATTTCTTGAGCACGTTTTTGCTTAGTTTTAACATATACCTTGCTTGCCGGATCATCACCAACCGATATCACTGCCAATACGGGAATTTCTTCACATTCAAGTTTAGATATTTTTTCTTTTAGTTTATTATAAAAATTCGAAGCAATTTTTTTTCCGTCGATAATTGTTGCACTCATTTTTTTATTCCTTAGGCATAAAAGAGTTTAATTTTTCTAAGATTTGTTCGTTTGAATTTGTTATCAATATTTTTTTGTAGCGATCAAGTTCCCCTGAAATAATATTGATATCGGATTTGGCAATTTTCAATTGTTTTGATAGCCACGATACCAGTTCGGAATTTGCTTTGCCTTTTTCGGGAACACTAATGACACTTACCTTTAAATAATTTTCATTGTCCGGTGTGGTATATATGCCACAAATTTTACAACAAGAAGAGTTAGGACTAAGCCTAACTCTTAACAATATTCCTTTTGTTGTTATTTCAAAAAACAAATTAACCTGCAATAGATAGTCTGATGCTGATAATCATTCGGCTTAAAAAGTACAAAATCAACAAAACAGCAAACGGTGCAAAATCAATATTTGCATATTCTGTTTTGATTTTTGATTTGATAATGTTGTATACCGGAGTTGTAGCTTTGTCTAAAAGTTCAACGGTTTTTTGAGCATATTTGTTTGATACTTCCAAAACTTTGAAATGAATCAGCCATTGTAAAGCAACTTGAACAACTACTATTTTAAAATATATGTCTACTATTATGGCCAAAATCTCAAAAACAGGATCTAAAATTATCATAAATAACTCCTAAAAAATTTTTACATTGTTTAATTCATAGAGCAAGTTTTGTCAGATGTCAATTATAAACGATGTTACTTGTTTAATTCTCGCAAGGCTTTATTATATGCAACCATGTCAAAACATCTGAGAGATTTAACATTGATAGGTTTTTTCGAAAAATTGATATTATTTTTATATGGGGGAGTAATACCTCGTAAAGATTGAAGCATTTCAATCATTCTTGCTCCGTTATTTTCGGTAACATTCATTTTTTCTTGAGCTTCTGCGGCTTTTTTTGTAACAGGTCTAAAAGTTATGTTGTTATTATATAAGTCGTTATTGGTTGCGGTTAAACGATTTTCACCCAAAGAACGATCATAGTTTTCACGATAATATGTCTCTTTTTCTTTTTGTTCTTTTTCCAATCTTTCACGTTCTTCTTTATGCTTGCATTTGTCGGCTACTGATTTTGTCGCTTTCATTTTATCACGAAGGCGACGTAATTCACTAAGCTTAAAAAGGGTAAACTTAAGTTTTTCTTGGGCAAGTTTTTGCATCGGTGAGTTACAGTTTAGTGCAGATGATGAATATAGATCGGCAATACGCTTTATTTCAGTTTCACGATCTTCCATAAAATCAATGAAAAAGTTTCGCTGAGCTATTTCGTCGCAAGTGGCACCGTTGGAATATATATTGTTTTCGATATGAGTTTGTGCTTTTATCCAATCGTGATATTCGGTAATCGGATCTCGTCCGGCATCCTGTAATTCTAGTGTTTCAGCAATAGAAAAGTTTAGATCGCCGGCATTTACTATCTTGTCACCGATTTTAATGGTTTTGGTATTTTCTTTTTCGTGTGCTTGCCACATGATCGGTGACCATTGAGAACGAAAATGATGAAAATCACCTTTGTTTTTTTCGGACATATATTCAAGCAATCCGTTATTTTCTTTTAGATTTTGTGCTTTAATAAGTCCGTCAGCGCGCTTTTTGAGTTCATCGGGAGTGAGGTCTTTTACATAATTTTTGATATATGCATCGGTACTTTCGTATGTGGGAGGCATATGTTCAATGATATAATTGAAGCTATCGTATTCCGTGTTAAGCTTTTTTGTCGTTTCGGCATAGTAACCTAAAGCTTCTTTATCGACGAGCATTTCCGAGCTATATGTACGTTCTTCCATTTTCTTAACTCCTTTGAGTTATATTTTGTTAAACTTGTTCAAAAATAATTTTGCCTTTTTCTATCCATATTATTTTTTCGACAACCCAATTACTGATTTCTTCGACTTTTTCAAGTTCAATATTCATTGCTTGGCCTATTTTGCCGATAAGAAGTATTTCTCTATCGGATAAATCTCCGTCCGAATTGGCTAAGAAACAAGCTTCTTTAATTAGCTGAAGAGCTGCCTGACGGTTGGTAATAAGTGATGCTTGGGTAATAATTTCTTCATCACTGGCGGGTTGCATGATTTCGTTAACATGATCTTTGGTTAGGCCAAAAACAATTGCAGTTTCTTTTACAAAAGCTTTTTCATCATCATCAAAATTATCGTCACAAGAGGCCAGAGCTACCAATACCTTTAAGAAGGCAATCTTTTCTTGTTCATTTAATTGCGTGATAAAACTTTTGCGGTTTGTTTCATTTTGGTTTGGCATAATTGTTCTCCTTGTTAATATTATTTGTTTATATAATACCAAAAATATATGTTTTTTCAATCAAAATCGGACGAATCGATAAAAATAGTTTGAAAAATGTGAAAGCTTGGCATAATATCGGGTTAATTGAGTATAAAATATTGGGATAAAAATGAAAAAATATTATATAAAAACCTATGGTTGCCAAATGAATGTTTATGACTCTCACCGAGTGGCAACAATGTTAAATGATATGGGGTTTGAAGAAACAACAGCTTTAAAACAGGCTGATTTGGTTATATTTAATACTTGTCATATCAGAGAAAAAGCTACTGAAAAGTTATTTTCTGATTTGGGAAGAACTTATCTTGTTAAACAAGAAAGAGCTGATGAAGGTAAAAAAACGATTATCGGTGTTTTGGGGTGTGTGGTTCAAGCGGAGGACGAACAAATAGCCAAAAGAACAGGATATGTTGATTTTGCTCTCGGACCGTTAACATATCATCGTTTGCCTGAAGTATTGAAAAAAGTTTTGGCTCAGACAGATGATCCGATTATTGATACCGAGTTTCCGGTCGAATCGAAATTTGATTTTTTGCCGGAAAATTCTTCTCAGGGCGGTTGTTCATTTTTGGCTATTCAAGAGGGCTGTAACAATTTTTGTACTTATTGTGTGGTACCTTATACTCGAGGTGTTGAGACTTCTCGTCCGATTGAAGATGTGGTTAAAGAAGCCAAAATATTGGTCGATGGCGGTACGTTGGAAATAAATTTGTTGGGGCAAAACGTTAATTCTTATCATGGTGAAGATGCCAACGGAAAAGAACGTAATTTGGCCTATTTGTTAAACAGACTTAATGAAATAGACGGGTTAAAACGTATCAGGTATACAACGTCTTATCCGGCTGATGTTAATGATGAGCTTATTGATTGTCATAAAAATATTGAAAAACTTATGCCTTATTTGCACCTTCCGATTCAGTCCGGTTCGGACAGTATATTAAAGGCTATGAACAGAAGACATAATTCTTCTCAATATTTGGATATTATAGAACGCTTGCGTGAAGCCAATCCTGATTTGGGCTTTTCATCGGATTTTATTGTCGGTTTTCCGGGCGAGACAGATGCTGATTTTCAGGCAACATTGGATGTGGTTGATAAGGTAAAATATATTCAGGCCTTTTCTTTTAAGTATTCTCGCAGACCGGGAACTCCGGCCTCGATTATGCCAAATCAGATTGAGGAAAAAGTTAAGAAAGAACGTTTGGCAATTTTGCAAGAAAAATTATTTGATTATCAGTACAGGTTTAATATGGATACTATAGGTAAAGTGGTTCCGGTATTGTTTGAGACTAAAGGTCGCCACAGCGGTCAGTTGGTCGGACGCACTCCTTATATGCAGAATTTACATGCTGAAGTAAGTAAGGATTATTTAAATAAAATAGTTGATATTAAAGTAGAAAGTGCGACAATGAACTCATTGTCAGGAACAGTTGTAAAGGTATAAAACTATGGCAGAAATTTCGTTTGAATTGTTTAATAATACATTGGTTCAACAAATGGTCGGTGCACAAGACGCCAACTTAAAATTGTTGGAAAAAATTATCGGAGTGGAAATTATATCGGTCGGTAATAATATTACTGTTAAAGGGGATAAAACCTCTATTGAACAAGCAAAAACAGCCATAGATGTTTTATATAATAAGGTTAGCCGAGGAATTGAAATCGGCGAACAAGAAGTTAAGGCTGCTGTGCGATTGAGTGGTGATAATGTTGATACGCAAACAGCTCAAGATTTGAGTAATATTGTTTTAAAAACAAAAAAGCGTCACATATATCCTCGTTCGGCAACTCAAGCAGAGTACATACAAACAATGATGCAAAATGAGTTAGTATTCGGTTTAGGACCTGCCGGTACCGGTAAAACTTATTTGGCTGTGGCGCTGGCTGTTTCTATGATGATTGAAGGTACAATCGATAAAATTATTTTATCTCGTCCGGCAGTAGAAGCCGGTGAAAATTTGGGGTTCTTGCCCGGTGATTTGAAAGATAAGGTTGATCCATATTTGCGACCGTTATATGATGCTTTGTATGAGATGTTGCCGGCTGATCAGGTGGATAAGAAAATTGCTTTGGGCGAAATTGAAATAGCTCCTTTGGCTTTTATGCGTGGTCGTACACTCTCAAATGCTTTTGTAATTTTGGATGAAGCTCAGAATACTACACCGATGCAAATGAAAATGTTTTTGACACGTTTGGGTGAAAATTCTCGGATGGTGGTAAATGGCGATTTGAGCCAAGTTGATTTGCCGAGAGGTGTGGTTTCTGGCTTGAGAGATGCTTTGGAAGTGCTAAAAGGAACTGCTAATATCGGTTCGGTCAGATTTAGCGCAACAGACGTTGTTCGTCACGGATTGGTTGCTAAAATAGTTAAAGCATACGAGGAAAAAAGCAAAAAAGAATATGGTGATGAATAGTAATTCGCTTAATGTCATTTTTGACGATGAACGCTGGAATAAAAAATTTTCTGACGTTGAGGATTTTGCTAATAAAGTTTTTGCCGAAACTTTAAGGTTTTTATCGAAAAATGATTTAGGTTTTGAAGGCTGGAATAATAAGCCTGTTTCAGTAAGCTTATCTTTAAGTAATAATGCAGAAGTGCAAAAGCTTAATCGTGAATTTAGGGGAAAAGACAAACCTACTAATGTTTTGTCGTTTGCTAATATTGATGATGAGTTTTTTGAAGATGAGTTTTTGAGCGCAGATGTTATTGAATTGGGCGACATTATAATGGCTGTTGAAACTTTGGAAGATGAAGCCGGAATTAAAAGTATTTTGATAGAAAATCATTTTGCTCATTTGCTGATACACGGAATTTTACATTTGTTCGGTTATGATCATATTGAAGATGATGAGGCTGATGAAATGGAAGGTATCGAAGTTGATATTTTGAAGGTGTTAAACATTGCCAATCCGTATGAAGAATAGTTTTTTATCGATGCTATCTTTTATTACAAAGCATCAAAAAATTTGTGCTTTTGTTATGGGCGGACTTAGTGTTTTGGCTTTTGCCCCACGCTTTTGGATCGCTTTTGCCTTTGTAACTTTTTCTGTTTTAATGCATTTGTTATTAAATGCACAAGAAAAGAAAAATTTGTTTAAGATCGGATATTGCTTTGGTTTTGCACATTTTTCATTAGGTTTTTCTTGGATAGGGAATGCATTGTTAATAGAACCGGAAAAGTTCGGTTGGCTGTATCCGATTACCCTTTTGGCTTCAGGAGCTTTTTTCGGATTATTCTTTGCTTTTCCGGCTGTTTTAACTTTTTATGCAAAATCAAAGTGGCAAAAGTGGATTGCATTCTCGGCAAGCTTTGTGTTGTTTGAATGGATAAGAAGTTTTATTTTTACAGGCTTTCCTTGGAATTTGTTAGGATATAGCTTGGCTTTTTCAGATGAGTTGATACAGATTGCGTCTGTAGGCGGAACATATTTGTTATCACTTTTGGCCATATTAAGTTATAGCGTGTTCGGAGTTTTAAACAAAAAGACAATATTACCGAGTTGTTTATTGCTAGTGTCAGTTTGGACTATAATGTTTGGGAGCGGATATTGGCGAATTAAAAATGCTGATTATGAAGATGCAAATGTAGTTGTAAGAATTGTTCAGCCGAGTATTCCTCAGGGATTGAAATGGGATAAAGAAACAAGAGAACAAAATTTTATTGAATATGTAGAGTTGTCGGGAAAAGATTCTTTAAGGATACCTGATTTAATTGTTTGGGGTGAAACAGCTTCGCCGTTTGTTTTGGATCGAGATGAATACCATAGAGAAATGTTGAAGCCTTTGCTTAATAAAGGTAGTTATTTGGTTACCGGTATGGTGTCCTATAAGGAAGAAAACGAAAGGTTTGTTCCATACAATTCGTTGGTGCTTTTTGATAAACATGCTGTTCCGGCGGGGTATTATCATAAAACCCATTTAGTACCATTTGGCGAATTTATACCTTTTAGAAAATATTTGCCTGATTTTGTAAGGCCGGTGGCGAATGCAATCGGTGAATTCGGTAGAGGAAGTGGCCCTAAAGTGCTTAAGTTTGACGGAATACCTGCTTTTGGCGGGATAATTTGTTATGAGGCTATTTTTCCCTCGGAAATAGTAAATAAAAATAACAGACCGGAATTTTTAATCAATGTTACAAATGATGGTTGGTATGGTGATTCAAGCGGACCTTATCAGCACTGGGTGGCTACAAAATTACGAGCTGTTGAGGAAGGGATTCAGATCGTCAGAGCGGCTAACAATGGTATAAGCGGTTTAATAAATTCTTATGGTATAGAAAAAGCCCGTTTAGAATTAAACGAAAAAAATATTCTTGATATTAATTTGGAAAAAGCTAAACAGCGAACTACAATATATAGTAAAGCGGGAAATTTGATCATTATTAGCTTTTGCTTGATTTTGATGTTTTTTTGTTTTATAAATATAAAATATAAAAATTAGTTATATTTAGGAAGGAAATGTGTAATGACAACAACACCAAAAAAAATATCTCGAGGCAGAACTCCGAACGGAGAACCTAATCCTGTTGATGTGCACGTTGGTAGTCGTATTCGCATGCGCCGTAATTTGCTCGGTTGGAGTCAAGAAAAATTGGGAAGTATGTTGGGATTAACATTTCAACAAGTACAAAAATATGAAAAAGGTTTAAATCGTGTCAGTGCCAGCCGTTTGTGGGATTTTAGTGTTGTCTTGAGTATTCCCGTATCGTTTTTCTTTGAGGATATGGGAAAAGATGTTGCCCAACAAGCACCAAGAATGTTCAGATCCTGTGATGCGGTTTCTTTAAGTGAAGATGTTGATAGTTATAATGATGATCCGATGCGGAAAAAGGAAACATTAGAATTGATTAATGCTTATTATAAGATAGATAACAAACAGGCCAGCAGGCACTTATATGACTTGATTATGTCTATGGCAAAAACTCAGTATATGTACAGGAAAGATGAAGAAGAATAGTTGTTTTTTATTTGTATAAAGAGCATTTGTGCGGTAGAGTACAAATGCTCTTTATCAGTTGTTTTTACAACGTTTATCAGTTGCTCTGTCAGAATTAGGTAAATCTTCTTCTTCGCCGAAATTGTACATATTTTTTTCAAATTCACACTCGTCGTCAAGACCTATGATACTATCGATAAGCCTCATTTTTTTTAGAGGTTTTATGGAAAAATCTTTGTCATCAATATCTATATATTCGTAAGAAGAATAATCTTTTGTGATTTTTTTATTGTGTTTGTCGGGTATCATTTTTGTCTCCTTTAGGTTTGTGATTTTTTTATTAATTTAATTTCATTTTTTTATTTTTCCACATAATAGTTTTTTTTCTTGAGGTTATAGTTTTGTTTTTTTAATATCTTTTCGTTAATGCTCTTTAGTGAGATTAGGTATATGTGGAATCTTAGAAGTAAAAGACCTGATTATAATAAAATATTTAAGTCTATAAAACGTCGGTTAAGTTGGGAGGCAAATTGGCGAGAGGCTGATTTGTTATATCAACAACTTAGTAATGATAAATCTTTTAAAAAAGAATTGTTAAGAAAAGCTATTCACTTAAGCTCGCTTTGGATTCCTGCAGCCATATATTTTATGCCGAAAATTGTACTTATACCGATATTATCAATAATTTTAATCGGTAATATCATTTTGGAATATGGTAATTTTAAGAAATATTCGTGGGCCAGAAAATCTTTTGGGGTATTATTTTTCCGTACTCTTCGTAACAAAGAAATGTCTCGAGAAAATTTTCAATTTACCGGCGCAATATATGTTTTGACGTCGGCAATTTTATGCTTATGTTTTTTTAGGAAAAGAAATAGCAACAATTGCTTTGACAGTAATGTTGATTTGTGATAGCGCTGCAGCTTTAATCGGGCGGTCTGTCGGCAAAATTAAAATTTATAAAAATAAGACACTTGAAGGAACTGTAGCCTTTTTTGTGATAGCAGTGATTATAAATTTGTTGTTTATTCCTATTTATCCGTTTGGTGTAAAGAGCTTGGTTGCTTGTATGATAGCCACTTTAGCTGAATTGTATGAGGATAAGATTGAAATAGATGATAATTTATCTGTTCCGATATTCTTCTCTGTTGTTTTGACTTGGTTCTGATTTTAAAGTGTTTTTTCGATAATTCCGCCACCTAGGATGATTTCGCCATCATTTAATACAACAGATTGACCTGTTGTTATTGCGCTTTGCGGGGATAGGAATTTTACTTCAAAACAACCATTATCTGATGGAGTTACACAGACATCACAAGGTTGTTGTGATGAGCGAATGCGAGCCTGACATTGAAAAGAAGTTGCGGGGGTGGGAATTTGCCATACAAAATCAGAAGCAATGAGGCTTGATTGAACACAATCTTCGGCATAACCTAAAGTTATTTCATTGTTTTCTTTGTTTATGTTTATAACATATAGCGGTCTGTCGGCCGAAACACCAAGTCCGCGTCTTTGGCCTATGGTATATTTCCAATAGCCTTGATGATGACCTAATATTTTACCGTCTTTATTTACAAAATTACCTTGTTTAGGAGTAAATTGTAAAATATCGTTAAGATCACCGGAATAAAAATCTTGGCTGTCCGGTTTGTCAGAGACTTCTAAGCCTGCTGTCTTGGCCAATTCTCTGATTTGATATTTTTCCATATTACCCAAGGGCAGTAATATTTGTGATAATTGTTCTTGGCTGAGACGATATAAAAAGTATGATTGATCTTTTTTTGTGTCGCATCCACGTAATATTTGAAACATTTTGGTCTGTTCGTCTTGTTTAATACGGGCATAATGTCCGGTAGCAAACTTATCAAAATTGATACCTTGTTTTCGGGCAACTTTAGGTAAAATAGAAAATTTTATTTTTTGGTTGCAAACAACGCAAGGATTTGGTGTACGTCCTGATAAGTATTCCGAACGAAAATTTTGAATAACTATTTGTTTAAATTCTTCGGTGCAATCAACTGTTAAGTGCGGAATACCGATATTTTGACATATTCTTTGGGCTTGGGCAACATCTTCTTCGTGCGATGAAAAACATCCCTTGGAAGTAAGCTTCTTAAAAGTTTCGGAATTATCCCAAATTGTCATGGTTGCACCGATAACATCGTGTCCGGCTTCTTTTAAAATTAAAGCAGCAACCGAAGAATCTACACCGCCACTCATTCCGACCAAGATTTTCATTTTATGTTGCTTCCTTATATTCGTTCAAAATCTAAAAATACAGGTTTGCGTCCTTCACGAATAGCCTTTTTTTGATATTTTGTTTCAACCCAATCAGCCGGAGGATTGCGCCAATCGTCAGATGTGCGGGCAGTCCATTTAAATCGATTGTCTTCATGAAGGCGTCGAAGTGTCCAACTTTTATATACTTTGTGATCGGTGGCAACACGTAAAATTCCGCCTTTTTTCAACATACGGGCAATTTCAGTTAAATTATCAGGATTTACGAAACGGCGTGAAGCGTGGCGTTTTTTTGGCCACGGATCGGGAAAAAGTAAAAATATTTTGCTTAAAAGTCCGTCGGGAATTTGTGAAAATAGTATGCGAACATCATCACTCCATATACGGACATTGTCACAGCGAGACGGAAGGATTTTTATTTCATCGGGCATATCGGCATTTTCTTTAATGCCGGTCATCAAAGTTAAAAGATTGGCAACGCCGTTTTTAAATACTTCGGCGCCGATAAAACCTATATGATGATTTTTTTCGGACTGACCGGCAATATGCTCGCCGTTTCCGAAACCGATTTCCAAAAATATTTCATCAACGTTGCAACCGAACATATTTTTGGATATTGTTGATGTATTATCAATGGCTACTTGCGGTAAAAATTTTTCAAGCAGTCCGGATTTTGCTTTTCTTATTTTACGTCCTTGACGACGTCCGTAAAACTTTGGTTTGTCTGTTTGATTCATGTTATTCTCTGTAAAATGATTAATTTAACTAATATTATCAATTTTGTAGAGCTTGGCAAGAAAAATATCATAAAGATTTATTGTTTTTTTATGAGAGTGAAATTATCTCAGAGGTGTAATTTTAACAAAAGATATGAGGTTTGCTATGGAAACAGTTTTAAGAACTTCGGAGAATATGAAAAAATGTTTATGTTCGGGATGCCCGTCTTATACGACAAAATGTAAGATTAAAAACTATCCTATAAATATGATGAAGCTTGTTGAGGGGTTGGATAAAATTGATCATTTTGAAAAAATGTTTTGTGCATTCGGTAAGAGTAATTGTATAAGCGAAAACAGAGGTTGTCTTTGTGAGCAGTGCGAGGTGTACAGTGAAAATAATTTGAATAAAGAAGATTATTGTTTAAGCGACGGAGGAGTAGATTGCAGTATTTGTTCCATAAGTGAAAAAAAGTCAAAAAAACAATGAGCGAAAAATGACCAAAAATATTGTAGATGCATACAGAAAAGCTGTAAATGAATACGAAAAAGATAGTTTTCACGATGTGATATCATTTTGTGAAAATGATAAAAAATGCAATGAAGATAATTCGTTAAAGAAAAATGTCTTAATGTTTTGGTCATATAAAAAAATTGCCACATTTTATGAAAAAGGAAAAAAATATCGACAAGCTTATGAGTTTTGGCAAAAAGCATTTGTTTTTGCAAAAAAATATGAGACTAAAATTAAAATAGGACATAAGTTATTAGAACTTATTAATAAAATGAGATTACCTATGGCCGAAAAAGCGGTAGAAATAATAAAAATCACCGGATATATGCAAAAAGAATATGAGCTAAAAGGTAATAAAGAAAGCGTCTTGCGAATATCTAAATTGCAAGACGCTGCTGAAAAACTTTTGAAAAAATCAGGAACTTTACATTAGTCATTACATAAAATGTGAAATTCTGATGTTTTGTTATCAAGCATTTTGCGATTTTCGTCTTTTAGCGGAGAAAACTTACGCGCAATAACATATTGGGGAAGAAGTTTCTTGATTTCTTCTATCGGTAAAGGCCAAGATGTTGGTTTTATGCGGATTGATTTACCTTGTCCGGCCGAAACTTTTGCAGTTATTTCGCCTGTAACAGCGTCTTCAAATTCGTTGAGCTTTAGGGTGATGTTTTGCAATTGTTCGGGAATCAGAAATTCAATTTCTTCGCCGGAATTGATGTAATTTCTGATTTCAAAAATAGCATCGTTACCTTGCCATTCGACAATAGAACCGGCAAATAACCAGTCACCCAATGTTCTGGTGTATTCATAATTTTGAGAGATGTTGGTTAATTTTCCGTCATGGAAGCCCAAGCAATAGCCACGATTTTGAAGAGTATTAAGTTCGCTCATATAGTTGTTATAATCCCAATTATCAGGAGATTTGTACCAATCGTCAATAGCTTTGCGATAGGTGCGGGCAACTGTTCCGGCATAATATTCGGTTTTGTTTCTGCCTTCGACTTTTAGAGAATCAATGCCGGCGGATAGTAAATCGGGCAGACGAGGCATCAAGCACATATCTTTAGAGTTTAGAAAGTAACCGCCATGCTCATCTTCAACGACTTCAAAATATTCACCCGGACGAAATTCTTCCTCCAGTAAAAATTCAAAAGAATCCTTGTTGTTTTCATCAATGAGAAGTTCTTTTATCGAGCCGTCTTTAAGACGTAAATGCAATTTGTAATGCCAACGACAACAATGAGCGCATTTTCCTTGGTTGGCAGACCGGTCTGCCAAATAATTTGATATTAAGCAACGTCCCGAATAAGACATACACATTGCACCATGCATAAATGTTTCGATTAAAATATCCGGGCATTTTTCTCGGATTTCCTTGGCTTCGTTAAAGGTAACCTCTCGTCCCAAAACACAAAGTTTTGCTCCTTGAGATTGCCAAAACTTAACGGCTTGCCAAGAACAAATATTAGCCTGTGTTGAAACAAACAAATTAAGTTCGGGAGCATTTTCTTTGACATATTGAAAAACTCCGGGATCAGCAATTAAGACACCGTCAGGTTTTAATTGCCGTAATGTTTCAACGAAAGTAGGGAGTTTTTCGACATCACGATTATGCATGAAAAGGTTTAATGTCAAATATATTTTTTTACCTTTTGAATGAACATAATCAATGCCTTCTTTAAGCTCTTCCATTGAAAATTTTGATTGTGCTCTTAAACACATATCAGGTGTTCCGGCATATACGGCATCGGCTCCGTATAAAATTGCGGTTTTTAATTTTATTAATGAGCCAGCAGGCAAAAGTAATTCGGCTTTATCCAGCATTTCTATTCCTCAATTGTTATTTTGGTTGTATGAGCGGTAAGTTCGCCCAAAGGTGTATCTTTTATAAAAATTTTAGCAATAAAAGGGTGTTTGCTTTTTTTATCTTTAGCTATCCAAAAATAAATGGGTTTATTTGATGAAAATTCCCAAAGTTCGTCATCATCATCAGATAATACTTTTTTTATGTGCATGGAGCATTTTGAAGCCTTGCCGGAGTAAAAAGAATATTTATCTGCGCTTAATTCATCAGTACCTTCATCTTTGAAAACAACATCAAAACGGCGTTTCCCGTCATATACTTTTAGGGTAGAATCGCAAAATGAGACTTCATTATATTGTTTGGCTATTTTAGCAATTACGGTTTGTAAATCAAAAGTATCGGCCGGAGTGGGAGAAAGTGTAAACTCTTTTCTTTTTTCTTTACCGTTTTTGGCAGAAATCTGATATATAGGGGTGCCGTTTCGGTAATATACCTTTTTGGTTCTGGTGTTAAATTTTGATTTTGCTTCGTAATTATAATCGACGGTTGTCATTTGTGCATCATTTATTTTTCCGGAAGTGATATAGTTGGCTTCAAACGGATATATTGTATTAAATAATCCGTTAGTCATTACTTTTGATGCTACTTTGTAATTATCGTTATTTAAGGTATAGGTAAACTCGGTTTTACTGGCATCAAAAATTCCGACGGTTATAAAAAAATCGTGCTTTATCGAAAAAGCTTGCGATAAAGTAGGAAAAATCAGACAAATAAAAAAAATAGTTACAAATTTTTGCATTTGGTTTATTCTTTCTTTAATCTTTTTGCGTACAATAACATAAAAAATTATAATTTAAAGGATTTAATAAATGACTAAAAAAGTTTTGTTATTGCTCGGAGGTTTTTCGTCTGAACGCGAAGTCAGCTTGTCGGCAGGAAAAGATATTGAAAAAGCATTATGTTCAAAAGGTTATGAAGTTGTTGTTCATGATTTGGACAATACATGGAATTTTGTAAAGGTTTTACAAAAAGAAAAACCCGATGTAGTGTTTAACGGATTATATGGTAATTGGGGTGAGGATGGAGCAATACAGGGAATGTTGGATTTGTTGCAAATTCCTTATACTCATTCGGGTATGCATGCTTCACTTGTCGGCATGGATAAGCATTTGACTAAATATATCGCCAAAAGTTGCGGTATAAGAGTGGCACAGAGCCAAAAAATGACGGCAAGAGATTTTTTCAAAAATGGAACCATCGTTCCTATGCCTTATGTGGTAAAGCCGGTTTCGGACGGGTCTTCGGTAGGAGTGTTTATAGTTGAAAAACCGGAAGATATACTAAAGGTTAAATATAAAAATAATGATATTGATATTTTGGTAGAAAAATATATTGCCGGACACGAGCTTACGGTAATGTGTTTGGATGATAAAGCATATGTGGTAACCGAACTTAAAGCCGAAGAAGGATTTTATGATTATAAAGCCAAATATACCAAAGGGTTGACGAAGCATATTTTGCCGGCTGAAATTCCGTATGAGGTTTCCGAAATTTGCAAGGCATATGCCGAAAAATTACATCAGGCTTTAGGGTGTAACAGTGTTTCTCGTGTAGATTTGAGATGGAATGAAGAAGATGGTGTCGTTTTGTTGGAAATAAATACCAATCCGGGAATGACGGCCTTATCTTTAGTGCCGGAACAAGCAAAATATGCCGGTGTAAGTTATGCTGATTTGTGTGCCAAACTGGTTGAAGGAGCAAAATGCAGAAAAATGTAGATTTGGGAAAAATCGGTTCTAATACGGTTTTGGTCGTTGCAGGGCCTACGGCTTCGGGAAAGTCCGCGTTAGCTATTGATTTGGCTTTGAAGTATAACGGAGTTATAATTAATGCCGATGCTTCACAACTTTATAAAGATATTCCGATAGTTTCGGCTGCCCCGAGTGAAAATGATAAGGTGAAAGTTGAGCATTTGTTGTATGGAATCTTAAATGCAGATGAAAAAAATTCGGTGTCTGATTGGGTGAAATTGGCAGTTGAAGCTATAAAAAAAGTTTGGCAGAAAGGAAAGCTTCCTATTGTAACAGGCGGAACCGGATTTTATATCGAGAGCCTGATTAACGGTATGTCACCGATACCCGAAACTACGCAAGAAGTCAAAGATAAGGTTGCTAAAATATTTGATGAGTCCGGTGTTGTCGGTGCATATAAATATTTACAACAAATTGATGCTGAAGGAGCTAAAAAAGTAAATCATAATGATACAACAAGAGTAAGGCGTGCTTTGGAAATTTTTGAAGATACAAAAAAATCAATTGCCGAGTGGTTTGAAATGCCGATGAAAAAAACTTTGCCAGAGGCAGAGTTTAAGGCTGTGGTGTTGTTACCGAAACTGTCAGAAATAGAAGAAAAATGTTCAAAAAGATTTGATTTGATGATAGAAAACGGTGCTTTGTCGGAAGTGGAAAGGTTATTAAATAAAAATATAGCTGATGATATGCCTGTAATGAAGGCTATTGGCGTGCCAGAGCTAAAAGAATATATTGAAGGCAGAAAAACAAAAGAAGAAGCTGTCGAATTGGCAAAATTACGAACACGTCAATATGCTAAACGGCAATTAACATGGTTTCGTAATCGCTTTAGAAAATTGAAGTGTGAACAGATTGTTTTTTAGCTGTGAAAAAAATAATTTGTTGTTGCATATAGGCCAATATAGTTGTAAAAAAATTATCAGTATTAAATTTTAGCGGAGTAAATGTTTATGCTTTCAAAGATTATGGGGTGGTTGTCAGCTGATATGGCTATTGATTTAGGAACAGCCAATACGCTTGTTTATGTTAAAGGAAAAGGTATTGCTTTGAATGAACCTTCAGTGGTTGCTATTGAAGAGTATCGCGGAAAGAAAAGAGTTTTGGCAGTGGGTAATGAGGCTAAGCAAATGCTTGGACGTACTCCGGGTAATATTCGTGCAATTCGTCCGTTACGTGATGGCGTGATTGCGGATTTTGAAGTTGCAGAAGAAATGATAAAATATTTTATTCGAAAAGTTCATAATCATCGTCGTTTTGCAATGCCGTTGATTATTGTTTGCGTGCCTTCTGGTTCAACGGCGGTGGAACGTCGTGCTATTCAAGAATCGGCAGAGGCTGCCGGAGCTCGTAAAGTTTGGTTGATTGATGAGCCTATGGCTGCTGCGATAGGTGCGGATTTGCCGGTTACCGAGCCTACGGGTTCTATGGTTGTTGATATTGGTGGCGGTACAACCGAAGTTGCGGTTTTGTCTTTGGGTGGTATCGTATATGCTCGTTCTGTTCGTGTGGGTGGAGACAAGATGGATGAAGCAATTATTGCTTATATTCGTCGAAACCACAATTTGTTGGTCGGTGAGGGCAGTGCTGAAAAAATTAAGAAGGAAATCGGTTCGGCTTGTGTTCCCGAAAAAGGTGATGGTCGTACGTATGAAATTAAGGGTCGTGATCTTATGAATGGTGTGCCTAAGGAAATTGTTATTTCAGAACGTCAGGTGGCTGAGGCATTGGCAGAGCCTGTTTTCCAAATTGTTGAGGCTGTTAAAGTTGCTTTGGAGCATACAGCTCCGGAATTAGCTGCTGATATTGTTGATAAGGGTATTGTTTTGACCGGTGGCGGTTCTTTGTTGGCTAATCTTGACCAGGTTTTGCGTAATGCAACAGGTTTGCCGGTTTCGTTGGCTGAGGCTCCTTTGGCTTGTGTGGTTAAAGGTACCGGCAAAGCATTGGAAGAAATCGGAAAATTACGCACCATATTGTCTTCCATGTACTAGTTTTGTTATGTGTCGGTCGAGATATGTTTTCTCGGCCGACGAATGTATTTAAGGGATGTTTTATGAAACGTCGCAGAAGCTTGTTCTTAGATTTTGATCGTTTAAAGTTACTGGCCAAGAAATTTGCGCTGGTTATTTTGTTTTTAATAGCTTTGCTGTTGATGTTGTTAAATAAAAATCAAAAAAATGTTATAGATAATATAACAACTTCCGGAACAGGAGTTGTTGCAAGTGTTGTTGATGTATTGGTTTTTCCGGCTAAAGTTTTTTCAGTCGTTTATGACTTTATTTATGAGATAGGGACAGTCAGAAAACGAAATATAAAATTAGAACAAGAAAATAATGAGCTGAAATTATTGAGAGATAAATACGAGGCTTTAGAGATTGAAAATAAGCTTTTAACGGAGTTGTTAAATTTTGCAACCCTACCTAACGTCAACTATATTTCGGCAAAAGTGGTTGCTGAGGAAAGTGATGCATTTGCTCAGGCAATGGTAGCATATGTCGGTAAGGCTGATGTGAAAAAAGGTGATGTGGTTTTGTCTGATAAAGGTGTTGTCGGCAGGGTTGATACAGTGAAATCTTCTTATGCAAAAATTATAACCTTAGCGGACATTAACTCTAAAATTCCGGTTATGATAGAAAAAAACAGAATAAGAGGTATTTTAAGTGGTAATAATACCCCATTTCCCGAATTAACGTTCATTCCTTTGGATGCAAAAATAAATGTAGGAGATAAAATTGTTACCTCCGGTGTTTCAGGAGTGTTTCCGGCAGGCTTACCGGTGGGGCAAGTTCTTTCCGTTGCAAAGAATGAGATAAAAGTAAAACCGTTTGCGTTGTTGGAAAAACTTGAATATATAAAAATTGTAAAATACGGAATTGATGGTTTGATTAATATTGACGAAGAGGTTTCAGATGAGTGATAATTTTGATGAGAAAGTTATAACTCATTTTCAAAGACTTCTTCCACTTGTTACGTCAATAGTATTTTTGTTATTGGCTTATGTTCCTATTAATTTCGGTTTTTTTTATAATGTTAGGCCTGATTTCGGATTAATGTGTATTTATTTTTGGATGTTACATAGGCCGGATTTGATAGGAATTGGAACAATAGTGGTTATGGGTATGATCAGTATTGCTATTTCATCATCTGTTATAGGAGCTTCGTTGATTGCATATTTAGTAATGTATGTTTTTATGTATAATTTTCAAAAGTTTTTCAATGCAAAGCCTTTTGTAGTTATTTGGTATGGATTTATGGCTTTGAGTTTAGTGTCAATTTTGATAAAATGGTTAGTTGTTTCGGTTTATTATAATATGTTTTTGCCATTATCAATTCTTATGCTCGGATATTTAATAGGAATAGTAGTGTATCCGTTAATAGCAATAGTTTTGGCTTTTGTTCAAAATCGTTTTATTCAGGATGATGGACTATGAACAGAGATACCGATAAAGGAAAAATTTTAATTGCTCGTTCGCTTTTTTTAGGCGCTGTTCAGTTGTTTTTATTGTTTTTATTGGTGTTTAGGCTTTATTATCTTCAAGTATATCAAGCAGATAAATATAAAACCTTAGCCGATGAAAATAGAATATCTACGCGTTTATTAGTTCCGCCAAGAGGTATTATTTATGATCGTCATGAAAACATGTTGGCTGAAAACAGACAGAATTTTCAAGTGTTAATTGTAGCAGAGCAAACACCGAATATTGATAAAACCCTTGAGGCATTTAAAAAGATTATGCCTTTGACGGAAGATGAAGAAAAGAAAATAAGAAAAGACCTAAAAAGAAACAGGGGTTTTGTTCCGATAAAAATCAAAGATAACTTGAGATGGGAAGATCTTACCAAAATTATGTTGAATATGCCGTATTTGCCAGGTATTGTAATTGATGAAGGACTGTCGCGCTATTATCCGTTTGATAATATTTTTGCACATGTAATAGGTTATGTGGCAGCTGTCAGTGGTGATGTTGATACTAAGAAAGATCCTTTATTAGAAGTGCCGGGTTTTAAGGTCGGAAAATCAGGTGTTGAAAAAATGTTTGATAAAGATTTGCGAGGAATAGCAGGCAATCAAAAATTGGAGGTTAATGCAATCGGGCGTGTAATGAAGGAAATTGAAAGTGTTGAGGGTATCAGCGGAAAACGCATAGATTTGAGTCTTGATTTGCGATTGCAAAAAGAAGCCTATGATTTGTTAGGAGAGGAAAGCGGAGCCATTGTGATGATGAAAGTTGATACCGGCGAGATTTTGTCATTTGCTTCTGCACCGGCTTTTGATCCAAACTTGTTTAGCAGTGGTTTAACATCTCAAGACTGGATAGAATTGAGGGATAATGAAAAAAAACCGTTACTTAATAAGGCTGTTTCAGGACAATATTCTCCGGGATCTACTTTTAAGATGTTGGTTGGGTTGACTGCCTTAAAACATGGGGTTAGTACCAGAAAAACCAAGTCATTTTGTTCAGGAAAAATGACTTTAGGCAATCATACTTTCCATTGTTGGAAAGATGCAGGTCACGGATATGTTGATATGGAACAAGCGTTGCAACATTCTTGTGATATTTATTTTTATGAGGCGGCTCAAAAGTTAGGTGTTGATAAAATAGCCGAAACGGCTAAAGAGTTCGGTTTAGGCTTTAGAACAAATGTGGGAATTGAAAATGAAAAAAGCGGATTTATTCCTACTACCGAATGGAAAATGAAAAGATTTGGCGAACAATGGCAACAAGGTGAAAGTATTATTTCCGGAATTGGTCAAGGATATATCTTGACTACTCCGATACAATTAGCAACGATGATTTCACGAATTGCTAACGGAGGATATGAGGTTAAGCCTACTTTTGAAAAACTTGATAAGAACAGTAAAATAGAATTCAGAAAGTTGGATGTTTCACAATATGGTTTGGATATTGTGAAAAAAGGTATGTATGACGTGATAAACACTCAAGGGGGAACGGCTTATTCTGCAAGATTTGATTTTAATGGTAAAAAAATGGCCGGTAAAACAGGTACAACTCAAGTTCGTAGAATTTCAATGAAAGAAAGGCAAAGCGGTGTATTAAAACAAGAAGACTTGCCTTGGAAATACAGGAACCATGCATTGTTTGTCGGATATGCGCCTCATGATAATCCTAAATATGGAGTGGCGGTTTTGATAGAACATGGAAAATCAGGCACCGCAGCAGCATATTTAGGTGGTAAGATTTTGCGTAAGGCTTTGGAACTTGATGCAACAGATCAACCAATTGACTAAGGGATAACAGATGTATAAATCATATGAAACAAGTTTTAGAGGACATAGGTTAAGTTTTGGTGAAAAATTTTGGGGAATAAGTTTTTCATATGTTTTACTGATATGTATTTTGGCATCTGTGGGAATTGTTATGTTATATTCAGCAGCTAACGGAAATTGGCATCCTTGGGCTTTGGCTCAGTTAATACGTTTCGGTTTGGGTTTTGGTGCGATGTTGGTTATGGCTTTTGTTGATATAAGAATATTTTTACGATTTTCGTATTGGATTTATTTTATTGTTTTAGGGTTGTTGTTTATTGTAGAAGTTGCCGGATATGTAGGTATGGGCGCTCAAAGATGGATAAATTTGGGATTTATGAAATTACAGCCTTCGGAATTGATGAAAATTGCATTGGTTATGGCTTTGGCCAAATATTTTAATTCGATAACATTGCAACGTATAGAAAGTATAAAAGGAATAATTTTGCCTTTGGCTATGGTTTTGATGCCGGTAGGGTTAGTACTAATGCAACCGGATTTGGGTACAGCTTTGATGTTGTTATTTACAGCAGGTGCGATGTTTTTTGCCGTCGGTGTACAGTTATGGAAATTCGGATTAGTAATTACCGGAATGATTGTTTCATTGCCTATTGCATGGCAGTTTTTACATACTTATCAAAAAAACCGTGTTTTAACATTTTTAGATCCTGAAAGAGATCCGTTAGGAACAGGTTATCATATTATTCAGTCTAAAATTGCGCTCGGCTCGGGCGGAGTTTTCGGAAAAGGTTTTTTGAACGGGACGCAAAGTCATTTGAATTTTTTACCGGAGAAACATACGGACTTTATTTTTACGATGCTTTCAGAAGAATTTGGTTTGATCGGTGCAATATTTGTTATTTTTATTAACTTTTTAATTATTGCTTACAGCTACGTGTTTGCTTTGAGATCTACAAGTTATTACGGAAAGTTACTGGCAATAGGTTTAACCACAAGTTATTTTTTATATGTTATTATAAATATTGCAATGGTTTTGGGTTTATTGCCGGTGGTGGGAGTTCCATTACCTTTGATTTCTTATGGTGGAACGGTTATATTGTCGGTTATGACCGGTTTTGGAATAATTTTGGCAGTTAATACAAACAGGAACATAAATATAGGAAAAGATTAAAATTACGGAAAACAAGGTTTATTTGCTTGATTTAGTCTTTTTTAACATAATACTGTTTTATATAATAGAGATAAAGGATAAAGATGGTCGGATACAAAAATTTTGAAACAGAAAGATATTTATTGGAAACTTTGGAACGTGTTGCAAGAAACAAATCCGAGTATAAGGTTTTGTATGTAAATATTTCTAAGTTAAAACCTAAAACAGACATCCTAAATTTGTAAAGATTATTACCCGATTGTTTGATGATTTGGTTTCGATTGCTAATAGTACGATGTTTGTTTTAGAAAATGGTGATTTTGCTATTTTAGGTAAAAATATTACAGAGAAAATAATAAAAGATGCAGTTGAAAAATTGCGTAAGGGTTTAATAACCGACCCTGTTTGGACAGCCAAAAGTTCGAGTGAATTTACTCGTTTATATCAGCCGGAAGAGTTTGATGAGTTTTACAAAAAAATAGAATCGATGATAAGTGAGGCAGATAAATATAAGGAAAATATATTTCGAAATTCTGTTGATGCCGGACAAATTGATGCCGTTAAAGAACATTTAGATATGGTTAATTTTGTTGATGCTGTTAAACACCAAGGGGTTATCAGATTAGAAAATTCGTCGAATTATCGCAGGTTGTTTGATGAATATTTTGTGGCAGTGAAAGATTTAAATCAAAATTTTGATAAAAATATTGATTTGGCAGGTAATAAATGGTTGTTTTTGTATTTGACGCAATCGCTGGATAAAAAAACAATGGCATCGTTTGAGGTTGCAGATATTAAAAACAGAACCGGAAAAATAAGTCTTAATCTTAACTTATCTACAATTAATACCTTAGAGTTTATTAATTTTGAACAATATATTAAGGGACAAGGACAAAGTATAATTATTGAGGTGCAACCGATAGATATGTTAAACAATATGCGCACCTTTGTTAATGTAAAAGAAAGATTGCACAAAGCAGGACATGATATTTTGTTAGATGCGACAAGCATTGAAATGTTACAAACATTAAATATAAAATCACTGGGCTTTGATTATGTTAAATTATTTTGGCATGATCTTATGGAAGAGTATAATCCTGAATCTGAAGATATTAAAAAATTATTTGAGGAAATAGGTGTTAATAAAATTATATTAGCAAAATGTTTGGGAGAGAATGCTGTTCGTTGGGGAATTAAAAATGGAATCAGATCATTTCAAGGACCATATATTGATAAGTTGGAGGTTGCCATGATACAAAAACATTGTCCTAATGGTAAAAGATGTACTCCGAATGATTGCTTAAAACGAAAAAAAATGATTTCCGGATATTTTAGAGATATGTGTGATTATAAAGAAATTTTAGATAGAAACCTGGGTTAATAATATGGAAAATACAAGTGTCAGAAGTGTAATAGTTGATGATATAAAAAGTTTTTGTGCGGACATGAGCCATTATGCTGTTTTATGTGTTAATGTGCATATGGTAAATGAAAAATACAAAACTTCGGTAAATAAAAAAGAGCTTGAAAATATGTTTTTACCGTTAGTGAAAGCTGGATTGGCAAAGACTTTTATGCTGAAAAATGATGATTTTTTAGCTGTATATGATAAACAGAAATCTGATGATGTTTTGTCGCTGTTGGTAAAAATCCAGTTTTTGTTTCAAGAAGATGAGCTTGTAAAAAATAATTCTGATATGCAAAAATCGGGATTTGTTATTTTTTATGATTTGGAAAGTGATTATGATACCTTACATAGAAAAATAGTATCTTCGTCAGAAAATGAAAAACAATATATAAAGCCTTTGTTTACGGAACAGAATGTTTATAAAAAAAATGAACGATCAAATATTCAAATATTTACAACGGAAATGTTGTCAAAAGTACAAAAAATTATTTCTATCTCTGATTTTTCCAGTTTTATAAGACGCCAAGCAGTTTGTGCCGTTATCGGTAAATCTGCACCCCAACGTGTTTTTGAAGAAGTTTTTGTGTCGGTTGATGATGTCAGAGATTCATTGTTACCAAGGGTTAATATAAATTCAAACACGTGGCTTAAATTGGCTTTATCTGAGACACTTAATAAAAGGGTTTTGGAAATTATTTCTCGACACGATGATGGTGATTTGTCGGGTAATTTCAGTGTTAATATAAATGTTTCGTCAATATTGTCTGATGAATTTATTCAGTTTGATGACAGTATTAACGGATCAATGCGTTCGACTATAGTTTTAGAGCTACAGTTAGAGGATATATTCAGTGATATGAACTCGTATATTTTAGCAAAAACTTTTGCAAAAGCAAGAGGATACAAAGTTTGTGTCGATGGTATAACTGTTGATAAGTTGAAGTATATTAATCGAGAAAAATTGGACTGTGATCTTATGAAAATATGTTGGCACAATTCTTTGATAGATGTGTTTAGCAAAGATGAACATTTTATGGATTATAATAACAAAGCAGAAAGAGCGAAAATTATTTTTTATAATGTTGAAGATGCCGAATCAATTGAAGCAGGAAATAATTTTGGTATTAATATGTATCAGGGAAGGTATGTTCAGAAGTTGTTAAATGATAGAAAGTAATAATAGATATAAGAAGCATTGTTATTACTGAGTTTGTTTTTTATTAAGAACATTAATGTTTGACTTATTTAAATATAGTTTGCATTTTGTATTAAACTATGATAGCGAATATTTAGCATATAAAGGTATTGTGTTTATTATTTGATGAATTGTTTTATTATTATGCTTTGGAGTTTTTCTTTGCATTATGGTTTTATTTATTCTTTCAAATGGTTGCGCATTTTACTTTTGTAAAATAAAAATTATAAACCTAAAAAAAGTTAAATATGAAAAAAGAAGAAAAATTTAAACTCTTGGATGCCGTAATTGTGGCAACAGAGATGACTGAAAAAGAGGTAGAAGTTTACTTCCAGTCGCGAAAAGGGATTATTCAAAGTATTTTTCCGATTGCTTATAAACGAGAAAATAATTTTGAACTTTTGCCGTATCTTGATTATGCGAGGAAAAAAGAAGTATGGGGTTTTGAAATAATGCCCGGTGTTATCCTTGCAAAACGATGTGACGCAGTTGATGATGTAAAAGCTGATGAGTGGATTACTTCAAAAAACTTTGCGGAAAAGTGTACAATGGCCGGAAAACAAGGTAAATTACCTTCTAAAGAGCTATTGAAACAGAATTGGAGTATCGAATTGATAACCAATATTAAGAAAATGGATGAATTTCTCTGCGAATATGATGTCAATGCCGAGCAACGTTCTTCGGAAAAACTGTGGTTTACAGGTGTGCTTTGGTGTTCTGATGTTTCCAAAGATAGTAACCCATATTACTTTATAATGGAAAACGGAACAGCGCGTTGTAGTGTTGAACCAAAGTACAGTATAGGTAATCGTTTGGTTGTCAGTTTCTAAATTCTATTAATACAGCCGAAAATATATTTCCGGCTGTATTTTTTTTGTTTTTTATTGTCCAAGCCAACGTGTAGCTTCGATGGCTGCCATAGCACCTGATCCTGCGGCGATTACGGCTTGGCGAAACTTCGGATCTTTGACATCGCCACAGGCAAAAACTCCTTCGATATTTGTTTTGCAAGAATTAGGTTGTGTTATAATATAGCCATCTTTATCTAAATTTATTTCACCACGCAAAAATTCGGTATTTGGTTTGTGTCCTATGGCTATAAAAACACCGTCAATTTTAATTATTTCTTCTTTGTCATTTTTAACATTTTTGATTTTTATGCCTTTTAGGTTTTTGTCTTCACCAATAAATTTTTCAACGGTTACATCATATTTTACACTAATTTTTGGGTGTTGTTTAATTTTTTCTTGAGCTCTTTTGTCAGCTCTTAGGGATTCTCGTCGATGAATTATGGTTACAGAACGAGCAAAATTGGCCAAATATAAAGCTTCTTCTAGGGCAGAATTACCGCCACCGATAACGGCAACATCTTTGTTTTTGTAAAAGAAACCATCGCAAGTGGCGCATACCGATATACCATAGCCTTTATATTGTTCTTCGGTTTCTATTTCTAGCCATTTTGCCGAAGCTCCGGTAGCAATAATTATGCTTTTGGCATAAAAAACATTGTGATTTTGTGATGAACATTCAAACGGATAATGCGAAAAATCTACCTCAACGATTTTATCATTGATGATTTTAACGCCTAAGTTTAAGGCTTGTTTTTTTATTTTATTCATTAAATCCGTACCGGTTATTGCATCCTCAAATCCGGGAAAGTTTTCAACGTCATTACTTAGTATCAGCTGTCCTCCTTCTTCTTCACCGGAGACCAAAAAAGATGTTTTGCCGGTACGTGAAGCATAGATACCCGCAGTATATCCTGCCGGACCGGAGCCGATAATTAAAATGTCACTTTGATATTGAGCCATGTCTTTATTATATTTTGTTACATGAACAGTCGGCATTGCTGTCGCATAAGCAAATGCTTTCTTCAATTATATAATTTTTTGTTTCTTTATCAGTTTTAAGACAAGAACAATTATTGTCATTTTCATCACATCCGCAAGCAGATGAGTTTACATTGTTTGGGTATGAGCAACCGCATTTATTATCTTCATCGCAATCGCATTCATTAGAATTTTTAATAAAATCATCGTGCATGGTAATCTCCTAAAATAAAAAGACTGCCCAAATTTTATCAGGCAGTTTTTATATAGTTTCAAAAAAAATATTTTAAATATATTTTACTTCCAATATTTCAAAAGATTTGTTTCCGGAGGGAGCTTTAAACTCGGCGACGTCACCGACTTCTTTACCGATAAGAGCCTTTGCTAAAGGCGAAGATAAAGAAATTTTGTTTTTTTCGATGTCGGCTTCGTAATCTCCAACGATTTGATATGAATTTTCTTCGTTGGAATCTTCATCAGCGACCAAAACGGTGGCACCAAAACGGATTACGTTGCTTTTAACAGAAGCAACATCAATTACTTGGGCGCGACTTAATACAGCTTCCAAATCTTGAATACGTCCTTCAATAAAACTTTGTTTTTCTTTGGCGGCAGAATATTCGGCATTTTCAGATAAGTCGCCTTGAGCTCGGGCCTCAGAAATGGCGGCAATGATATTTGGGCGCTCAACACCTTTTAAGTTTTTCAGTTCTGCTTCCAAAGCATTAAAACCAATCTTGGTCAAAGGAAATTTTTCCATTTTTTCACCTTTATTTTTAATGTTAAAAAAAAGAACTGCGAGGGGTAAAATCCTTCACAGAACTATCTATTCATTTTCGATGGAAGAGAATATAACAGCTAAAAAAAATAAATCAAGTGTTTTCTTTTGGGGAAAAATTTTTTAAATATATACACAAAAGAAAATTTTGTTATTAGACTGAAAAGGTATTTTGAAAATTTTTGGAGATACTACTAATGAAAAAATTTTATCTTTTGTCCACAGTGGTTGCAGGTTTAATCGCTTTGTCATCTAATGCCAATGCATATGATTCAACCGGTTGCGGTTTGGGTTCTATGGCTTGGAGAGGACAATCCGGCATTGTTCCGCAAGTTTTGGCTGCTACTACTAATGGTTTATTCGGAACACAAACTTTCGGTATTACCACAGGTACATCAGGTTGTGATCCTAACGGTCGTGTAAGCGGTGGTACAGGCAAAATGTTGCTTTCTTTCTTAGAAAACAATATGGAACAATTTGCGTTTGACGCTTCTGTCGGTCATGGTGAAACTCTGGTTACCGTTGCCGGTATTTTAAATGCTGATGTTAATGAATTGTCAGCAAAAATTCATAATAATTTCGGTACTTTGTTTGCCAGCAATGATGTTGATGCGGTAGAATTGACTTTATCAATTTTATCTATGAATGCATAAAAGTCGTATAATAGCTCATCTAGAGCAATTTTACGGGGGAGTTAAAAATTCACGTAGCTATTTGTACGCTAAAATTTTTAACTCCCCTAGAAATTACTCTATCTAAACCATTCTCCGACTTTTATAAAATTGATTTAGATAATCTATTCACCTTTTTTATAAAATTGATTCAGATAATCTATTTTCCGAAAAATGTTTTCAATGCGTTACTTTGTCTTTTTTTTGAGCTTTTTGTTTTCTTTTAATGTTTGGGCAGAAGATTGGTCAAACTCTGCCGAGTGGTTGGCTATCGGGCATTATCAAGACCAAAAAAGCTCGATTGATAGTCCCAATTTCTTTTTATCAAAAGATGGTAAAACCAATCCTAAGGCTGAATTGGAAGCTACGATAAATTTATTTAATTCTGATGATAATAAATTGAAATGTCAATTTCCGGCTCGTTATTTATTCTTAAAAAAGCACAAATTAATAACAGCAAAATTTCCGAAATGTGAAGAATTTGAAGAGTTTAAGCATGATTTACAACCTGCCGGTGTAACATTGTTGTTTACCGATGCGTATATGAATAATCCGTCATCACTTTTCGGACATACTTTAATCAGAATTGATACCAAGCGCAAGGGTACGCAGATGTTGGCGCATGGGGCAAATTATGGTGCTTTTACCGGTGAGAATCCGGGGCCGTTGTATGCTCTGTTCGGATTAACCGGCAGATATTTCGGAGGTTTTACGGTTAAACCTTATTATGATATTATCAACACTTACAATAATATTGAAAATCGTGATATTTGGGAGCTTAATCTTGATTTAACGCAAGAAGAATTAAACTTTTTTGTGGCGCATTTGTGGGAGATAGGACAGACACAATCAAGGTATTATTTCTTTAGCAAAAACTGTTCATATATGTTGTTAGAAATGTTAGATGCGGTTCGTCCGTCGTTGAAATTGGCTTCAAAATTTCCGGTTCAGGTAATTCCGTTAGATAGTTTTAAGGCTGTTTTTCGCAGTAAAGATTTTGTTAAAGATATAAATTATCGTCCGTCTCGACAAAAGCAAATTGTTGAAGCTGTGGCAGATATGAATGATGTACAGAAAAAGGCTTATTTCAAGGGATTGAGAGAAAAAAAATATGATTTACCGGAAAATTTGAGTGAAGATGAAAAATCAGATATCTTAGGTACGGCATATCAATTTGTGCAATATCAATATGTGGCAAAAAAATTGGAATTAGCTGATTATCGCAAGCAAAGTTTTGAGATTTTACGTCAAAGAAGCAAGTTGAAAACAACAAAAAAAAATAAAAAGATAAAAGGAAAATCGCCTTTAGAATCTCACGAATCGATGCGCTTAAGTGCCGGAATTGGAGCAAAAAACGGTAATGTTTTTGAAGAAATTGCTTATCGTCCGGCATATCATTCGCTAACGGATAATGATTTTGGGTTGTTAAAAGGGGCAGAAATAAATTTTTTGGAAACAAAGTTGCGTCATTATAATCAGGATAATAAAACGGTTTTGCAAAATTTTGATTTATTGACAATTCGCTCAATCTCGCCGGCTGATGAGATGTTTAATCCTTTGTCGTTTCAGATAAAAGCTAATATTGAAAGGTGGACTGATGCGGTTAGCAAAAAAGAAGGCTATATCGGCAATTTGATGATAGGAACAGGTAAGGCTTATGCTTTTTCGGATAATATTTGGGGTTTTGCTTTTTGGAATAATAAGGCGTCAACCGGTGGATTTTTGCCTCATAATTCAATGTTGTCTTTTGGGTTAAATACCGGTGTTTTGCTTGATTTTGATAAATGGAAAGGTTTGTTGGAAGTAACGCCGTGGCTGGCAAGTCAAAAAATAGGTAATATGACAAGTTATCGGGCAGAACTTAATTATGTGATTGATACGAATGTTTCTGTTTCGGCAGAAGCTTTGTTTGAAGACAGATATGGCAAAGATGAAAACGAATTTTTATTAAAAATGCGTTATTTCTTCTAATTTATGACCTTGCAATTTTTATGCAAAAAGTTTATTATTGGTTCAAATTTTAATAAAATGTATTAAGGAGTTTAATAAATATGTTGAGAGATGATTTGCAAAATGCTTTGAAAACAGCAATGTTGGCTAAAGATACCGTTACAACAAGTGCCGTCAGAATGATTATTGCCGGTCAAAAAGAAAAAGATGTTGAAGCCAGAGGTAAGGGCAAAGAAAAAGCTACTGATGAAGAATTGATGGCTATGATGCAAACAATGATTAAACAACGCAATGATTCAATCAAAATGTATATTGACGGCAACCGTCCGGAATTGGCCGATAAAGAAAAAGCCGAGATTGCCATTATTGAGCGTTTTTTACCTAAACAAATGTCTGATGATGAGATTGCCGGCGTGGTCAAGACTTTGATTGCTGAAACAGGTGCTGCTTCTATGAAAGATATGGGCAAAATTATGGGCGCTCTAAAGTCTAAATATGCCGGTCAGTTGGATATGGGTAAAGCTAACGGAATAATAAAAAGTTTGTTGAGCTAAAAGGGGCAAATTCCCTCTCTTAATTTTAAGAGAGGGTTAGGGTGAGTTTAATAAGATATGAAGTGAAGTCTGATTAAACTCATCTAGATTTTTAAGCAACTGAAGTTGCAAAAAATCTTATCTTCCCTTAAAATTAAGGGAAGAGAGAAAAGAGTGAAAAAATAAAACATTCCCTCTCTTAATTTTAAGAGAGGGTTAGGGTGAGTTTAATAGATTATGAATCGAAATTTCATATTGGGAAAAGCAAAGGAATTAAGAAAGAATTTAACCGATGCAGAAAAAATTTTGTGGCAAAAGGTACGAAATCGGGGCTTGGGTTACAAGTTTGTGCGACAATATGTTTTTGACGATAAATATATTTTAGATTTTTATTGTGCTGAGCGAAAGTTGGTTATAGAGTTAGATGGAGGTCAGCATAATGAGAATATAAAAGACAAAGAAAGAAATGAATATTTGAAAAGTAGAGGGTGTAAAATATTACGCTTTTGGAATAATGATTTTGTGAATAATATTGAAGGTTGTTTAGCGGTTATTATTGAATGTTTAAGAAAATAATTGTTTAAACTCATCTAGATTTTTAAGCAACTAAAGTTGCAAAAAATCTTATCTTCCCTTAAAATTAAGGGAAGATTGAAAAAAAGAAAAAAATTTGCCCTTAAAATTAAGGGAAGAGTGGAAAAAGAAGAAAAAAGCTTATGCTTGATATCTTTAAAAATTGTGATAAAGAGATATTAAGTGCAATTGAAAAAAGTGAATTTTAAAAAATGGCAAATACGGATTTACAGCGATTTTGTGATGAGCTTCGAGCCAAAATATCAATAGTTGATGTGGTCGGTTCGAAGATTAAACTTGTGCGAAAAGGTCGCGAGTATCAAGCTTGTTGTCCGTTTCATAATGAAAAAACTCCGTCTTTTACAGTTAATGAAGCAAAAGGTTTTTATCACTGTTTCGGTTGCGGTGCGCATGGCGATATTATCAAATTTGAAATGGAAGCCAACGGTCTGACATTTATTGAGGCGGTGGAAAAATTGGCTCATAAGGTCGGTATGCAACTTCCGAAGCTTTCGCCGGAGAGTAAAGAACAAGCCGAAAAAAGAGCTACCGCCTATGATATTATGGAAATGGCTGCAAAGTTTTTTGAGAAAAATTTGCGCCTTTCGAATGGTCATGAGGCGCTTGATTATCTTTACGGGCGCGGATTTGATGATACTATTATCGAAAAGTTTCGTTTAGGTTTTGCGCCGAATAATAACGGTCTAAAGGCTTTATTGTCTTCACGAGGTATTTCCGATAGTGAAATGGCAGAGCTTGGTTTGATTTCTATTCCCGAAGATAGCAAAAGAAATCCGCACGACTTTTTCAGAAACAGGGTTATGATACCGATTATGGATAAACGTAACCGAGTTATTGCTTTTGGCGGTCGTGTTATGGATAAAAGCCAACCAAAATATCTGAACTCACCCGAAACACCGGTGTTTAATAAGAGGCGTATTTTATATAACCTTAACTATGCTCGTGAAAGCGGATATGAGGCTAAGAGGTTGATTGTTTGCGAAGGTTATATGGATGTGATTGCCATGGACAAATATGGTATCGGTTATGCGGTGGCACCACTCGGAACGGCTTTGACAGAAGATCAGATTCAAGAGGCTTGGAAAGTGGTTAATGAACCGATTTGCTGTTTTGACGGTGATAGTGCCGGTATCAGAGCGGCTGTTCGTTCGGTTGATAGAGTGTTGCCGATATTAAAGCCAGGGTATTCGTTGCAATATGCTTTTTTACCCGATAAGATGGATCCTGATGAATTTTTGAAGGATAAAGGAGCGGATGAATTTTTGAAAACCGTTACCGACACAACTCCGTTGAAAGAGCTTTTGTGGAAAAAAACCTTGGAAGGTAAAGCTTTGGATACGCCGGAACAAAAAGCTCGTATCGAAAAGGAAGTAAAAGAAGAAGTTGCAAAAATAACTGACGAAACAGTTAAGAATTATTATATTCGTGAAATGAAGGATAAAATTTATAATGAGCTTATCGGTAAGCAAAAAGTTGTTTATCAAAATAATGTGAAAAAAACTTTTAAGGAGAAATTACAAATCCGATCGTATAAAACAGATTTGGATGATTTGGTCGGTAAGTATATTGTTTCAGCGCTTGTTTGTTATCCGCAGTTAGTCGAAGAATATGAAGAAAGATTACTCGATTTTACTATAAAGGATGATAACTTGAGAGCAATGTATGAAGATATTTTGGAAATTATGCGTGATAATATTGAGTTAAAAAACGAAAATGAGTTAATTGATATTTTAAAATCTCATAATTTTGAGAAAGTTTTGAAAGAAAAAACTGATTTGACAGTATTAAAAAAACAATGTCCCGATATTATTAAAATGCGCGCAGATTTAAATAGTCGACTTGTTGAAATTCAGCTTAAGCGTCTGGATAATGAAATTAGGGAGTGTAAACGTCTGTTAGCCCAAGGGAACTTCAGCGATGAAGACTATTTGAGATATGAAACCTACAAAAAAGAAAGAAATGCTATTTTGAGTGAAGCCGATAATTTGTAGAACTTTTTATAAGAGGCTGTTTTTTTGATGCGAATCGAGATAATAATGCTTGACAATGTAGTAAAAAATCATTAAAAACAATACCTGTTTAAGCTTAAATAAAAATCGATTTTTTTAGGAAAATTTATGTCTGACATAGAAAATTCTGATTTGTATGATGGCGGCTCACTTGATGCGCCATTGATTGATTCTTTGGGTAGTGCCGTAAAACGTTTGATTGACAAAGGACGTGCACGCGGATTTATTACCGTTGAAGAACTTAATAAGGTACTTCCTTCCGAAAGAGAAACTTCCGAACATATTGAAGATATTATGACTTCAATATCGGATATGGGTATCAGTATTATTTCTGAGGCCGATGCTGACGGATTTGACAGCGAAACTGACGGCGAAACAGACTATATTGATGAAGATGAAGAAAGTGGTAACTTTGATGAAAAAGAACTTGGTCGTAATGACGATCCGGTTAGAATGTATTTGAAAGAAATGGGCTCGGTTGAGCTTTTGTCTCGTGAGGGTGAAATAGCTATCGCCAAACGTATTGAGGCAGGCAAAACGGTTATGATCGACGGTCTGTGCGAGAGCCCGATGACAATCAGCGCAATTGCTTCTTGGCGTGATGAACTTTTGAACGGAAATATGCAACTTCGCGATATTATCGATCTTGAAATGATGTATGGTGATGATGTTGAAGCTATGGCTTTTGAAGAAGATGATAATAGCGGTAATGAGGATTTGGATAAAGTTGCCCGAGAGCTGGATGAAAAAGAAAACCTTGATGATATTGACGATGTTATAGACGACGATATGGAATTAAGTGATGCTGTTAATGAGGAAGATGACAGCGCTGATGAAATGCAGGAAGATGAAGAATCTGATAGCGAAAATAGTGATGAAGAAGACATGGAAAACAGTGCTGTCCGTACATCTGCTTCAATGGCAGCTATGGAAGAGGCATTGAAAGAACCTGTCGTCGAAATGTTGAACAAAATTGCCGGTTATTATGATGATTTACGTAAGATTCAAAGCCATCGTGTTGCTGCAATTCTTGCCGGTAAAAATTTGACTTCATCTGTTGAGAAAAAATATATTGATGTTAAAAAAGATTTGGTTGAACTGATGAGCTCAATTCATCTTAATGCCGCTAAAGTTGAACAATTGGTTGAACAGCTTAACGGTTTGAATAAACGCCTTATGGGTTTTGAAGGTAAATTGTTACGTTATGCCATGAGCTGTAAGATTAAACGTGAAGATTTCTTAAATGTATATCAAAAAGCAGAATTGGATCCTAATTGGCTTGATACAATTGCCAAATTTAAGGATAAACATTGGCAAGACTTTGTTTCTAAATATGGCTTGGAGATTACGGAACTGCGGGACAGTGTTGCTCAAATGGCTCAAGAATGCGGTTTGCCGATCAGTGAATATCGTAAAATGGTTGATACAATTAAAAAAGGCGAAAGAGAAGCTGAAAGAGCTAAAAAAGAAATGATTGAGGCTAACCTGCGTTTGGTTATTTCAATTGCAAAAAAATATACCAACAGAGGTTTACAATTTTTGGATTTGATCCAAGAAGGTAATATCGGTTTGATGAAAGCCGTTGACAAGTTTGAATATCGTCGCGGTTATAAGTTCTCGACTTATGCTACTTGGTGGATAAGACAAGCTATTACTCGTTCGATCGCTGATCAGGCCAGAACAATTCGTATCCCTGTTCATATGATTGAAACAATCAATAAAATGGTTAGAACTTCTCGTCAGATGTTGGCAGAAATGGGACGCGAGCCGGTGCCGGAGGAGTTGGCAAAACGTTTGTCTATGCCTTTGGAAAAAGTTCGCAAAGTTATGAAGATTGCCAAAGAGCCGGTTTCTTTGGAGGCTCCGGTCGGCGATGAAGAAGATTCATCTTTGGGCGATTTTATTGCTGATGAGAGTGCATTACAGCCTCTTGATTCTGCTATTCATTCAAATTTGAAGGAAACATGTACACGCATTTTGTCTTCGTTGACACCCAGAGAAGAACGTGTTCTTCGTATGCGTTTTGGTATCGGAATGAATACTGATCACACTTTGGAAGAGGTGGGACAGCAATTTAATGTTACCAGAGAACGTATTCGTCAGATTGAGGCAAAGGCTTTGCGTAAGTTAAAGCACCCAAGCAGATCGAGAAAACTTCGTTCGTTCTTGGATCAATAACGAAAATAAACGAAAATGTAGCCGGCTCATAAATAAGCCGGCTTTTTTTGATTTTTATAAATATTTATCATTATTTAAATCATATTTGGCTTGCATATCAAGCTCTTCTTTTCGTTCTTTTATTGATTTTAATAAGTCATTAAAAGAGCTCCAGAATACGAGAATCTCGCAAAAAACAGAATTTGTTACAAATTGATTTAGCGGTAATTGTCGGTATTGATAGAGCTTATTTATCAGAAATTGAAAATGGTAGGACCAATGTTTCAATAAATCTTTTGTATGCTATTGCCGATGCTTTGAAAGAAAATATAGCTGATATTTTGCCGAACTAAAATTTAATACATCTTTGATTGTTTACAAACCGGTTGTTTTATGATAAAATATGTTTTGTAAAGCGGAGGTGCCGATGAAACCATTGATTAAATCTCATGTTTTTTATTATCGATTTAAAACCAATTATATTTGGCTTTTTTTGACGCTTTTGTTGTTGTGGTTTGTTCTTAATCTGCTAAACCGATTTCCGGTGATTGTATATTGGTGGGAGTTTTGGGGTTTGCTGGGAAGCTGTATCTATTCGTTGGCTTTGTGGGCATTTAAGTATCTAAAAAAACATAAAATGGCAGTTATTGATGATAAATATATTAAAATAGATCATAATCGGCCATTGCCATGGAGATTGGTTGCCTGTGCCGAATTTAAGACTGCCAGATGTGGTTTTAGAAAATTGCCGATTATTGCAATAAGGACAAAAAAACCTATAAGATACAGTTATAATCCGTTGCAAAAAATGTGTTCTAAGATGGATTTTACGGCATTTTCAATAGCCTTATATGCACTTAGTCCGGAAGATGTAAGAAGAATTAGCAAAATAATTGCTCAAAAAACAATTTTGATTGGATAAGTAGTAAAATTTTGCTTGACTATAAAAGTTAATTGTCTTATTTATCATACTGTTCGTTTTACGGGCCCTTAGCTCAGTTGGTTAGAGCAGGCCGCTCATAACGGTCTGGTCGTTGGTTCGAGTCCATCAGGGCCCACCATATAAAAGCCTCTTCCTAGCGAAGAGGTTTTTTTGTTTTAAATTCTCGGGTGCAATTTTAGCTTAAAATATTGCCTCTATATTCCTTATTTTCCGGCACTTTCCGATTTTTCATCAATCTCATTTACAGGCGCATTTGTGCGATGGTCTGGTCGCGTATCTATTTTTTATTTTTCCCCATTTCCCAAAAAAGATACCAAAATAGATACTTTTGGTCTGGACAGACCCGACCAAATTCGGCTTAAAACTAAGGCTATTTATTTCCAACTGTTCGCGTTTCAAAACCCCTGTTTTTGTGAGCATAAAAAAATTTTCAAATTATGCCGAACGATTTTTTGATTTTGCGGAGTGTTGTCTGTTGAAAGGAAAAAACAATGGATACAGACAATGCTTTTGAAACTTTGATTGAACTTCTCTCAACTCCGATAATGATTTTGCTTGATGAGCAAGAAAACGACGGAAAAGTATCTAATTTACTGGATAATAACGAAAAAGAGAGTGTTCATGTCACTCAAGAGGTGACCAATGGATAATTTAATCAATTTAATATTTAGTGCCGTTCTGGTGCTGATAGAAGAAAACAAGGAAAAAGACACAAAAGGAGAAACCGATGATTAAGGTGGATTTAAATGTGGACTTGCGCAAAATCCCGTCTCTCACATTTCCTGAATTGAAGGAATATTACGAGGCTCTGTTTAACATACCGACAACTTCCACCCGCAAGGAATATTATGTCTGGCGCATTACCAATAAATTGCAGGAAATGCGCTTTGGCGGGTTGGATAACAAAACACGCCGGATGTTAGAGAATATGGAAATTAAGGAATTAAGCGAGCATAAAATGGTTGCCGGTATTGAACTTGTTAAAAAATACAAAGGTGCAACTTATAAAGTGCGCGTTGTCAACGGCGGTTTTATGATGGACGGTGAGACATATAAATCGCTCGGTGCGGTGGCCAGAATCATTACCGGGCGCAAAATTTCGGGACAGGCATTTTTCGGAGTATAGCGATGGAAGAAATCAAGTGTGCGGTTTATACCAGAAAATCAACGGATGAAGGCTTGGAAAAAGAGTTTAATACCTTAGAAGCTCAGCGCGAGGCCGGCGAAAATTATGTTAAAAGCCAAAAGCACCAAGGCTGGGTGCTGATTAAAGAGCATTATGATGACGGCGGTTTTAGCGGTGGTAACATGAACCGGCCGTCACTTAAACGTTTGTTGCAAGATGTTGAAGCCGGCAAAGTGAATATGATTGTGGTTTATAAAATTGACCGTCTCACGCGTTCGCTGACCGACTTTGCCAAGATGGTTGATATTTTTGATAAATATAAATGCTCGTTTGTCTCGGTAACACAAAACTTCAAAACTGCCGACAGCATGGGGCGCCTGACCTTAAATATGCTGTTGTCCTTTGCTCAGTTCGAGCGTGAAATCAGCGGAGAACGCATCCGCGATAAAGTTGCCGCTTCCAAGAAGAAAGGAATTTGGATGGGCGGTTGCGTGCCATACGGTTATGAGCCGATTAAACGCAAGCTGGTTATAAAGCCTGATGAAGCCAAAGCGATTAAGTTTATGTTTGAAAAATATCTGGAGTATAAATCGCCGCTTGCCGTATCCAAGCTGATGGAAGAAGCCGGCATGAAAACCTTTGCCAGAGCCTCGATTGATCGCATGCTTAAAAACCCGATTTATATGGGCAAGATTAAACATCAGGGTGTTCTTTATGACGGACAACACGAAGCCATTGTCAGTGAAGAGATTTTTAAGGCGGTACAAAATGTGGTGGCTGAAAAGCCGAAGAAACAACGCACTTGTATGTATGATAAAAATGAAGTCGGAATTATGCGCGGTCTTTTAACTTGCGGGTGCTGTCATTCTTTGATGACACCGACTTCCAGCCAGGCGCATGGAATGAAGCGTTATTATTACACCTCAACGGTGGCGAAAATGTACGGACATCACAAATGCACCAACGGATCTGTGCCGGTGGTTACGATGGACGAATGTATGGTAAAAGTCGTATCACAACTGTTCTTGGACCCGAAAGTTTTTCAAGGTCTGCTTGAGAAAGTCGCGCCGAATAAATCAATGGAATTATTAAGGGTTTTGCGCTCGCCGGAACGGGTATTTAATAAGCTTTCGGAAAGGCATCAACTGCTTTTAATGCGCCTGATGATGACCGGTGTGACGGTTAATGAGGAAACCATGGAGATAAACTGGACGGACTTAGGTTTAAGTCTGCTTCCGGATCACTTGTTACAAAAAACAGCCGGACATCAGACAATTTTGCCGATGCCGTTTGTAAAACATAAAGGTCGAACGGAAATTCATTTGCCGGAAAATATAGAGGTTGAACCGCATTTTGATAATGAGCTGATTAAGGGAATTTGTCTCGGGTTTAAGTATCAAAAAATGATGGATCAGAAGAAAATAAGTATCGCCGATTTGGCTATCACAGAAAATACCGATGCTTCTCATATCGGTCGGCTGTTGCGCTTGACTTCACTCTCGCCGGCAATTATTCGCACGATATTGAAAGGCCATCAACCGCCGAAATTATACCTGCGCAATTTATTGCGTAAAACTATCCCGCCGATTTGGGAGGATCAGATTAAGCAGTTCGGCTTCACGATTTTAGACTAGGAAAATCAATCATTTACCGCCTCGGAATATATCCGGGGCAATTTTTTTATATTTTTTTTTAATTTTGCCGAACGATTTTCCGATTTTGCGGAGTGTTCCTTAGTGAAACAAGAATTTTAGAAAAGGAGAAATAACATGTTTCACAGAGATAAAAAGCACTACGTTACTGCGGAAATCCGCAAAATTCCGGTTGCCTATCTGCTTAATCTTGAGATGACGGCTTTGGACGAACTTGAAAAGCGCATCGAGGAAGAAGGTAAACGCTCCGAGCTTGCCCGTAAATGGGTGGCCGGCCTAAAGCGCATTAAACAAACGCTTAAAAAAAGGAGGCGGCGATGGAAAATAGAAAAACCTCAATTATCATCTATCCGGCAGACTTCCTTGCTTCTGTGCATAACTTTAAGAAAAGCGAGATTGCAAATTTAATTGTCGCGATATGTGAATTTAATTTATTCGGTGCCACGTCAGTAAAATTATCGGAGCTGAATAAAAAAAGATTTGATGCGATTCAACAAGTGATTGCAAATCACAATGAGAAATGGCGTCAAACCTGCGAGATTAACGCACAAAATGCCAAACGCGCGGTCAGCCGTCGCAAAGCGAACGCTAAACGAACGGTCAGCGAAGTTATTGAGTTTCCGTCAACCGGTCGCCAACAGGAGAAGGAGTCGGAGAATGAGAAGGAATCTGATAAGGTTAATGATAAGGATTGTAGAGAAAGAGAGACGGCATTTGTGGACAACTTGAGCTACATCGGAGCGCCGACAGCGGAAGATGTGTCCGGTTATTGTGATGAAATCGGAATTACGATCGACATACCGGCTTTCATCAATTGGCACAATGAGCGCGGTTGGAAGCATGGCAAGAAGTGTATTGCGCGTGACTGGCAGAAGGCTATTCGACAATGGTATTGCAAAGATAACGAACTTTCCTTGCATGAATTTGAAGTTGCGGTCTTGAAGCGAGAATACGCAAAAGAGCTCAGCAAAGGCAGTGCGTTATGATAACCGTTGAGCAAATCAAACAAGACCTGCAGACTGCGGCATTTGTTGATCGTATGATGCCAAAAGTCAGGCTGGCAATTTGAGATTATCTATTCTCAGCAAGAAATGGAGTTGATGGAACGTAAACCGCCTAAACTCCAACCAACCCCGGAACAAATTGATACATGGGAACGTGTGGTCTTAGACTGGTTTATGATTTTGGAACCGGAGGAACGACGGCTTGCATGGAAGCGAGCCAACCATATTCCTTGGAAATTTCTGTGTCGGGAATTCGGTTACGGGCGTGCCGAAATGTGGCGACGGTTTCATCGGGTGTTAATAAAAATTTCCTTTTATCTCAAAGGGAAAAATGTTGGAGACAAAAAAGTATGAGACATTTTTGAATTTTTAGGTTATAAAACCGGATATAATCGGGGGCGATGAATAAATTGTTCCCGATTTTAGTTATTATTATCGTTCATGATTAATCCAAGTATTTGAATTTACTACTAAATACTTGCTTATTTTCTATCAAGAGTTGTATTTTATAAAAAAGTTATCCACAGAAAAATGCATTTTTTAAAAAATTGTAGTTTACATTTTTCCCGAAAATGGGGTATTTTTTGGGTATAACCGGGAGTGTAGTGTATGGAGGAGATTTTAGCTCTGTCTCACTCTTTATAAATATCATAAAATCAATACTTTAGCATAAAATTACACTTTTAATTACAACAAAAATGTACGGACAATTTTTTACAAGACATTTTGAACAAAAATGCATACAATTTACTGTATAATCGGGAGTGATTTGTCGGGACATAAAAGTCGTGGACATTTTTGCCGTATTTACAGTATAATAGCTGTATAATCTGGGAAAAATGCCCTGGGCAAAATAACACTGGACTCTTTTTGCAAAAATACATACATTTCTTGGTATGATCGGGAGGTTCGAGTAACCTCCCGTTTTTCGTGACTATTTGTGACTACCTGAACTCTTAATTCGGACTACCGGGGACGGCCTTAAAAAGCCGCCCCCGTTTTTTGTTTTAAATTTCAAACATCAGGGATTAATCATGAATAAAGAAGTTTTCAACGGATTTCCGCAGTATATCCGTATCACAATCTGTGCTCAAATCAAAAAATTGTTGTCGACGCCGTACTTCGGCTATGACGACCGGGAAGATATTGCGCAGGACATGCTATGCCACTATTTGTATAAGTTTTACGAAATCCCTGATGCCCCTGAAGCATTAGTGGTGCATGACCTGCGTCAATATGCCTTGCACTTACTGGACAAACGAAAGCGAACCCGCGCACATTTAACATCCTCATTAGATTCTGATCAATCTGATGGGGATTTTTTTTGCGCCAATTTAAGCACATCTACTGACAATGTTCGGATGTTGATGGCTTATGAGTTTCTTGAAAGAGCCGATACACCGAAACTTAAAAACGCCATGCGACTTATCATGGAAGGTGAAAGCATTGACAGTGTGTCGCGCACGCTACATATCAGCAAGGAGACGATTTACAAGTTCTTCAAAAGAATGCGAGAACTGTAAATTTGCAATGCCGGCGCGGTGGTAACCAATGGGTCCTTCCTGGAGGTTTTTCGTATGCGGGGGCCCAAGCCGCGCCGTTTCGCTAGCTGAACAAAAAAATTCCGGCTGGTCGGGTGCTTTGAAAAACAATGCAATATCAAATAGTTGTAACAACTCCTTAAAATGTGGGCTGGTCATTTTATAAATCCGGCTGGTCACCTAGGGTTTTGAAAGTGAGAAAATATGGGAAGATTAGTATCAATGCGAGAATATGCGCGTATTCGCGGGGTGAACCTGAATGCGGTGCAGACGGCGATAAAGTCCGGGCGTATTCATAAAACGAGAGATGATAAAATTGATGTGGACGAGCCAAACCGGGAGTGGTTTATGAATACCGATCCGGCACAACAACGCAAACCGGATCCGCTGTTTGAGGCGCAAGGCGGCGTTCGTATGAGCAATATGGGAACCTTTCAGCAGGCCAAAACGGCAGATATTTATTATCGGGCGATGTTGGCTAAGGCTAAACTCAAGATGCTGACCGGTGAAATGGTTGACCGCAAACGTGCCGGCAATTATGCCTTTAACATCGGTCGGGCGTTGAGAGATTTGTTTATGAGCTTCCCGGTGCGCTATGGTGCCTTAATCTCCGCTGAACTCGGAACCGACGAACACTAAACCTCCGCAGTCTTGGACGAGTATATCCGTAAAATGCTCACCGACAGCCAGGATATCTTGAATAAGGAGCTGTGAGATAAATTTCCACAAATGGCCAAATTTAGATGAAATATTTTGAAAATCAATGAGATATATTTGATTAAAAATGTTAGTCATCTTGATTTTTAAGTAAAAAAATAGGGGCCGATAATCAGCCCCTTTTTTGTTGGATGATAATTTAAGCGTTGGCTTTAAGGTAGTAAGTCCGGATGTCAGCTTTCTTTTCGGAGGCGATGGTTCCACCGGTCTTTTTAGCATAGGCTGACATCGCACCGCGTATAGAGTTTTCTTTCCATCCAAGGGCCTCTGCCATCTCTTTTAAGGTTGCACCTTCCGGACGGCTGAGCATCACAATCATAAAGGCTGTTTTGTCGCGGTGGTCTAGCGCTACCGGTTCTACTTTGATTTCTACTTTAGCTTTGGAGGTCGATTTTTTTGTTGTGGCCTTCGCTTTTGAGCTTTTTTTTTGTGTTGTCATGTTTGTATCCTTTCTATCTGGTTAACACAACACAATGAATGCTTGGAAATAAAATTATATCCAGTAAATAATGCAATGAAAGTGCAGAAATCCGTAAAAAATTCCACAAAATACTGAATGAAATATTACCAAACATGGAAATGAAAAACTGCCAAAACTAGAAATGAAGATTCTACAAATGACCGAATTTAATAGTGTAAATATAATTAAAACAATAGGTTATAATATTTACGATGGATATTTATTTTAGCCATTTTGTTTAGGTATACCCAGATAATTGAATATATAGCTTCTGAGCCCTTGAAAAAGCTTAATTATTTCTTGCAATTTTTGAGCATCCTATATAAAATTGTGGTCGTTATTGTAAAAAAAATTAAGGACTGGTTATGGCAAAACAAGCAAAAGTAAAAGAAGAGCGCCTAGAAGATATTTTATTCAGCTGTCGGAATCACTTGCGCGGCCGTGCGCCGATGACTGATAAACGTGATTTATTGCTCACTCTTGTGTTTTTGAAATTTATAGGTGATCGTTTTAATGAACAGCGCGATATAATTTTTGAAGAAAACAAAGAAGATCCTGATTTTGCAAAATTGGCTGTAACTAAAGCATCTTTTTATAAAAAAGCCGGAGTATTCTTTTTACAAGATGATTATCGCTGGGAAGAACTCATTAAGAAAGAGCCTAAAAATATGGCTGTTGCTTTTGATACGGCCATTTCAAAATTGGAGCAAAATGAAACTAAACTGAAAAATGCTTTACCACAACAAATATTTACCAAGACAGCGCTGGAGCCTGCTGTACTAAAGTCAGTTGTGGATGAAGTCAATAAAATTGACCGTAAGCGTTTTCAGGATAAAGACTTAATTGGTCGTGTTTATGAATATTTCTTACAGGCATTTTCTATCAACGCGGACAAAGAAGAAGGAGAATTTTACACTCCGCACAGTATTGTGGAGCTTATAGCTTCTTTGATTGAACCATTTGATGGCACTCTTTACGACCCATGTTGCGGATCCGGTGGCATGTTCGTGCAGTGTATGAAGCTTGTTGAAGCGCACGGAGGCAATACAAAAAATATTAACGTATATGGTCAAGAGTCAGAGCCAAGCACATATCGTTTAGCTAAAATGAATTTGGCAGTTCGCGGTATTTCGTATGACTTGGGAACACACGCTTCCTCAACATTTACGGATGATCAACATAAAGATAAAAAGGTTGATTACATCATGGCAAACCCGCCTTTTAACTTAAAAAAATGGCGAACAGCAGATACTTTGTTAGACGATGTGCGCTGGAAGGGATATGCCGTTCCACCGGAGAGTAATGCCAATTATGCATGGATTTTGCATATGCTAAACAAATTAGAGGTTACAAAAGGTGTAGCCGGATTTTTGTTAGCAAATGGCGCTTTGGACGATAGCGATACTCTAGAAATTCGTAAAAAACTATTGCAGAATGATAAAGTTGAAGCGATTTTTGTATTGCCTCGAGAAATGTTTTATTCTACCGATATTAGTGTTACATTGTGGATTTTGAACAATAATAAGAAAGGCGGACAATATCACGGACGTCAATTACGTAATAGAGAAAATGAAGTTTTGTTTGTTGATTTAAGGACTTGGAACCAAAATATTTACGAAAAGAAATATGTTCAATTTTCCGAAGAACAAATTGCAGATGTTTGCAAAATTTATCATTATTGGCAAAACATTGATACAAAAGAAAGACCAGTAAAATATGCAAGACCTGAATTATATTATTCAGCCGGATTGGATGAAATTGCTTCAAAAAATTACAGTTTGGTACCAAGCCGATATATTGAATTTGTTGACCGTGACACGGCATTAGATTACAAGACAGCTCTACAGACTATTGGCGCAGAAACAAAAGAATTGATTGAGCGTCATAAAGATAACCAAGATAAACTAATTAAAGCTTTTGAAACTTTAGGGTATAATATGGAGTAATATTATGCAGTGGGTTTCTCTTGGTGACTATATTGAGCAATGTGACGAGCGCAACTCAAAAGGAAAATATGGAGAGGAGGATGTTAAAGGTATAGCCACCTCAAAACAACTTATAGAAACAAAAGCAAATCTTGAAGGTGTTTCCTTATCGTCATATAAAATTGTTAATCCTAATGAATTTACATTTGTTCCCGATACCTCAAGACGTGGGGATAAAATGAGCCTTGCCTTTAATAATTTTGGGAAAGCTTGTATTGTTTCATCTATCTCATGTGTTTTTCGGATTAAAGATCCTTTAGTTTTATTGCCAGATTATCTGT
This sequence comes from Alphaproteobacteria bacterium, assembly GCA_017501665.1. GTDB lineage: Bacteria > Pseudomonadota > Alphaproteobacteria > RF32 > CAG-239 > CAZU01. The sequence continues at coordinate 15,680 of JAFVWM010000017.1, read as the reverse complement.
ATTTATGGTTTTGTCGTCCAGAGTTTGACAGATATGCACGATTTAATTCATGGGGTAGTGCTCGCGAGGCTTTTAGTTATGAAGATATGGAGCGAGTGCAAATTCCATTACCGGATATTGATGAGCAACGGAAAATTGTTTCGGTGTGGAAAGGATTGCGAGATTTAAAGGTACAAAATGAGGTCATTGCCGAACCTTTATTTGAACTCTGTCAAAGCTATTTGAAACAACTCAAGGAAGAATACGAACCAACCGAAATTGGACCGTATATTGAAGAAGTTAATGAAAAAAATGCTCAAGATAATATACATGATGTGATGGGGTTAAATGTAAACAAAGAATTTAGAGAACCCCAATCAAGAGTTGATAAGACTAAATTACAAAATTATAAAATATTAAGAAATAATCAGTTTGCATACGTGCCTACAACAGATACTTGGCGGTGTCTTGCTGTTGCATTGTCAAAATTTGAAAAAGATATTGTTGTATCCCCAATTTATGTAACATTTAAAATTAGAGACGAAGGAAAACTCGTTCCAGAATATTTATATGTTTGGTTAAAACAAAAAGAGACTGATCGGTGGGCAAGGTATAATTCATGGGGAAGTGCAAGAGAAAACTTAAACTTTGAAGATTTATGTCGTTTTGAAATTCCAATTCCGTCTCCAGAAAAGCAACGTGCCATTGTAAACATTTATAATTGTGCCAAAGAAGCTAAGGACATAGCAAACAAAACAGATCAATTAATTAAAGATATTTGTCCTGCCCTTATGCGGCAAGTGATAGGAGAAGCATCATGAGTGGAAAGATGTTTGAAAGTGAATTTGAAGAAGGTGTAATCCAGCTTTTACAAGATGAGAGATGGGATTATACTTTTGGTGGTAACTTACACCGTATGATTTCTGATCCTATTTTGGAAGATGATTTACGTTCTTACTTGCAAGCTCACTACGCAGATAAAGGATTGCTTCCTGAAGATTACGATATGATCGTTGCAAAAATTCGTAATATTGGCGGTTCTAGCGACTATAATGCTCTTGCCAATACCTATAATTTTTACCATGATGGTTTTGACTTTGTGAAATCCGGCATAGATCCTTTTAAGTTGGAATATATTGATTTTGAACATCCGGATAAAAATATTTTTAGGGTTGTTAATCAGTTTGAAATGCAACAAGGCAATAACTCCTTGCGTATTCCGGATATTCTATTGTTTATTAACGGCATTCCTGTATGTATTTTTGAACTTAAGAATCCGACTGATGAAAATGCAACAATCCGTGATGCGCATACGCAAATTACCGTGCGTTATCGTCGGGATATTCCTGCCTTGTTAAAATATTGTGCAGTAGCTTGTATCAGCGACGGATCCAATTCTCGTTTAGGCACAACCTTTACACCTTATGAGTTTTTCTATGCTTGGAAAAAGGTAGAAAATGAAGATGAGCCGGGAATGGGAATAAAAGAGCTAACTTCTTTGATAAAAGGTGTTTTTAAACCAGCACGGTTCTTGGAAATTTTAAGAGACTTTGTTTATTTTCCGGATCAATCCGATGGGATGAAAGAAGAAGAAATTATTTGTCGGTATCCGCAATTTTTTGCCGCCCGAAAATTATGTGCCCATGTTTTGAAGCACTTAAGAAGTACCGGTGGCGATGGTAAAGGTGGTATTTATTTTGGTGCAACAGGATGCGGCAAAACTTATACTATGCTGTTTTTATCTCGTTTATTAGCTTTGAGATGCCGCAAAGAGCTGGGAAGCCCGACCATTGTTTTGATTGTGGACCGCGAAGATTTGGAAAATCAGGCCGCTAAACTGTTTTGTAAGTCAACAAAATATTTATGTGATAAAGAAGTGAGGGTATTTGATTCTCGTAAAGATTTAGCAACAGAGTTATCTGAGCGTGAAACTGGTGGCTTTTATATCACCACCATTCAGAAGTTTACCGAAAGTACCGGTCTTTTAAGTGACCGTAGTAATATCATTTGTATGAGTGATGAGGCGCACCGGACACAAAATCATCTTGGTAGTAAACTCAAAATCAATGCTAAAGATAAAGCTTCTGGAGAAGAAAAATTAGGTGCCTTTATTACATACGGTTTTGCTAAATATCTGCGTGATGCACTGCCAAATGCGACTTATGTTGGTTTTACCGGTACTCCGACTGATGAAGCAATCCATGTATTTGGTGGCGAAGTTGATCGTTATACAATGCTTCAGTCACAAAAGGATGGTATAACTGTTCCGATTAAATATGATCCGCGTTTGGCTCGTGTTTTCTTAGATACCCAAAAGGCGGAGGAAATTGAGCAGTATTATAAACAGTGCGAAGAAGAAGGCGCAAAGCCGGAAGATATTGTAAAAAGCAAAAAGGCTATGAGTAGTATGAATGCTATCTTGGGTGATCCGGACAGATTGGAGCGTTTGGCCAAAGATATGATTGCTGATTATGAGACCAGATGCGCTGACAAGCCTGATTTACTACAAAAAGCAATGATTACATGTAGTGATAGACTTATTGCGTATCGGTTATACAAAATTATAGAACGCTTACGCCCGAGGTGGTGTCAGCCGATGAAAGCTCTTGATACTTCTAAATTTACCGCTGATGAACTGGAAAAACTAAAACCGGTACGCTTCGTTAATATCGTAGCTACACGCGCCAAAGATGATGAAAAGGATATGTACGATTTGTTAGGTGATGACGCATATCGTAAGGAGCTGGATACGGAATATAAAAACGAAAACTCAAATTTCCATATTGCTATTGTGGTGGATATGTGGATTACCGGATTTGATGCTCCACCGCTGACAATTCTGTATAATGATAAACCTCTCCAAAAACATACACTTATTCAAACGATTAGCCGTGTTAACCGAAAGTATAAGAGTAAAGAGTGCGGATATGTGGTGGACTATATCGGTATTCGGGAGAACATGAAAGAAGCCATGAAGCGTTATGGCGGAGATGTCTCCCCAAAAGGTGATCTTGAAGACGCTCATGCCGCGCTTAAGAATGAATTGCAAATTCTTAAGGAAATGACGCAAGGATTAGCTTTTGAAAAATTCTTTGGTACACAACCATTGGTCAGATTGCAATTTTTACAGGAAGCCGCCGAGTTTATCTTAAATAACAGCTTTGAAGAAAAAGGAAAAACTTCATTTAAGACTTCTTATAAAGGCCATGTAAAGAGATTGCGTAGTGCCTACGATATTTGTAATCCGGCCGGAATTTTGAGCGATGATGAGGCATCTTGGGCTCAATGTTTTATGGGTATTATGTCGTTTTTACGTAAAATCACGGATACAACACATGATGTTGAATCCATGAATAGAGCGGTGGAACAAATGGTTAAAGAGGCCCTCGCTTGTACCGGTGTAGAAACGGTATTAAACGCAAAAGAGGAAGAAGATATTTTTGACGAAACATTCCTGAAAGAATTGGAAGATGTCAAAATGCCCAATACTAAATTCCAGCTACTGGCCAAACTTCTGGGACAGGCAATAAAGGAATATGGTAAAGTTAATAAAGTTAAAGCCGAGCATTTTACAAAATTATTAAATGACACCGTGGATCAGTATAATACCCGCGATAAATTAACCTTTACCAATGAAGTAGCAACAGATACTGTAAATGCTATTAGTGAGATGGTTGAGGAAAAAGTAACTTCTCTGACGGAAAAACTTCTTGATTTGTTTAAGAGCTTGAAAAGAGATAAAGAAGAATTTAAAAAGCTCGGTATTACCTTTGAAGAAAAGGCATTTTATGACATTTTAGTTGATGTCCGGGACACTCACAAATTTGAATATCCGGAGGAAAAATGTAAAATTCTGGCGCAGAGAATTAAAGAATTGGTTGAAAATGCGTCTTTATATGCGGATTGGATAAACAACGATAATATCCGTAATGGACTTGCTAGTGATTTAACTAAACTTCTGTATAAAGAAGGATATCCGCCAGAATGGGATGATGAAATATTCCAAAAGGTATTAGAACAAGTGGAAAACTTTAAAAAATATAAAGCGGAATAAAATATTTTATGTATGAATACGTTGTTAAAATATTATCTGGGAATTTGTAATGGGATAGGACAAGATGTATATATATTCTTTTTTTTCAGGATTAGGTTCCCTAGATTTGGGTTTTGAAAGTGTTGGATTCAATATAGCTTTTGTAAATGAATACAATCCACTATTTTTGGAAAGTTATAAATATGCACGCAGAAATAATAGCACAACGCCGCTTTTAGGATATAATAATTGCAGCGCTGAAGCTTTTTTAGATGATAATACTTGGAATAGTATATTTCACAATCAGCAGGAATTATTTGGTTTTATAGGGGGACCACCTTGCCCTGATTTTTCGGTTGCTGGAAAAAATAGAGGGGCAGAAGGCAAAAATGGTAGATTAACAACAATATATTTTGATTTGATAAGAAAAAGAAAACCTGCTTTTTTTGTTTTTGAAAATGTAAAAGGTTTATACAGAACAAAAAAACACAGAGAATATTATGAAAGTCAAAAATCAAAATTATTGCAAGATGGCTATGTTTTATTTGATAAAATTTTTAATTCATTAGAATATGGCGTACCTCAATACAGAGACCGGCTATTTCTTGTTGGTTTTAGAAGAGATATTTTTGGAAATTGTGAAGAATTTAAATTCGATGGTAATAAGTTATATAACCTTAAAGACATTAGAAACATTTCTTGGCCCATTGTAAATAAAAGAGTATCCAATAAAGCACCTCAAGGAATTATCGAACCCTTAACTGTGCAATATTGGTTTGATAAAAATGATGTAACGCATCATCCTAATGCTAAGGATATTTTTAAAGTTAGGAAACCCGAAAGATTTATTAATACCCTAGAGGGAGATGTTTCTAAAAAGTCCTTTAAAAGATTACATAGATGGCGCTACTCTCCTACGGCAGCATATGGAAACAACGAAGTGCATATGCATCCATATAAAGCAAGAAGAATTAGTGTTGCAGAGGCGTTAGCAATACAATCTCTTCCAGCATGGTTTTCTTTACCAGAAAATTTATCATTATCTAATAAATTCAAAATGGTAGGAAATTGTGTTCCGTTTATGTTAGCTAAGGGAATTGCTCAAAATATTTATGATTTTATCTGTCATAAATATATTGGGTAATGTCATATCCAATATTTTTGAGCATTTCTTTTGTTTTGTTAGCCATATCTGATTTAATTTCTGGATATTCTGTTAAAATATCGTCAACATTTTTACAACTTGCAACTTTATGGCCAGACCTTGACGCAATATCTACCTCTTTTGCATCCATACGTTTTTTTGTTTCTTCATATGGTGCAACGGTAGCATCTGAAACATTTTTTTCTTTGGTAAAACGTAATACTATGGAATGCATTTCTGGGTTACAAGATGTTTCTTCTATGCGGTATGATATAACTGATTCTGTACACATATGCACATTTTTTGCTACAGCATTTTTTAATATCATTTTAATAATTGTTAATAAAATTATCTTTTCATAACAATCATTACCCAATAAAATTTCTTTTTCTAATATATCATCGTTTGTTATTTTTTTTATTTCAGTATTAATTATATGCCTAAAATTTTCATTTTGATAATTGTTCAAAAAAACAGAAAACTTTTCATTGATAAAGCATTCATCAATAGATGCCTTATCGCAACGTGTCGTCAAAAATAGTAACCATGTACGTGGTTGCATATCGAATTGATAGCTCAACAGTCTTAAAAGAGCATTCCACATTGTGGTCCCCTTACTAGGAGGGAATAAAGATGCGGTTAAATCTATATTGATTATATGAAAAGGGTTTTCCAAAAATATATCATTAGTTATTTTAGAAGCCTCTTTATCCAGTTCCTCAAATTGAGTTTTATTATATATTTTGGAATCATCACTGATATAAGGGGCATCGTGGAGCTTACTTTCCACTATTGACTGATATTGAGTCATTTCACTTTTTTCTATTCCAAAATATTTAATCTTCTTACCATTTGAAAGAGATTGTCCTATTGTTTGAATGTCTAAACAATCCTCTCCTGGCATCCCAAAATAGTTTAGAACAGAAATATCTGAAAATTCTTCTCTAGCTAACAGTTCTTGCACACAACTACACCATTGGTGAATACGAATCCAGTGTTTTCTGGGCTTATGCCACGGTTGAAAAGTAGTCCGTTCGCCTAAGTTCTCAGTCGTTTTTCCAAAAATATCGGAATCTGCTATAAGTTCAAGAGTATCCATGTCGTAGTTCCTTAATTATCGTGTGCTATAATTTTAATTAAGGCCTCTACTAAATCATTTTTTTGGTTCGGTGATAAATTATCTAGTAATGCGAATTTATCTAACAAAGATATTATTGCATTTATTTTAGGCATGTATTTTTCATCAATTTTTTTCTTATCAGTCGTAGCTGTGAGCTCTTTAATTCGGTTATTAGTATATCTCAAAACCTTAAGCTCACTTTTTTCTGTATCATTGATTTCTAATTTTACTAAACTTTCATTATCATCATATACAGAAGATGGTGTATTTGCAACAATGTTACTTAAGAACTCTTGAGTGTTTTTTAATGTGCTTTTATTTATCTCTTCTTTCTTTTTTTTCTTTTTAGATTTTATAACATTAACAACCTGCCTTAATGCTTTATGTAACCATCTCATGACTAATTGATAATGAGGATGCGCAAAATTGAAGGATTCACGATCTATATTTAAGGCCGACTCAAAACCATCTAAGATATTTATTTCTATAGTCATTTGCTTTTTTAACATATACTCAGCCAATTGCCAATTCATAAATTCTGGATCAAACAAGGCACCACTTGCACCATTTATTCTAATTGATACCCCGACATGTTCTTTAGGAACGATACGAGGAGCCCACTTTATGATGGCTTCCAACTTTAGCTTTCCTCCTGTCATTTCTGGATCTAAAGTTGATAAATCAGGTTCAAATTTTCCGTAAAAAATAATATTATCCTTAAATTGGGCATCTGTTTTAGTTTCTTCAATAAATTTTATTGGACGAAGAATTTGTACATCATCCACAAAAACCTTAAAGTCATTGCCGATTTGGCTGTGCAAATTTAATATATCCCCATATTTTCCTTTGGTTTCAATTTTTTTAGAAGATGTTTCATTGTTTTGTATTTCATAAACATATTTACATTCGTCACTTGAAAGCTCTTCTGGTGAATCAGATATGTATTCAACAGGTAATGATAGTCCTAAAATCCATAGCATTTTAAGATAGCTATCTAAATTTTTCTCGATAGACGGATATTTATCGTTAGTTTGTAAATCTATTAAATTTTGATATAATGATACAAATTTATCTCTGGATGATTCTGTATTTTTCCAAGGAAGATTGGCTTTTTCCTTTATTATATTATGCTCATTATCTATTTCCCCTATATGAAAAGCAGGTTTAATTTCGTTTATGATACTATTTATATCGTCATCATCATCTGTTGTTGTCTGATTCCAGATATTTACACTTTTTAATTGATCTATTGCGGATCGTTTTAAATTTCTAACGATTATATCTGTACCGTGTGCTTCAATATTATCAGCAGGGACAGTATAAACATCAACAGTACCTGTTTCAAAATCGGCTCCTCTTTCTTCTATTTTTTGAATTTGTTCTTCAGAAAAGTTTTTCAATTTTATATCTGCAACCAAATAATAATTTTTACCTGCTTGCTTTGTAATGATTGTAAAATCTCTTGTTAATTGCGCAACAGAAAACAATCCTATGCCAATTTTCCCGATTAATTTTCTTCGCTTTACAGGAGACAATGTAGGATCATTTTCAGCAAAAATACCTAGGTCCTTTTGTTTATAATTTCTTTTTGCACTACCACCTATGTGATGTAGAAGGTTAGATAAAACTTCCTCAGACATTCCGTTGCCGTCATCTCTAACAGTTATCTGATTGAATCTGGGACAATCTGTATCAACATAAACCTTTTCAGCATCTGCATCATATGAGTTGCAAATTAATTCTCTAATTGCGGAATATACATGTCTATAAATGCCATCTGTAATACGAGCCAAAACCTTTTGATCAGTTTTTAAGACTGTAGAAGCTTTATTTGTACTGCCTATATTTTCTTTAATTTGTTTTGCAAATGAATCGCAATTATCTTGCACATTACTCATGAAAATCTCCTTACACAATATAATTATAAAAAAAATAATTTAAAATCAAGATAAATACTTTAGGCATTAAATTATTGCTTATTATCTTATAATAGATTGAAGATAAATCAAAAATAACTCAAATATGAAAAAAAATTCCTGGTTCTTGTTTTTTATAAAATTTTCAGATAAACTCTGCATAAATTAATATTTAAAATAGGAGCTTTCCATGAACCAATTAGGTAAAATTAAACTTATTAAAGATCTTCGTAGTGTTTGGAAAAATGAAGCTTCAGATTTTACAAACTGGCTTGCAGAAGAAGAAAATTTACAGCTTCTAGCTGATGAGTTAGATTTAGAAATATCTTTAGTTCAAACAGAGGCAAATGTAGAAAATTTTCGTGCTGATATATTAGCGAAAGAATCTTATACTGGTGCCAACGTAATCATAGAGAATCAATTAGAATGTACTAATCATGACCATTTAGGTAAAATTATTACTTATGCTTCCGGTTATGATGCTAAATACATTATTTGGATAGTGCGTGATGTGGATGAACCACATATTCAAGCTATTAATTGGCTGAATGAACATACTAATAAAGAAATAAACTTTTTTTTGCTAAAGATAGAATTATGGCAAATTGGAGACTCTGCGATTGCTCCAAAATTCCAGGTAATTTGCCGTCCTAATGAATGGGAAAAAACAGTAAAAGAATTTATAAAATCAGAAGATGCCACAAAATCGCAAAATCTTTCTTACCAATTATGGTCTGATTTTAAACAATATGCGCAACAAAAAAATCCTAAATTCAGATTAAGAACACCACGTTTACAACATTGGTATGCCGTTTCTATCGGTTCATCTGATGCACATATTGAGCTCAAAACTGCAACACGTGAAAATGAGGTTGCCTGCCAATTATACATTCAAGATAACCATGAGTTATATAAATTTTTAGAAGGCTACAAAGCTGAAATTGAAGAAAAATTAGGATTTCCATTGTCATGGAACCAGCAAGAAGGACGTAAAGCTTCTTACATGGAGATTAGAAAAAAATTTGATTTAGAAAAGGATCAAAATACTTATTTACCATGGTTGTTTGATATGGTTAACCGCTTTTATCAGTGTTTTAAGCCTTTAGTAAAAAAGTACAAATAACTATGTCATTAACTTAAAGGCGGTCTAATGATCAAAGTTTTGTTTGTATGTTTGGGTAATATTTGTCGGTCGCCGATGGCGCAGTTTGTGTTTAAGCAAATGGTTGAGGAACGCGGTTTATCCGAGCAGTTTGAAATTGATTCTGCCGCTACCGAAAGTTATAACGAGATGTGTCACGCTGGCATTCATCATGGCACGCGCGAGATGTTGAAATCCATGCATGTGCCGTTTGAGGAGCATTATTCCCGCCGCATTCGTCCGCGCGATTACGCTTATTATGACTATATTTTGGCGATGGACGACAGCAACATTGAGGACATTCAATCGATTGTCGGTCCGGATACGGAAAACAAAATCCACCGCTTGCTTGATTTTACCAATAATCCGCGCAATATTCGCGACCCTTGGTATACCGGCAATTTTGACGAGAGCTATTGGGACATTTACGAGGGCTGTCAGGCGTTTTTGGAATATTTATTAAAGGAGAAGATTGGTGGCAAAAGAGGTTAACCCTGAGGGAACAACGCGCGCAAAGGTTTTTTATGTCCTGAACAAATATACTAAAATGGATGATTTCTTTGCTTTTGTAATTCTCTTAAGAAATCAAGAGCTTCGGTTGCTATTTTATTATTTTTATTTATAAATAAGATAAAATTTGCTATTCCCATTAAGTGCTCAATATAATGCGCCTTCTTTATTCCTACATATGCCATATGATCATCTATTCCATATTTTCTTATGTAATAAATTTCTTTTCGTAAATCTTTAATTTTATATTTTGGGGCATTCAAAACAGAATTATTTGAAACTATACCAGTTACAAGTTGACAAGAATTTTTTCTCATAATTTTTATTTTATCTTGATTAAGTTCAAAGTTATTTTCTTTTAACACCATAGATATAAAGGATATAACTTTTTTTATTTTTATGTCATTACCTGATATAGTAATATCATCTGCATACCTTGTATAATAAAGATTTTCTTTTCTGGTAAAATTGTATATTCTATTATCTATAGCTGCAAAAATTAGATTTGATATAATTGGACTGGTAGGAGCTCCTTGGGGTAGGCAATCATTAAATGTACATAACTCCTTAAGTATGTTGGATACTCTACGTGAATATCCACAACGGCGAAATAATAAATACACCGTTTTACCATCTATATTATTAAAAAAATCTTTTATATCTAAAGCCAAAACGGTATCCTGATTTTTATGAAAATAGGCATTATTTTTTATAGACTGATTCTTTCTAAATGCCTTTGCAACTTTATGAACAGAGAGTTTCTCTAAAATATTTTTTTTAATCCATGTTTGAATATTTTTTAAATTTGGCAAAGGCTCACTTATATTTCTATCGGATCCGTTTCTTTTTTTTATACTAAATTGTCTATATACTTTATCTTTGAAATTTATACATAAATATAAAAAACCAGTTTCATACTTTGTTTGATAAGACAAATGCTTTAAATCATAAATTATGGGTAATCCTTTATTCATTAAATTAGTGGCATATCTGACACATACATTGATTTCCTCAGGATTCAATTTATGGATAGCATTTTTTGTGAATTGTTCTATATATTCATTTAAATCCAATTCATTACCCTTAATAAAGCAAGGAGCATTACAAACTAAACTACACTATAATTTGTAAATTGCATTAATTCAATTTACAAATTACACGAGCTTGCGAGTTAGATACGCTTAACTTTCGGTTAAACCTCTGTGTTTAAACAAAGTTGAGCGTATCTAAGGCTCGAAAAGAAAGTTCATTCTACCATAACGACTCGTTACAGCGCAACAAAAGTTGCTAAGACTAATGCTCCTTATCGTTTCAAATCGTTAATAGTATATTTGGAAGGTATGTAAATTTCGTTAATTTCTGTATTTAAAATGTACTGATTATCTGGTTCAATAAAAAATTTTTTATTTGTCGAGTTTAATATAGCTTTGCCAGTATAAGATAACTTATATTCATTATCATCGTTTACCACAATGAAACCGGCCTCTTGTAGTGATACAATTCGTTCATAAATCTGACTATAAGTATATCCCTTTTTCAGAAACGCCTCAAGTGAACTTTTATTATCAATGACAGATAGTAGAAGTAAATCAGTATTTAAAATCTTTGAAACATCTGTGGCCATTTTAATTTTTCTCCTTTTTTTGAAACGTACCAATATAAACCAAAGGTATTATTTGGTATTTTCAAAAGCGATATTAATGCTTCTGAATCATAAAGTCCCTTCTCATATTGTGGTAATATACCTAGTCTTTCGCTTAAATTATGCAATATTTTATAATATTCACTTTTTTTATCATCATCTATTGTTTCATCATCTTGAATTCCTTTTTTTAAGTGATGATATGAATAAACTTCACAATTTAATGATTTTAGCAAATTTTCCCCAGTTTCTAATGAAGCAATAGAAACAAATACCATATTAACATTACCATATTTACCGCGAAGTTCTTCTATAAATTCTCGAGCAGAAGAACCTGATCCAATAAAATCATCAGGAATTATAAATAAAGTATGTTCATTAATTGGTTGAGAGATGCTTTTGTAATTACTGGAATAATAAATTGGTAGCGTTGTATGACAGATTTGCCTAAGCAGTTGTTTAAGAGGATATAAAAATGTAGAAGAACTTTTTATACGATTAAAATCTTTCTCTATTAATAAAGGAACAATAATTATCTGTGTTATATTTTTGGGAATATTTAGTTGTTCAATAGCTTTCCCCATTTTGAGAGGATAATCTACATAATATACTCTTAAGAATTTACTTGTTAAGAAGAAAAATAAATCCTTTTCATCATCTTCCAAAAGATCAACAGCATGGCATATATTGTCAAAAAGATCGTCATCATCACGCTTCCAATCTTTCATTTTAAAGATGGCATCTATTTTACTAAGATCTGCAGGCAATAAAGTCATATATTTATTATTCCTTGAATTTAACGTAAATTAGTATAATTCAAAAAGCTTATAATTTTATTAATAATCGTGATAATCTGTTTTACGCTAACTGTGTTTTCTAACTTGACGTTTGTCCTTCGGCTCGGTTTCGTATTGTTTGTAGCGGGCGGTCATTTGTTCGAGTTTGAATTGTAGACGGTTCAGACGGTCGCGTGGTCTTGTCGGTAGCGGATTACCGTAGGCCTTTTTTAGCAAGGTTTCAATTTGAGTTAAAGTGCGGCCGGCGTGATAATAAACCATCACAAAGTTTGTTCTGTTGCTTGGATTGATATCCTCATATTTACGCATTTTCATAATTCAACTCCCATGTAACGGCAGTAGGAAGAACCGGACGGGGCAGCATAAAGTGTCGGCTTGCCGGTGCATTGTATGGCAACCACTTGGCGATGGTTTTCATCATCATAACCGCCTTTGCCGGATAAAAAGATGTAATCGTCAAGTGGCGCTCGGCACACTGCATCATACCAGACCGGAGGCAAGTTGACCGTTTCTGCAACTGTTACTTCTTCGGCTTGATTGTTATAGCGCCGGCATAACTCCTTAACTTCGTTAATATCTGAGGGCTTCCGGACCATGTAAATCTTAACTGTTTTCATTGTATTTCCTTTCGTTTAATACAATGAATGCTTGGATTTCAGCGGAAGTCCAGTGAAATATGATATAATGTTGAATTTATCATAATCCACTTAAATCCACATTTACAATCATTGATTCATCATGATTATTTTGTTTCAGAAACATCACTAAATACCAAGGAAGATAGGTTATTCTCTCGGTTTTTTGGATATTGTCCATACAAAATACAATACCTTTTTTGAGGTTCCATTCCTTAATTTTTAAGGCATTATTAAGTGCGGCATGTGTTTTATAATCTTTACCTGATTTAATTTCAATCGGCATGACTTCATCATTTTGCTGAACCACAAAGTCCAGCTCTCCTATATTCTTTTTATTAAGATACCGCAATGCGAAGCCATTGGCTTTTAAAAGTTCGGCAAAGGCATTTTCTAATATTCCACCCATATTTATAGATAAATTACCCTGTAGTATCTCAAATTGTATATTTTCCAGGCTCATTGCGCATAGTAAGCCGACATCACTCATATAAAGCTTGAACAAACGGCTTTGTTCGTTAATTTTAAGCGGGATCTTTGGCTCTGTCAGATTATAACAAGGCAGAGCAACTCCGGCATCTGAAAGCCAAACAAAAGAATCCTCATAATCACGAAGTCTGGCGTTCTTTTGAACTGATGAGAGCATAAATCGGCGATTTTTATCATCCAGCTGTGATGGTATATTATCAAATATATTGTTAATCATATTTTTGCCGGTGGTAGAATATTTGCTTATATCCTGTCGATATTGGGAAATAATATCTCGTTGAACATTTACGACTTGTCCTATATCATGTGTGTTTATAAATCTTTTGACCACATCAGGCATACCGCCGACAACAATGTAATACTTGAATAGATTAGACATGGTTTGATGAATGGAATCAGTTATCGGTGTCTGTTTTTCATAACATTCACGCAAATAATCAAGCGTTGATGGTTGAACTCCATTGGCAATACAAAATTCTTCAAAATCCATCGGATACATCTGGTATATTTCTTCATACCCTACAGGATAAGATGGAACTTGCTTATATTGAACGCCTAATAATGAGCCTGATTCTATGTAATCAAATCGGCCATCATCAACCAAAAACTTAATGGCTGTTCTTGCATTAGGACATTCCTGTATTTCATCAAGGAATATCAAGGTTTTCCCTTTTTCCAATGACTTTCCGATGAATGCTGTTAAATTCATGATTAAAGTATCGGCGTTCAGATCACCGGAGAAGATATCTTTGGCAGAAGGTGTTGTAATGAAGTTAATTTCTACATAGTGTTTATAATTAGCTTTACCAAACTCACGCACGATATAAGTTTTACCGGCCTGCCGTTGACCGGTTATCAATAAGGCCTTTTTTTTCGGATTAGCCTTCCAAGCTTGCAATATTTTCTCTGCTTTACGATACATTCGCTGTTCCTTAAATATATTATACACGTTTTATATGCTATATTTAACATAAAAATACACAAAATTCAAGTATTATTTTGATAAATAATACACAAAATTCTAAGTATTTGTGATTTTAATATACACATTTTTCTAAATTAGTCTGGTCACCATTTCTTATTTTTGTAATGAAAGCAGGGTTTCGATACGGGAGAAGTGGTGGCCAGATATGGGTAATGGTCCGGACAATTAGAGATACCAATGGTTAGAATAACTCACAAAATGGCGCGAAAGTTATCCGATTTCGTCTTTTAATATCCTATTCACCACCATTCTATACAACCTCCTATTTCTGATAGGAGCTTGTATGCTTTATTACTGCCTTGTAGAAAACCACCACTTTAATGGTGGATGAATAATAAGATGTTGTGAAACAACATCGCCTCCACGCCAACGAGCGTGGTCAAACCGCAAGGTTTGTAAAAAAGAGAACCACGGGTTTACCCGTGGATATCTATAAAGGCAATAGAAAAATCTATGGTTCTGCGTGTATTAGATAAAGTTTACCCCTCACAACAATAAAATTGAGAGGGGTAAAAAGTTTTTAACTACTAATCATTTGAATCTTTGTTGATAATAGGCATATTTAAACCTATTAAAAACCATAGGACAGACCAAGAGATTATAGTTATTTGCACTTCTGTTTCAGGATAATTTAGGAAAGGAGTTGCACATAAATAGGCAAGACCCAACATTATTATTGCAAAAACAAGAAGAATTAAAGAAAAATAATCACATATTTTAAACTCTTTTATTGCAAAAACAATTCCCATTCCAAAACCACCAGATAGAACAGCAACACCTAATCCTAATAGCCAATGCCACCAACTAAATGAGGAAGATGCGTCAATTAAAACTTGAATGAAACTTTCCATAACATAAAATTTTTAATGTTTAATTTTCCAAGCATAGCCACAATCTATACCATTATTATAAAATTGTGCAACAACATCAATATTGGTGTCAGATTTAATTAAAAGTTGCCAGTTGTTAAATTTAGCACCAACAGGAAGTCCAACAATTTTACTTAAAGACTTCATTTCTTTTAAAACATCCCAAATTGTAGAACCAGAATATGGGTCAATAGTAATTTGGCAAAAACATTTAAATTCCATAACATAAAATTTTTAATGGTTATTTACTTTTTTTGATTTCTTTAATTTGTTTATCTGTTTCCGCAAATTGCTCTTCTTGCATACAAGCCCAAGCAATTATAAAAGCAATAAACACTACTATGGTGAGACCACCTAAACAATAAGCAACTATTTCCATAATATATACATTTTTAATTAAACATCATAATTTTTAATAGT
>JAFVWM010000016.1 GCA_017501665.1 Alphaproteobacteria bacterium | reverse complement strand
TCTTTTTTTTCTTTTTTGTTTGGGAAATATTACCTTCTGCAATTTCCGGTTCACTTTTAACCTCTCCCTCATCAGCAAGTGTTTGCGCATATGTTTCTATTTCCTTGGTTTGAGGTATATTATCATATAATGCGGGCGAAATATTGTTTACATCTTCAACCGGAGTAAACATTGTGAAATCTATTTCATTACTGTTGCAACCTTGTGTATTTTGAGGAGCCATATAAGTCTGCGGATTGTTGTCTGCACGACTATATGAAAAACTATTTTCTGACTGATAATATTGATTATCCGTATTTTCAGCCGGTGTGTTTTGATAAGATTGATCACCTTCGACAATAGGCTGTATCGGCTGATATTGGTTATATATGGGAGCAGAGTTTTGAGGATGAACCTGCGCTACAAATATATTCTTCTCAATCAAAGATTTTATCATACTTTCTTGAGATGTTGTTATAAGATGTATCAGACGTTCATCATCTTTTTCATTTCTGTTCGGTACTTCAGGTAAAGATTTTCCATTTCGTTCGGATAATGGTATTCTGTCAATAAGTGTAGATATTAACTTTTCTTGTGATTTGGTTATCATTTTTACCAAACGCTCATCGTCCTCGGGAGACCTTGTTGATGAAATTACCGTCGGTGGATATATGTTTGCATTCATTTGTGGTAATTTCTCGGTCAAAGTTTCTATTAATTTTTCTTGCGATTTGGCCATTAAAGATATTATTCCTTCAATATTTTCATGATTTGCCGTTGTAATTTTTTCTGTAGGTGTCGGCATCGAAGCCGTTGTTTCAGAGATTGAAGTCTGAGGTAGACGATCCAATAATTTACTGAGTATTTTTTCTTGAGATTGTGCAATAATTTCAGCCAAACGAATATCGTCTTCAGAACTTCTGGTTGCGGCAGTCACATTTACATTGCCAACACCTACTGCTTGCGGAAGCCTTGCCAGTAACCCTGTCATCATGCGTTCTTGTGATTGAGTAATCATTTCAACCAAACGAGTATCATCTTCGGGACTTCGTTCAACAGCAGGAATCGGAACCAAATTATTACTCTGATTTTGATTTGATATATTTTCACTTATTGTTGCCAACGTCGTACTTAAAGCCGTGTGGCTTTGCGCAATAGTTTTACATAATTCATTCATTTCTGTTTGGCGTTCAACCTTGTTATCCTCGAGTTTCTTGGCTATAAATAATTGTGTTTTACTCAAATCTTGTGCAACTTTTGCCAAACTGTCTTTTTGTATTATGCTTTGTTTTTCAACAACTCCTGTAATTATTTTAGCAAATTCATCAGCAAATTCTTTACCCATAGAAAGCTTAGCATCACCCCCCATTATCGGTGCAACAATTTGTTGCGGTTGTATCGATCTTTGAGCATTTGAAAGTATTTGCGGTTGAACGGAAGGAGAATTATCAGTATCACCTTCCGACTTTGCACTTTTTTCTCGACCGGCTTTTGTTAAAACTTCATCAATATATTCTTGAAAGATCAAACCTCCGGGCAATGATGAAATTACCGTTATGATAATAGGAGCTAAATTTAATAAAGATTTATCAAACTCTTCTTTTTTTTCTTCAGAAAAGATATGCATTTGACGATAAACATTCAGATAGCGCTGAGCAACGGTTACCGGATCTTCCTCACCGTTTCGAATTGCCTTTCTTCTTGCTTCTGCTATCTCTGCTTCGCTTACCATATTTTTAACTTAAGTCATTAATAAATTATAATTTATACTTAAGTTTACTCTAATCACGTAAATTTAGAGTTAATAAATCTTAAAAAAATCTATGTTTTTAGGTAATTTCAGTTACTGCACGTAAGTTTCCGTCACGATTAATTTGAACCACTCTTAACTTTTTGTGCATCTCTTCAATTGTTTTCTTTCTATCTGTTTGAGGATATGAGTGCATAATACGATCTGCAAATGCCTGATATGCAGCTTCTGAACTTTCAGCGTGAATTGTTGCCAAACAGTTATCGTGTCCTGATCCCATCAATTCCCATAAAGCTCCGGCATTTCCGGTGGATATCTCACCGCCTACAATGGCATCCGGAGTAAAACGAACTACCAAGTCAATAACTTTAGCATAATTTAAGGCATTGGTTTGTTCTGTACGCGATAATGTAATGTGAACACGATTTTTATGAGGAACTATCAATTCTCGAGTATCTTCAATTGTTAAAATTCTTTTGTGGGGGTCCAAAATCTTAAGTAAGTTGTTTAAGAAGGTGGTTTTACCGGTTGCGGTAGCCCCAGAAACCAAAATATGATCGCCTCGTTTTAAGCTTAATAAAAGTCTTTCATACGGGTCTTCCGGTTCTTTAATATCTTTGAGCGGATTTATTTTATGAAGTTTTCCACCTTGGGTCAAACCATAAGCATCCAAACCGAACGATACATCTTCCGCGTGAACACGAATTGTTAGGGCAATTCCTCCCGTTAAGTCATCGTTGTCATACATTACGTTTCGACCGCATATTGCCGAAAAACGATGTTCGCCAGGAATCGTCGCATAAACAACCGGATTGCCTTGAATCGGGTCAAATGGTAATTCATAAGTGTTGGCAATAATGTATAGCAAATCTGTCAAATATTCTTTGCTTAGTTTTTCATCTTTATACACCGCCCACGGATATGCCCTTTTACCCCTTAAGCGCAACCATATTTCACCACCCTTGTTAATGGCTACTTCTTCTATTCCGTCTTGCTCATACCAATAAGATAGTGGTCGCAAAATTGATTCTAATACGGTAAACGCCATTATATTAACTCCTTAAAATAGTGCAGGAATGCTATTGTCTGTTGATGATGATGATGCTCCCGGAGGTGCTGAAACTGCTGCTCCGGATGGCGGAGGAGGTGGTGCAATTGTATCTTGTTTTTTGTTTTTAGGAGTATCGTCTATAAATGGAGTTGATTTTACTTCCTCAACTCCGGCATCATCAGGGTTATAGACAACTGATCCGCCCGTTTCAGCTACTTTTTTACGTTCTTCTGCTTTCATCCCAGCTTTTACAGCTGCGTCGTCAATAAATACTTCAGGTTTATTTAATTTTACGGAACTTGCAGCCTCTTCCGAACGATCGTCAGAGTTTAACCATAAATCAGTGTTCGGATATATAATGATCCTGGTACCTGCCGGAATGTAAGTCATCGCTTTAACATCGGTCTTATCCTCTAAAATGTCGTCAAATAACGACTCCATATCTGATAAGAAATTTTGACGGGCATCGCTGGCTGCCTGTTGCTTTGAGTTTTCGACTTCTCCGGCGCTATCTTCAGCAGAAGCCATAAAAAATGATGCAGCAGAAGTTAAAACGGTAGTTACGACAGGAAGAGTATATTTCTTAAACAACTGCTGGTCCACATAACCTAATGCACCGGCGCGACCTTGAGCATCTGCTGTTTGTCCGCTGAACACAAAAATCGAACCATCCGGTCTGATCAATCTTTCCCACGTAATTTGAACACGAGCAGATTCTGATGTTGCTTCTGCCGATGCTGTAATTGAACCGAAAGCGCCTATTAAACGTGAACCTGCAGGAATAATGATATTTCTACCTTCTTCTGCATATACATTACGTTCTACATATGCGGTAATAGGTGCGGGATTATTAGTATCAATAGCTCTGGCGATTACAGCAGGTATCGGTTTATCAGAAAATATCATTTCAGACATATCGACTCGCCATGATGAAATTGATTTACTGATGCCTTGATCTGCCCAATCTTTTTGATATCCGTCGAAAGATTTTTTATCAATTCCCGAACTGATTTTTCCAACAGTCATATTACTTCTTCTTTCCTGTTGTGCTGCGTTTAATGCCGCTTGACGAGCCGGATCATATCTTTCACCCGGACCATATCCGCCTCCGGGACCTAAATTAGTGCTTCCTGAACCTATACCGTAAGCGCCTCCCGGACCAAATGAGCCTGCCGGAATAAAAGGAGCTGATGTTCGAGTTTCTTCCATGTTTTCTTGAAAGCCTGATGCATCACCGTCATCAATGCCTATCAGATCACCATCATCATTCATTATTAAACCACCGGAAGTTCTTCGTCCGATAACCCTGCCTTTCTCGTCTACAACATCACCATCTTCCAGTATTTCACCTAAATAATCACCATCAGGTGTCAAAGCAATACCTAATGATTTTCCGGAACTCCTTGACATTAGTGCTTCCAATGTATCTTCTTCATTAACGCTTGGCATTAATCCTACAGAAGTAATTATGTCTGATCGGTTAAACCACTCATCTTCTTTGTCGTTTAGTCTTCCTATAATATTGCCGTTTGCATCAACGAGCTCACCTTTGTCGTTTAGTCTTCCTATAACATTGCCGTTTGCATCAACGAGCTCACCTTTGTCGTTTAGTCTTCCTATAACATTGCCGTTTAAATCTACAAGTTCACCTTTCTCGTTTAACCTTCCTATAACATTGCCGTTTGCATCAACGAGCTCGCCTTTATCGTTTAGTCTTCCTATAATATTGCCGTTTGCATCAACGAGCTCGCCTTTGTCGTTTAGTCTTCCTATAACATTGCCGTTTGCATCAACGAGCTCGCCTTTGTCGTTTAGTCTTCCTATAACATTGCCGTTTGCATCAATGAGCTCGCCTTTGTCGTTTAGTCTTCCTATAACATTGCCGTTTGCATCAACGAGCTCGCCTTTGTCGTTTAGTCTTCCTATAATATTGCCGTTTAAATCTACAAGTTCACCTTTCTCGTTTAGTCTTCCTATAACATTGCCGTTTAAATCTACAAGTTCACCTTTCTCGTTTAACCTTCCTATAAGATTACCGTTTGCATCAAAAACATTACCGTTTGCATCCACAGTTCCAAGTTCTTCTCCATTTGGTCCGTATACCTTTTTGCCTTCGGTAGTTTCGGCAAGTTTTTCACCGTTTAATCCTATAATATTGCCGTTTTCATCAACTTTTCCGATAACATTACCGTTTGCATCAATCAGTTCTCCATTTTCATTTAAAATTCCGATAATATTGCCATTTTCGTCATAAATTATCTGTCTGGATGTTTGGTTTTGGTTATAATATTGCAAAGGAGTTGCAAACGCTAATGTACTTCCGGCAGAATCGACTATTTTACCATTTTCAGCTAAGTTACCGACAACCTCGCCTTTTTCATTGATAACCCTGCCATCAAATCTGAGTTCTCCTATAACAGAACGCTCCTTATTGCGAATATTATAGTCTCTTGATCCTCTTGCAATAACCTCTTTATTTTTTAAGACAAAACCTCTGTTTAAGAAACCCAAATTTTGATTAGAAAAACTTACAACTTCGCCTAAGTTATTAATTATACCTATTGGCATATCGTCTTTATCATATACATACATATCATATAGAGCATAGCCTATTTTGGCATTATTTAAAACGACGTAGCCATCAAAGTCAACATTACCGACTTCTTCTTTTTTAGAATTAATGACTTTTCCTTCTTCGGTAACATAACCTAAAAGATTATTGTTATCACCGAAAGCAACTTTATACTTAAACAAGTAACCGATTGAAATGCCGGCGTTTGAATTTATGTTACCGTTTGGTTGCTGGTATCCGACAAATTCGTTATCTTTGTCTACGGCTAAACCGCTTAATGTACTGTATGCGGAAATGTTACCATTGTAGTCTATAATAGGTGAAAAGTCTACAATTCCTCCGATTAGAGAACCATCAGAAGATTTTAAATATTTTTTTAAATTTATGCATCCCATATCAGTATTCGTCTTACCCATAACTTTTCCATTGTACATAGTATAGCCAACTACATTACCATTATAATCTACAACCGGATTATATTCTTGAGCTCGACCTAAAACAACTCCGCTATCACTTATAACAAATAAATTTGATAAAACTCGACCTATATAGATACCACGATAATTATAAACCAGACCATCTCCGGATATTACACCGATGGTTTCACAATTATCATTAACAACGGATCTTGAACCAACCGCAAATCCTGATACAAAGCCATTATTATCAATAACCAACCCTTGTGTTACGACCTGACCGACTTTTGCTCCTGATAGGTTGTTAACATTACCGTTATCATCAATGTAACCTAAAAAAACTCCCTTAAAATCAAGAGCAATATTTTGATCATATGATCGGCCTATTTTCGGCATATAGTTAAGATTGCCGGCTTTAATTGTACTGATGCTGTTATCCGGTAAAACTTTTCCAATGCTATTATTGTCTTTATTTAACAATATATTTTCACCATTTAACAACCCTATCCTTTTACCTTGATAGTTGACACTAATAAAAGAGTTTAGGGTTTTACCGACCACTGTGTTTTGGCTATTTACGGCATATCCTATTCCCGTAATATCAGCTATTTCTGTATTTGATTGATTCTCAACTTTTCCGTTTAAGCCTTGATACCCGAGGACATCCCCGTAAGGTGTGTAAAAAGTATCAATATCCTTAGCTTTTCCAATAATATCTCCAGTAGACGAAAACACATAGCCAAAAGGTGATACACTCAGACGCTCGCCGTTAGCGACAAAACTTGAAGAAATACCTGTCAAACCCAAAAAAGAATTATTTTCATCATATATTACTTTTGTATCCAATAGCGAACCTATAAGCAATCCGGACAGATCATATGCATCCCTGCCAACCATATAACCGATTACCGTTCCACTAAAAGAAATAACAGAACCATTGCTTAATGCGTGACCTTTTAATTCGCCTTTATAATCAAATACCGGACCTGTTTTTATAATTCTTCCTATAATTATTCCGGATGATGAAAGAACAGTATTTCTCGGACCGACTTTACCGATATCAACGGATATTTTAGAAACTCTGCCATCGGGCAATAACCTTCCTAAATATCTTCCTTTTGTATCAACTGCCGTTGCGGAAAAATCTATTGCCTTACCGACAATATTACCCTTTATATCTGAAACAAAACCATCTGCTCTGAGTTTTCCGACAATAGTATTATCTTTAATTACCTCACCATTATAACTGACAAAACCTATGTACTCTCCATCATATCCGAACGCATAACCGGAATTTACAATCCTACCGACAATAGCGCCTTCGTTATAAACAAATCCGTTAGCTCTGATTGAACCTATTTTTAACGAATCAAAATCAGTAACTTGACCTCCGGGAACGACGCTACCTATAAAATCGCCACTAATTGAAACAACCATTTTTGAAGAAATTAAACGACCATCCAAAATAAACTCTTTACCTATTTTTTTATAGGCGTAGCCATCCGGCATAACAATACCAATCTCCTCACCATTAATGCTTGTATACAAACCATCGCCGGTAACCCTACCTGAAACGACACCTTCGTCATTGTAAACCAATCCGCTAAAGATTACCTGACCGATTATTTCATAATTATCATTTATAACTAAACCATTCGGAAGCGTGCGACCGACAATTTGTCCAGATGGTCCGCGCACAGAACCATCACTTCCTACTTTTCCTAAAATTTTTGTATCATTACCAATGGCAACACCTTGCGGAGCGACACCTCCTTCAATTGAACCATCTGATTTTACAAGAAGACTGTCTGCCGTTATATTACCCAAAAGCTCATTATCGAAACCGACTACTTTACCGTCGGGGATAACTTTTCCTAAAACTTCACCATTAAAGTTTATTGCTGTTATTTCTTGCGCTAATACCCCTTGAGAAACGCAAACAAAACCAAGAATTACACTTGATGATATAAATATTTTTTTTATTGTTTTAAAAAAACTCATCCCTAATTCCTTCGGTTTTTAGCCACTTCACCAAGAACATATCCGGCAACATTTTTATCCAGGTTGATAAAAGAACCGTTACTCTTAATATATCCGATATTTACGCCGGATGAATCTATAACCTTTCCGTCCGGAGTAATTCTTCCTTTGTATTTTCCATCATTACCAAGTATTGTTGCGCCGATTTTATATATCTTACCTAAAATTTTGTTACTTAAATCGACAGCTAACTCACCAGATAATACTCTGCCGATTATATTAGCATCTTTATCTGTTATTTTTCCATCAAAATTTACATAACCCACAACTTTATCGTCATTTGAAATAACTATATCACCTTGTATAACTTCTCCAATAATCTTTCCGGTAACCCCCATAACATTTCCGTCTGAAAGCACCTGTCCCACTGTGCTACCTTTTACATCGACCACACTTCCGCTCGGAGAAACAAAACCTATTATATTTCCGCCAAAATCAACAACACCTTCACCGGTTAAGACTCTAATATTTTTATCGCTTGATCCTCCGGGTAGAACTGCCGCAACGGCTTCTCCTCTATCGTCAATAACATCGCCCAAAGAATTTAGCACACCTTTGTAGCTTCCCATAATATCAACCATAACACTTTCGGGAATAACCTCGCCTATTATCTCATTGTTATTGTCTGCAACCTTTTTATCGTGGGTTGTATATCCGACAATATTGCCATCCAAATCAATAACTTTTCCCGATGAAGTGGCATATCCGATGTAAGTGCCGTCATAACCTATAGCAGAACCTTTTTCAACGACAGCACCTGCATATTCTCCCGAATTTTTAAAAAATATACCATTACTGTTTACATGCCCTAAAATATCACCATAACGATTAACAACTTGTCCGTCTGAATTAACAGTACCGACAATATCACCCTTTATATCAACAACTTCCCCTTGGGGCATTATTTTACCGGCTATATTGTTATATATGGTTAACCCGCCATTTTTTAATGTCCCTTGTGATATACCTTTGTTATCATATACATTCCCGTCTATAAACAGCTGACCAATCTTTTTTCCGGTAGAGTTTATTAGTGTTGTTTTGGATGGCGCGATCACACCAATAACGTTTCTTTTCTCATCCAAAACTAATCCGTTTGGTGTAAGCGAAGCCGGTTGCTTGTTATAAATTTTAACTTTTGCGGTATCGTCTACCGCATTTATAAAATCTCCTGACATTGTATAAGCATACTGATTGCTTATCAATTTTCCGATAAAAGCACCATTATTATTAAAAACATCACCAAATAAGCCTACACAACCTATAGGCTGATTAGCGCTATCTTTAACCAAATTATCATATCCTACTTTACCTAAAAAATTTCCGTTTAAATCTACGGCGACACCTCTTTTTCCAACCGTTCCGATATGTTCTCCAGATTCATTTAATACGCTTCCGTCAGGATTTACACAACCGATATATCTGTTAGTATTATCTTTCACTATGCCTTTAGCATCAACCATACCCAAAAAATTACAATTATTATCAAAAACTCTTCCCATCGGTAAAACTTCACCGACATATCTGCCGTCTGCATCAGTTACAACACCTTCAGGATTGATTTTATATCCGGTTTCTTCATTGCCTTTTTTGATTTTACCGTCTTTATCCAAATACCCCAAATCATTACAGCCAAAACCTACTATAACTCCGGCTCTGACCATTTTAGCAACAACTTTACCCGAGGTGTCACGCACCGTACCATCAGGCAAATATCTGGCTACAATCTGTTTTTTATCATTTTCTATTGAACCATCATTTTGCAAAGTACCCAAAACAGTTCCCTGAGGAGTTATCGGAATACTTTCAAAAGAAACTATTTTTCCTATTACCATATCTTCGCCAAAAATAATTTCCTCACCGACTCTACCGATAACTTTACCGTTTAAATCAACAATGCTTCCATCTGCATTCATTTTGCCAATGATTTCACCTCTTGCATTAAGCAAATTACCATTTTCATCAACATAGCCGATAATATTTCCGTTAGCATCATATGCCACTCTTACTTTTTTACCGACAAGCGGAGATTTTTTGTGAACAACGTTTCCGTTCTCGTCCACGTAACCAATAATATTTCCGTTTTCATCAACAACACTGCCATCCGGCATTACAACACCAATCGGTTTTCCGGAAGCATCAACTGCCACACGACCGGGAGTACTGACCATACCTATTTTTTTACCATTAATATCAACGACACTGCCGTCCGGTAAGACTCGCCCTATAACCTCACCCTTGCTGTTTATAACCGTTCCATCAGGCATTACCCTACCTATGATATTACCATTTTCATCGTATACAAAACCCGTTTCAACGACTTTTCCTATTTCTTTCCCCGATGCATCTACTACCCTTCCGTCAGGCAATACTTTTCCGATTACATTACCATCCAAATCAACTACCGTTCCGTCCGGTCTGGCATAGCCGATTAAATTACCAAATTCATCAAAAACAGCTTTACGATTTTCTGCTACACCAATCACATTACCATTTTCATCAACAATCAATCCGTCTGCTCCAACTCTGCCGATAATATTACCGTTTGCATCTCTGACATAGCCGTCTTCATCTATCTCGCCGATTACCTTGCCGTCGGGGCCTATAGCAAAGCGGTTTCCGCTTGCAGTCTTACCTATTGAAGCTGATCCGGCATCATTTGTTGTCGGCAGACATGCAGTACAATCTTCTTTTTCAACTGCGTTACCGGTAACAGAAACTTTTGCAGATTTTATGCTGTCTTTCCCTAAGTTAACTTCATGCCAAGAAATAATGTAATTATTTTGAACATTTCCCGCCACTACCGGTGCCCAATTCATACTGATATTACAAACTTCTTCGCCTGCTAACACAGCTCCCGTACATTTATCATCAAATGTAAAGCCGGCAAACGGCGGTTCCGCAAGTTCGACTGAAACAATCTTTATCGATACCTTTCCGTTAGTTCCGATTGTTAAGACATTATTTGCATCTGTTCCCAAAACAACTTCTCCCATAGGCACGGGATCAGGTGTCGTTGTTATCGGAATCTCTCCCTCCATTGTGGAAAATTCAATACCTTGTGGAGATGCCGATGTTGTAGGAATATCTCCAAAAACATCTGCATTTTCGGTAAAGACCGGTTCTTCATATACATCTTCATTATTACCGCTGGTCAACAACAAGATAAGCCCAAAAATAAAAATAAGTAACGACGAAAGACCAATCATCAAAATGATGTTATTGGTTTTTTTGACATACTTTTCCGAATTTGTTAATGGCTCTTCACTCATCTTTTTGATTACTGCGTCCTAACCACACTACAAAATACTCCGTTACGTCCGAGATTTCCGCATATTTTATCACCGGCTTCAAGGCTTTTCATTGGCCCAACCCTTAAATGAAACAACTCTTTTCCTTGTCCGTCAGCTGGAGCGTCCACAGAGAAAAATGGTGAATAACTACCTAATTCTTCGCTATATTTTGAAGATAACTTATTCCATAAACTTTCTAAATTCGAAACATCACTATCAACACCTAATTCAATAGATATTGTAGAATTATCGATATCTTTGAATCCTGCTCCGTACGAATACTGCGGAGCAATATTTACATTGTTAGAAACAGATGTGTTTAATCGTTGCATTTTTGTGTAGTCTATATTATCCGCAACATTTGAATTAGGCACGTTGGTGGACTTTGCATATTCAGGAACAATTATTTGACTTTGTCCGACCTGTATATCAAATTGCCCTTGAGGATTATAACTTGTAGCAGGAACTATGTTGCTCGGCATCCTTCCGCTACTAATATTTGGCAAAGGAGGTGAAACCTCCCATGTAGGCGGTAAGTAATCAGCTGAATCAACAGCTTGCTCTAATCCCACGGCATCTGAGCGACGCATTTTTATACAAATCAACCTTTTACCGTTTCTTAAAACAAGATCTCCGATACCCTCAACAATAATCAACCTGTTATCTTGTCCTTTTGTTCTAAATCCGACAGGAACCTCTACTCGTTCTACTATCATGCTGACAATAGGGCGCTGAACCATATTCAAAGCCTTTTTACCTAAGTCAATATAAGTAAATATGTTATCACGCCACACCCTTTCAGGTGCAATTACCACATCATCCGGATTAGGTACATATACTTCTAAATCAAATTTAAAATCACTGGGATCAACCGGTATTGATTTTAACCAATCACTTTTTTGGAAACGGCGGGTATGTGTGGATATATTACCACCGCCGGTCTTAAAACCTCCACCACTGCTAGATGCATAAGGCGTTGATGTAGATCGGTATTCTTCCGGAACAAACTCATCAACTACATCTATATCGATAATAGCGTTAGTAAGTCTTTCTGTATTCACTCCTTCAGATCTTATATAAAAAACGTAACGATTACCCGAACGACCAAAAACGATAATGTTGGTATCAACCCCTATGTTAGCTCCTTTTTTAGGGTATAATAACAAAGTGGATGGTCCTGATATCTGACCGTCAAATGTTGCACTATCGCCAAGGAATATATCTTCTATTAGCTCCCATTTAGGAAAGTTTAACATTGTAATCATACCTTCGCGCACTCTGATAGGTAAGATCAAATCAGGCGACCAATAATATTTTGAATAAGCAGGTTTTGTTTGTCCTTCTCCCAAATTCTGCATAGGATCAAGCCAAGCTTCTTGCGTCATACCTATTGAACTGAAACCGGTATACCCCATATTCATAGGCGCATAATTACCTTGCGCTTGCTCAGCACTGGCGTCCATCATTTGCTGGTCTACTTGAGCCTTAGCAGAAAATGACAATAAAACTGTCATAAAACAAACAGCCACACTATTCAATTTCATTTTTTTTACCACTTTTAATTACTCCACTTTATTACGACTCAGCGCATACCGTCTAACTGTAAAACCTACCGGATTTTTCAACCGATCGCCATACTTTACGGTTTTTCTGCGATATCCTACATTAAGCGATGCCGTCCAATATCCCACCTCGGGGCGAGCAGAATCTGGATACATATCTTTTGTTTCATATTCAACCTGCCATACACCGTCCGTCAATTCGTTTATCGAAAGAATTTTAACATCTCTGGTCATTCCTTGGTTTTTTATCAGACTCACTGCTTTCTTAGCTACATTATCCAAGAAATCCTGATAGACGGTGTTTGATGACATTTCCTGAATCGGTCCTCCGGGCATCCAACGAGATTCAACCTCAGCCACATCCGAAGGAAACGTTGAACGAAGAAGGACGTATTCACGAACAAAAACCTCTGTTATGGACTTGCGATTACGAAGTTCCACAGTCAAAGGTTGAATATTATAGACTTGCTCGGAACGATTTTGAAAAGTCAACAAAAACGGCTCAACGCGATAAAGCGGTATAAC
This sequence comes from Alphaproteobacteria bacterium, assembly GCA_017501665.1. Classification (GTDB taxonomy): domain Bacteria; phylum Pseudomonadota; class Alphaproteobacteria; order RF32; family CAG-239; genus CAZU01. Next base: position 10,198 of record JAFVWM010000016.1, on the reverse strand, counting down.
TTGAAAAATAGCCAATATCAACACTATATTGCAACACAGACTTAACGCCGTAATAACAGCGAACGCGCGCGCAGTCCACAAATAGCGTTTTTCAGCAATATTTGCTACAAAAACCTCATCCCTTACCGAACGTTTTTTACCCCCTCCTGTCGGACGAGGATGTTGTTGTCTGGCATCCGTCAACCTATGTTGAACTTGTCCTTGAACCCTTTCGCCAACCATAAAAACCCCTTTTTACAAGCAAAGAAACCTATATCGTCGCCACAAACCAATCCGGTAAATTTTTAGGCAACTCTATCTCTATACAAGCACATGGAGACAATTTTAACTCATCGCTACCCGTACCGATACCGACAGGTTCAGGCTCATAGTAAGAACCATAACAACCGGACAAAACAAATAAAACAAATAAAATCAACAATTTAAAATGCATTCTCATAGTATATTCCCTCTGCGCAGATACTATATATATAACTATAGACACAATAAAGTTATACTCTTTTATTTTAAATGTCTAACAGCTTAACTATACTTATCAACAAATTACAGTACTTCTACTTCTGTTTGAGAATATCTGGTAACGGTGAAACCGAGCGGATTTATTAAACGGGGCGCTATAAAAGATCTGTCGGGAATAAAATATGCCGTTATGGACGAAGTCCAATACCTTACTCTTAAAGTTGACTCTTGTTGTCCTTGAGTTTTTCCGCCATCATTATACAAATCATATGTCTTGAAATCAACTTTCCATACAGCTGATCGACTTCCGCCTTGTCTGTTTATAGATATAATTTCAACTTCTCTAACCAGAACTTGTTTAAAAATACTTTCCCACAAACTTCTTGTAGCCATACCAAATTCATTATACACATCCGGAGATGACAAATAGTTAAGCATTCCTCCACCCATCCAACGACTTCTCATTTCAATAGGATCGTTAATTATGGTATTTCTTAAAACAACGTACTGTTTGATAAACATTTTAAGAAGTTTGTCTTTAGATGCCATATTTTTATCGATAGCTTCGCTTCGCACGATATCTTCGGATGTGCTTTGATTTATTAACAAAAACGGCTCAACCGTTACCATAGGTGCAAGCCGAAATAATGAAAGCGAGGCCAGCACAAGAAACACACAAGAAACTGTTGCCGTTAAGATAAAAAATCTGGAAATCCACATATAATACGTCTGTCTGAGAGTGTGCGTTTCTTCTTCCAATTTATTTATATATTTCGGCTCGGCGACGGTTCCGCTTATAGCTAAAACTTGCTGACCATTTTCAATTTGCGGGTTATTCATCTTTTGACTTCCGTTTTAATATATTGCACAGTACACTTCTTCTACATCTGCAGAATCTTTTTTATTTTCCTCTGTTTTTTTCTTAAATTTATCCAGCAACTTCACATTTGCCGTTTCTTTAATTAACCGAATATTTAAGTCATTACTATCGGCATCCGCCATTGATATTTTAAGAATACAGTCATTATCTCTATCCATAAAATCTATAAGCTTTTTCATATTTTTACTTTTCTCATTCAGCGGTTTGTTCTTTTCCGGCTTCTTTAGTTTTTTCTTAGATTTTTTATTATTTTTAAGCTCTTCCTTTTTTTCTTTATATTGTTGTTTTTCTTCAGCCAATCTATCATCTTCCTTGGCATTTACCGCTTCCAATGCTTTTGTAGCCTTATCAAGCCTTTGATTTTTTACTGTTTTTAAAACCTTTATAGCTTGATTATAATCATCTTTATTTGACAATGAAAAATCCTTTGAAGGAACAAAACCTTGTTCTTCAAACAATGCGTAAACAGCCTCTTTGCTTTTTTCATACTCTGCTTCTGCTTCTTCCAAATTTTCTTTACTCTTTTTTTCAACCTCGGCCTGTTTTAAGAAATCACCTATCTGATTACGACTAAGCTCTGAAATTTTAGCTGCTGCCAAATTTTTCTTCCTTTTGGGCAACATTTTATTGATGTCTTTATCACCCAACCGGTTAACGCGGTTAAAGTTTTTAAAAGGCGTTTTTCTTATATACAGATTATTGTGTTTATCAGCCTCAAATAACAGACCAAGCTCACTATATTCACAGTTACTTGGCGGAACATCATCTTTTAATACCCATTCAGATAAATTTACCTTCCAAAAAGGATGATATGCCTTGCCTCCATTATTTTTAACAGAAGCACAAGCACTTAAATTTTTATCTTTATCTTTTGCTTCATCATTTATAAAATTACTTTTTTTATTTACATCCATTACATATTTGCCGTTTCCGTATAAACAAGGCATTACTCCGCCTCGAGAAAAAGTTACGGTTTCACACTCGCCATCTTCGTCGCCAAGCACATCTTTTAATGGCAATCTTGACTCAACGAAAGGAAAATCTTTCAACATATGTTCCCATATCGGCGGAATATATCCACCATAATTTAAGAAGTCTTCTTTGTCTATATACCTTTTTTTATTGGCGGAAGCTTTGTTTTCTGATTTTTCAAATAATTTATCCAACCAATCATTATCCTCTTCATCTCCACTATCTTCATTTTGTGCCGGTTTCATATTGGTATAATCGACGGCATCAAAGTGAAATACTTCTCTGACCGGAGGAAGATCAAAACCCCTAAGTTTAAACGGAGCTTTCAAATCCCTATCTTTAGGCGTGGCTCCCACAAAGAAATCATCCAATTCCGGTGATGTATCCATCCCTTCAAGAAATTCTGAAAACACCAGCAAATTATTTACGCTTAAAACCGGTGATATTAGCTGTTCTGCTGCAGTAAATGTAAGATTTACGGCTTTTAAGTTATTTATCATATCATTATGTATTTTTTCGATTTGCGGATAAGAAGCTTCGGTATATAAGTCTTCACCAAGAGCATATAATTTATTAAGTCCCTCTTCTATGATTATCTTTTGTGCCATTTCTTGGGCTTTTAAAACTACACTTTCGGCACCATCATTTATACCTTTTATAGCCTCATCCACATCAAAACCTTCTATCGGATTTTGATTATTACTATCGATTAAAACGTTTTTAATGGTTGTAAGAGCGTTTCCTTTAGCCACCTCTTGCATAGCTGCTAATGCTCCGACGTTTGATCCGCTACCATTTAATTTTGCCATCAGCTCTTCTTCGGCACTTAAACTATTTTCATCCAAATCTTCATCGGAAAGTCCTTTTGCTTGTGCTTCCAACTTCTTTATTTTTATATTAGTGTTTGTTTCTGTTAGTTCTCTTTCTAATCTATCTAATTTTTCTTTAATTTCTTTATTTCTTTTTTCTTTTTTCTTAATATCAGAATTTTCTGCTACGGATTTTGATGAAGATGCGTTGACAGTTGTTGTCATTTCCTTCGCATCAAGCTTACCTACTTTTTTAGACGACGGAGTTTCATTTTTTGTTGGAAATTCAACCGACGCAGTTAAAGACTGTTTTACGCTTCCTAAAGCTTTATCTGTTTCATTTAGCTTAATAGTGTTTATTTCTTCTTTATTTAGTCTTAACTCTTCATTTAGTTCATTTATTTGCGCCTCGATTTTAAGCTTTTTATTTTCAATTTTTTTTATTTCATTGTCGGCCATACTTCTGTTAGATCTCTTTTGCTCTAACTTTTCGGATAATTTATTTATGGATTCTGAATTTAATTCTGCTAATTTAGCTTTTCTGTTTTGTTGATAAGACGAATTTTGGGCACTTTGACTGTCGCCAACCATTTTTTTGGCAATAAGCTCCAACAAATCGGCTTGAGAATATGATTTCATATAACGAAGGATATTGCTATACTTCATTTCCAAATATTTTCTATAAAATCTTTTGGTGTCATTCCATATAAGCTTTACACCTGTTGATTGAGACCCCCAATCTTGTGAAGGATCTCCCAATAATTTTGAGGCCTCGGATCCTACTTGCCATTGCATCATCGATGTTTTTCTTGCTTCGGCGTTCGCATTATTCTTTTTATTGGCACTTATACTATTGTTTATGGTTTTATTACTTGAATCTTCATTATATCTTTTACCATCAATGTCCAAATATTGATCAGGTTCATCAGCCATTAATGTTATTTCTTCATTTGACATAGAATCTTGAGCTATTTCATCTGGTTGAGTGCTACTTGACCTCATAGTATCTTCTATTTTTTCATTTAAGGCTTCTTCATCGGTTAAATAGCTATCATCTTCTTCATCTGTATTATCTGCCACTTGTTGTTCTTTAGCAACACTGAATGCTGTAAAAGCATCGGTAACCTCTCCGCTCTTCAACAATTCAAACGCATTAAACGCCCAACCGGAAATACCTTTTCTTAATTCATGTTTATCTGCATTTTTCAGCGGTAAATCTCCGGACCATACAGTATGCGGTTTGGTATAATATTTTCCTAAATATTTTATAGCACATTCTTCTGATAAAACTAAACGTTCGAAAGCTTCTTTGTACTTTTGTTTCATTTCAAGATATTGTTCTTCCGTTTCTTTATGTTGAGGCATTTCTTTTATGAAGTTATGTACCTCTATGGCGCTTGCGACCATTTTTTCAACTTCGTTCATCTCTTTTAAGTCGTCCATTTCTTTCTGAACCAGCGCTAAAGCATTTTCTGCTTCGTTTATATCCGGCGAAACAAAATCGATGGTGTTTGTAATATACCGCATGGCATCGCCTTCGTTTTTCATAACAGCTGTGGCTTCAACTTTTTCTATTGTATTATCAATTGAATAATCAGCGTTTAATTGAGCAAAAGATAAGGGCGTTGAATTGTGCAATTTCATAGTAGATTGCGGAAGCATAAAAGATATTTCATCGACATCTTCTTCTCCATCTACAACTTGTGCCGGTGTTATTTTGTCCATCATCTTTATAACTGTTAAGCGAGCTTTTAGGGCGGCAACACTTTCCCATAGTCTGATGACACTGTCTAGAGCTTCAAGTGTTTTACCATAAGTAAATATTACTTCATTAAGCCCTCCTTCATCTGTTGAAGGAATGTTGCACTCATTACCTTTTCCTTCGGCACAGGACTTCGCCTTGTCAATTAGGGCTTTAATATCATTTTCTAATTCTTGTAGTGTAATTATAGATGCTGCATGAATTGCATATGTGTTATCCATATAAAATTTTTCTCTTTGCTTTTTATGCTCTTCTTTATAGATAAAGTCTTTGGATTTTAACACCCATAAAACATCCTTTACCTTTTCGGCAACGGTTTTAACTTCGACCTCATCCAAATCTTGACCACAAAAACCTGTCTTTTCTTGTCCGGGGTTACCTTCGACATCTAATATAGCGCTACTTTTTACCTTGTTAAAACTACCGGTTACAGCAGATTGTAAACTTGATGCATCAGTCAAAGCCGTCATATATACATCTTTGGCAGATCTTACAGTCGTTTGAACATTACCTGATATTTGTACAATATTTTCCGGAACATCAATACCTATGGATACGGGAACCGCATGATATATCAAATCCCACGGCATTTGAGCTTTTGCCGGAGTTGTTATAATTAAGAGAAAAAGTATATACATAAAATATTTTTTCATAAATTTTCTCCTTTTACATTCCTGTTAATCCGGTTATGTCTTCATCAGAATTATCATTTACACCATTTGATGTGTCGTTTTCATCATTTATTTCTACAATGAAATCTTTCGGATCAACAATATAGTCACAAATATTAACAGATGCTTTAATTTCACCGGCTTTATAATCTTTTTTGTTTGAGATCATGTTAGCTGTCTCAAGCTGTATTGATTTTAATTCTAAAACCAAATACTCGTACAAAGAATCAAGCTGAACAATTGTTTGAGATATAGCTGTTTGAAGAGATTCAGACTTTCCGTTGACTGTTTCAGATATCTCGCTGTTTTGTTTTTCCTCTTCCTTTTTTTCCTCTGTTTTTGCAATAATTCCGCTAGAATATCCGCTTGCGGAAAGTGCTATGTCCAATCTTTTTCTTTTGCGACTTTTTTCTTTTTTATCGCGAGCTTCCATGGTTATAACTTCACCTTCTTTATATGAATAATCATTAATAGCTTCTTCTATAGCTTTTTCGGGAGATTGTTCTTTTTTATTTTTTTTCTGTGAACTTAGTTCTGCTATCTGATCGCCTATATCGGCAATAACCGCTGTTTGTGCCAATATTTCCATTGCAAAATTTGTTTCTATTGCCTTTACGTCTTCTTTATAATTTTCTTCAAGTTGTGTCAGTTCACTTTCTAAGGATTCTATTGCTTCTTGATTGGATTTTCTGAAATCATCGATTTCTTTGCGTTTTACATCTCTTTCTTCTTCACTTCTGAGCTCTGCTACTTCATTCTCCATTATTTCTATGCCGACGGCAAAGTTTTCTTTGGCAATTTTAATTTTTTCTTCCAACTCCAATTTATTTATTTCCAATTCTGCTTTTTTTGTTCCTAATTCAGAGTCCCTTTGTTTCTTAATATTATTCAGTACCAGTGTTTCTGATGCTGCCAATGTTGATAACATTGCTATCTTGTATGCATTTGATTGTTTGACCGCATTTACGGTTTCTCTTGCCATATTATATATGTTTCTTACTTCATTAAATTTATCTCTTGCAAACTGTATACCTTTTTTAGCAGCATCAATACCTTTTCCGATAAAAACAGCAAATTGTGACTCACCGATTTCTTTCATTGATTTTTCAAAATTTTCGGCCTGTTTTTGAACCCAGTTACCGAATTTTCCGCCTGTTTTTAAAAAATCCATTTTCAGAACGTTTTGAGCATAGACATCATTTCCGCAAAAAGATAATGCGGACAAAACAATAAAAAAGCAGCTCAATTTCTTTAATACGTTCATTATTTTCTCCTAATTATTTCAGGTCTTCGCAATCAGTTGAATATACAAATGACCCATTTTTTAATACTCTAAAGTCACTGTATGTATCAGGTTTTTGATCATATAATACATTCAAACTTTCCAAAAGCATTGTCCCTGCTTCAAAAGCATTTATAATATTCATTCTGCGAGAGATATCTCCTAATCGTTTTGTTATCTCTTCATCAATCAAAGTTTTTTCATTTGACAAATCAGCGGTCGAGGGAGTGTTGTCTTCTTTTTCGGCTTCAATATATCCGGCAATTTTTAACGACTGGGCATATAAATTTGAAGCATAAGAGGCTAAGATATCAAATTTATTTTTTGTTGTTTTAGATGCTTCTCCGGATCCCGGTTTAATTGTTCTTATTAAACGGCATCGATTATAGGCATTATTCTCTATATCGGAATCTCCCAATGGTGATAACCATATTAATTCGGGATCTCCTTTTATTTTTTTTGCATATGCGGGTATCGTAATAATGATAACGGATATCAGAATCGCAAAAACCAACACAAATTTATTATCTGACATTTGCTTTCTCCTTTACCGTTAATTTATTTTGCCTAATATCGCTTTTTATTGTGCCCGACACATCATTTTTAATTAGTGATCTCGACTTTGTTGTTGACTTAGACTTTGGTGCAATATCAGCGCTAACATCTTTTGCAACAGATTTCGCAGAACTGTCGACCTTAACCGTCTTATTTGACGTATTTGCTTTCATTATTGCTTTTTCAACAGCTTTAACTTCTCCAAACTTTACTCTATTGTCACTAATTTTCGATTGTTTTTTAGCTTCGGATAAAACAGTCCCTGTTACCTTTTTTTCACCCGATAAAGTCACAGACTTATTGGCTTTACTTGTTAATTGATCTTTCATATTAATATTGGTTTTTACTTCTGTCTCTTTACTAACCGGTTGTTGTTTACGTTCCGAAATATCTTCCATTATGTCTTTTGTTGATATGTCAATCTTACTTTTTTTCAAAATTTCTGTTTGAGGTGTAACATTTATTTTGCTTTCTGTTAAAGCTTGATCAGCCAATTTAGAAGCTGAAGATACTATGTCAGCTTGAGTGGTTTTTGATAATTTTGTTACTGTGTCTGTGTTTATTTCTGAAAAACCTTCTTCTGTTGCTCTGACTGGTGTAGTTTGGGACTTGCCTTGCGGATCTTTAACTGCCATTGACACATTTTCCATACCAAGTGAATTTGCCATATCAGAAATCATAACAGTTGGTGCTTTATTATCAGGTTCTTCCATTATCATATTTTTATCAACTTCTGTTTCAGAAACTTGGCTTTCTTCATTATATTCTTGAAATTTTTGTTCATATTCGGCATAAATTGCTTCTCCTTGCGCAAAAGCCTCATTAGCTTGGGCAAATTGTTTTTCGGCAAGAGCATTCAATTCTTGATATTTGGCCATCATTTCTTCTTTTTTCTCCTTGGCATTTTCTGCAAAGGCTTTTACTTTTTCGGCTTTTTCTTTAGTACTCTCTGCTTTTTCTCTAAGTTTTTCAGCAGTATCTTGTATTTTACCGAGAGAAATTTTTTTAGACATTATCTCTCTGGTCTTTCCGGAAATTTTATTTTGAACTTCGCCGACTTTTTTTAATGTACCGTTGATTGTTGTCAAAACATTGCAAAGGATATCCGTACCGGCAAAAACATCTTTTGATAAAAATGTTGCCAGTACTACGATGAATAAATATGCAAGTTTCTTACTCATTTACTTTATCCCTCTACTTTGTTGGCGGACCAGCCAGTGATTTATTTTCCAGATCAACTTCTCTTGTCGGAACAATATTATCCAATACAACTTTTACACCATATACATTTAACACCAACGCTCTTTGCTTTATTGCATCCATCATTATTGAAGCATTACTTGCAGCTAATTTATTATTATACTCTATTTCCGCACGTGTATCGTTTGAAACATTTTTACACGAGGCTTTTGTATTATCTATACACATATCCTCGTTTATTTGGTCTTCATATTTACTGGATTCAACTAACTTTTCTAATGATTTTTTCAGATAAGCACCGACATATTCACCCAGTATTGCATTGCGTTCTTCACTATAACTATTAAACCTTGTATCTATTATGTGACCTGATTTATTATCATAGGCCAACCTATCTGCGCAATCAGTATCTATATTTGGATTTTGCGAGCTCAATCCGCATCTCTGCGCAAGAGTCGGAGAAACTATCAACTCCCCATCTTTGTCTGTTCCGTCGTCAATGCTCGGAACATCTATAGCATAAGCATTTGCAAACAGCATAGTTGCAATAAAAAATAAAACACTCAATATTTGCATCGACTTATTCATTTTAATAGTCCTTTTATTGATTTTCTTTGGCAAATTTTTCATTTCTGAATTGTTCATACATTTTCAAATTTGTAACTCTTGACCATAATTTCCTTAAATTATTAATTCTGTTACCCACTACAAGATGCATTTCTTTGGCTATATTCCAAGACGCATCAATATCATTTGTCGATGTTGTTATTATCGGGTCTATCATGTTGTTTTTGAACGTCAGACTGTCGTTATACATTTCAAGAGCCTCAAAATAAGTTGTAGCTAAAAGTTCTGCATATCCGTTCAAAAAATCTTTTGTTGCATCATCAATTTGTTGTTTTGAAATTTCTTCCGTTACTTCGCTCGTCGATATTGTATTGATATTTCTTAAGCAATTTTCCATGTTTTTATCTTCTGTGGCTGTTTCATAATTAAGATTACAAAACATTGAAATGCTTTCCGGTAAAATCATTACACCTTCCGGTGTATCCCCTGTTTTTATGCCTTCTTTAGCGCTGGCAAACAATAATTGATGCTTGTTTTGTATTTTGCCATATCCGAATGAACTTTTGAACTGTTTTCTTTTTGTTGTCAGGGGCTTACTTTCCATATCTTTTATTTTTGTATTTTTAACTGATGATTTTAAATCAGTGCTTCCAGCTTGTTTTATTTTGCTTGCGTCCCCTTCGATAGCTCTTTCTAATGTTGCTTTTTCAGCTTCTGGAGCTGCTTCTTTAAGCATTGCTCCACCTTGAGCTTTCTGAGTGCCACCTGCTTTTGATACTTGAGCATCTGCTTTTCTTAATGCCGTACCCGTGCTTCCAGCTTGTTTTATTTTGCTTGCGCCACCTTCAATCGCTCTTCCTAATGTTGCTTTTTTAGCTTCGGGAGCTGCTTCTTTTAGCATTGCTCCACCTTGAGCTTTCTGAGTGCCACCAGCTTTTGATACTTGAGCATCTGCTTTTCTTAATGCCGTACCCGTGCTTCCAGCTTGTTTTATTTTGCTTGCGCCACCTTCAATCGCTCTTCCTAATGTTGCTTTTTTAG
>JAFVWM010000015.1 GCA_017501665.1 Alphaproteobacteria bacterium | reverse complement strand
TTTTCCGTAAATGAAGAAAAAGGTTTTTATCATTGCTTTGGTTGCGGTGAACACGGCGATATTATTTCGTTTACTATGAAGCATGGTAATATGGATTTCCGGGCCGCAATAACCGAATTGGCGAATATGGCCGGGGTTAAAATGCCCGACTATAAACCACGTGACCCAAATGTCGTTAAACGTGAAGAAGAATTATTCGATATATGCGAACGGGCCGCACAAACATACAGCGAAAAATTATTTACCCCAGATGCGGCACACGCATTGGAATACGTGCGTAAACGGGGATTTTCAGATGATATGATTAAAAAATATCGTATCGGATATGCACCAAAAAATAATATTATCGCAAATAAATTTGCAAATTCTAAACACTTGATAGCATCGGGTTTATGTCGGCGTGGCGATTATGGAATGTATGATTTTTTCCGTGATAAATTAATGTTTCCTATATTTAATGCAAATGGAAAAATCGTGGCGTTTTCGGGACGGTCTTTGGATGGGTCAGAACCAAAATATATAAATACAACAGATACAGATATTTTCCATAAACGTAAAACGGTCTTTGGGTTAAACTTTGCACGTGATGCAATACACCGTGCAAACAGAAGTATCATCGTCGAAGGACAAATCGATGCAATAAAAATGCAATGCGGCGGATTTAGTGAAACAGTTGCGCCTTTGGGGACGGCACTGACCGAAGACCATATTGCATTGCTGTGTAAATCAAACAGAAATATTATTTTTTGTTTTGACGGGGATGCGGCCGGACAAAAAGCCGCCGCCCGTGCATGTGGTATCGTAATACCATTTGTTCGCGATACGTCTGATGTGCGTTTTGCATTTGTTTCTGGCGGAAAAGACCCGGATGAAATCTTAAAAACCAGTGGCGCAGATGCCATGAAAAAAATTATCGATGATGCCGTGGGATTGACCGACTTTTTGTGGGAATTGGCAAATAAAAACTTTGTTGTTTCAACACCAGGGGGACGGGCCCAGGCCGAAAAATTTTTAGATACACAATTGGAAAAAATTTCAGATGCCGAATTAAAAAAACAATACAAACAAGAATACGATAAACGAAAATTCCAAAGTTGGCACAGTTGGAAAAAAACCAAAGTGGCACCGAATATAAAACTGCCGGATATTGATGCGATTACAAAAAATACTTTGGTTTATATTGTAAATACTTTTCCGGAATTGGCCGAACAATATTTAGATTTCTTGGGGACGTTGGGGGTTGATTTTGATGGTGATGCGGCCGCTTTGAATTTGGATAAAAATGCCGCAGAAAAATATATCGTGTCATTAAAACTGCAAAGATATTTGGAAAAATTAAACCTGCAAAAACGTGAATACACAAATGCGTTATTGGCGGGCGATGAAAACGCACGTGATGAAATCACAAAAATCGATGAAGAAATCGCAAAGTATAATGAAAAATTAGAAATTTTAATTTCAATATAACCACCGGCGTTTTTGATTATTTTTATCAAAAAACCCGGGGAATTTTTAACAATTTTATTTCAGATTGTTTTGCTGTCCGATGGGTATATGATTGTAAAGTTGGTTGATGTGCAGTTGAATAATTTACTGCATA
>JAFVWM010000014.1 GCA_017501665.1 Alphaproteobacteria bacterium | reverse complement strand
CATGAGTCAGCACCCGTATGAAGATATAATCCACTTATCAAGGCCAGAATCCAAGCGGCATGGCAAAATGCCACTTTTGGACAGGGCGGCTCAGTTTTCGCCTTTTGCCGCGTTGACTGGATTTGAAGAAGGACTGGAAGAGACCGCCCGTAAGACTTCCTCCCGAATAGAACTGGCCGAGAGCGAAAAGAATTTAATTAATGAAAAACTGCTTTTACTAACTGACAAGTTAAGCCATTGTACTGATGCGGCAGATTTACCCCACATCACCTTGGAATACTACGAGGAAGATCCCTTGAAAGAAGGCGGCCATTACCTATACAAAAGCGGCCAAGTAAAGAAAATAGACCCCTATAACCAAGAGATAGTTTTTTTGAACGGAGCAAAGGTGTTTATTGGTGATGTTGTAGGGGTGCAATTGTAGGGAGAATGTTCCCTATCTATTTCAAAACAAAATTGAATATTTTACTGATAACAGAAAAGCTTCTTTTTGATAATTTTTAAAATTTTTATGATGAAAAGGTATTTGTTGGACAAAAAAGTATAGATGTGTTACAATTATATCCTTCCCATTGAAGAGGGAAGAATTTTATTGAGGAGTAAAAATGCTGTACAAAGAAGTAGATATTGGATTGAATTTAGTGTCTTGTGTTAAAAGGGCGAAGTTCCTAAATAATCTTTTAGAAGCCCGTTGCCCTCAAGAAGAACTCAACATTTTTCAAGACCATTTAAGAGATGAGGCTACCATGTGGCTGATTTGAAATTTTATTTTGCCTAGTTTTTATAAGGTTAAATAGCCGGAGAATGTTATGTCACAAGATAAGGAAATTTTAAAGAAGCTTTTAGAAGAAAGTATTGGAAAATTTTACAAAAAGGACTCTCTTTTAAGTGAGCGTAAAGGCCTGGAACAGGCCTGTGTTTTTAGGATAGGACTTTATCTGCAAGAACGATTGAAAAAAGCAAAGATTTCGGATGTGGTTGTGGATTGTGAGTATAATAAAAATGGAGACCACCCAAAAAAGACTTTAATGTTTCTAGAAGGAGTTCGTCCTGATTTGCTAATTCATAAACGTGGAGATAATACTAAGAACCTCCTTGTGGCAGAGTTTAAAGGTTGGTGGAATAAGTCTAAAAATCGTGATGAAGATAAATTAAAAAGTTTGACTTCTCCATATGATGAATATCACTACTTGTTGGGTGCTTTTGTCCGTTTGGGGAAAAAGAATATACAAGAATTAGAGTATTATGCTGACGGAAAAAAACTAAATAATTAGCGTAAAGTTTCATTTTGGCTTTCTGCTTTAAATTTAACCCAAGAGGAAAGCTATAGATAAAAATGAACAAATTTTTTAAGAGTTTTTGTCTGATATAAGAGTATATGCTAAACTTGCTAATGTTATAAAGTGAAGAGCCATATTTCTATCTACCTTTTTTGATAAAGAATGGGCTTTTTCATTTCTCAAAAATTGAATTGCTAATTGGATATAAGCATATCCTTTATACAAATCATACTCTGGAGTTCCTTTTTCTGGTAAAGATCCAAATAAATCCTCAAAAAAATCTGTTCGAGTTGCATTTTCGCCAAAAATTGCAGTTGCAGTCTCTTTTTTAACCATTAATTTAAGTTTTTCTCGTACAAACTTGTAGGATTCTTGTACCGCAGTAAAATATTCCTCTTTATCAATATAAGGGATAATATGCTTATATAAGTCTGCATGAATACGGACAGAAAGATCAGTATTTGAAAGTACGAAAGACTTTTTATGCGGTTGTATAAGGAGAGTTTTTATAATTTTTTCTAGCCCTTCACTGAATTTGATAGAAATACCCGTTGCTAATTCTCTATTTCTAAAATGGGCTGCTAAACTGGAAATAATGAGAGCTACGGTTCGATTGTCTTCAATTTCTAAAAATTTATCAAATCTATTTTGTTTGCTTAAGCCATCAACTGTGTATTTAGGGGCATTAATATTGATTCCTTGTTCTTTGAATAAGAGAACAAAAGACTCTTCGGTAAATCGAAGAATCCAGTTATTGCTTTGTAACCTTAAAGCATTATTTAAATAATTTTTATCTCCTGTAGATATTGTGCTCATTTTATGTTCCTTATTCCAAACTCAAAGATATTTTAAAAGAGATTATCTTCCATAGTAGTTTCTATATTTCCTTTAGAGAAATAATTATCAGAGGTCCCTATAGAATCCTTTTGCAACAAAAGGCCCTGTTGTTCTGCGATTTGAATCAGAATATCTTTTAAAGGACTGGTGTGTATAAAATCGCTAATTTTTTTGTTTTCTTCTATGACTTTATTAAGAGTTTCTAAAACTCCTTGAGCTTTCTTGTTTTTTGGTTTTTCTTTATATAAGTCTTCTAATTCTCCTTCAAGAAGAAAAATATTAAAAGTTTTTTGCAGGTATTTTAGATACTTTTTGGTTTCTGGGAGATAATCTGCAGATATTTGGTCTATTCTTTTTCCAGAAATATCTGTGAATATTTTTGATTTTAATTCATTTAAGTGATCTGTTTCTTCTTGATTGTTTGTTAGGTTTTTTAAGTAATTGTTTAGCCCCTCTTTTAAGAAGTCAAAATCAGCAACAACATAGAACGGGATTTCTAACTGCTGTAAGATAGAAGCATATTTGTAAATTTCGTCTTTTCCACCACAATTTAGAATTGAAATATTACATGAATCTAACCAATTTTCCCCACCTAGAATTATATCAGCCAACTCAGTAGCACTCATTTGTAAAAAAAACTTCAAATCTTCCGTCAAGACTACGGCATCCGCAAACAACATTTCAATGTTTTCTCTATGAAGAAGAATTTGTTTAATTTTAACAGAAGAAACTTTTAGTTGTTTGGCAGTAGTTGCCCCCTTTTTTTTATTTACAACAATGATATTTAAATTAGGGTCATCTGCGGATATAAAGTCTGATGAGTGGGTCGTTAGAATCACTTGATTATTAGACCTTTTATTTAAAAAATGATTCAAGCGAGCAGACAAAAGTCTTCTGGCATGAGGATGTAAAAACAATTCAGGCTCTTCCAGTCCTAATAATGCACCAGATTGTATAGGTGCTACATTGTGTATGTAATAATCAAAGAGACTAATAATCATATAACTTTGGAGACCTGAACCTTTATATTCTAAGCGACTATTAAAGCCATCATCTATATAAATCATCATTCCTTTGGCTATATCATGTATGTTTGCATTTGGATTAAGTTGAAAATGGAATGTGGTTCCGGGAAAAGCTATGTCTGTTTCCTCATTAATCTTTTGTCCCATTTCTAGAAAAATAGAATCAGAAATTTTTTTAACACTAGAAAAAGCCTCATCTAATTGTGAAATATTTGGCTCAACATGTCGATGAACTAACTTCCCAAACCAGGACCAAGTAGAAACTTTCAATTGTTCTTGTGGTGTTCGAAAGGCAGGAATAATTGAACTTTCTAAAAAGGCTTTTCTTACTGGTCCGATAGCATGTAAGACTTGATAAGTTTCAGAAGAAAACTCTTTGCAACAGCAGGTAATGGCTTTACGTAAGATGCCATCTTCATCTATTTTTGCCGCAAATCCTAGTTTTATTTCCGAAACATTATTAAAAAAAGAACTAAATGTGTTATTTTTACAATAGGATTTAGTTCCTACCCAAATTTTGCCTTTCGTCTCTTCTATTTCAGGAAAAAGGTCTGGAAAAACTTTTTCTAAATTTGAAAAATCATTAATTTTTTGAGTTGGATAGTAAAAGAGTGCCCCAGTTAAGTTATCTAAAAAGTCTAAAGGCTCAGGATAATCATCAAATTTCTCTCGTGTTAGGGTTAAAAATATTTCTATAGGTTGACTAATATTGCGTTTGTAAAAGTCGTCTGGTGTGATATTTTCTTTTTTATTCCAGGAAGGATCCGATTCTCCTATAACTAAATCAATAGCTTTCAGAATATTGCTTTTTCCGGCATTATTTTTTCCGATGAGAATATTTTTTCCTTTTATTAAAGGCAAATTAATATAAGAGATAGATTTAAAATTTCTGATGGATATATTAGATATAAACATAACTTAAATATATTAATTTTGTTAAAAGAGTTTCAATATTTCGAGCATTATAGAACATTTTATCTTTTTATCGTAATATGCTGGGCATCTTTATGAAAACATGCTTCAAACTAATAAAAATATTGAGTTATTTTGATAAAAAAGTGTCATCTGCTTTAAATTTAAAAGACTTTAACATAGGAGGCAGAACCAATATGGAAGATAATGCATCACAACAAAAACCTAAACTCCGTTGGACTAAGTTATTAAAGCCCATTTTTAAGACCAAGGCAAGTAAAACCAAGACCCGTTGGGCTATTTTATTGAAATAGAGAGGGGTTGATAAGATGCTAAAGAATATAGAAAAAAGAAGCCCCCAAGTCCTGGCTTGGGGGGTGTAGTTTACTCTCTGGTATAACTTGTAATACGGTAGGCATACACAAAACATGTACTTGTATCACCACCGCCTGGGCCACCTCGAGTTCCTTTTTTTTCTAAAAAGAAGGATTCTACTTCACGAGCACTAGCATCGGAAAAAGTTTCACCAAAAATCCACTTGCCATTGATTTCTGACACATTATGATCGCTGAATAAGCGAGTTTTTGGATCTTTGGCAATTCCGACATACCAATCGTAGTAATAACCTCCTTCTTTTTGGATGTAAGAATCAATCTCTTGAATGATTCGTTCTTTTGTTAAGGGCATATATTCCCCTTCCCCAATTTGGGGTTGTCGGGTGGGCCAAAATCTGCTACAATAACTACATAAGCATACAAGCTATTTGTGAATTTCGGCCCACCATAAAAGCCACTTTCCAAGTAGCTTTCGTTATTAAAGGGCGCGGTTGCTGAAACAACTGTGCCCTTTTTTAAAAAGGAACGTCATTATCAACCGGGAACGGGACTTCTATTTGCTGTTTCTCTACAATTTCATAGACCCCTTTTTGTCCGGCTTTTTTACTCAAATAATGTTTTTTAACCAATGCCAATAGACGATTGTTGATTAATGAACGCTTGGCTATTTTATTTGTTTTCCGATAATGGCGAATGGCTATTTCATCAAGAGTAGCCACTCCATCAAAGCTCTTAATGATTTCCAAGAGCTCTTTATCGAGTGGATTTATTTTGGTTATGGTTAAACTATCCAATAATTCTTGGGGTAGTCCTTCCAAACTTTCGCGGTAACCTAAATCTTTTATTTCTGCCATAAAAATATACTACTAAATATCTGTCTGTTATGCAAGCTAGTAAATTATCACTTATTATTGTTGACTGCTATTTTTCCCTATTTTTTATAAAAATGCTTAAAATATAATGATAATTTTATTTTCTTAAGAGTCCTTTGCGGTTTGTAAAAAATTATAAAGAGAGGGTGGAGCCTGTAAAAAAGACATATGAAAAAATATAAGTCTAATGAACAGAACGATGAATAGAAACAAAAAAACCGCCAAATAAAATATTATTTGGCGGTAAAAACTAGGGTGGCGGGACTCTACATTTCAATGTTTTCCCACTATCCAATCAATTAATGCTAATACTGGAATTCACTAAAGTATTGGAGATTTGAAATAACTTATCCATAAAAGGGACGTGTCCCTCTGCAAGAGGGATAGTGAGAGCAGCCATAAAATTTTCCATATGTTCCTTCTCTAATAACCATTGACGCTCCGCATTTTGGACAACCTAAATTTGTATTTTTGCAGTATTTACAAATTCTTCCATATTTTGAAACTAAATTACTATCATAAAAATCGCTTATTGGCCTAATTTGTTTACATTTAGGACATTCTTTCATCTGTCCGGAAGCTACCCCGTTTACTGTATTTTTGATAACAGAACTCATATCCTCTTCTGCAGGGATGGTATATTCTTGGAGCAAATTTTTTAATCTAGAATTCAGTGTCTTAATAGGTTCTTCTCCTAAATTAAAGCGATTTATTCTTAAAAATTTATATCCATAACTTTCCAATATTTTTTGTCTGTATATATCTTGTTCCGTATAATAGTTTTCGTAATTATTCGAGTCGATATTTTGACTTTGTTGAAAGTGAAAATCGAAACCATCATATTCGATAATAATTTTGTGAGTCTCGATATCATTTTCTTTGTATAGTAATAGAAAATCAACCCGATAATTAGGGTTTTGGTAAGTAGAATCAATTTGGGAGAGATATTCGCCAAGTTTAAATTGGGGGCGGAATTCTATGTTTTCTTTATTCTCGTTATAGAAATCGGTCTGATAAAAGTAATGTAAAATCTTTTTTTCCATAGCAGATTGCGGATCAGTTTCGTTAGGCAACGCTTCTTTTTTGCTATTTTGCCAAGTCGCATAAAAATGCCGCAATGCTTCTCCGATTGCACCATTATATTCCGAAATGGGTTTACTAAGAACAAAATGAATTTGTTCCTTTGCACGACTAAAACCGACATTCAGTCTTTGCGCTCTCAGTTGTCCATCGGCTTCAATGTCTACAGATTTTAAATCCTTAATAAAAACCCCGCTTAATCGGTCACTATGTTCAGAAGCAACCATTGAATAAAAAATAATATCTCTTTCTTCACCTTGGCAGGTATCAAAAGTCATAATTTTTAAATGTAAATCTGATTCAAAAAAATCTTTATTAATAGAATCAGAGACAAGTTGTAATAATAATTTTTGTTGATTTGTATGCGGAGTTATGATCCCCACAGAAGCTTTCTGTCCTTCTTCCTTCATTTTATTTAACTGTTCCAAAATAAATTCGGCTTCTTCTTTATTGGTATTGGGTTTATCTTGCTCAGCAGAAGAAGTTATAAAAGAGAATTTTAAAACATCATCTATCATTTTTCCGCGAATCTTCATCACTTGAAGACTTTTGTTGTAGAAATTAGTATTTGAATAAGATATTAATTCTTTATAACCCCTAAAATGCTTTTGAAGTTGAGTACTATAATTGGCAATAAAATCAAAAAAATCCAAAATAGAGGTTTTAATATTAAATTTATCTAATTTGGTTCGTTTTTCAGGATCTCTAGAAATATGATTAACAAAAGAAGATCTCAATTGATTAACATATTGGAGATTAACCTCTGTTTTTGCCTGATTAGTTTTAACGTTACTGAATTGCTTTCTGTCTCCTAATACAACAACTTTTTTAGCTCGAAGGAGGGCGGGAAAAGCTTGTGCAATGCTCACCTGAGACGCTTCATCTATGATGATTAAATCAAAAATATTAGGCAAAAGTGGTATATATTCAGCATAATCTCTTATCCCGGCTAAGATACAAGGGAAAGCTTCTTTAAGCTTAGAAAAGATATTCCTTGGGAATTTTTGTTTAGCCTTGATAATCTCTTTTAATGTTTTGGCTGTATTTCTATTTTCATCATAAAAAGAAATAAGCTGATCATCTATTTGATAAGCCATTTTGTAGGTAACATCTTGTTCTAATAATTCTTTTTGGGCCAAAAAAGAAGATTCTGGTAATGTTTCAAAAGTTTGCGAAAGTGCAATTCTCTGTTTTAAGTAATCAATTAATTTTGAAAAATTCTCTTCCGAATAATTTGTAAAAAAATTCGAGAGGACAAAGGACAAGGGCTCCTTTAATGGATCAAAGTCTCTTAGAAACGGATATTTATTTATTAGTACAGATAACGCAGAAAAATATTTTTCAATAGATAAGAGTCCTTGTATTTGATCAATAAGAATTTTATTTTGTAAGAAAATATGTAATGTTTTTACTTTGTCAAAATATACCTTTTTTGAAAATTTAGAGGAGAACTCTTGAACAGCAAAAGTCATTATATCTGATAAGAGAGAAAGTTCTTCCAGTTTTTTATGAGGCTCTATTGAACCATTTATATTAAATGTCTTTCTGAATTCTAAATTTTGTTGGGCAACGAATTTTCCTTTAAACAAAAAACCAAATACAGGGGTTTTATTTTGAATATATATATTAATATGTTTTTTTATTTTATCGATATCCTCTTCTTGTAAGGATGAGAAGAGTTGGATAACCGAAAGCTGTTCACGATAGATATTAGTTACTTTTTCTTTAACTTGCAAAAGGTTATTTAGTCCCGCAATATATGTTTCCAAGTCGGAAAAGTTTTTTAAGTCTTCTAATTTGAAACCTAGCATTTGCAGTAGTGGTTGTTCAGGATTAAGTTTGTTTTTTATTGAAGAAAAAAGACTTTTGATTTTAATCAAATCATCTACTGCATCTTGTGATAAAAAACAATGAATATCAAACGGAAGTTTTTCCATTTTGATAATGTTTTCTAAGCACACAAAATCATCAATATTTTTCAGTTTAATAGCATCATATAATGAAATTTCTTTTTGAATATCTTTTTTCAGTGAAGTAGTAATTTTTTCAATATCTCGTTCTATCTGTTTTATTTTATTATCTAAAACAGAGTGAAAATTTCTTATTTTATCAATACTTTGTGAACTTAAAATCTGGTTATAAGTAGAGCCAGCCTTTCCAAGTCTTAATATAGGGTTTTGAAAATTTTTATCATTCCGTATTTTATTGATGGCTCCGGTAATCTTATCCTCAACAACATCCAAGGCTTCTTTCTTATCAGAAAGAACCAAAATTGATTCATTTTTCAAAATAGCATCGCATACCATTGCTGTAATAGTATGACTTTTACCTGTTCCAGGAGGCCCCTCTACAACAATATACTTACACTTTTCCTTATTTATTGCGCTTAGTATCTGCCGTTGCTCTCTATTTAACGGGATAGGACTTTTATAAATAAGTTTATCTTCAGTAGGCAATTCTTTCCAATCAGATTTAATATTCTTAATGAAACTTTCTGGTTCTTTATGAATAAAATCATTAATTAAGGTGTAGAATGAATTTACTAGAATAGGGTCTTCTTTAGCCAAAAGATCTAAAATTTCTTCATAATCATTAACGAGAGCCTCATCTGAGCGGTCAAATAGGGCGATATACATATTTGTATTAATTTGGCAGAAAAAACCTTTAGAAATCTGTTTTTGAGAATCGGCCAAATCGATTTTTTTATCTAGAGAAAAGAAAATAATAAGGCTATTTAAAATTTTATTTGTTACTTTTTCCAACTCAATATCTTTTGTTAAATAAATAATTCTTTCTTGAATATCTTCAATATTCCCCATCTTCCCTGTAGCTTTATTATATTCCTGAGTAATAAAATGGAGGGCTCTTTTATTAATAAAAAGCTGTGTGCCAAACTCAATGGTGTTTTTTTGGTTGAAATAAATCGGGATGTAAAAAATTGGGAATTTTTCTTTTTGGTATACAATTTCTCCAAAGTAAAGATAAAACTCTTGTTTATCTAATACCTTATTATTCCTTTTTAATTCTTCCACCTCAGAGAATAAATCTCCAATTTGAAAGTTTTCAAAAAAACTATAAATAGTTTTTTGAACTTCAGTTTCTTTTAAAATGGATAATAATTCTTCAGATATATTTGTTTTTTTCTCAAAAATGAAATTTTTTACAATTTCTTCTGTTTTACTTTTTAATAAATCGCATAAAACATCCGTCAATTCTTCTTCCAATGCATAGGTTGTTTCAACATCATTTGAACTTAATTTGATAATCTGGGTATCTAAAGAAGAAATAAGAGGAACAACTATTTCTTTTTTAATAACAGTAGAAATAGCAGGTGTTATTTTGGCAATAATTTCTCCAAAGTCACCATTGGTTTGTTTTGTAATCTTTAGAATAGATTGCTTGATTACTTCTGCAACATATTCCATTTTCTTTTTTGTAATGGTAAAGTTTGTTAATTCTTTTGCTATTGATAGAGTTTTCTTTGGAACAGAAGTTTTGTAAGTATTAGGAGGAAGAGTTAAAGAATCTACAAAATTTTTCCTAAAAGCTTTATGAACAGCCGAAGAAAAAGAAGGATACTTATATAAAGAAATCCCCACTCTTAAATTGTCACTATTTATAGTTTTGATAGATCTTTTTGGCCATTTCTGTTTTTTAAAATCAGTTTCAAGGAAATCCATAAAATACTTGGCTAGTTCCTTGATAAACTCAATTCCTTGAAAACGATTTTGTTGTTCGGCCATGGCGATATGATTTTCCTAAATAATATACTAATACAATTCTAACATAAACAATATAGATAATAAAATTTAATTCATGTTAATTTTTACAAGACTAACTAAATCCATCAGTTTTACCCAAAACTTTGTTTAAATTTAAAACAAGTGGCAAAGGGGGAACTGATGGATTATTTTATGTATACGGTTATGGCTTTTCTCAATACGAATCACTTTATATGTGTCGTTTTTCTGCTTTCTTTCTGGCTGCAAGAATTGATTAAAAAATAACTTATCAAACAACAGCCCGCTCCTCCACCCTCAACCGCCTTGGTTGGGGGTGTTTTTTATCGGTTAATGTGCATTTCTAACTATTAATTCAGTTTCCAGTTTAAATTTATGTGGCCTATGCTACACGAGTTTAAAACAGAGGAATTGGATTATGTTTGATAAGTTTACAATGTATGCAGATAGAGCAGATTTTAGTCGTGTAGCTAGCCCGATAGAATTAAATAATAAAGAATGGTTAATAAAACACCCACCTCAATACTTCCCCAAGGTCAGTTATTGCTCCGGTTATTTTGGAAATTCACTTAAAATTGAGGTTTCTATACCCAAAATCCTATACGGAAACAACTTCTTTGAAGCCCAAGAGAGTGATTTTGAGACTTTTTTGGATAAATTAACTATACAGCTTGGGAAAATGGGCTTTAAATTAGTGGATAAAAACATGCTCCGCTATAACCAGTCTATTTACAATATAGAAATCGCTAAAAACTGCATTTTAGGTAATATCCCAACCTCTGTTGTATTGGGAAATCTGTATAAAAGCAAGCCTCCAAGAGCACAAATGAAACTAGTGGGTAAGGATTGGATACCAGGAGAACAAGTCAGATTTATCGGTGCTAGCCATGAAATAACCTTCTATGACAAATATCTTGAATTAATAATGGCGAAAAGAAATCAGTTTAACTTGGATTGGTTATTCCACAGGTCAGATTTAAAGAGTATTTTACGCATGGAAATAAGACTTAAAAAGGAACAGATTAAGCAGATATTTGGCGATAGACCCACCTTAGAAGAGATGTTTAAAGAGAGATACTATCATAAGGCAGTGCAAAAGTATTTTGGGCCAATAGCAACCTATTTGCTAACACATCAGCCTTATGTTAGTCCAGACACAGAACTTTTACTATACAAAGATGCAGAAATGAACGCTAGTAAAATGAAGGATTTGTTCCTAGTAAAAAGCTTAATTAATGAGCATGGCTATATATACGCAAAGAAAAGATTAAAGGACTTATTTGGCGATAAAGAAGCTAATAGAATATTTGCCCTTCTAAAGAGATATCCACCTATGGAAGTAGTTCAGCCGGAATATAACTTTTTACCTATGTTGGCAGAGCAAATAAACCAACCTAAGTGGCTTACTCCTGCAAATATTGTTAGTTTGGAAGTACCTAATGTTAAATCTGAAAACTTTTTAGAGGAATCTCTTTGGAATTGTGTCCAGTCGGCAAAATACCTAGGGGTAGGGCCTAGAGAAATTCAAAGAAGGTGTAAAAATAAGGAAATTCCAAGCATTGTTATAGCAGGCTCTTACCGAATACACAAGGCAGATGTAAAGGCTTATGCGTACAGGGAGCAACGAAAAAAGGGCACATAGTACTACAGTAGTTAAACAAAACAAAAATAAATGCTTCTTAAAATAAATAAGAGGCATTTATTGTTTTAAAGAATCAAAAATAAAAATAGAAAACAAGTAAGTCTAATATAAGAAACCATTAAATAACAGAAATACCAAGATAAAAACTTATTGATTTGTTTATTTGTATAGGAGAATAAATATAGAAAATAAAGAAAAATCTAAATACAAATATTGCTTCAAAATAAAAAAGTATTTTTTGAATAATTAAACATCCATTGGGTCTTGTTTTAATTCTCTATACACATTCATATGTGGAAGTTTCTTAAAGTAAGATGTGAAAGCAATTAATTCTTTAAGTAATACTTCTTCATTTTCTATTAATTTAGGTATTTGAGTTTCTATAAGGTGAATCTGTAAACCTTTTCTTTCGTACCACAACTTAAAGCTATCTTTTAAATCGCTTAATAAAGAATTATAGATATGAACTAATTGTTGGACAATAAATGAAAAATAATATTCAAGAATATCTTCCTGAAATCTTTCTTTTATACTTGGAATTGAAAATAAAAATTCTCTAAAACTAAGATGAGGGTTATTTTTACGAATCCGCTTAATATTTCTCAATATTCGTAAATTACTATGCTTATTTTTGTTCCCTAGAAATTCAATCATTTCTTGGCGAGAAAAATTAAGTTTTTCCTCTTTTCCTACTTCGGCTAGATAAAATTTATAAATTTTTCTTTCATTCAACCAAGTTTTAAAAGTATTTATGCTTTCTATTGTCTTTTTTCCATTTTTAAAATACGAGCAATTAGAAAATATAAATTTTATATTTTCCAAAAGATCTCCTTTGAAGAAGCTTTCATCTATTGGATATAAAAGGTCAATAAGATTAGTATAAAACAAGCCGTAGGTGTCTATATTCGTCGGATGTGCATATTTTTCTGCAATATGGATTCTTCCAGGACATAAAAGACCATATAACTCTTCTAGTGCAGTTATCAAGATAAAAAAGGTCTTTTCTTTTTCGGTTAGAGCAAGTGACAAATCTTTACTCATTTTTTTCTCCAAATATGTTTTTTCATTATTTATACTTTATCAAAATAAACAAATATAATCTCCCCACCAAAAACCCTTTATTTAAAAACCCATAAACTATATACCTTTTACAATAAAAACCCTATAAAACCTGATTTTGAGCAATTAAAGCATATTTGTATTCTTCTTTCTCAAACAAAAAACCTACCCCGTTATTATAAAGAGATAGGTTTGTTAAATAAGTATTTTTGATTTTATTATTAATTATCAAATTCTTTACTTATTTGTTTTAATTTAAGAGCCATTTTTATATACCAATCAAAATACTCTTTCCAATTTGATTCATTGTTTTTAAAAATAGCAGGATGTGTTACCAGTATTCTACAAGCTTTATTAGCTTCGATCCATTCTGCTTTATTTCCCAAAATTTTTTCAATTTCTACTTTTTGTGAGAGAAACTTTTGAAAAATTTCTTTATCATTTGGAATATAAATTTCTGTACCAATACATTTTTCTTTGGTATTCATTGTTAAACCAATGTGATAAGCAGAAGTACCAACACTTAAGTTATACCAATGATTAGGCGCTATTTTCCTTAAAGAAAATCCATTAAAATCAGTTTGTTCAATGGCATAATCTTTAAATTTCTGCCAAAAATTTAAACGCAATTTTTCTGTTTCATTTAAATTATCTGCAGTTTTCATAATTTTGCCCCAATCATTGGGTGATTCAACAATATTAAACTTAGGAGCAGGTAAAGAGTCATTAATTTTCCATAATTCAATTTCCAATAGGAAAAAACCAATATTTTCATCGGTATGTTGATTTAACCATTCTATTGCTTGTTTGTGTTCGTCTCTAGCTTTTTTTACAATCCAAATAATGATTTCAGCCCCTTTTCCGGCGGCATAGGTAATTATTTGCCCTAAGTGTTTATGATT
The DNA here is from genome assembly GCA_017501665.1 of Alphaproteobacteria bacterium. Taxonomy (GTDB): domain Bacteria; phylum Pseudomonadota; class Alphaproteobacteria; order RF32; family CAG-239; genus CAZU01. Next base: position 15,030 of record JAFVWM010000014.1, on the reverse strand, counting down.
GGTTTCTTCCAATTGGTTTTCTATAATAATTTTTCTGTCAGTTCCTTCTTCACGAGCATATAAATCAGCAGCGAAATCTCCTACTTTTGATTCTCTCTCTTCTAATACAATATTTCCGATTCCAATAGTTTCACTAAGTAATAATAGATTCTTTTCTTCTGCCAGCCATTTTGAAAAATCAGATTGTTCATGTGGCCAAATAATTCTCAAATCTGTTACTTTTTGCATTATTCCAAGTTTTTCCATATAAATACCCTATGTTTGATTAAATTTATTATTTATCTCAGTTTATCAAATTATTATCATTTTCCTTTTCTCCTGCGTGTTTTATCCCTATTTTTCCCTATACAGATCAAATTTTCTGAAATCTAGTTTAAATTTAAAAGAAGTATATAGATTTGTGTACAAAAATACATTTATATCTATTGCAAATTTATTCTTCTTTTTAATTTAAAAAAAGGAAATAAGAAATATGCAACAAAAGTATCAAAGATTAGTAAGCACAAAGGAATTAGCCCAATATGTCGGTTCAAGCGAGAATAGTATACGCAGTTTGAAGAGTCAGGGCAAAATCCCACCTCAATGGATAGTCAAAATTGGTAGATCTGTTCGTTATGATCTCAACGAGATAAATAAGTGGATTGAAAGCAAAAAAGAAGCCAATAAAACGAATATTTTGATAGGTCGGAGCATTTAATTATGAAGAAAAAAATAAACAGAAAAGCCAAGAAAAAAGCCGTTTACCCCAAAATAGAAATTATCAGAGAATTGAAGCTTAATAAACGAAGAAAACCATATAAGAAGAGAAAACAGACGATAGCCAAGCAAAAAAGAGGCCCCAGAGGCCCTTATAAAAAGCGTAATAAAGCACAAATAAGTTATTTGCAGTTAAACGCATATACTTCCAAAATTCTTGCTTTAACCCAAAAACTATTGTGCTGGAGTGCTTTAGCAAAAATGTTCAACAGAGCAGATTGCTCTTCCGTTGTATCAAAACTGGTGGTACGAAGTGTAGATATTTGTTTCTCCGTCGTACTACGCTTGTATAGGAAACGTTAAAAAAGGCAACGAGTATATAAGCAAATTAGTTTTAGACTGTATCTTTAATGGAGTTTAAAATGAGTAATTAAAAAAGGATGGCTTGTTTGTAAGAAGTGAGGATTGTATTTTGTCTAACAGTAGATTTAGTGAAGAATTTTTAGAAGAAACGAAGCGGATTTTCTGTTCGATGTCATCAAAAGAATTGACTGAAGGAGAGTGTATCGTTTTGGCACAAAACATGATTTCTTTAGAAATGTATTTGAGAGAGTTAAAAAGGAAATATGAAAAAAGAATGAAAAAGTAATGTGTTTTCTTTTGTTTAAAAGATTGAACGAATATAGAGAAATTTTGATAAGGTGTAAGTAAAAAATTATAACTGATTATAATAAATTATAATATAGTATAATAAATAATATGAATGAGTTAATAAATAAATTAGAAATATACAGATTAGAGCATAGAATTTCCCAGAAGAAGCTTTCTGAAATGCTTGGTGTGACTTGTGCTACCGTGAACAGGTGGTTTAAGGGGCACACCTCTCCAAATAAAATACAGGCTTACCAAATAGAGAAGCTACTAAAGGAGCAAGAATAATATGGAAAAAGCATTATTATATTTACGCGTTTCCAGTAAAGGCCAGGAAGACGGTTACTCCTTGGATGCCCAAGAGAAATTGGCATATGAATATGCCAAAAAGAAAAATTTAGAAATTGTTAAGGTGTGGCGTGGTGCTGAATCCGCTTGGGGGAGGAAGGTGCGCCGTAACTTTGTGCAAATGCTTGATTATTCTAAAAAACATCCCGAAGTTAAACATATTATTTTTGATGTCTTTGACCGAATGACCCGTAATGATAGCGACAAAGCAAAAATGACGGAAATGATCCAAACATACGGTAAAGTGATTCATTTTAGTAGACCAAATAAAACTTATAGTAGAGATTCCAGTCCTGACGATGAGTTTGCGTATGATATTGAAACTGCAGTATGCAAGAAAACATCTAACGATATATCTCATAAAACCAGAATGGGGATGCAAGAGAAGGCAGAGCAAGGAATTTATCCCTCTAATTGCCCTATAGGATATATTAACAATCAAGAAACTAAACAAATCGATGTGGACCCAACCAGAGCACCATTGATTCAAGAACTTTTTTCTAGAGTCGCTATGGGTGGAGAATCTTTGGCCGGTTTGGCAGATGAGTATTTCGCAAAAGGTCTTAGACATAAAACAAGAAATACCCGCCTTTCTAAGTCTTCCCTGCATAAAATTATTCATAATCCATTTTATTATGGTGAGTTCCAATGGGGGCATAAGATATACAAGGGCACACATACCCCACTGGTTTCTAAAGAAATGTGGGAAAAAGCGGTTCAGACTCTAGGAAGTAAGCACCGCCCCCTTAAGTTAAAAAGGAAATTCGCCTTTGGCGGTTTGCTGATTTGCGGTAAATGCGATTGTACGATTTTAGGTGAAGTGGCTAAAGGAAAATATACTTACTATCGTTGTAGTTTTTCAAAAGGGCAGCACGAGCATAAGGGCTATATAAGAGAGGAAGAACTTGCCGAAAAGTTCGGAAAAGTGGTGCAGGATATTGCTATTCCTGAATATGTGAGCGATTGGCTGCAAAAAGGCGTAGCAGAATTTGCCAAAACCAAAGAGAAATCCAGAAAAAAAACCTTGGACATTTTGAAATCTGATTATACACAGGCTTATAAAAAATTAAACAGGTTGTATGATTTACAGTTAGAGGGGAGAGGAAGCCTTGAAATGTTTTCTATTAAAGAGAAGGAACTAACAGAAGAACTCAGCCTTCTTAAGAAAGCAATAGACGAATGTGGAGCAGAATACGAAAAGGTCATCCCAAGGGCTCAGGAAACATTTACGGCTATCAATAATATAACGGAAATATATAATATGGCCACTAATGAAGAAAAGGCTAAAATTCTTAGGTTATTGGCAAACCAATATACTTTAGTAGGAAGAGACATTAAAGTAGACTACAAAGAACCTTTCTGCTATTTTGCTCAAGCGAAAAAGGAACTGCAACCCAGTAGTGGACGAATTATAGGACTTCCCATTTTGGATATGAAAAAAATCCCTAGCTTTACCGACGATAATTCGGGTAGTTCTAGGGATTCAATATGGGGTGGCTGAGGGGACTCGAACCCCCGACCTCCGGTTCCACAGACCGGCGCTCTAACCAACTGAGCTACAACCACCAAAAATCAGTTGCGTAATTTCTACGCTTATCACTATTTTACTATTTTTAAGAATGTTTGTGTAAAAAAATTTAGAAATCTTTGTTTTTTTACTTAAAATTTATTCATTTTGCTTTTTTAAAATATTGTCACTTTCTTGTAAAGCAATGTCTATTCCATTGACCGGACCCATAATAAAATCTGCTCCTAAATTTTTAAGAATTTGGCGTTGTGCAAAAGAAGAAACACCACTGAAAATAATTTTTACTTTCATTTGTTGAGCCATATAAATTAAGGAGTCGGCCAATCGGCGTGCGCGTTGATTTTCTTCTAAATCTGCTACGGTTTCTTTTTCAATTTTTATAATTTGTAAGGGCAATGTTTTTAATAATTCCAAAGGACTATACCCCTGAGAGGCTTGGTCCAAACTCAAAACAAATCCCTCGTCGTGCAAACGATAGGCTATTTTTTCAATAATATCAATTTGTGATATTTCATTGTGAGGTGCCGCTTGCAGGATTAACAGAGAGGTGTCTAATTGATATTTTTTGATTAAACGGACCAAAGCACCAGCAAATTGAGGACTTTGCAGACTGTCGGTTGAAAGGTTTAGAAAGAGGGGAAATAAATCTTTTTTTTCTTGAATTCGTTGTTTTTGAAATTGGCAAATTTTTTCCGCTACATATAAATCCAATCTATAAATAAATCCATTTTGGGTAAAAACATGACGAAAAAACGATTCATTAATTTCACCATAAGGAGGTAAATCCCAGCGGAGAGAAACTTCGGCTCCATAAAAAGAGCCTTCCATATCTCGTATAGTAGAAAGGTATAACTGAAATTGTTCTTTTTCCAGAGCTTCCTCCATATGGTTTTCTATTTCTTGCTCAAGTTGAAGGCGTTTTTGTAAGAAGGTATTATAAAAACCGATAATATGATCATATTTTCCTTTAACGGTATCTCTGGCTAAAGCTGCTTTAGCCAACAATTCATTGAGCGAGGTGGGTTTTTTTGATAGAGGATAAACACCGAAAGAAAGAATGATTTGAAAGGAGGTTTTTTCGATGGGACAGGTGGAGATGATTTTCTCGTTTAACACTTCCAATCGATTTTTTAGTTGTTCTTCCGTTTGATATTTTACAAGTATCTGAAAAATATCTGCTTGTACGCGGCAAAACATTTCTTGTGCCTGTAAATCTTCTCGTAGAATAAAAGCAATGTGTCGCAGTATGTCGTTGGCTTTTAAATAACCCAGTCGATCATTTAATAATTTGAATTTATTGATATCAAAAATTACAAAAGCAAATTTTTGTTGTGGGTTTTGCTGAAGAATTTTCAAAATCTCTTGTTGTGCTTTTTTCCAAGTGGGTCCCTGAGTAATAGGGTCTATATAAGCCGCTTGATACAACTGTTGTTGTGTTTTGCGGTTTTGTTGAAGGATATAAATCAGCAGTAAGGCCAAAAAAAGTAAATCCACCCCGAACAACAGGCAAAAGATGAATCTTGGAGAAAGAGACGCCGGAATATAATAAACGTAAATTCCGGCCCCTAAGCCTAATAGCAAAAGAGATAACATGAAAACATAAACGGTATGTATAGAAAAAAATTTTACTTTCATAATGCCCCCTATTTAAGTAAAGCCTATTTCTTCTATCAAAATCGGTAAAGGGGGAAAAAAAGGTTAGAGATTGTTGTAGCAGAGATATAAATAAAAAAGCACCCTTTCAGGTGCTTTATATGGTTTCCGGACTAGGACTCGAACCTAGAATGACTGGACCAAAACCAGTAGTGATACCATTTCACCATCCGGAATTAAATCTGTGTATATATTGTAGCAAATTTATTTCACTTCGTCTTCTTTTTTTTCATTTTCCGTCGGAGAATTCTTTTTTAATTCTTCCTCATAAGCCTTTAAAACTTGGTCTTCTAGGTATTGGCGGAACTCTTGTGTAATAGGGTGAACGATGTCTTTGTGGGTGCCGTCTGCTGCTTTGCGAGAAGGCATACACAGGAAAACCCCTTTCGCTCCGTTGACTAATTTCATATTACGTACCACAAAGCAGTCATCAAAGGTGACACTGGCAAATGCTTTGAGGCGTTGATCGGTCATTAAGTGAATGCGAATTTCAGTTATTTTCATCGGTTTTCCCTCCGAAGTGTGTAATAAAAACTTTTCTTCCTTCCTTTTTCATCTTTTCTGCCAAATCTTTGGCTTGTTCTTGCGTGGAAGTTAAGGCAAAAACAGTAGAGCCGGAGCCGGACATCAGTGTAATTGCCTTTAATTGTAAGAAATCGTCTTTTAGTTTTTTGACGGAATCAACATAAGGCAAAACGGCTTCTTCCAAACGATTAAATAAAAAAGAACTCCATTCTTGCAAAGAGTCTGCATTTTTTAAAGATAACAGTAATTTATCTAAAAGGGAGGTTTTTGTCAATCTGTTATTAGCAGAGTCCAAATGTAATCTGGCAAATACTCCTTTAGTAGGGACATGCGTATCAGGATATACCAATACAACATAGGGGAGGGGGGCATTTACTTCTACGGGGGTTAATTTCTCCCCAATACCCTCTCCTTTTAAAAAAGTATCCGGATATAAAAATAAAGCAACGTCTGCCCCCAATTTGGCTGCACGCGGTAAAAGACGCAAGGGATCTTTATTAAAAATGCGGCACAATGCTAACAATGTAGTGCCTGCATCGGAAGAACCTCCACCCAACCCAGCTCCCATAGGAATATGCTTTTCTAGGGTAATGTGGGCTTTTAATTTTATGTTAAATTCTTCTTCAAAAGCTCGTACTGCCCGCAGAACTAAATTGCTCTCGTCTGCTTGTAATCCTTTTCCTAAAGGACCCGTAATTTCTAAGAACAAATCTTCTTCGTCGGATTGGTCGGCTGAAATCGTAATATAATCTGACAGTGATATTTTGGCAAATAAGGTGGCTAGTTCGTGATATCCGTCCGGACGTTTGCCGGTCACTTCTAAAAACAAATTCACTTTTGCCGGAGCAGATAATGAAATCGTGTGCATATTAGGCTCCTTTTCTTTCGGTGTTGTGCACTACCGCGCCCCAATGATACTCCTCATCGGAAATGAGTTGGCCGTTTTCGGCATAGGTTTTGCGCGGTCCGTCCAACAGTCCGTCCGTATAAAACTCACAATCATGTTTTTGACCGTTTGGGAAAAAGCTAAAGCGTTCTCCGTCCAGTCGGCCGTTTTTATAGTTTTCCTGAAACCAAATTTTTCCTTCCGGAAAATATAACTTACGGCTGCCGTGTAATTTTCCGTTTTCAAAATGTTCTTCACAATCAATTTGTCCATTGTAGTACAAAACGGTACGTTTGCCATGTAATTTTCCATTTTGATAGCAAGCATTTACACAGGTTTCTCCATTGGGGAAAAAGGAGCGCCAAGAGCCATGAAGTTGTGAGTTAAGATAGTGGGCTATTGTTTTCATAAATCCTTGAGAGCAGTAAGAGTAATATTCGGCCTCTCCTTCCAGCAACCCGTTTTTATAGTGTTCCTGACTTAGCAGACGGCCTTGCTCATCAAAGCGTCTGAACTCACCCTCTAATTTATTATCTTTGTAGGTAGATTCACTGCGCAGTTGGCCGTTATCGTCAAATTCTCTAACCGGCCCGTCAGGGATATTTCCTAAAAGTTCCAAAGTAGAGCCGTTGGCGGCTACTGTTTGTTCTGCTACTTCTTTTCCATCTCGGTAGAAAGAAAGGGTGGATTTATTGATTTTAACGATGGTTCCATCGTAAGTCGGTTGAGGCTGAGGAATGGCTAAAATAGGGGTCCCATGTATGGTATGATCTTCCAAATCGATCAAGATGCCGTCTTTGTATTTTTCAAAGAAAGTCACTTCCCCTGTGTTTAAATCAATGATTTCCAAATCTCCGTTTAATTTGCCGTTTTTATAATGTTTAACGGTTTTTGTGGTAGTTTCAAACACTTCCACTTCTCCGTCCGGCAAAACTCCGGCGGTATTGATAAGGTTTTTATCTTTATCCAAAAATTCCTTTGCCAGTGGAGTGGCACGAAAATAACTGCGGCTATCCGGTGTGACGATACAAATAATTCTTTCTTTCATAAGCCCTCTCTTAGTCCTTATTGTACTATACTTTGTTGCTTTAAGAGTAGAAAAGAAAACAAAGATTCTACTCTTGACAGGCCCTTCTATCTCTGCTAATCTTTAATAAGAAGCAAAGATTATGTAAATTTAGGGAGTATTATACTATGAGCGAAGTTATTTTGACCGATGAAAATTTTGAGCAAGAAATTACGCAATACAAAGGTGTGGCATTAGTAGATTTTTGGGCCACGTGGTGTGGGCCTTGCCGCATGTTGGGGCCGGTGGTGGAAGAATTGGCACAGGAATATGCCGGAAAAGCCAAAATTTGTAAATTAGATGTGGATAAAGGCTCTAATGTCAGCGCCAAGTACAATATTACCTCCGTTCCCACCATTATTTTCTTTAAAGATGGTTCGGCGGTGGCTCAAGTGACGGGATTGCAATCTAAATCGGCTTTGCAAGAAAAAATAAATTCTTTGTTATAAGGAGAGATTTCTATGAAACGTATTTTGGTAGTTTTATGTTGTTTGTTGGCTCCTCTTTTCATGCAGGCTGGGGAATATTCACAAAGACCTATTCCGTCTGATGTGGTGGAAGCCTTTTTTATAATGAATAATCATCCTACTAATTCTGATATGACTCTACTGCAGGCAGAAGAAAAATTAAAGGGAACGATTGTCGTGCAAATATCTATGGACCGTTGTACTACCTGTATTAAAATGAAACAAGCTATGGATAGAGCAAACATAGTGAACTTGTGGAGCGAAAAGGGTGTTCGTTTTTACCAGATTGATGCTGATGAAGAATACCCCGCAAAACATGTTAATGATTTTTATGGTTGGATAAAAGAAAACACAAAAATTGAAACGGTTCCATTGATAATGATTTTTAAAAATGGAAAATTTGCCGGGATGAGAAATGGCTACGAAGTAGAACCAACGGAAGAATATGATGCCAAATTTATTAAAATATTAGAAAGCATTTCTTAGTCTTAAACTATATATTTAAAGCCCGCACTGCAGGTGCGGGCTTAGTAAGTAGTTAACCTATCATGTTAAATCCTTCCTTTCAAAACCCCTTTTTTTTAATTGATGCGCATGGTTTTCTGCACCGCAACTATCATGCTCTGCCCAAGTTGTCCACTTCTTCCGGTCAGGAAGTGGGGGCTTTGTATGGATTTGTGCGTTGGTTGTTGAAACTTCTTAATGAAAAAAATCCGACCTATGTGGCGGTATGTTTTGATTCACCGGGCGGATGTGCACGACGAAAGCGCTTGTTGCCTACTTACAAAGCTAATCGAAAAAAACCGGACGATGCCTTAGTCAGTCAATTAAAACTAGCCAGAGAAATGGTAAGAGATTTAGGTTTTTCAGTGGTGGCTCAAGAAGGGATAGAAGCCGATGATTTAATGGCTTTTTTGGCTTTGCAGGCTCAAAAAGAAAATGTGGACAGCGTATTGGTAAGTGCTGACAAAGATATTTATCAATTTTTAAGTGAGCATATTTCCGTATGGCCTTCCGGCGGCAAAGACGGAATTAAAGGGCCTGAGGCGGCAGAAGAAAAATTTGGCGTAAAAACAATGTTTTTACCGGATTATTTTGCTATTGTCGGAGATGCTTCCGACAATGTACCAGGCGTGGCGGGAATCGGCCCCAAAACAACGGTGGAATTGATTCATACTTTTGGTCATTTAGAGGATATTTTGAGGGCCGCGCATAACGATGACCCGCGCATGAAGCCCACGTTAGCCAAAAAATTACTTGAGCAGGAAGGGAATGCTCTTTTGTCTAAACAACTGGTGGTGTTGGATTCAGACTTGAATATGCCCTTTTCTCTATCAGATTATGAGATCCGTCAAGTAGATCCGGCACAGTTGTCTGAGATGTTTGCCCGCTACGAATTTAAAAATTTATTAGAGAGTTTCCGCCCGAAGACTAAGCAAATAGAAGAAAACCTTTTTCAACAAACGGCGCCATCTGTTTCGTTAAAAGAACTACTTGCTTTGGCACAAAGCGCAAAGGAAGTTTTTTTGTATACGGAAGAAGATAAACTTCTTCTTTCCGTTTCTGCCGATCAATGTGCTTTTTTGCCCTTATCCTCTATAGAGCCATGGGACTTGGCCGAAATCAAAAAAATTATCTTTAATGATCAAATTCTCAAAATAGGCTATGATTTAAAATTTACGTTGAGGGAACTTAATATTTCTTTGCAAGGAAGGAAGATCCCTTGTTTTGATGCGCGTTTGGCCCGCTATGTATTAGATCCATCTTCGGATTTAAGCCCCGCCGGCGCTATTGCACATTATTTTTCTGCGTTGGTTAATCAAGAAGAAACAGACGAAAAATTATCCTTGTATAACAGTTATATTTTTAAATTGCGCGACAAGTTGGAGGCGGATTTAAAAGAAAAAGAAATGTGGCCATTATATAATCAGTTAGAAATTCCGTTAATGTTTGTCTTGCTTGAGATGGAGCAAAACGGAATGAAGGTAGATTGTGCGTGGTTAGAAACTTTTAAAATTTTATTAGAACAAGAAATGCAACAATCACAGCAACTGATTGATAAAATAGCCGGTTTTTCCATTAATATCAACTCTACCAAACAACTGGGGCAACTTTTGTTTGAGCAATTACGCATTCCGCCGGTCAAAAAAACCAAAACGGGTTATTCTACCGATGAGGAAGTGCTTCAACAAATTGCACCCTTGCATCCGGTAGTGCCACAGATTTTGGATTATCGCTCTAATGCGAAATTAAAAAGTACCTACGTGGATAACTTACTTTTGATGGCAGATGAACAAGAAAAAGTCCATTCTTACTTAGACCAAACCGGTACTGTGACGGGGCGGCTATCTAGCTCTGCACCCAATTTGCAAAATATTCCCGTTCGTACCGAAAAGGGCCGTCAGTTGCGGCGGGCCTTTGTGGCAGAAGAAAAAAAGGTGCTGCTCAGTGTGGACTATTCTCAAATTGATTTGCGGGTGTTGGCTCATGAAAGCCAAGACCCTGCTTTAGTGCAAGCCTTTTGGGAAGGGGGGGATATTCACTTGCAGACCGCAGCCCAAATTTTTAATGTGATGCCTTTGATGGTGACAGAGCAAATGCGTTCTAGCGCTAAAGCCATTAATTTTGGTATCATTTATGGGCAAGGTCCTCTAGGTCTCTCCCAAGCATTAAACATTCCAATGCGTCAAGCCAAAGAATATATTGATCAATATTTCCGTAATTTTCAAGGGGTGCGTCATTGGATTGATGAAAATATTGCCAAAGCGCGTGCTAATGGATTTGTGAAAACGATGTTTGGCCATGTGCGTTATTTGCCAGAGTTTAATATGGGGGTAGGCAGTATGGCTTCCTTTGCACAGCGGGCCGCCATTAATACCATTGTGCAAGGAGGATCAGCCGATATTATCAAAAAGGCGATGGTGGATATTGCCCAAAGTTTGCGTGGAACGCAAGTGCAAATGATCATGCAGGTGCATGATGAACTCATTTTTGAAGTACCGGAAAATGAACTGGCGCATTATTGCGCTTTGATCAAAAACCAAATGCAAAGTGCTGTTAAACTCAGGGTGCCTTTGCTTGTAAGTGCCAAAGCGGGCCCCAGTTGGTACGAACTTAAAAAATTATCTTAATTCCTATGAAATTTAAATTTCCCAAACAAATAGTAATTGGTCTTACCGGCGGGATGTTAAGCGGTAAAAGTACGGTATTGGATCTTTTTGAAAAAAGAGGTGCGTTTGTGCTTTCTTGTGACGCACTCGTCAGAGAAATCTCACTTCGTGCTGAGGTAAAGAAAAAAATAGAAAAAATATTCGGTTCTTCAGAAAGACAGTTTTTAACCCAAAAAATATTTAATAGTCCTAGAGCACGCACACAGCTGGAGAATTTGTTGCATCCTTTAGTTATTCAAGAACTTTCCAAACGCCTAAAAGCCAATAAAACATTTTTACGAGTGGTGGAAGTGCCTCTTTTGTTTGAAGCGCAGTTGGGGGATTATTTTGACTTAACTTTATCGGTATCTGCTCCCGAAAGAGTATTGCTTAAGCGCCTTTCCGCCCGTTCGATAAAAAAAGAAGATTTTGAAAAAAGAAGCATTGCCCAATTTAGCCAAGAGAAAAAAATGGCTCTGGCTGATATCAGCCTAATTAATAGCGGTTCTCTGGCTCAACTGGAAGAAAAAGTAGAAAATATTTATCGGGCAATACTTAAAATTTACCAAGTAAAATAAGGAGACATCATGTCAGAAAAAACCTTGCAGGAAAAACCTGCTAAATCTGCTACGGTCAAGGCTGGCGCTGCAAAAGCGAACAAGGCCGAAACCCACAAAGCAGAAACGAGCAAAAATACGGCTGAAACCAAAACGGCTGCTTTGCCGCAACGCCGCATTATGCAAAAAACGGGGAATGCATCTGCCCCTTATGCTCCGCAGCCTGTGCAACGCCAACCTAACGGTGCCAAAATGATGGATGCCCGCGAACTTAATAAACTTAGCATCGCGGAACTTACTAAATTGGCCGTAAACTACAATATTGAAGATATTTCCGGTTTGCGCAAGTCGGCTTTAATTGGAAAAATTGTGGCTATTCAGGCCAAGCAAAACGGCTCTGTATACGGTGGTGGCGTATTGGAAATTTTACCGGACGGTTTTGGTTTTTTACGCTCCGTTGAAAACAATTATTTGGCCGGTCCGGAAGATATTTATGTTTCTCCTTCCCAAATCAAACGTTTTGGTTTACGCAAAGGAGATACGATTGAAGGTTTAATCCGTCCGCCGAAAGAAGGGGAACGTTTTTTTGCCATGTTGCAGGTGCAAAAGGTAAATGGGATAGATTCTGTGAATGTATACAATCGGCCTTTATTTGAAAACTTAACCCCGCTTCATCCCAATGAACGGTTTAATTTGGAAATTGATAAAAATTCGCTTACACAACGCGTGATTGATTTAATGTCTCCTATCGGTAAAGGTCAGCGCGCGTTGATTGTTGCAGCACCTAAAACGGGGAAAACGATGGTCATGCAAGCCATTGCCCATTCATTGGAAGCCAATCACAAAGATGTGGTATTAATGGTGCTATTGATTGACGAACGTCCGGAAGAAGTGACGGACATGGCCCGCAGTGTAAAAGGGGAAGTGGTGGCCTCTACTTTTGATGAGCCGGCCGAACGCCATGTGCAAGTGGCGGAGATGGTCATTGAAAAAGCCAAACGCATGGCTGAAATGGGCAAAGATGTGGTGATTTTGTTAGATTCCATTACCCGTCTGGCCCGTGCTTATAATACGGTAGCCCCTTCTTCAGGGCGCGTATTAACCGGCGGCTTGGAAGCAACCTCCTTGCATAAGCCCAAACGCTTTTTAGGCGCGGCACGTAAGTTGGAGGAAGGGGGATCTTTAACGATTATTGCCAGTGCTTTGGTAGAAACGGGCAGCCGTATGGACGAAGTGATTTTTGAAGAGTTCAAAGGTACCGGCAACAGTGAGTTATGCTTGGACCGCAAACTTTCCGAAAGACGCATTTTCCCTGCAGTAGATATTAACCGCAGTTCTACCCGCAAAGAAAATCTGTTGTTAACGGAAGATGAATTGAACAAAATGTGGGTCATTCGCAAAGTGTTGGCTCCGCTGAGCAGTGTAGATGCTATGACGCTGCTCTTAGATAAATTATCTTCCACCAAGTCGAACAAAGACTTTTTGAAACAAATGGAAGTAAATGCTTTTTAGGCGAGAAAAAGGGGAAAAGAAAGATTTATGCTTCCATTTCCCCAGTATTTTATGGTAAAATATTCAAGAAGGCGTTTTTGCCCCGTACTATTTTAGAGGAAAATCAAATGAAAGAGAAAATACATCCGAAATATGATTTTGTTGAAGCTACCTGTGCTTGCGGCAACAAATTTACTACCCGCTCCACCGCTAAAACCTTGAAATTGGACATCTGCGCTGCTTGCCATCCGTTCTTTACCGGCAAACAGAAATTGTTAGATACCGAAGGTATGGTGGAAAAATTCAATAAACGTTTTGCTTCTACGGCCGGTAAGACCGTGACCCGCAAACCGAAAACCGAAGTAAAAGCTAAAGCCAAATTGGCCAACAAAGCTGTTTTGAAAAAAGCTGCTTCTGCCAAAAAAGCTACTAAAGCTGAAGCTCCGGCTAAAAAAGAAAAAGCCGCTAAATAGCAACGTTCTTTAAATAAACAGACTCTCGCAACGGGGGTCTGTTTTTTGTTATCAGTACACGTGAATTTGTAAAAAAGGATTTAAAACTATGAATACTTCCAAATATGCAGAGGAATATAAAACATTAGAGCAAGAGTTGATGAGCGGTAGTTTGTCTGCTCAAGAGCTTATGGAAAAGTCTAAACGCCATGCTTTTTTAAAGCCTATTGTAGAAAAAGAAAACGAAATAGCCTCTACTTTAAAAGCCATTGAAGATGACAGAGCCATGATTAAAGACGGCTCTGATAAAGAGATGGCGGCTCTGGCGGCGGAAGAATTGGCAGAGTTGGAAGAAAAATTGCCTCTTTTGCAACAAGAATTGCGTGTTTTGGTCATTCCTCCTGACCCAAATGATTCTAAAAGTATTTATCTGGAAATCCGACCCGGTGCAGGGGGGGAAGAATCGGCCTTGTTTGCTGCAGAACTTTTGCGTGTTTATCAGCATTTTGCCGATGCTAAAGGCTGGAAAACCGAACTTTTGGAATTTACGCCTACCGGTTTAAAGGGTTGTAAATATGTGAGTATGTTTATTAAAGGAGACGGGGCCTATTCTTGGTTGCGTGACGAAGCGGGCACTCATCGTGTACAACGCGTTCCGGATACGGAAACCTCCGGCCGGGTGCATACTTCCACTGTCACTGTAGCCATTATGCCGGAAGCGGAAGATATTGATATTGAAATCAAACCCGAAGATTTGGAGCTGGAAACCTGCCGCAGTGGCGGTGCTGGCGGTCAAAACGTCAATAAAGTAGAAACAGCGGTGCGTATTATTCACAAACCTACCGGTGTAGTAGTGTCTTGTCGCGAAGAACGAAGTCAAGGTAAAAACCGCGAAAAAGCAATGGCTATGTTGAAGGCCAAACTTTATCAAATCGAAGAAGAAAAACGCAATAAAGAAATCTATGATGCACGTAAGAACCAAGTGGGTACGGGGGACCGTAGTGAAAAAATCCGCACCTATAACTTTCCTCAAAGCCGTGTCACAGACCATCGCGTGAATCAAAACTATCACAATATTACCGAAATTATGCAAGGAAGCATTGAAAATATTTTGGAAGATTTACGCAAACTTCGCGTAGAAGAAAAACTTAAAAATTTAGAGTTATAGTTATTGTACAATGTGGGTATGAATACATTGCCTCATATTCAGGATTTGCGTAAGATATTGGTGTTGCGGGGGGACGGTTCTTTGGCAGATGCCATATTGTCTTCTTGCTGTTATCGGGAAATAAAAAAAGCAAATCCAAAAATCAAAATTACGGTGGCCTCTTTTGGGCCGGCCTATGAATTGTTTAAAAATAATTCTTATGTAGATAAGGTGGTTCGCCTTCCCGTTTCTGCCTTAACGGAACAAAAGGTGACTTTTCATTTACTCAGAAAGGCCCTGAAATTGCGCTTAAAGAAGTTTGATTTGGTGTTAGATTCTTCCAATAAAAATTTTTTTGCGTGGCAGTTATTTAAAAAAATAGCCGGCGGAGATAAACTTTTAGATGCTACCACT
>JAFVWM010000013.1 GCA_017501665.1 Alphaproteobacteria bacterium | reverse complement strand
TATCAAGCTACAGCATATCGACTATATACAAATTCATCCCACAACGCTTTACACCGAGAAAGATGGACGAGAATTCTTAATTTCCGAATCGGTTCGTGGCGAAGGCGCCATTCTTCTTAACTCTAAGGGCGAACGCTTTGTCAATGAACTGCTGCCACGTGACGTGGTCGCAAACGCTATCTTTGCAGAAATGAAAAAAGAGGGAAGTCGGCACGTTTGGCTTTCAATGGCGCCTATTCCTGAAGAAGAAATTAAAACACACTTTCCTAACATTTATCAGCGTTGTCTCGAAGAGGGCTATGACGCAACTAAGGAACCTATCCCGGTTGTTCCGTCCCAGCACTACTTTATGGGCGGTATTGATGTTGATAGATACAGTAAAACATCAATGAATCGTCTGTATGCTGCCGGCGAGACGGCCTGCAACGGTGTTCACGGAAGAAACCGTCTGGCGAGTAACTCGTTGCTTGAAAGCCTTGTGTTTGCAAAAAGAGCAGCAACACATATTATAGATAACTATGCTCAAGCAAAGAACTGTGCTGAGGTTTCGGTTGATGCTTCTCAGTATGAGGGATATGCGGAAAAATATAAGAAAATCGTTTTAGATGCCATTGAAAAGGAGAAAAACAGCCATGAATAATATTTCTATGAAACTTAATGCAGACAATCTTATCCTTCTTGCTTTGCAGGAGGATATTACAAGTGAGGACATTACTACCAACTCGGTTATGAGACGCTATCAGCTTGGTGAGGTGGAACTTATTTGTAAAGAAGACGGCGTTATTGCCGGCCTTGATGTTTTCAAGAGAGTATTTGAACTTCTTGATGATAAAACCGAAGTAACCTTTACCTGCAAAGACGGTGATGAGGTAAAGAAAGGACAAAAGCTCGGCCTGGTTCGTGGAGATATCCGAGTTCTTCTTTCCGGCGAGAGAACCGCACTTAACTATCTCCAGCGTATGAGTGGTATCGCTACCTATACTCGCAATATTGCCGATTTACTGGGGGGTAGCAAGACCAAACTTCTCGATACCCGTAAGACAACTCCCGGTATGCGCATCTTTGAAAAGTATGCCGTTAAGGTTGGCGGTGGATACAATCATCGTTATAACCTCAGTGACGGTATTCTTTTAAAGGATAATCATATAGGTGCTGCAGGTGGCGTTAAAGAGGCCGTTCTGATGGCCAAGGAATACGCACCGTTCGTTCGTAAGATTGAGGTCGAGGTAGAAAACCTTGATATGCTCAAAGAAGCTCTTGAAGCCGGCGCTGATATCATCATGCTCGATAATATGAGTGTTGAGGATATGAAGGAGGCCGTTAGACTTACTGCAGGCAGAGCCGAAACCGAGTGCAGCGGTAACGTAACAAAGGAAAATGTTGCAAAGCTTGTGGATATTGGCGTAGACTATATATCGAGCGGTGCGCTTACGCACTCTTCTCCGATTTTGGATCTTTCTCTTAAAAATTTACACGCTGTATAAAGGGGTGAATACATGAAGGCATCCGAAAGAAGAAAAGCAATCGTCAATTTGCTTCTGTCGTCAAATGAAGCAGTATCCGGCAGTACTCTTTCCGAGAAATTCGGCGTATCCAGACAGATTATTGTCCAGGACATAACTGTGCTAAAAGGTTTGGGATACGAGATCCTTTCTACACATAATGGATATATTATGCAGCAGACCCCTCTCAAAGAGCGTGTTTTTAAGTTACATCACACGACTGAAGAAACCGAAGATGAACTGAATCTGATTGTCGA
The DNA here is from genome assembly GCA_017501665.1 of Alphaproteobacteria bacterium. Lineage (GTDB taxonomy): Bacteria > Pseudomonadota > Alphaproteobacteria > RF32 > CAG-239 > CAZU01. Next base: position 11,572 of record JAFVWM010000013.1, on the reverse strand, counting down.
TCTCGGTGGTACCGTAGTTGATGTTTTTGTTTGGCATAAGGTATATGGCAAAATGTCCGCACAGCTTAATATTTTTTCCCGTCTTCATGTCAAGCAGTTTATTGAGGGTGTTAGAACAGGAAAATCCACAGAGCTTATGAATATCACGGGCGGGTATCATTACCATACCGTCCGTGCCGATTCAGAAGAAATGCTTGACAAAATCGGAAAGGCTCTTGAAGAGCGTGGGTATATTGCGCCGGAAATATAATAGTGTATTCAAAAAAAGGCGTCGCAGAATGAACTGCCCCAATTTGTGCGAAAGCACAAAACTTCACTATGCCAACGGCATAACTTCACATCGGCTTTGCCGATGCTTCGCTCAAACCCTTGCCCCTCCACCGCTTTTTTGCTATAATGCACTCAAGAGGTGAATTATATGAAAAAATTTAGTATTATTATTTTTGCTTTTTTGCTAGCTTTAGCTATGACTGCTTGTGGCAAAAGTCATTATTCTCATAATGAAGAGGCTTTATTTGATTTGGGAATAGAAGTTACTAAAACTATGCAAGAAATGACCTATTCAGATGAGTATATTTCTCTTTATTCTACTATTGAATTCGAAGATGAAATTGTAAAATTTCAAGCAACGGATTATGATTCGCCGATAGCTGTTTATTCTGTTGAAATTCCGAACGCAAAAGATGTTTTATCAAAATTAGGCAGTGAAAACATAGATGATTATGATAAGCTTTCGGATAATTTAAAAGAACAGTTGGATCATAGAGTTTCCCTTAGTTCGATTATTAGTTCAATCAATGCTCAAAGCGGTACAAACACAATGATTTTGTGCTCGATTTTGACTGCGACGAAATATGACAAAGATGTAGAATTAGATAAAAGTATTGCGTATTTATATGTTTTTGAGGAAGGCATACCAATTGCTGTAACATTTACAAAGTCTGGATATGCAAATGGACAATTTCTCTTATTAAATGATAGCAACTCTTATGAGGATATCAGTGAAATTTTCAATAGATATTCTTGTAAAGTTGATAAGATAAAATAATTGGTGAGAAAATCAGGTTTTCAGAGCCCTTTCATTCGTGTCATTAAGTTCAAACTTCCCAAAAATCCCGTTCACGTAAGTGGGCGGGATTTTTACTTATTACCTTTTCACTCTTCACTTTTCACTCTTCACTAAACTCACATTCGGGATTTTTGAAAGTAAGAAGTAATAGTGAATAGTGAAGAAGTATTGCGGCTTCACCACTTTTATGCTATGCTTGTGCTACAATAGGGACAAATAATATTCATCCTTGCCTTTTTATCAAATTTGTAAGGCAAGGCAGGAATAGCCGTCATACTGACGGCGGTTTTACTTCTTAAAAACAAAGTTTTTAATTGCAATCTCTTTGGTATGATTTTGGGTGTGTCAGTATGATTTTTGTCATACCTTAAATTTTCTAAGTTTATTTTAAACAAAAGGCGTAAAACAGGAAGTTATTCTGTTTTAAGGTCTGTTTTTTATTTTAGAAAATCTAAAAAATTTTCCAAAATATTTTCTAACCCTGACAAAAACTGTCAGGGTTAGTTTTTATAATGTGCTTGTAACGTTACAAAAGAGTTTGAACTCGAAATAAAAAAATTTATGAAAAGAGGTAAAAATTATGGCATGTAAAGGTGCTAAACACGCCAAGGCATTAGCCGAGGCTTCAAGGGCTGCTGCTGTTGGCCCTAAAACAAAAACAGCCGAGGAGGCAGTTCCCGTAGAAAGATTGTTGTTCGGTGTGGATTCCGAAATTCAAGCGAATGACATTCTTCAAAACAATATTTCAATGTTTGAATGGGTAATTCGTAATAAGATTCATCCCAACTTTTGGGGCAGAAATCTTTTAGGCGAAAACGCATTAACAAAGGATGAGATTGAATTTATTCATTCTAAGGGTTGTAAGGTTGCCGCTGTTTATAACGATTCAGGTGAAAAGCAGACCGAAGAACAAGGCAAGTCTGCAGGAGAAATTGCAGTAGCACTAGCCTTTGATTTAGAAATCCCTCAAGGCAGTGCACTGTTCTTTGACATTGGCGAAGAATCTGCAAGTAAGGATTATTTAAAGGGCTTTGCAGAAGAACTTATTGAATCAGGATATGTTCCTGCATTTAAGGCCAACACGGATGCTCAGTTTAATTTTGACCGTGAGTTTAGCCGAGGTCTTCAAACCGACCGTGAGCTTTTCGAACAGTGCCTTGTATGGTCAGTAGCTCCTACATTATCTGAATATGACAGTATGACTACAACTCACCTAATTCATCCCGATAACTGGATGCCTTACGCACCGTCAGGTATTAAGCGTAAGGACATAGCGATTTGGCAGTACGGTAAAGACTGCCACCCCATTGATGATGATAATGGCATAGAGACCACATTCAATATTAACCTTTTAAGAAATGAAAAGGTCATCATTGAAAAAATGTTTTAAATTTGGTATAATAAGGAGGAAAAAAGAATGTCATATGTAAATTCAGTTACTGTATATCCAAGCAGCGCAACCATTACAAAAGGACAATGGTATTATGGAGCATACGCTAGTATATCTTCAAACTGTCCCGAATGTGCAGAGGTAGAATGGTATAGTAATAGTCCTGCTATTGCAAGCGTAAATAAAACTACAGGATATATTTACGGTGTAAGCACAGGCACAACAAGAATTTTTGCTGTAGCTAAGGATGACGATAGTAAAAAAGATTATATTGAGGTAACTGTAACCCCGCCTGTATCTGTAACCGGAATAAGTGTTTGTCCTACAAGTCTTACTATGAATGTAGGAGATACCGATTATCTTTGTGAAACCGTTTATCCGTCAAACGCTACAAACCAAACAGTTACTTGGTGCAGTAGTGACGATAGCGTTGTAGAGGTTAATACTTATACCGGTTTCGTCCGTGCTAAAAAAGCAGGTGTTGCAACTATTACCGTTTGTACAGTTGATGGTGGGTATTCGGCGAGTTGTACAGTGACAGTTTTTTATGATACTGTAACAATTCAAAAAGACGGTGCGTTTAATAAAGTTGTTTTTCAAAATTCCGGAAAAGTATGGCGTTGTATAAATCGTGATATGATTTTCAACGATAATGATGATGGTGTAAACTCAATTTGGGCTAAGAGATCAAATCATAATTTCTTCACTTATTACAATGAAAGTGACCCAATTATGTCAAATACAACACCAAAAGAATATACCGATGAGGAAATTAAACTTTTGTATACTATTGATCCACATGGTGTAGCTTATTATATTCAAAGATATGTAGCAGAATTGGATATAACTCTTGAAGATAAAGTGAAAGAAAAAGATAGAATTTTCAGATTATTATTCAATAGAGAACCAAAATATTTTGCTAGAACAATTGATGGTACTTGGTATGAAGTTGATGATTATGAAGAAATTAATGATGTTTTATCAGAATCAGAGACCATTTTTGGAATGCATCAAATTTATGATGCTAGAACTTGGATTGAATTACTACAGTTTGCAAATACAATTATTGGAATTGCTTTTGGTACAACGTTTATCGGTGGAATGTTATCAGCCGGAATAAACATTATAGCAACAGTTCATGTGGTTGCATTAGCTACCGATTTTAATACAGTAAAAAACGAACTTTCTGGATATGTTTCTGGTACAGCAACAGGCGCTTTAATAGAAAAACATTTTAAGGATACCCTAATTCATTGGGCAAATAATTATGTTTCTTTATATGATAGCTTGCAAGACTTATCAGACGCAATGACTTTGGATTTAAGTTACAGTAAGGAAGTTATTAATTATTGTGCATGCGATACAGGGTATAATGTTTTATTTGAAATGAAAAATGGAATGACATATAGGTTGCATGATGTTTGTGATTTAATTAATCAATAACAAATTATTAAAAGAGAATGGCAGCCGACTCCAAGAGACGGCCGCCATTCTCAATTTTCTCGGTATTCAAACATTTTTTTGTTATATGCCACAATATTTGTGCGCTTACCCACACTTACTAAATAGAAATCATCATTTATATCAGTACAGTGAAAAACATTTTTATCTGGCATTTCAAACATATTGGACCATTTATAATTATTTATGTCTGGAATGCGATATTTACTTTTTCGGGAAAACACTAATGTATACGGACGGGGCAAGATTAAAGAACGGGGGTGACTCCGGCGTTTCTCTAATTTATTTGTCACAAAATCAGAAGAAATTGTAAAATTTTTAATTTTATATAATGGTACAACAGCACGAACAAAATCATAAATATAAATAAGAGTTAAAAAAGCACAAAACATTATACAGAAAAGCAACATAAAACCTTTTGTTTTTGTAGGCGAATGGGGGCCAAATAAAAATAGTAAATATGCAAATATCAAAAGAGGTAATAAGGAGAGCGACTTTATTATTTCTTTAATCAATATTGATTTTAAATCATTTATAATGTTTTCTTTTGTTAAAATTTCTTTTTGCATATAATCAACCTCACTTATAAGATAATTATATTATAAATACCAAAGATTTACTAGTTAAAATTTCCAACAAAATAAATATACTATTTATCTAGATTAATTATATACGTAATTTTATTAGAAAAGTCATAAATTTGTCCCAAATTTGACACAAGCATATAATACACCCAAGGCGGTGAGTTTATGACAAAGAGGAAATGGTTGATAAATGTATTAATAGATTTTGCTTTTATAATTTTGTTTTTTATTATATATCAGATTTCTATATTAAGGAATTTGGATGTTTTTGGTGCAACCGAAACAGGTGGCGTTATCGTGCCATACGGTGCCAGAGTGCAAGGAAAAATATTTTTGTGGGCAATAGTAAGTATAATAATTGTATTTATCATTTGGCGAATAAAAAAACTCAACATAAAACTAATTCCTTTATTACTAATCGCTATTATATTACCAATAATGGTATATCGTGTAAACCATCATATATTTATAAACGGAAGTGGAACGGCGTATAAAGAAAAGCAGACTATTGTTATAAATCTCAAAGACCGAGAAAAAAGGTCGTATGACAATCGACATATAGAAGATTTGAAAAAATATCCTATATTTGTTGAAGAACAGAAAAATAAGGATTTTTATACGTATTTGTATATTAATGAATCGTTAGATGATATGTATCTCTTTATGAAGCTTTCACCTGATTCAAAATTATCAGGTAATGGCTATTTTATTTGTCACCAATTTATGCAACCGCTTGAGGAATATTTAGCCGACAATAAAGAATTGAATTATAATGAGCGCAAAGTGGTAAGTATTAATAATTATGGGATTCGCAATATTGAGATTTATAATAATTGCGCTATTTTAACAAAGGAAGATTTTTCAAAAGCTTATTTTAGGTGTGATGACTACAAATGGCTTTTAGATACTTGATTTTATAGACAATCCTCGGTTTTTGACCAGTTCTTTTTCGGACACGAATGACAAAAATCCCGTTCACGTAAGTGGGCGGGATTTTTCTTTTAATTCTTATCTCTTCACTCTTACTAAAAAAATATACGTTTTTTGGAAAGAAGTAATAGATATGAGGCCGCAAGTATTGTCTGGCGGCCGCTTTTATGTTATGCTTGTGTTACAATATGGAAAAATTACTGAGAGTTTTTATATATGTCCCCGTCTAATAGATGAGGAGAAACCAAAGAGAGGGGTACTAAATGGATAACGGTGCAAGTAGCTACCGCCGTTTTCTTAATGGTGATGACGAGGGTTTAACCTTAATTATCAAGGAATATAAAGATGGTTTAATTCTATATTTAAACGGCTTTGTAAACAATATTTACGTTGCCGAAGAGATAATGGAAGAAACCTTCTTTAAGCTTGCAGTTAAAAAGCCGAAATTTAACGCAAAAAGTTCGTTTAAGACCTGGCTTTACACCATTGGACGAAACGTGGCAATAGATTATTTAAGGCGCAATTCAAAGCTTTCTGCGTATCCGATAGAGGATATGGAAAAATACGTTAAAGATGAAACGTGTCTTGAAAATCTATATATCAAAAATGAAAGAAAAGTTATTATTCATAAGGCTTTATCTGATTTAAGGCTTGAATACCGTCAGGTTTTGTGGCTTTGCTTTTTTGAAGAGTTTTCAAACGAAGAAACAGCACAAATAATGGGTAAATCCAAACGTCAAATTGAAAATTTAATATATCGCGCAAAACAATCTCTTAAATTATTGTTAGATAAGGAGGGATTCCAGTATGAAAAGCTATGATGAAATAGCCAACAGTGTTTTTGAACGCAGAAATAAATATATAGCGGCGCAAAAGAAGAAAAAGCGTATTATTGTAAGTATAGTTGTTCCCGCCCTTTGCTGTTGTATTGTTATAATCACAAGTTTTGGTTTGTGGAAAAGCGGTTTTTTCAGCAGCAATATTCCTGTAACAGACAACTCACAAAGTATGCCGGGAAATTCAAATGATTCCTCGGATAAAAATGATCCAAGCAGCACTACTAACAGTAACTATTCATCGCAGGACAAGGATCAGTCAAATAACAGCTCTCAAGGTGGATTTATACCTAATAACAGCACTCCTTCGAATCCGGATGAAAATCCTCCCTCTACGTCATCGGAGGAAACCCCTTCAACCTTTGTTCCGCCTGTCACAGAAGCAAATTACAATATTGACAGCATCGATAAAATCAACTTTTATTCCGCGAAAAAGATTATCAGTGAAAATTCTTTCTTTCCGCTTGGAATGAGAAACAGTAGGTTCTCTGCGCCAAAGATGATTTCGCTTAATAATATTTATACGGAAAACCCCATAGACCGCAACAAAATTTTCACCACAACAATGGTAACGTATTTTACTATTGAACTTAATGATGAAAAAGGTTTTTTGGCGCAAAAACTCGGCGGTACGGGTTTGGTGGAAGTAGTTGTCACTCAAAACGATATAGACGATTTGGGCAAAATGATAACTTTTAAACGTGCAGATAAGTATTATACGTGCTTAGCAAACGGCGGTGACTACGACCCCGATACAAATAACAGAAGTCACGAATTTTCTTCTCATAAATATATTGATGGGTTTAACATCATTAAAAATTTGGAGCAAGAAAATTATAAATTTACAGTTCATTACGAAGGTTCAAAGGTTACAGGCTTTGAGTGCGCACCTTTTCGCAGCGTGCCGGAAAACTATGCCGTAGATGACGTAACGTTTATTGAAGATTTCTGCGTTGTTCTCTACACGAAGCAAACCTTTACTATTGATGAGCTGGAAGTTTTTTTAAAAAATGAAAAAGAGGAGGAATCTTTATGAAAAAAGCCCTTGCAGTTTTATTGTCGCTAATCTTTATTCTTTCTTTTACCAGCTGTAAGAAAAGCACTGCAAATAAGAATGAGGGTTCCTCTAACTACGAAAACAGCTCTGTTTTCACAGAGGAAGACACAGCCAATGATGATGCAAGCAGCGGCTATTCCTCAAATACCACCTCCGGCAACAAAACACCGTCTAACGATGGTGCACAAAGCGATAGCAATAATATTTCGGATGATAACGTTTCAACTATTGTTACAAAAGAAAACGTAAAAATTAACAGCTTAGATAAGTTGAATTTTTATGCTGTCAAAAAAGCGATTGCGGAAAACGGGGTGGTGTTATTATCTAAATCGGCGCAAAAGCCCAAATTAACAGCATTAGCAAATAATAGGAGTTTTAAATTATTAAATCTTGCAAACTCGACTGCAACCGATATAAATGCTAATTCAAACTTTACAATCACCATGTACAGTTATTTCACCATCACCTTAAATGATACCAGAGGATTTTTGGCGCAAAAACTTGGTGGAACCGGCTCGGTTGAAGTTGTTATTACACGAAATAATTTTAATAATATGATCACCTTTAAAAAGGGTGAACGATATTATTCGTGTTTGCAAACGTCTTTAACAGAGAAAGCTATGTCCTTTTCTTCGCATAAATACGTTAACGGATTTAAACTTGTCGAGAACTATGACCAGGAAAACTATGAGTTTACCGTTTATTTTGAGGGTGACAAGGTTATCGGCATAAATAGCGGTAGATTTGATGGCGACGGAAATTATAAATACGTGGCTGATGATATATCGTTTAACGATAATTTTTGCTTTGTTGTACACAAAAAACAAACCTTTACCGCCGAGCAGTTAGAGGGGCTGTTTGCTTCTAATAATTCCTTTGTTGACGACGGTATTGTTTTGGATGACGGAACAGTTTTGTTTGGTGAATCATCTGTTACCAATAATGCTCTGACTTTCAAAAACAGTTCGGGAACGTCAATAATAACCAATAACGATATCAAAAAAATCAGTGCTATGCACAACGGTAAATTTGGCTTTTGTATAAGACTTGAGTTGTCGGCAAGCAATAAGATTTCCGGAAAAACAAATCTCACTTTTTATCTTAATAATTCTAAAGATAGAGAACTCACTGTGCAAAGTGACGGTTCTGCCGTTTATATTACCGATTTAAACAACAAATCCAGAATGTCTGACGTGTTTTACAAGCTGACTGCTTTGAACACAAATAATAGAATAGGCAGAATTATAGACCACGATGATTTTGTTCGCGAAGCATCAAAAAGGCTAAATCTTAATGATTATGACGTTTTGAAGGAAGATTATAGCGCAAGCTTTGGTAATGGATATAAAAGTGTGCACTATACTTATGATTTGAAAACAGATAAGTCTATTAGTCACAAAGTGTCTAATTATGATGTAACAATTGACGATATAACCATTACTATGCCTATAAAGGTTTCCGATTTCTTAAGTAAAGGGTTTACTGTTGAAGAGAAATTTTTTGATGATAGCATTTTACAAGGCAGTGCCTACTTTACGTCGCCGTGCGGAAACAAGGTTCTTACTTTTATAATGAATTTTTACGGAAATTCAAGAAACTTTAATGATTGTTATATCACGCAAGTACTTTTCTCTTGTTATGAGAAAACGTTTAGATACCAAGAGGGTATAAGCCCTACTCGCCCTGACTTTGAAATGATTGAAGGAATAAACAAGGATTCCACTCTTGATGATATAATCTCAAGACTTGGCGAGCCTAATAAAATCATACTACTAACTTCCGGAAATTCAAATTACAATTGGGAAGATTGTATTATTCAACTATTCTATAAGGTTTATACTCCTTCTTTGCCAAACGGCGAGCTGGTATTTAATCTTCAACCGGTTCTTAACAATACTGCACCATCCGATTTTTTAACGGATATCAGCTTTGCTTTGCAGTAGCGTTCTATTTTCTAATGTAACACAAATATACCAAAAACTTTGAGGCGGTGATCGCGTGAAGAAAATACTATGTATCATACTCTTAATAAGTTGCCTTTTAAGCCTCGTTTCCTGTTCGGATATGAATGCTCCCGAAGAAAAAATCGGGTCTATAACCGACCACGAAACCTTTAAAACCGAAATGTCAAAGAGAATTGACCTTTCAAAATACGTTTTTAAGCATCGGTCGGCAAGCGCAACACTCGACAGTTATAGATACGAACTTCAAAAAGAGCAAGAACTTAAACCGTCAAAATCAAATTTTGAAGTCATAATCGACGGCACCAAAATCACTTTGCCCATAACGGTAGAAGACCTATTAAATAAAGGCTTTGATATAATCGAAATAGATTCTGAGCCGGTATATTTTTTAGACGTTGAGTCGGATTTAAGCTTCGGCGCCTTAAAGGTAATGTCGCCAAAAGGCAATATTTTCTCAGCCTTTGCAATAAATCCGGGGGAGAATTATCAGGGCAAAATGAAGGACTGCCTTGTAACACAGGTGGATAGCTTCTTTTACGAAGACGAATACGAATTCATAACAAACAGCGTGCCTTTGGATGCTGAAATCAAATACTTCAAAAAGATATCAATGGATTCGTCATTAGACGATATAATCAAAGAGTTAGGATATCCGTCTCTTATGGATTATTCTACGGCTGAATACAAAGGTGAAATCACCATTTCTACTCTGCAAATGCGTTATAATTTTTCTAACAAGGAATATAACGGACACACGTTTATAACGTTAGAAACCTATAAAAAAGAGGACGGAGCAAAGGAAAATCGCATCCAAGCTATAGCATACTCAATCGAATTCCCCACAAAGTAATTATCTAAAAAGGTGATTTTATGAAAAGATTTTTCGCTTTCATTTTTGCGATTTTAGTAGCCTTCAGCTTTTCGGCCTGTAACGGTAATTCACAAGAAGCAAATAGTGACGTAACAGAAAACAGCGCTAATAATTCAGTTGAAGAAATCTATAACGATTTTTTAAGCGGAAAAATCACAGCTGTGTATACTGATGGTTCAGAAGTTGATATTAATGATTTAACTAAAATGGCAAATCCGCACCCGTTAACGTATGCTTTATTTGACCGTAACGGCGATTCCATACCTGAATTGTGTATTAATAATAAGGTGGAGGTTATTACCTTTTGGGTGCAAAACGGCAAACTTAAATTTTGGTGTGTGGAAAGCAGTGATTCTAAGATACTAAGCAACGGTAATTGCTTGGCAACACATTTTGGCGGTGCACCGAATCATGCCGATTACTCCTATTTGGTATATTCGTATACCGGAAATCAGGTATGTTCAGTTACGGTATCGGTGCTTACAAAAAATGACGTTGATATTTTGGAAAATATATATACGCAAAATGTAAACATTCATAACGAAAGCGCTCATGCAATACCCTCACATATTGAAATCACAAAAGAGCATTTTGATAGTGTTTTGGAATCGGTTGAAAAAATAGGCGAGGCTAAATTAGCCTGGGAACCCATTGAATAAATATTATTAAGACTCTACGATTTTTGATATAAAAACTCATACGGCGGTGATAAGATGAAAAGAATTTCTTTGATTGTTATATCTGTGATTTTGATTTTATCTATTTCTGCGTGCGGTACAAGTTATGAGACTGATAGCGAAAATGATTTGTCCGTTGAAAATTCGCAAAGCGAAATTGACACAAGCAAATATATTATTCAAACGCCATTTTACCAAATATACGAGGAAGATTTGCAGAAATACAAATATAGAATCACAAATGGCAAAGACGTTTTGGCCGAAGATACAAAAACGGGAACCGAACCGCAAATTGAAGACAAAGGTGACGGTGTCCTTAGATTGTTTTTAGGCTTTGGGACTAATGCTTTTTCTGTGAAATATTTTAACGTATTTAGTAAAACGGTGTCTGAGGAGTTTAATCCAAATTCTATATATGCAGATTACGTAGATACCAAAGAAAAAGAGTATTATATTGCATATTTCAAACCCGAAGAAAAGCCGAAGCTTTATATTAACGGCTTTTTTGACAGCGCGGAATTTTCAAACGAATTGGATTTAAATTTTTCAATGGCGACTTGTGATAAACTTATCTTTTTAAATGAAGAAGAGATCTACATTGAGTATATAGATAACGATTCAAAAAGCATAAAAAAAGTTGTCAATTTTAAGAATTGAATGTCATTCTAAAAAGTCCGGTTTTCTGATGACGCTCTGTTTTGACTGACTGTCAAAAACAAAAATCCGTTCTCTC
>JAFVWM010000012.1 GCA_017501665.1 Alphaproteobacteria bacterium | reverse complement strand
GTGATAAAACTCGCCGACCACATCATCGACGTTGGACCTGACGGCGGCGACAAAGGAGGGACCATCATCAGCGAAGGAACGCCAGAGAAAATCGTTAAAAACAATAAAGGATTTACAGCGAAGTTTTTGAAAGAAGAGATTTGAAATCTGAGAATCTGAGAATGTAGTTGATATACATTTTTTATTTGACTAAATAAAAAAAATTACCGCTCTCCGCAAAATTCGTTTTAAAAATCTAAAATTAATAACCAAAGGACTTTTATGCTAAAAAGAAAAATATTATCTTTGCGAAAAATATCGGAACGAAAAATATCGGAATATGAAAAACCCTTTTAAATTCGGGACTTTGGTGGATAATCAGTATTTCACCGACAGAATAGAAGAGTTAGAACAAATCAACAGGATTCTCAATAGTCCCAATCATTTAATACTTATAAGTCCACGTAGATTTGGCAAATCAAGTTTGGTAAAAAAAGCCGTCACCGAAAGTAAACATCCTTACATTTCAATCAATATGCAACAAGTGACTTGCATAGAAGATTTAGCATCATTATTGCTAAAAGGTGTATTCCGTCTTCATCCATGGGAAAAGATAAAACATTTGTTGGCTAATTTCAGAGTAATGCCAACAGTCTCGATAACTCCATTAGGTGACAATATGGAAATCGGATTCCAGACTGCCTCTAATATTTCAGCTTTATTAGAAGATGCCTTGTCACTTGTTGAAAAAGTCAGTGATGAAGATAACAGAATCATTGTGATTTTTGATGAATTTCAGGAATTTATTGAAATAGAAAAAGACATCGACAAAAAGATGCGTTCCATCATTCAAGAACAATCTAAAGTAAATTATATATTTTTAGGCAGTGAGGAATCAATGATGAGTGATATTTTCGAACGAAAAAAATCTCCATTCTATCATTTCGGTCAATTGATGCGATTAAAGAAAATCCCTTACAATGATTTCCATAAATATGTAAACGATAGAATCAAGGATGTCGTTACAGACAATCACGATAAGTTGACTGAAGAAATTCTGAGTTTCACATCATGTCATCCATATTACACGCAACAACTTGCTGCTACAATTTGGGACAACGCCTATTACAAAAAAATTAAGTCTGAAGATTTATTGACAACATCAATAAATCAAATAATCCAATCGCACGATTTAGATTTTGAAAGAATCTGGATGTCGTTTAACAACACCGACAAAAAGATTGTACGCATTTTAAGCAAAGAAGAAAAACCATACGAAAACAAAATGTTACCGACGAGCACCGTTTATAGCTCCATAAGAAAAATGATGAAAAAAGGTTTTCTCATAAAAGAAGACAAATATGAAGTTGAAGATCCATTCTTCCGTAAATGGATTTGTGAAAGAATCCCATAAAAAATCATCATTGCAAACATGAAAAAAATGAATCCCGTCATATTGTCATTATCGCTTGCTATTCCGACGGCGATGCAGGCTCAGAAGAATGAACTTCCTAACGTCGTTCTTATCTATGCCGATGATATTGGTTACGGCGACTTGCAATGTTACGGAACGAAGAACGTAGAGACTCCTAACGTAGATCGTCTCGCGGATAACGGGATACGTTTCACCAACGCTTATTCTGCCGCATCGGTGAGCACGCCGTCACGCTACGGGCTCCTCACAGGAGAATATCCTTGGCGCAAAGAAGGAACCAACGTGGCAAACGGCGATGCCGCCATGATAATAAAACCCGAACAACTAACAGTAGCCGACATCTTTAAACAAGCGGGCTACAACACCGCAGCCATAGGAAAATGGCATCTCGGCCTCGGCGACGAAAACGGCAGACAAGACTGGAACAAGAAGATAGAACCTAACTTAGACGACATCGGCTTCGACTATTCTTATATCATGGCTGCCACCGCCGACAGAGTGCCTTGCGTCTTCAT
>JAFVWM010000011.1 GCA_017501665.1 Alphaproteobacteria bacterium | reverse complement strand
TATTTCGTTCATAGAAACGTTTCCGTCGAATTCTACCGACACCAAATTTCCGTTTATGCTTACTACCTTTCCTTTATTTTCGGTCATTGTTTTGCCTCCAACCTATCTCCATTTAAAATGGAGTCGTATATATTTTTGTATGCTTTTTCTCCGCTCTTTGTATCAAACTGCCTTATGCGAAGAAGCAATTTTAATTTAAGTCCGTAATAGAAAATATAATCCTCCGAAAAACTATCCATAGGTCTTAACGCTTCTAAGATTTCCAAACGGTAACTGTTTAGATATTTTTCTGCTTCCATTGGATTTTCGTTTTCTATTGCCGTACTTGCTACCTTGATATATTCCACAGGAAATATTCTGTTTTCTATATCGAATGGTTTCTTCATTTTTTCTGCCCGAACTTTACCAAGCGCAAACCGAAGGTTTCTCTCGCTTTCATTCCAGGCATCAATCAAAACAGAACCCGAACTCTCACTGCTTTTAGGAGGTGATAAAGTGAGCTTATTCATCGCTTCCTGCGACCTTTTTCCTAAAAATCGGTTGCAAAGCTCTGTAAATCGTTCCTCTGTAATTGGAAGCGGAGCATTTTCACTAATTCCATCCAAAGATGGCAACTGCGAAATTAAATAATATTCAGCCATAATTATTCCTTCGCCTCTTTCAAAAGCTCGGTAACCTTAGGACTAAGATAATTTGAAAGCATATCCACAACCGCCTCTGCAGAATAATCGTAATATACACTACCGTTATTTACGGCAATGCGGAAACCACCGTCAAAATTATCATTTGCTTTCAGAGTGATGCCCTTCAGCATTTTTTCTTTAAGAACTGCCAGTAAGGTTTCTTCCAACTTATTGAGGTCTTGAGCATTCAAAATCACTGCAATGTCTTCTGCATCCGGCTTTTTAGCCCAGCTTTCAACAATGCTAATAATCAGCCCTGCGAATGTATCGGATGAATATACAGCAGTAACATTTTCGCCAATGATAGCATTGAGTTCCCTCGTTACACTTTCTCTGAAAGAAATCAGCAGATTGCGGCCCGCCTGACGAATAGCATCCTCGCTTGATTTCACCATACGCTCATTTTCTTTTTTAGCTTCTTGCAGAATTCTTTTCGCTTCCGCCTTAGCGCTCAAAATTATTTTTTCAGCCTCATCATTTGCAGCTTTTAATATAGCCTGTGCCTCTGATTCTGCAGCTTCTACACCGTCTTTTTTGATTTGGTCAATAAGTTCTTTAAGTTGTATTTCCATTATGTTCTCCTTAATTCTTATTTGTAATATTATAGCACATCTTATAAATGATTTCAACAAAATAAAAAAGCAAAAACTTTTCACGGTTTTTTCTTTTTAAAATGATTAGATTTTTACTAAAAAAATACTGCAAAGCCTTATGTGGCTCTGATAGTGTCTCACTTGGTTGCACGGCTGGTGAGCCAGCCGAATCGTAAAACAAAAAGCGTTAGAAAATTTCTAACGCTTTTTAAATAAAATATTTCTTTTGTTCTATTTGTTCTTTATGTTGACATCTAGTTGGCTGAAAGGAATTTCGATTCCTTCTTTATCAAACGCAGTTTTTACGGCTTCGATGATATCAAAATAAACAG